>JAVBKC010000079.1:0-86635 GCA_031554255.1 Niveibacterium sp.
ACTGCGCACACCGCAATGGTCAGCATCTCGCTCAGGCGGTGTCGTGTCTGCTGGGCGTTGCGCCAGTCATCGAGCCCTTCGAAAACCTCCACCATGTCCATCAGCTTGCCCGCTTCCATCGCGCACCCAAATAGGCAGGACGCTACACAAAATAGTGGCGCGTGAACAGCGCTATCGCAAGTGATTGAGTGTCAACAACATTTACACTGCGTCTATGTCAAGTGCGTAGCTGCGGGAGCCCTGCAGGGTATGGCTCGCCTGACTTCAAGGGTTTCAACGCCCCAGAGCCTCGGGAACTCAAGCTACCTCGGGAAGAAGAGTTGCGACTGATTCATACATGGCGCAAGTCGTGCCGGGATGTCATCATCATCGACGATCTCCGTATTTATGAAAACGGCCCTTTTGAGGCAGGCAACATGCCGGATTGGGCCAACAACATCCAATACGAAAAGAATATCGATTTCGTCGCCGCACTGTTCGCTGACCGTCAGATCGCCCGGGATTACAGCTCTTAGAAACGAAGAGGGTATCTGATAATTACACCTGCAGAGAAAAAAACAATCGACGATAATGAATGGGATTTCGCCCAGCCTATTCGCATATAAAACTCATGGCCCACAACATGCAACTCACTTAACCCGCTGGAATCCCAGCGGGGTTTTCTTTGTCGCGTCCCGCAGCGAACTGCTATGTCAGATGCGACCCCATGACGCGTCGATAGAATTCGTGGAAATGCTGCATCCCGTCTTCCATCGGGCTCTGATACGGACCCACCTCGTTGCGGCCTTCGCGCAGTAGCGCCATGCGTCCGCGATCCATGCGTTCGCCGATCTCGTCGTCTTCGATGCAGGTTTCCATGTAGGCGGCCTGCTCGGCCGCTACGAATTCGGGCTCGAACGCGGCGATTTCCTCTGGATAGTAGAACTCGACAACGTTTGTCGTTTGATGCACCGAGCGCGGGATCAGGCTACTGACGACCAGCACATGCGGATACCACTCGACCATTACGTTCGGGTAATAGGTCAGCCAGATCGCACCATGTCGCGGCATTTCCCCCCTGTAGTAGTCGAGCACCGCCTTATGCCATTTGGCATAGGAGGGAGAACCGGCCTTCGCGAGGTTCGTAATGCCGACGCGCTGCACCGAGTACCAGTCCCCGAACTGCCAGGTCAGATCGTCGCAGGTGACGAAGTTGCCGAGTCCCGGATGGAATGGCATGACATGGTAATCCTCCAGATAAACCTCGATGAAGGTCTTCCAGTTGTAGTTGCATTCGTGGACCTGGACCTTGCCAAGCACATAACCCGAGAAGTCGATCTGATCGGCGAGCTGCATGCCGGCTAGATCCGCATTTGCCGCGCGCGGGCCCTTGAAGAGCAGGCCCTTCCAGGATTCGAGCTTCTGGCGACCGAGCTGCATGCAGGGTTTTTCGGGGAAATGCGGTGCGCCTATCAGTTGCCCCTCAGCGTCGTATGTCCAGTGATGGACCGGACAGACGATGTTGTCGGCCTTGCCCGAGCCTTGCAGCATGATCGCCTGGCGGTGGCGGCAAATATTCGACATCGACCAGCAACCTTCGTCGCTGCGCAGGAGCAGGCGCGCATGATCCTGCCATTCCATCGAACGGTAGTCGGAAGGCTCGGGCACCATCAACTCATGTCCGGCATAGCCCGGACCGGCATCGAAGATGAGGCGTTTCTCCCATGCGAAGACCTCTTCATCGAAATACCAGGAAACGGGCAGCTGCGAAGCAGCCGGAACGAGTTGAGTCCGAGTCGTGATATCCGACATCACCACCCTCCTTCTTATGCAAGGGAAACAGAAACGAAAAGTGTTAAAGTATATTTAAAACAAAAACCTACGAAAAGGTCAGCTCTTCAGGCATGATACCCCGCCCCGGCGGTCAGCATTACGTAGCGTGTCGCGCGAATTCCATGCCAAAAATCAGCAATAAACCCAAATCTTTCGAATCCGCGATGGCCGAAATCGAGGCAATCGTCGCCGCGATGGAATCGCCCGATCTTCCGCTCGAACAAGCGATCGCTCAGTACGAGCGCGGCACGCTGCTGCTGCGCTTCTGCGACGACACATTGGGCGACGCCGAACGCAAAATCCAGATCCTCGAAAACGGAAATCTAGTGCCGTTTCTCGACAGCGGCGACGAGGCCGAGCATGAGTAACCCAGCGCTAACCGCCTGGATGCGCGAATGCCGCGCTCAAACCGAAGCCGCGCTCGAACAGCGCCTGCCGGCGGCGCGTATTGCGCCACAACGTCTGCACGAGGCAATGCGTTATGCAACGCTGGGCGGCGGCAAGCGCGTGCGCCCCTTACTCGTCCATGCCGCAGGCGAGCTTTCCGGTGCGGCACACAACGCGCTCGACGCCGCCGCCTGCGCGGTCGAGCTGATCCACGCTTATTCGCTGGTGCACGACGACATGCCATGCATGGATGACGATATCCTGCGTCGCGGCAGGCCGACGGTGCATGTCGAATTCGATCAAGCGACAGCGCTGCTCGTAGGCGACGCCCTGCAAACGCTTGCCTTCCAGTTGCTCGCCGAGCCTGGCCTTTTGCGCGACGCCGCACGCCAGCTTGCAATGGTCGAACAACTCGCGCGCGCTGCGGGTTCGCGCGGCATGGCCGGCGGACAGGCACTCGATCTTGCGGCGGTCGGCAAAGAGATCAGCCTCGAAGAACTCGAATTCATGCATCTGCATAAAACCGGAGCGCTGATTCGCGCCTCGGTCCTGCTCGGTGCGCTTTGCGGCGATGTCGATGGCGCAAGATTCGCCGCGCTCGATCATTTTGGCAAAACGATTGGCCTCCTGTTCCAGGTCGTTGACGACATTCTCGACACCGAGGCAGACACCGCCACGCTTGGCAAAACCGCCGGCAAGGATGCCGCGAACAATAAGCCGACCTATGTCAGCCTGCAATGCGTCGCCGATGCACGCCGACTTGCCTGCGAATTGCGAGCCCAGGCGCACGAGGCGCTTGATATATTCGGCGCGGATGCGCGGCGCCTTTGCGAATTGACCGATTTCATCGTCGACCGCTCTTTCTGAGCGGCGCTCTCAGGACTCTCTTAACCGATGAGCAAGTATCCGCTGCTCGAACGCATCGATTCACCGTCCGATCTGCGCCGCTTTGAGCGCAAGGATCTAGGGCCCCTGGCCGACGAGTTGCGCGCCTTCCTGCTCGAATCCGTATCGCGCACAGGCGGTCATCTATCGTCGAATCTCGGCACGGTGGAACTCTCGATCGCGCTGCACTACGTATTCAACACGCCGGAAGACCGCATCGTCTGGGACGTCGGGCACCAAACCTACGGCCATAAGGTGCTGACCGGACGGCGCGAGGCCATGGCCGGTCTGCGCCAGTTCGGCGGCATATCCGGATTTCCGCGCCGCAGCGAGAGCAGCTTTGATACCTTCGGCACGGCGCACAGCTCGACCTCGATCTCGGCCGCGCTCGGCATGGCGGTGGCCGCACACCAGGCAGGCACGGCACGCAAGTCGATTGCCGTGATCGGCGACGGCGCGATGAGCGCAGGCATGGCTTTCGAAGCGCTAAACAATGCCGGAGTCATGGACTCCGACCTGCTCGTGATTCTCAACGACAACGAAATGTCGATCTCACCGCCGGTCGGCGCGCTGACGAACATCCTCGCGCGCCTGCTCTCGGGCCGCACTTTCAACGCCGCGCGCCGCGCCGGCGAGAAGGTGTTACGCATATCGCCGTCCATGCTCGAATTCGCCAAGCGCGTCGAAGAGCATGTCAAAGGGATGATCACGCCGGGTACGCTGTTCGAGGAATTCGGTTTCAACTACATCGGGCCGATAGACGGCCACGATCTCGACGTGCTGATCCCGACGCTGCAAAACCTCAAGAAGCTGCAAGGACCGCTCTTCCTGCATGTGGTCACACGCAAGGGCCAGGGTTACAAGCTGGCCGAAGCCGACCCCATCCTCTATCACGGTGTTTCCAAGTTCGACCATACCGCTGGCATCCAATCTTCCGGCAAGGGCGGCGCCAAACCAACCTACACGCAGATCTTCGGCGACTGGCTGTGCGACATGGCAGCAGCCGACAAACGGCTCGTCGGCATCACGCCAGCAATGCGCGAGGGTTCAGGGCTTGTGCGCTTCGCGCAGGAATACCCCGAGCGCTATTTCGATGTCGGCATCGCCGAACAACATGCGCTCACTTTTGCGGCTGGCATGGCCTGCGAAGGAGCCAAACCGGTCGTCGCGATCTATTCGACCTTCCTGCAGCGCGCCTACGATCAGTTGATTCATGATGTTGCACTTCAGAACCTGCCGGTGATGTTTGCAATCGACCGTGGCGGCCTCGTCGGCGCGGACGGCGCAACGCATCACGGCGCCTTCGACCTGTCGTACCTCGCCTGCATTCCAAACATGCTGATCATGGCGCCGGCCGACGAGGACGAATGCCGCAAGATGTTCAGTACCGCGTATCGCTACGACGGCCCAAGCGCGGTACGTTACCCGCGCGGTACCGGCATGGGCGTCACGCCCGAGGCGGGCTTCACTACGCTTGCCATCGGCCGTGGCGAGGTGCGCCGCAGGGGCCGTGGCATTGCCCTACTCGCCTTCGGCAGCCTGCTCGCGCCCGCGCTCGCCGCCGCCGAAGAACTCGACGCTACGGTTGCAAACATGCGCTTCGTCAAACCGCTCGACATCGAGTTGATCCTCGAACTCGCGCGCTCGCACGAACTCATCGTCACACTCGAAGAAAACGCCGTAATTGGTGGTGCGGGCTCGGAAGTCGCGCGCACGCTCGAAGAGGCTGGCATTGTCCGGCCTTTTATGCGACTGGGCCTGCCGGATCACTTTATCGACCATGGCGACCAGGCGCAGCTGATGAACGTAGTCGGGCTAGACGCAGCCCACATCGTCGAGCGTGTCCGCGCAAGGTTTTCGCTATTGGTGCAATAGTTGAGTGGATTAGTCGGGAATGCTAGGATTCGCTCCTGTATCCTGGCGCAAACACGCCCATCCCCCTATTTCAGGCGTGCCGCTAACGCCGGCGGGTATTCCCCACGGCCACGCACGTCAGCATCAGGAAAGGCAAGCATGAATAGCGTAAGCGCACGCGAAGTGGCCATGGCCGACGTGCAGAGCAGCGAAGATCGCCGCCATCTGGCGATCAACAAAGTCGGCATCAAATCGATCCGGCATCCGGTCCGGGTGGCAGATCGCGACGGCGGCGTCCAGCACACCGTCGCAATATTCAATATGTACGTGGGCCTCCCGCACAATTTCAAGGGCACCCACATGTCGCGTTTCATCGAGATTCTCAACGGACACGAGCACGAGATCTCGGTCGAATCCTTCGAACCGATGCTACGCGAGATGGTCCGCAGACTCGAAGCCGAAACCGGCCATATCGAAATGACCTTCCCCTATTTCATCAATAAGGCCGCGCCGGTTTCCGGCGTGAAAAGCCTGATGGATTACGAGGTCACCTTCACTGGCGAGATTCTGCCCGGCGGTAAGAGCGAATTCACGATGAAGGTCGTCGTACCGGTCACGAGCCTCTGCCCATGCTCGAAGAAAATTTCCGAGCGCGGTGCGCACAACCAGCGCTCGCACGTAACCGTAACGGCCAAGACGATCGATCGGGTCTGGATCGAGGATGTCGTCAGCCTCGTCGAGGGCCAGGCATCCTGCGAGCTTTTCGGCCTGCTCAAGCGGCCCGACGAAAAATGGGTTACAGAGCGTGCCTACGACAATCCGAAATTTGTCGAAGATATGGTTCGCGATGTCGCCGGCGCGCTCAATGCCGATACACGAATTTACAGCTACATCGTGGAATCGGAGAATTTCGAATCGATCCACAATCACAGCGCGTATGCGTTGATCGAATGCGATAAGCGTAGCGATTCGGTCTAACTCAACAAAAAAGCCGTGTTAAACACGGCTTTTTGTCGACTCGCGGCATTTCATGTATTTCGATAACAAAAAGGCCCGCAAAACTGCGGGCCTTTTTGTACTTCAAAGCAGCAAGACTTAGCGCTTCGAGAATTGCTTGCGACGACGGGCGCCGTGCAGGCCGACCTTCTTACGCTCGACTTCGCGCGCATCGCGCGTCACGAATCCGGCCTTCTTCAGCGCGGCCTTGAGGGACTCGTCGTAATCGATCAGCGCGCGCGTAATGCCGTGGCGCACGGCGCCTGCCTGGCCGGATTCGCCGCCACCGCCGACGTTGACCTGGATATCGAACTTACCGAGTGTCTCGGTCAGTTCTAGCGGCTGACGCACGATCATGCGACCGGTTTCACGCGAGAAAAACACGTCCAACGGCTTTCCGTTGACCGTAATCGCGCCGCTACCTTGCTTGATGAAAACACGCGCCACCGCAGTTTTGCGACGACCCGTACCGTAATTGTGATTGTTCGGGAAGGCCATGAATACGCTCCGGGATTAGATTTCGAGTGCCTGCGGTTGCTGGGCGCTATGCGGATGTTGAGTCCCCGCGTAGCACTTGAGCTTCTTGAGCATCGCGTAACCGAGCGGTCCCTTCGGGAGCATACCTTTGACAGCCTTGGTCAAAACACGATCCGGGAAGCGCTGCTGCAACTTCTCGAAGTTGGTTTCGTAAATACCGCCCGGGTAACCCGAGTGGCGGTAGTATTTCTTGTCTTGCGCCTTGGTTCCGGTTACACGCAGCTTTTCGACATTGACGACGACAATGAAATCACCGGTATCGACGTGCGGCGTGTAGATAGCCTTGTGCTTACCGCGGAGTCGACGTGCGATTTCGGAGGCAAGACGGCCCAGAACCTTGTCGGTCGCGTCCACCACGTACCAATCACGCTTGACTTCGTGCGGCTTGGCAGAAAACGTCCTCATAAGAGTGTCCTTTAGTTCTTCTAGGACCCAGTTTTAGGCCCAAATCGGAAAGCCAGAGATTTTACCTGCGAGAGCCGAAGCATGTCAAACCATCGGTTTCTCTTCAGAAAAAAGGCAAAAAAAAACGCAGCCCTTATGAGCTGCGCCAAGTCCACACCAAAGGAGGAGGGTGGAGGAGACAAACCAGAATTGGGCCGATCCGGCAGCCCGCGAGGGCTTAACGCTTCACCGACTCAATCAGTACGGTTTGGATTATGGGCAAGAATTTTGTGCATTGCAAGGAAATATTCGCCTTATGGGAAAGAAGTTGCTGATTTAGCTATAAACAACACTTATATATCGGCAAGGCACTGTTTGAAATGTGTTTTTTTTCCTAACAAACCAAACGTTCATTAGCCGAAATGGATTAATACGATCTGCCGAACCTCACACATTCCGCGATGCAGCATTTTCTGTAGGCAGGCCAAGCTTCAGTACAATTCTGCTTCTTGCACAACGAGGATTGGCGAATGGAATGCAGCGTTAAGTGGATCGGCGAAGCCACGTTTCTGGCCAGCACGGGTAGCGGTCATCTGGTACCGATGGAAGGCGCGGCCGATGCAGGCGGCCAGAACCGTGCGCCGCGTCCGATGGAAATGCTGCTCGTCGGCGCGGGCGGCTGTACGGCCTTCGATGTCGTGACCATTCTCAAACGCGGTCGCCACGCAGTTGCCGGATGCGAAGTCAAGCTGTCGGCCGAGCGCGCTCAAACCGATCCCAAGGTCTTCACGCGAATTCACTATCACTTCATCGTCAGCGGCAAGGCGCTCAAGCGCGAAGCCGTCGAGCGGGCGATCTTGCTCTCGGCCGAGAAGTACTGTTCGGCCTCGATCATGCTCGGCAAGACGGCCGATGTCAGTCACGATTTCGAAATCGTCGAATCCTGAGCATCGCGGCGGTTAGCCGCCCTTCAAACCCGATAGGCGGTCGTCGTCATTACCCGCGAGGCAAACCGCATCGCGATACGCACCGGTGCCGGCAGTTCGGCCGCGCCGAGTGCGACGGCCGTTTCGGCGTGCCCGGCCTCGTCGCGTTTCATCTGCTCGACGATTGCGCGCGACCGCGCATCGGCGTCAGGCAGATGTTGTAGATGACTGTCCAGATGCGCCTCGACCTGGCGTTCGGTTTCGGCAAGAAAGCCGAGGCTCCATTTGTCACCTAGCTTGCCCGCAGCCACGCCGAGCGCCAACGCGCCGGCGTACCAGAGCGGATTGAGCAAGCTTTTGCGCGCGCCAAGTTCGGCCAAACGTTGCTCGGTCCAGGCCAGATGCTCGGTTTCTTCGTCCGCCGCCGTGCGCAATGCGGCGCTGACGGCCGGATCGCGCGAGGTCAACGCTTGCCCCTGATAGAGCGCCTGGGCGCAAATTTCGCCGACGTGATTCACGCGCATGAGTCCGGCCACATGCTGCTTTTCGGCTTCGCTCAGTTCGGCGTCGAACGCCTCTGCAGCCGGATTCGGCCGCTGCGAATGCGCCTCGGCGAAGACCGTGCGCAGGGCACGGTCGAATTCGTTGATCAGGGTATCGATCATTTCGCTATGTTCTCCAAGTTTTCAATGCAGGGCGGCCTCGATTTCGGCGAAGGTCCGCGCAATCGCTTCTGGCTCGACTGGCCGGCCGAGCTGACGCGCGACCTGCGAGGCCGAAAATATGCCGCGCACGCTCGCTTTTCCTGCGGCGTCGTGTTCGATCACGAGCGCATGCTGTCGGCCCGCGCGCAGCAAGCTGGCGATCACATGGCCAACCTCGGCGGCGAGGATGTCGGTTAGCGCAATTGCGAGCACTTCGCGCAGCGGGATCATGACATCCTCGACCTCCAGCTCCTCGCGCTTGCAGTGCCGCTGCAACGCAATTTGCAACGGCCGTTCGCCGAGCAGATCGGTCGCGCTGATCACGCCGGCAAGCCGTGCATCGCTGTCGCAAACGAGTAGCAACCTTACGCCGCGATGAATCATCACCGTGCGCGCCTGTTCGAGCGATGTTGTTGGCAAAACGGTTGCCGCCGGCACGCGGCGCAGATCGGTCATGACTTCGAGCGCGGGCGAATCGACTTCGACGCGCGGCGCGGCGCCGGGAGTCGCTACGTCCACATTCTCGATGCCAAGCGCCCGCTCGGGCAGGGGCAAATACTGGAGGCGCTCCATATCGACCTCTCGTTCGCAACAACATTGATGTCGTTATAGACCGTCAGCGACGCGCCGAGGCTCACCCGCCGCCGACGCTGGCGTCGCTTTCCACAGGCGCGAGTACATAGGTCGCAGGGCGAACCGGCGGCGCGCCACGGAACAGAATGGTGGACAGCTCGTTGAGCGCAAGCCGATAGACCTGACGCTTGAATTCGATTACCGAATCGAGTGGCACCCAGAATTCCGACCAGCGCCAGGCATCGAATTCGGGCTTTTCGGTCGCGCGCAACGAGACATCGCTGTCGCGACCGGTTAGCCGCAACAGAAACCAGATCTGCTTCTGCCCCCGATACGTAGTGCGCCACTCGCGTTTGACCCAATGGCGGGGCACGTCATACCGCAGCCAACCGCGCGTACGGCCGAGGATCTTCACATGCTCCGGCCGCAAACCCACTTCTTCGTGAAGTTCGCGGAGCATCGCCTGCTCCGGGGATTCCCCATGCTTGATGCCACCTTGCGGGAATTGCCAGGAATGCTCTCGGATGCGTTTGCCCCAGAAGACCTCATTGCGCGCGTTGACCAGGATGATGCCGACGTTGGGCCGATAACCGTCCCGGTCGAGCATGAAAATCACCTGATAAAGACTTGAACTGTTACGGATTCTTTCACAGCGGCGAAACGAAGGAAAGTCGCCGCAGAGAAGGGCGGCCCCTCTAGTCCCTGGGTTAGAATCCGCGATTGTCCAAAAATCCCCATTTGTCATGCGCGCAAGCCAGTTTCTCATCACGACGCTCAAGGAAGCACCCGCCGACGCCGAAATTCTCAGCCACAAACTGATGATGCGCGCCGGCCTGATCCGTAAACTCTCCGCTGGCATCTACAGCTACATGCCGATGGGCCTGCGCGTGATCCGCAAGGTCGAATCCATCATCCGCGAGGAAATGAACCGGGCCGGCGCAATCGAACTCGTGATGCCGCTGGTTCAGCCGGCCGAGCTGTGGCAGGAATCCGGCCGCTGGGACAAGATGGGTCCGGAGATGCTGCGCATGAAGGATCGTCATGGCCGCGAGTTCGCGATCCAGCCGACATCTGAAGAGGTCGTCACCGACATCGCGCGCCAGGAACTCAAGAGCTACCGCGCGCTGCCGAAGAATTTCTACCAGATTCAAACCAAGTTCCGCGACGAGCGCCGCCCGCGCTTCGGCGTGATGCGCGGACGCGAATTCGTCATGAAGGACGCGTATTCCTTCGACCGCAACAGCGACGCCGCCGGCCGTAGCTACGAAGCGATGTACGCCGCCTATTGCAGGATTTTCGACCGCATGGGACTGCGTTACCGTGCCGTCGCCGCCGACACTGGTGCGATCGGCGGCGACCGCTCGCACGAATTCCAGGTCATTGCCGACACCGGCGAGGATGCGATCATCTACTGCCCGGATTCGGACTACGCCGCCAACATTGAACTGGCCGAGGCCCTGCCGCTGCTAGCCGAGCGCGCAGCGCCCACGCAAGCGATGCAGAAAGTCGCGACCCCCGCCAAGAGTACCTGCAAAGACGTTGCCACCCTGCTCGGCACCGCACTTGCAAATACCGTCAAATCGCTCGTGCTGGCAAGCGACGAAACCGACGCAAGTGGCGCGGTTGTGAAGACCACGATCTGGCTCCTGCTCGTACGCGGCGATCACGACCTCAACGAAGTGAAGGCCGGCAAGATCGAAGGACTTAAAGAGGGTTTGCGCTTCGCGAGCGAGGCCGAAATCGTCGAACACTTCGGCTGCAAGCCGGGTTACCTTGGCCCCATCGGACTCAAGCAGCCCGTAAAGATCGTTGCCGACCGCACGGTTGCGCGCATGCACGATTTCATCACCGGCGCGAACGAACCCGATTTCCATATCGCCGGCGTCAACTGGGGCCGCGATCTGCCCGAGCCCGATGTCGTCGCCGACATCCGCAATGTCGTCGAAGGCGACCCTTCGCCCGACGGTCGCGGCACACTCGCAATCCAACGCGGCATCGAAGTCGGCCACGTGTTTTACCTCGGCACAAAGTACTCGCAAGCGATGGGCGCGACCTTCCTCGACGAAGACGGCCGCCCCAAGCATTTCGAGATGGGCTGCTACGGTATTGGCGTGACGCGCATCCTCGGCGCGGCAATCGAACAGGGTTTCGATGCACGCGGCATCGTCTGGCCCGACGCCATCGCGCCGTTCCGGCTCGCAATCTGCCCGATCGGCTACGACCGCTCGGCCGAGGTCAAGGCCGCCGCCGACGCGCTTTACACAGAACTCACAGTAGCCGGCATCGACGCAATCCTCGACGACCGCGGCGAGCGCCCCGGCGCGATGTTCGCCGACTGGGAACTGATCGGCGTGCCGCACCGCGTCGTGCTCTCCGACCGCGGTCTCGCCGCCGGCGAGGCCGAATACCAGGGCCGCAGCGACGCGCAAGCAACAAAAGTCGCGGTCGCCGAGCTAACGGCATTCCTGAAGTCGCGCCTACAGGCATAAAGGCTGACATGCCCAAGCACCGCCTGGCCGCCCTCATCCTCTTTGCGCTCTTCACCACGCCCGCCTTTGCCGGCGCACAGCACGAAGAGGCGCTTTCGGCCAGCGTGCAGGCGGCCCTGCATGGCGCGATCAGCGATCGCAGCGCACCGGAACCCCGTTTTGCCGACCCGACCGAGCGCGTGCGCTGGTTTGGCGAAATGTCGCAGAAGCTCGCCAAACGCATGCCCGATCCGCGCGAACGGATCGATTTTCTCAGAACGGTTTATTACGAAGCGCAGCGCGCGGGGCTCGATCCGCAGCTCGTGCTCGGCCTGATCCAGGTCGAGAGCGGCTTCAAGAAGTACGCGGTATCGGGCGCCGGGGCGCGCGGCTATATGCAGGTCATGCCATTCTGGGTGCGCCAGATCGGATCGGACGACCAGAATCTCTTCCACCTGCGCACGAATCTGCGCTATGGCTGTACGATCCTGCGCCACTACCTCGACATCGAGCAGGGCGATCTCTACCGCGCGCTCGGCCGCTACAACGGCAGCCTTGGCCGGCCGGAATACCCGAACATGGTTCGTGCCGCATGGGAAAAGCAGTGGGCCTTCAACCCACTGCACATCGCCGCACTTTCGAGTAACTGAAATACGGCCCGCCCCGCTGCGTGCAGCGACGGGGCGGACGTTTCAGCCTTCGAGCACCCGCAGGCAGTGGCGCGCGATCATCAGTTCCTCATTGGTCGGAATCACGAGGGCCGACGTGCGGCTCTTGGCGGTCGAAATCCGCGCGGACTTCGTGGCGTTCGCGGCCATGTCGAGTTCGATACCGAGCCAAGCGCAGCCTTCAACGATACGCGCGCGGATCGCCGCCGCGTTCTCGCCGATGCCGCCGGTGAAGACGAGCGAATCGAGTCCGCCGAGCGCGCCGGCGAAAGAACCGATCTCACGCACGATGCGATAGACGTAGTAGTCGATTGCAAGCTTCGCGTTCGGCTCCTCGCTGGCGAGCAGCACGCGCATATCGCTCGACACGCCGGACAGGCCGAGCATCCCCGATTCGCGATAGAGCAGTTGTTCGATGTCGCGCGGGCTCATGCCGCGCTGATCCATCAGATACAGCAGCACGCCCGGATCGATAGCACCGCAGCGCGTGCCCATTGCAAGCCCGTCGAGCGCCGTGAAACCCATCGTCGTTGCCACACCCTTGCCGGCCTGCATCGCGCTCATCGAGGCGCCATTACCCAAGTGCAGCACGATCGTGCGGCCACCGGCGGCACGCGCGTCGTAGCGTTCGAGTACGCTGGAAATGTATTCGTAGGACAGACCGTGGAAGCCGTAGCGCAGAATACCTTCCTCGGCGAACTTTAGCGGCAAGGCATAAAGCTCGGCGACCTTAGGCTGCGTGCGATGAAAGGCGGTGTCGAAACAGGCAACCTGGGGCAGGCCCGACTGGCGCTCCATCAACCAGCGGATCGGCGTCAGGTTATGCGGCTGGTGCAACGGCCCGAAGGGTACATAAGTTTCCAGACGCGCAAGCACTTCGGGCGTCACGCGCGCAGGCGCCGAGAATTCGAGCCCGCCATGCAACACGCGATGGCCCACGACGCGCGGGCTACCGACACCCTGCTGGGCCAGAAACTCGATGATGTGTACCAGCGCGCCGTCGTGGCCCAGTTGCGTACCCTCGGCCCAATCGTGACTGCCAATCGGGGTATCGGACGCATCCTTGGCCGAAAAGCTTGGCGTCGTGTAGATGCCTTCGATCTGGCCGCGCAGCTTGAGCAGCAGCGCTTCCTTGTCGTCGACGAAGACGGAAAATTTAAGGCTCGACGAGCCCGCGTTGATGATGAGAATCGGGTTGCTCATTGTGCGTCGCGAATCTTCTTTTAAAGTCTTAAGATCGGCGATGCGCGCAGATGAAACCTTGCACGGTTCGCCGGGCTAGGAAGGGCAGAATCCCCATGACGCTTGCGCCCTGCGGCTCGCGTCACGGACACATCACAAAACAGTCAGACCACGCGAACGGAATTGTTCGCGGACCCGTTCGGTCAGCACGCTGTCCGGCGGCTCCACGCCGTCGAGCGAATACGCAAGACCGAGTTGCTCCCATTTGGGCCTGCCCATCTGGTGGAAGCGCAGGATCTCGACGCGCTCGATGCCGCGAATCGACGCCGCGATATCGGCAACACGCTCGACGTTATCCCAAGCATCCGTCAGCCCCGGCACGAGGACGAAACGCACCCATGTCGGGCGGTTAAGCTCGGACAGGCGCTTCACGTAATTGAGCGTCGGCTGCAAGGGCTGATGGGTGACACGGTAATAGGTCTCTTCGTCGCCGGACTTGATGTCGAGCAGATTCAGGTCGACATCCATCAATTCTTCATCGGACAGCTTTTCGCCGAGCCGGCCGCAGGTGTCGAGCGCGGTATGCAGGCCGAGCTCCTTGCAGCGGCGCAGGATGCGCTTGGCAAAGCGGTGCTGCACGAGCGGTTCGCCACCGGACAGGGTGACGCCGCCTTTCGAAAGCGTCAGCGGTCGTACGTATTTCTTCAGTTCGGCCATCAGATCGGCGGCCGAGGTCGGCGTGCCGTGCATCTTGTGCCAGGTATCGGGGTTATGACAGTACTGGCAGCGCAAGAGGCAGCCCGAGAGGAAGACCACGGCGCGGATACCGGGGCCGTCGACCGCGCTGCCCATTTCGTACGAATGAATATAGCCCGACAGCGAAGCGTCGCTGTCCTCGGCAACGTCTTCGAGATCGGCTGCGTGGATCGCAAAATGATCCGACCCGCCCTCTGGGGCGGCGCCGGATCCTTGGACCTTCAGCTCGTACCGGTTTCCGGTGAGACGGTTCGTCACGCCACGCGATTAATGCGTATGGAAAGTGCGGTTGATGACATCGAGTTGCTGTTCGCGCGTGAGCTTGACGAAGTTCACCGCATAACCCGATACGCGGATCGTGAGCTGCGGATAGTTTTCGGGATGCTCCATTGCATCGATCAGCATATCGCGATTGAGGACGTTCACATTGACGTGAAAGCCTTCGCTGCCGAAGTAGGCATCAAGAAAGCCTACGAGCTTGTCGGTTTGTTCAACGGTTGCCATGAGTATTTCCTTTTCTTCCGTAAATCAGTGACCCAGCGCGCTGGGCGAGAACGACAGCGTGAGGGAAATTCCGTCAGCCGCGTCTTCATAGGGGATCTTCGCGACCGACATCATTGCTGCCAGCGCGCCATGCGTGTCGCGGTTGTTCGAGGGGTTCGCGCCCGGCGCAAAGGGTTGGCCCTTCCTGCGGCCATCCGGCGTGGTGCCGGTCTTCTTGCCATACACGACATTCGAGGTGATCGTGAGCACCGATTGCGTATGCAATGAATTGCGATAGGTCGGGTACTTGCGGATCTTTTCCATCATCGTCGAAACGAGCCAGGTTGCGATGTCGTCGGCGCGGTCATCGTTATTGCCATAGCACGGGAATTCGCCGGCCGTCTCGTAATCGGTGATCACGCCGCGCTCATCGCGCACCGGCTTGACCTTCGCGAACTTGATTGCCGCCAAGCTATCGGTCGCGTGCGACAAACCGGCGATGCCGCAAGCCATCGTGCGCAGGATATCGCGATCGTGCAGCGCCATCTCGATCGCTTCGTAGCAATACTTGTCGTGCATGTAATGGATGACATTGAGCGCATTCACATAGGTGCTCGCGAGCCAGTCCATCATGATGTCGAGACGCTTCATGACCGTATCGTAGTCGAGGTATTCGCCCTCGTACGGCGGCAATACCGGGCCGATCTGCTCGCCCGAGATTTCGTCGCGGCCGCCGTTGATCGCGTAGAGCATCGTCTTGGCAAGATTCACGCGAGCGCCGAAGAACTGCATCTGCTTGCCGACGCGCATCGCCGAAACGCAGCACGCGATCGCGCAGTCGTCGCCCCAGCGCGGGCGCATCAATTCGTCACTCTCGTATTGAATCGAAGAGGTATCGATCGAAACCTTGGCGCAGAACTGCTTGAAACCCATCGGCAGCGCAGGCGTCCAGAACACCGTGAGATTGGGCTCTGGTGCGGGGCCGAGGTTGTACAGCGTGTTGAGCATGCGAAAGCTCGTCTTCGTGACGAGCGTGCGGCCATCCTCGCCCATGCCGCCGATCGATTCGGTCGCCCATACCGGGTCGCCCGAGAATAGTTCATCATATTCGGGCGTGCGCAAAAAGCGCACGAGCCGCAGCTTCATGACGAAATCATCAATGATTTCCTGCGCGAACTGCTCGGTGATGCGACCGTCGACGAGATCGCGCTCGATAAAGACATCGAGGAAACTCGACACGCGCCCAACCGACATGGCCGCGCCGTTCTGCTGCTTGATCGCGGCGAGGTAAGCGAAGTAAGTCCACTGCACGGCTTCATGGGCCGAGCCTGCGGGTTTACTGATGTCGCAACCGTAGTTGGCGGCCATTTCTTTGAGTTGGGCCAGCGAACGCGCCTGTTCGGACAGCTCCTCGCGCACGCGGATAATTTCCTCGGTCGAGTGCGAGCTGTCGAGCTCGGCCTTTTCCTTCTTCTTCGAGGCAATCAGGAAATCGACGCCATAGAGCGCAACGCGGCGATAGTCGCCGATGATCCGGCCACGCCCGTAAGCGTCCGGCAAGCCCGTCACGATGCCCGACTTGCGGCACTTGAGAATCGCCGACGTGTAGGCGTCGAAGACACCGGCATTATGCGTCTTGCGATACTTCGTGAAGATGTCCGCCACATGCGGGTCTGGCGTATAGCCATAGGCTTCGAGCGAACTGACCACCATGCGCCAGCCGCCGTTCGGCATGATCGCGCGCTTGAGCGGCGCTTCGGTCTGCAAGCCAACGATGAGTTCCTGATCCTTGTCGATATAGCCCGGCGCATGGGCCGTGATATCGGACGGAATCTGGGAGATGTCGAGCACGCCTTTTTCGCGCTCTTCCACAAGCGTCGGCTGAAGCTTCTCCCAAAGCTTTTTGATGCGGTCGCTGGCACCGCTTAGGAAGGAATCGTCGCCCTCGTAAGGACGGTAGTTGCGCTGAATGAAATCGCGCACATCGACTTCCGTTTGCCAGCGTCCTTCGGTGAATCCGCGCCAGGGATCTCCTGCTGCGGGTTTATCCATCGCTTTGACGGCTATATCCATGATGCCCTCCTATGGCAACCCAGTGGAACCGGAAACCCCGAAGAATCTGTCCCGCCGAAGCTGGGGGACCGTATTCCGAGCACGCCGGCGGCTAGCCGGAAGGGGGCATTGGTTCTGGCATTTCCTGGCGCGACCGTTATCCGATCGCGCCTCGATACATGGCACTCTAGGACGCCCTACCGGCCCGGGCAAGCTTGCTGGATCAAAGATATTTTCGCGCCTCTTTGCTACAATGCGAAAAGTCATTGCACGATACGAAAAATAAAAAATATCTATCGCATCATTGATCCTGCTTACGGCTGCACTGAGCCTACGCCTGGAAGACAAAAACAACGTGTAAATGTTCACAAACACTGCACGAAAAACCGCGTCCGCAGCAGCACTTCATCGACTTTCGCCTTAAAGTTCAGCAGCGTCTATCCTCAAACTGAAGTAATGCTCGAACTTATGCGGCGTCCGGAAGCGGCTAACTCAGGTCGAATGCCGGCGGTCCTGGCCTTCAGGCTAAACCGGGTTTTCGATATCGACGAATTCGCAGCGCAGCGCTTTCGCCACACAAAGATGCGCGGCGAGCGCCTGAATACCGTAGCGTTCGGTCGCGTGATGGCCGGCCGCGATATAAGGCACGCCGCTCTCGCGCGCCAGATGCACGGTCTGTTCCGCAATCTCGCCCGAGACAAAAAGCTCGGCGCCGGCGTTGATTGCCGCCTCGAACATCGAATGCGCAGCACCCGTACACCATGCAACACGCGAAACGGATCGCTCCGCCGCACCGACGAGCAGCGGCTCGCGCCCCGTTCGCGCGGCAATCGAGCGCGCGATGCGCGCAGCGCTTTCCGGCGCGTCCAGCCTCGCCAGACCGATCAGATCCTGCTCGCCGCAAGCGCCATCCGGCCGCCAGCCCATGACGCGCGCCCACTGCGCGTTGTTGCCCAGCTCAGGATGCAGATCGAGCGGCAGATGGTAGGCGAACAGATTGATGTCATGGCGCAAAAGCTGGGCGAGCCGCGTGCGGCGCGTCGCGACGACGCGCGGGTCCTCGCCGCGCCAGAAATAGCCATGATGGACGAGCAGCGTATCGGCGCCGCGCGCGATTGCCGCCTCGATCAACGCAAGGCTCGCCGTCACGCCGCACACGATGTGACGCACCTCCGGCGCGCCTTCCACCTGCAATCCGTTTGGACAATAATCCTTGGTTTTTGAAGCGAACAAGAGCGCGTCCAGATAGATCTGCAATTCTTCGCGTTTCATTTCCGTTCCATATCGCTCGCGGTCGCATCATGCACCGCCGCGAAAGTTTTGAAAGCTTTCGATTATGCGCCGGTTGTGGCTGATCTTCTGCCAAGCTGTCACTGTCTCGCTCGCCGTGCTGTTCGTGCTGACGACGCTAAAATCCGCCTGGTTGCCGCACGAAATGCCGTTTCCCACGCTCGTGCCAGTTCAAGAGGCGGCTTCGCCGGCAGCCTCGCAAAGCGGGCCCGCGCCATCTCGCGGCTCGTATTCCGGCGCCGCCGACAAAGCCCTGCCCTCGGTCGTCCATGTATTCACGAGCAAGGAGGTCAGCCAGCGCGCACCTTTCGCGGACGATCCGCTGTTTCGGCGTTTCTTCGGCGAACGCCGTGGCGGCAGTCCGCGCCGCTCGGCGGGACTGGGTTCGGGCGTGATCGTCAGCAATAACGGTTTCATCCTGACGAACAACCACGTCGTCGAAGGCGCGGACGATATCGAGGTGGCACTCTATGACGGGCGCAGCCTGCCGGCGAAGATCGTCGGGCGCGACCCCGAATCCGATCTCGCGGTACTGCACATCGAGGCCGACAAATTGCCGGCGATCACCTTCGGCAAACCCGAAATGCTGCGTGTCGGCGATGTCGTACTGGCCATCGGCGACCCCTTCGGCGTCGGCCAGACCGTGACAATGGGCATCGTCAGCGCGCTCGGACGCACGCGGCTCGGCATCAATACCTACGAGAACTTCATCCAGACCGACGCGGCGATCAATCCCGGCAACTCGGGCGGCGCGCTCGTCGATGTCGCGGGCGATCTGGTCGGGATCAATTCGGCGATCTACTCGCGCTCGGGCGGCTCGCTCGGCATCGGTTTCGCGATTCCGGTATCGATTGCGCACCGCATCATGGAACAGATCATCGAAACCGGTAGCGTCACGCGCGGCTGGATCGGCGTCGAGGTGCGCGAGGTGACGGCCGAACAGGCGAAATCGCTAGGTCTGCCGGCCCAGGACGGCACCTTGATCGCCGGCATCATCAACGGTAGCCCGGCCGACCGGGGCGGCATCAAACCGGGCGACATGCTCGTGGCAATCGATGCGCAGCCGGTCCGCGATGCGCAACAGATGCTGGAGACAATTGCAATGCTAGCGCCAGGCCACGACGCCAAACTCTCGATCCGGCGCGGCAATCAGTCGATCGAGCGAGCCGTCAAGATCGCCCGCCGCCCGCCGCCGGAATCGTTGCAGGAGTAAGGCACGCTAATCGTGCGCCTGGACCGATGTTGCATCGGCCTTGGGTGCCACGAAGCGCGCCACGAGCAGGCCGATTTCGTAAAGCAGGCACATCGGCAGCGCCAGCATGATCTGCGAGGTGACGTCGGGCGGCGTGATGACGGCTGCGACGACGAAGGCGCCGACGATGACGTAGGCGCGCACTTCCTTGAGTTTTTGGATCGTGACGACGCCGGTCTTGACGAGCAGGACCACGATGATGGGCACTTCGAAGGTGGTGCCGAAAGCGAGGAACATCGTCATCACGAACGACAGATACTGCTCGATGTCCGGCGCGGGCGTGATGCTCTTGGGCGCGAAGCTCGCAATGAACTTGAAGACCGTGCCGAAAACGAAGAAATAACAAAACGCCATGCCGGCCAGGAACAACAGCGAGCTGGCGATGATCAACGGCGCAGCAAAGCGTTTTTCGTGCGCATACAACCCCGGCGCGACGAAGGCCCACACCTGGTAGAGCACCCACGGCAGCGACGCCACGAAGGCCGCCATCAGCGTGACCTTGACCGGTACGAAGAACGGCGCGACAACGCCGGTGGCGATCATGCGCACGCCTTCGGGCAGGGCATGGATCATCGGCGCGGCGAGCAGGTCGTAGATCTGCGAGGAGAACGGCATCAGGCAGAGGAAGACGATTAGCACGCCGGCGGCAGCGCGCACGAGCCGCGTGCGCAGCTCGATCAAATGAGAGATGAAGCTTTCTTCGGGGGTATCGGCTGCAGCCATGGACAATTCAGGACTTGGGGGGAGCGGACGCTGCCGCGAAGAGGTCGAGTTGATGATCGTCGACGGCTTCTTCGGGTACGGGCTGCGCGGCTTCGGGAAGCGTTGGCATCATCGGCGGAATCTGAATGGCCGCCAGGTTTTCGGGCGGCGCTACGGGCGTCAATTCACCGGCGGAGGGTAGCTTGTTCTCGCTCACCCAGGCCATTGCCTCGGCTTGCGGATGCGCCAAGGCCGTTGTTGCTTTCAGATCGTCCGCGACTGCATTCGCTTCCGCAGCGATGGGCTGCACGCTTTGTTCGATCGCGCGCGCCTGCGACTGCATATTTTGTTCGATCTCGCGCGCCGATTCGAGCACCTCGGATTGCAGGCGCTTCATTTCGTCGATCTGGATCTCGCGGTTGATGTCGGCCTTCACTTCGGCCACATGCCGCTGCAGGCGGCCTAGCAGAACACCCGCCGTGCGCGCAACGCGCGGGAGCTTTTCCGGGCCGATGACGACCAGCGCCACGACTCCGATTACTACGATTTCGGAAAAACCGACATCCAACATGGAGGACTCTTTTAGAAACAAAAAGGGCGCCGCCTTCGGCGCCCCTCAAGCGAGCGTTTTTAGCTCAGACCTTGTCCTTTTCGCGGACCTCGGCGTCGATCGTCGTTTTCGAGATCTGCGCCCGATCGGCCTCGGCCTGATCGCTGCCGTCCTTCATGCCTTGCTTGAATCCCTTGACCGCACCGCCGAGATCTTCGCCCATATTACGTAACTTCTTGGTGCCGAAGACCATCATCACGATTACGAGCACGATCAGCCAGTGCCAGATGCTAAATGAACCCATCGTATGCTCCTTCAGAACGCCGACGGCGCTCAATTCAATACTAGTACTTGATCATGGCGGGTAAGGCTTTGCCACCGCCGATGATATGCAGGTGTAGATGATACACCTCCTGCCCGCCTACCTCGCCTGTGTTGATGATCGTGCGAAAGCCGCTCGCCGCACCGAGTTCGCGCGCGAGCGGGCCAGCCTTGGCGAGCATGCGGCCGAGCAGGCCGGCTTCGGCCTCGCTTACGGTAGCTAGCGATTCGATATGGCGTTTCGGAATGATCAGCACATGCATGGGCGCAAGCGGCCGGATGTCCTTGAACGCCAGGATTTCGTCGTCCTCGAACACTTTCTGCGACGGAATTTCGCCCGCGACGATGCGGCAGAACAGGCAGTCCATCACTTGCTCCGCGAGGCTTTCTCGTCGATACCGGAGATGCCCTCGCGCCGCCGCAGCTCGACGAGCACGTCGTCCACCGAAAGGCCGAAGTGGCTGAGCAGCACCATGCTGTGGAACCACAGATCGGTCACTTCATAGACGATCTGGCGATGACCGCCATCCTTGGCGGCCATGATGGTCTCGGTGGCCTCCTCGGCCAATTTCTTGCAGATCGCGTCGGTGCCCTTGGCATAGAGGCTTGCGACATAGGAGCTGTCGGCCGATTCGTTCTTGCGCTCGACCAGGGTGGTGGACAATCTGTGCAGCACTTCGAGATCGATCATTTGTAAATCTCCGACGGAGCCTTCAAAACCGGTTCGACGGCCTCCCAACGATTGCCTTCAAGCAAGCGATTGAAGAAGCAGGAACGCCGGCCAGTATGGCAGGCGATGTCGCCGGTCTGTTCGATCTTGAGCAAGATTACGTCGTTATCGCAGTCCAGGCGGATTTCGCCGACCTTCTGCACATGGCCCGATTCCTCGCCCTTATGCCAGAGCTTGCGCCGCGACCGGCTCCAATAAACCGCCTCGCCCAGTTCGACAGTGCGTGTCAGCGCCTCGCGGTTCATCCAGGCGAACATCATGACCTCGCCGCTGCCGGCGTCCTGCGCGATCACGGGCACGAGGCCCTGCTCGTCCCAGCGTACTTCGTTAAGCCAGCGCGTATCGCCCGCCATATCACAACCTCACTTCGATACCGCGTTCGCGCATGAACGCCTTGGCCTCGCGCACCGTGTGCTGGCCAAAATGAAAAATACTCGCGGCAAGCACCGCATCGGCCCGGCCACTGGCTACGCCGTCGGCCAGGTGTTCGAGATTACCGACGCCGCCGCTCGCAATGACGGGGATCGCGACCGCATCCGACACCGCGCGCGTGAGCCCCAGGTCGAAACCGTTCTTGGTGCCGTCGCGATCCATGCTCGTGAGCAGAATTTCGCCAGCGCCGAGCATGGCGACATGGCAAGCCCATTCGACCGCATCGAGCCCGGTCGGCCGACGGCCGCCGTGCGTGAAGACCTCCCACTTGCCGGATGCGACCTGCTTGGCGTCGATCGCGACGACGATGCACTGCGAACCGACCTTGTCGGATGCGTCGCGCACGAGTTGCGGATAATTGACCGCCGCCGTGTTCATCGAAACCTTGTCCGCACCGGCATTGAGCAGACGCCGCACGTCGGCGACCTCGCGCACGCCGCCACCGACGGTCAGCGGGATGAAAACCTGTTCGGCCACCTGTTCGACGACATGCAGGATAATGTCGCGCGCATCGGAGCTGGCCGTGATGTCGAGAAAGGTGATTTCGTCGGCGCCCTGTTCGTCGTAGCGACGCGCGATCTCGACCGGATCGCCGGCATCGCGCAGTTCGACGAAATTCACGCCTTTGACCACCCGCCCGGCATTGACGTCCAGGCACGGAATGATGCGCTTGGCCAGCATCCGCTTCAGCCTTCCGCCACGCCGTTGAGCGCGTCGGCGCGCGCCTGCGCCTGTTTGAAATCGAACCGGCCTTCGTAAATCGCGCGTCCGGTGATAACACCGGTGATACCTTCGTTCTCGACCTTGCAAAGCGCTTCGATGTCGGCGAGCGCGCCGACACCGCCGCTTGCGATGACCGGAATCCGCAGCGCCTGGGCGAGCTTGACGGTCGCCTCGATATTAACGCCCTGCAGCATGCCGTCGCGGCCGATGTCGGTGTAGATCACGGCTTCGACACCGTAATCCTCGAACTTCTTGCCCAGGTCGATCACATCGTGACCAGTCAGTTTGGACCAGCCGTCGACCGCGACCTTGCCATCCTTCGCATCGAGCCCGACGATGATATGGCCCGGAAAAGCGCCGCAGGCGTCGTGCAGGAAACCCGGATTCTTGACCGCAGCGGTGCCGATGATGACGTAGCTGATGCCATCGTCGAGATAGCGCTCTATCGTATCGAGATCGCGGATACCGCCGCCGAGCTGGACCGGAATGTCGTCGCCGACCGCGGCGATGATTTCCTTGATCACGGCTTCGTTCTTCGGTTTTCCAGCCACAGCGCCATTGAGATCCACCAGATGCAGGCGTCGCGCGCCCTGGCTCTGCCAGTGGGTCGCCATCGCAGCGGGGTCTTGGGAAAACACTGTGACATCGTCCATGTCGCCTTGCTTAAGGCGGACGCAGTGACCGTCTTTCAGGTCGATTGCCGGAATCAGCAGCATAGGGTCGTTTACGACGAATAGTTAAGTGTTGGGGGGCAGCAGCCTGTGCCGAACAGAGGAAGAACAAAGGCTTGCCGAGGATTCATTGGATTTGCGGCTATCAGGGATTCCAACGGACGAAATTTGCGAGCATGCGCAGGCCGGCGGCCGCGCTTTTCTCGGGATGGAACTGGGTGGCGAAAATGTTATCCCGCGCCACGGCGCTGGTAAAGGCCGCGCCGTAATGCGTCTGCCCGACAGTATCGGCTTTATCGCGCGGAGCACAGTAATAGCTGTGCACAAAATAAAACCGCGCGCCCTCGTCTATGCCCTCGAACAGCTGATGCGCGCGCGTTGCAAAAACTTCGTTCCAGCCCATGTGCGGCACCTTGAGGCGCGCGCCATCCGCTCCGCTCATCGCGGCGGAAAATCGCGGCACTTCGCCGGGAATCAGGCCCAGCGCCCGAGTGTCGCCTTCTTCGCCGTGCTCGAACAGCATCTGCATACCGACACAGATGCCAAGAAACGGTTTGCTGCGCGATGCGCGCGCCACGGCGCTCTGCAAGTCGCGGGCGAGGAATTCGCGCATGCAATCGTGCAGCGCGCCCTGCCCCGGCACAACGATGCGATCGGCCGCATCGAGTACGGCCGGATCGGCTGCGATCCTCACAGTGGCATCGGGCGCAACGTGCTCGATCGCCTTGGCAACCGAGCGTAAATTTCCCATGCCGTAATCGACGATTGCGATCTTCATGCCATGCGCCTTATAAGGACCCTTTGGTCGAAGGCATCATGCCCGCCGCGCGCAGGTCTGGCGTTACCGCCATGCGCAGTGCACGCGCGAAAGCCTTGAAGATCGTCTCACACTGATGATGCGCGTTGCGCCCGCGCAGGTTGTCGATATGCAGCGTCGCCCCCGCATGATTGACGAAGCCCTGGAAGAATTCGTGCACCAATTGCGTGTCCAGAGCGCCGATTGCGCCTGCCGTGAAATCGCAGTGCAATTCGAGCCCGGGCCGTCCGGAGAGGTCTACGACGACGCGCGACAAGGCTTCGTCGAGCGGTACATAGGCGTGGCCATAACGCGTGAGACCCTTTTTGTCGCCCACGGCACGGGCAAAAGCCTGGCCGAACGCGATGCCGACATCCTCGACCGTGTGGTGGCCGTCGACATGGAGATCGCCTCGGGCCTTCACGCTCAAGTCGATCAAGCCGTGGCGGGCGATCTGGTCGAGCATATGATCGAAAAAACCGATACCGGTGGCAAGCTCGGCCCGACCGGTACCGTCGAGGTCGAGATGCAGTTCGATCTGCGTCTCCAGCGTATTACGGATGATTTCGGCTTGCCGCATGGCGTATGACGTATGGGGGCGAAAAATTGCGCGCCGCCCCTTGATAAGAGGAACGAGCGTGCATGATAGCATCGCCCTGCCAAGCCTTGCCGCAGCGCCGCATCGAGCGCCGCGCGGTGTCCCGAATCCAATCTCGAAACCGCTTCTGATGAATCCCTACTGGAGTTCCGTAGTTCACAGCCTGACCCCTTACGTGCCCGGCGAGCAGCCCAAGATCGTCGATCTGGTCAAGCTCAACACGAACGAGAACCCCTATGGACCAAGTCCGCGCGTGCAGCAGGCGCTCCGCGCGGAGATTTCCGACAATTTGCGGCTCTATCCAGACCCGAACGCCGACCGGCTCAAGGCCGCAATCGCCAAGTATCACGGCATCGACACGAATCAGGTTTTCGTCGGCAACGGTTCGGACGAAGTACTCGCGCATGTTTTCCTGGCGCTGCTCAAGCATGCCGCGCCGCTCCTGTTTCCGGACGTGAGCTATAGCTTCTACCCGGTCTATTGCGGCCTCTATGGCATCGCGTCCGTCAGCGTACCCTTGAGCGGCACATTCGAGATCGAAATCGAGGATTATTTCCGCCCCAACGGCGGCATCGTTTTTCCGAATCCGAACGCGCCGACCGGCCGCCTGCTCGCGTCGGACAAAATCGAACGCCTGCTCGAACACAACCGCGAATCGGTCATCGTCATCGACGAGGCGTATATCGATTTCGGCGGCGAATCCGCAATCCCGCTGATAGCCCGCTATCCAAACCTGCTCGTCGTGCAAACGCTGTCGAAATCACGCTCGCTCGCCGGGCTGCGGGTTGGCTTCGCGGCCGGCGACGCCGCGCTGATCGAGGCGCTCGAACGCGTCAAGAACAGCTTCAACTCCTACCCGCTCGACCGGCTCGCCATCGCAGGCGGCGTCGCGGCATATGAAGATAGTGTCTATTTCGACGCCTGCTGCGCAAAAGTCATCGCAAGCCGCGAGCGGCTCGTCGCGGCGTTAGCCAGGCGCGACTTCGAAGTACTGCCTTCGACCGCGAACTTCATCTTCGCGCGCCACCCGCAACGCGATGCGGCCGAGCTTGCCGCCGAACTACGCGCGCAGCGCATCCTCGTACGCCACTTCCGGCAGGCGCGGATCGAGCAGTTCCTGCGCATCAGCATCGGCACGGACGCCCAATGCGAAGCCTTGATCGCGGCGCTGGACAGGATCCTTTCGGTATAGTTTTTCAAGATCGCCCATCTCGATTCGATAGTACAGAACAATTGTCCGCGTAAAAACAATCAATTAGACATATCGATTCGCGGGATCGATACTGGCGTCCATTGCTGCAGCAGCAGCCCGATTCGACTAGGAGCCAGAACATGTTGCAATCCCGCGAAGGTCAACGCATTCCCGAGGTCACGTTCCGTATCCGCGAAAACAACGCGTGGAAGTCGCTCACGAG
The DNA here is from genome assembly GCA_031554255.1 of Niveibacterium sp. Lineage (GTDB taxonomy): Bacteria > Pseudomonadota > Gammaproteobacteria > Burkholderiales > Rhodocyclaceae > Niveibacterium. The sequence goes on from JAVBKC010000079.1 coordinate 26,148, forward strand.
CGACGAACTCTTCAAGGGCCGCAGCATCGTCGTTTTCTCGCTGCCGGGCGCCTTCACGCCGACCTGCTCCTCGACGCACCTGCCGCGCTACAACGAGCTGGCTGGCGTGTTCAAGGCCAACGGCATCGACGAGATCCTCTGCGTTTCGGTCAATGACACCTTCGTCATGAACGAATGGGCCAAGGACCAGGAATCGGCCAATATCACGATGATTCCGGACGGCAACGGCGAATTTACCGAAGGCATGGGCATGCTCGTCGACAAGACCGATCTGGGCTTCGGCAAGCGTAGCTGGCGCTATTCGATGCTCGTCAAGGACGGCGTCGTCGCCAAGATGTTCATCGAGCCGGAAAAGGAAGGCGATCCCTTCGAGGTGTCGGACGCAGACACGATGCTCGCCCATGTCGCACCCGCCGCGAAGAAGCCGGACCAGGTCGTCGTCTTTTCCAAGGAAGGCTGCCCGTTCTGCATCAAGGCCAAAGAGCTGCTTGCCAGCAAGGGTTACGACTACATCGACCTGCCGCTCGAACACAAAGTGCGCGGCAAGGTGCTCGGCGCAATCAGCGGCTCGATGACGGCACCGCAGATCTTCATCAACGGCAGCTTGATCGGCGGCACTGACGCGCTCGAAAATCACCTTGCGAAATAAATCCAAAAACGGAAACGACACGGCAGGGAGCCGTGTCGTTCCGACTGGAGTTGCCATGAAAACGATAACCACCGACATCGCCGTCATCGGCGCCGGCACCGCCGGTCTTGCGGCCTACCGTGCGGCCAAGGCCGGCGGCAAGCGCGCCGTGATCATCGAGGGCGGCCCTTACGGCACGACTTGCGCCCGCGTCGGCTGCATGCCGTCCAAGCTTCTGATCGCTGCGGCCGAGGCCGCCCATGAAGCGCGCCACACCGAGCCCTTCGGCGTCCATGTCGATGGCATGGTGCGCATAGAAGGCCGCGAGGTCATGGCGCGCGTCAAGCGCGAGCGTGACCGATTCGTCGGCTTCGTCGTGCAAGGCGTCGAGAACATCCCGGACGAGGACAAGATTGTCGGCTATGCGAAGTTCCTCGATAACACGCGGCTGCAAGTCGGCGACGACATCATCGTCGAAGCCTCGCGCATCGTGATTGCGACCGGCTCGACGCCCAGCGTGCCGCCGGCCTTGAGCGGACTCGGCGAGCGGCTGGTGATCAACGATGACGTTTTCGCGTGGGACACGCTGCCCAAAAGCGTTGCCGTGTTCGGCCCCGGCGTGATCGGCCTCGAACTCGGCCAGGCGCTCTCGCGTCTTGGCGTCAAGGTGAAGATCTTCGCGCGCGGCCGTCGCGTCGGTCCCCTGACCGATCCGGCAATCCGCGATTATGCAAAAAAAGTATTCCGCGACGGCTTCAATCTCGATCCGGACGCCGATGTGCAGTCGGTCATCCGCGACGGCGACGCCGTTGCGATCCGCAGCATCGCGGCCGCTGGCGGCGAAGTCGTCGAACACTTCGAGTACGTGCTCGCAACGACGGGCCGCACGCCGAATGTGCACAAACTTGCGCTCGAAAATACCGGCATCGAACGCGATCCGCGCGGCGTGCCCGTCTTCGACGAAAAGACGCTGCAATGCGGCGACAGCCCGATCTTCATCGCGGGCGACGTCAACAACGTGCTGCCGCTGCTCCACGAAGCGGCCGACGAAGGCCGCACGGCCGGCGAAAACGCGGTCCGCTATCCAAATATCGAGCACGGACACCGCCGCGCGCCCATCACGATTGTCTTCACCGATCCGCAGATCGCGATGGTCGGCGCACGCTTTGCCGATCTTGCATCCGCTAACTTCGTGACTGGCGAGGTCAGCTTCGAAGACCAGGGCCGCAGCCGCGTCATGCTGAAAAATAGCGGCCTGATGCACGTCTATGCCGAAATCGGCAGCGGCAGGTTTCTCGGCGCCGAATGGCTGGGACCGCGCGCCGAGAACATCGCCCACCTGCTTGCCTGGGCCGTGCAGCAGAAGCTTACGATTGCCGAAATGCTCGACATGCCGTTCTATCACCCGGTCATCGAAGAGGGCCTGCGCACCGCGCTGCGCGACGCGGCGGCCAAGCTGGCGCAGTCTGAGAAACGCTGAAATATTTCAAGGAAAAGGGCTCGGAAGCCTGCGCTATAGGGCACCTCGAAAAACCAGTCAATTTCCCGGAACCACCAGGAGGAAGCGCGTATTGGCCTGATCAGATCAAATCGGGGCAATCCAAATTGCCCGAGCGGCGCAGGTTTGCCCTCGCCCGCGTCGTCCGATTGCCCCTTATGTGGCTATCGGTACGCTCCGCAGCGCCTCAAAACGCTTCGATTCCGACCTGCCTAAAATAGACCATCCGTTTGATGTTATGGCAGGCGGCCATCATCGTCATCGCGAAGTTCGCACGCGCCTGGCCGATCGTGCGGATGAACTTGCCGCCCAGTTGTGTGATCGCCGCGAAGGCGTGTTCGACGCGGGCGCGGGTCTTTGCGATGCACCGATTGCGGCCCTGCTGACACTTGGATAGCGCCCGGTTGCGTGTGCCCTTGCGCTGAATGGGTTCGCGCCAGCCACCCTCGCGTAGCTGTTCGCTGCGCGCTCGCGATGGGTAAGCGCGATGGGCATACACGTCGCAGCTCGTGTTGTTCGGATCGAGCACCGCTTCGAAGTGCTGGCTGTCGTGCGTGCTCGCGCTACCGATCTGGATGCAGCGGATCACTTTGTAGCGACGGTCGACACTGATCGAGAGTTTGTAGCCGAAATGGCTTTTGCCGTGCTGCTTCGTCCAGCTCGCGTCCGTGTCCTTCTGCCGACGCTTGGCCGGGCGCCATGTTGCCGGCATCGCGCCTTCTTCGACCATCGCGCGTTTCTCGCCGCTCAGATGCTGGCGCGGCGCGGGAACCAGGGTTGCGTCGATGATCTGGCCGCCACGGGCGAGATAGCCCGCGCGCAGCAACTGCGCATGCACCCCATCGAACACCGCGCGGGCGCCGACTTCACCGATGCGATTCTCGAACGTCCAGATCGTCGTGCGGGCGGGAATGTTCGTGGCGCTCTGCAGGGCGCAGAAGCGCTGATCGTTCATCCGATCGAGCAGTTGATATTCCATCTGCGCGTCCGACAGGTTGTACAACCGTTTGAACACCGGAATGCGCACCATCGTCTCGCTCGGAAATGGCGGCCGCCCGCCTTAGCGCCTCTACTCGCCAGTGACATTGGTATCACTCCAATCGCTGCACTCTCCGGGGGTAACATCTGCGCCACCGCTCGGTCTTTGAAGTCGAGGCGACAACTAAGGATGGTGCTCTCTCCTACGTCGAAGCCCCTGGATTCATGACCAGCGCGTCCATTTCTCCGTGCTTTGCGCGGCCGCAACGGTTAGTTCGATGAAGCGCACGCCGCGTGCGCCGTCGGCCAGGGTCGGATAGTCGGCTTCGAGTTCGGCGGGGCGACGGCCTTCCGCGCGGGCGTGGATCGCTTCGGCCGCGCCGAGATAGATGTTGGCGAAGGCTTCGAGGAAGGCTTCCGGGTGGCCGGCGGGTAGCCGCGTTGCCTTGAGGGCGGCGGCGCAGAGATTGGCCGAGCCGCGCGTGAGGATTCGCGGCGAATCGCCGAGCGGACTGTGGATCAGGCGGTTCGGTTCTTCCTGGTGCCAGGTCAGCGAGCCCTGTGTGCCGAAGACGCGGATGCGCAAGTCGTTCTCGCAGCCGATCTGGATTTGCGAGGCGATCAATACGCCGCGCGCGCCGTTCGTATAGCGCAGCAAGAGATTGCCATCGTCATCGAGCCGGCGTCCCGGCACGAAACTCGTCAGATCCGCGCAGATGGCTTCGATTTCGAGTCCGCTGATCGTTGCGGCGAGGTTTTCGGCGTGGGAGCCGATGTCTCCAATGGCGCCAGCGATGCCGCTGCGGGCCGGGTCGGTGCGCCAGTCTGCCTGCTTGTGACCAGCGTCTTCAAGCCGGGTGGCGAGCCAGCCTTGGTTGTATTCGACGATCAGCTTGCGGATCTCGCCGAGTTCGCCGCTCTTCACCATGTGGCGCGCCTGACGCACCATCGGATAGCCGGTGTAGTTGTAAGTCACCGCGAATATGGCGCCGTTGGCCTCCGCCGCGCGTTGCAGATCTTGCGCTTGCGCGCTCGTGTGCACGAGCGGCTTGTCGCAGACGACATTGATGCCGGCCTCGGCGAAGGCGAGCGCGATCGGGTAATGCATGTGGTTCGGCGTGACGATGCTGACGAAATCGACCCGTTCGTGCGTAGGCCGCTTTAGCTCGTCTTCGAGCAGATCCTGCCAGCGGCCGTGGTTGCGTGCGTCGGCGAGTCCGAGGTCGCGGCCCGAGGCGCGCGCCTTGTCGGGGTCCGACGAGAGCGCGCCGGCGTGGAGTTCGATCTGGCCGTCCAGTGCCATCGCCTTGCGGTGGACCGCGCCGATGAAGGCGTCGCGGCCGCCGCCTATCATGGCATAGCGGAGTTTGCGCACGTTCGTCCCCTTACTTCTCGAAAGCGGCATCGAAAGCGCGCCCGGCCGGTTTGAAATCGAGTCGTTTGCAGTAGGCCGCCGATTCGCTTGCGCCATGCACGCGGTCCATGCGGCTGTCTTCCCATTCGACCGAAAGCGGTCCGCTGTAGCTGATATCGTTGAGCGCGACGATGATCGCCTCGAAGTCGATCATGCCGCGCCCGACGCTGCGAAAATCCCAGAAGCGCCGTGCGTCGCCGAAGCTCGTATGACCACCGAACACGCCGACGCTGCCGTCGCCCTTGCCCCACCAGACGTCTTTCATATGAACGTTGTAGATGCGCTCGCCAAAGCAGCGCAAAAGCTTCACGTAGTCGACGCCCTGATAGCCGAGGTGACTCGGATCGAAGTTCACGCCGAAGCGCTTATGGTTGCCGACCGCTTGCAGGGCGCGTTGCATCGATGCGATGTCGAAGGCGATTTCGGTCGGGTGGATCTCCAGCGCGAAGTTGATGTCTTCGGATTCGAAGACGTCGAGAATCGGCTTCCAGCGCGCGCCGAAATCGGCAAAGCCTTTGTCCCAGTAGGCCTGCGAGGTCGGCGGGAAGGCATAGACGGCATGCCAGATAGATGACCCCGTGAAGCCGGTAACGGTTTTCGCGCCGAACTTGGCGGCGGCGCGCGCGGTGTCCTGCATCTCCTGCGCGGCACGGCGACGCACGCCTTCGGGGTCGCCGTCGCCCCAAATATGCGGCGGCAATACGGATTGGTGGCGTGTGTCGATGAGATCGCACACCGCCTGGCCGGCAAGGTGGTTGCCGATGGCAAAGCACTTAAGGCCGTGTTTTGCGAGCAACGCCTGTTTGTCGCGCACGTAGGCGTCGGACTTGAGCGCTTCCTGCACGTCGAAGTGATCGCCCCAACAGGCGAGTTCGAGGCCGTCGTAGCCCATGTCCTTGGCGAGTTCCGCCATCTGGGCGAGCGGCAGGTCGGCCCACTGGGCCGTGAAGAGGGTAACGGGTCTGGCCATGATGTCCTCGTGCTGCGGACTTCGCTCGCCATGCGCGGGATGCGAGCCGCGAAAAGGTTACGAGACGCGATCCGGAACGCATAGCGCCCCGGATCGGCTGCAGCGTCCGGATCAGAACGGCGAATCCGGGAAGTAATACTTCTTGGCGTTTTCCTTGGTGACCAAAATCGAGGGGATGATCGTCGTCGCGGGCATCGTGTTGCCGGCCACGCGCGCTTCGGCCGTCAGCCGCATCGCATCCGCGATCATGCTCGGCGAATAGGTGACGTCGGCGGTCACGATCTTGTCGCCGTCCATTACCTTCTTGATGTAATCCTTAGCTCCGGCGCCGCCGAGCACGAGCTTGACGTCGCTCCGCTTGGCTTGCTCGATGGCCTTTTGCACGCCGACGGCCATATCGTCGTCGGAAGCCCATACCGCGTCGATGTGCTTGAAGCGGGTGAGGTAATCCTGCATCACCTTGAAGGCGTCGTCGCGGTTCCAGTTGCCGTGTTTGGCGTCGAGCACCTTGATTTGGCTGCCCTTGAGCGCTTCGTTGAAGGCGTCGACGCGCTGATTGTCGATGACGGTGGGGATGCCGCGCAGGATCACGATATCGCCCTTGCCGCCAAGCGCACTGACCATGTATTTGCCAGCCTCCCTGCCGAAGCCCGGGTTGTCGCCCGCGACATAGGCGTTCTGCGCGGTGGTGTCGGTCAAGCCGCGGTCGACGACGGTTACGAACACGCCTTTATTCTTCACCTGCGCGACCGGCTGCGTCAGCGGTGCCGATTCGAAGGGCAGGATCACCAGCGCGTTGATCTTGTTCGCGGTCTGTAGGTCCTGCACCTGATTGGCCTGCTCGGCGGCCGAGCCGGCGGTCTTCACGATGACCTTAAGGCTGGGATATTTTTTCTCGAGTTCGCTCTTTGTGCGGTTGGCCCAATACACGACGCCGCCGGTCCAGCCATGCGTGGCGGCCGGAATCGAGACACCCATCACGACCTTTTCGGGTTGCGCCATTGTGGCGGCCGAGGCGAGGATAGCGCTCGATGCAATCAGGGTACGGAGAATCGATTTCATGGTTTTATGTCTCCCAGGGTTCAATGGCGACCGCTACGCAGGGTCTTTTAGTCGATCAAGTATGCAGCAGGTATTTCCGGCCGTAGGGGCCTTCGATCAAGGAAATGAAAGATTCGGGCGACACCTCCCTTAGCGGCGGCCGCGCTGGAGGAACGCGACGACGATGATGACGAACCCTTGCACGGCGGCATTGAGGTATACGCTGATGATGCTCGTGAGGTTGAGGATGTTGCCGATCACCGAAAGCAGCACCGCGCCGATGACGGTGCCGGTGATGCGGCCTTCGCCGCCCTTGAGCGCCGTGCCGCCGACGATGACGGCGGCAATCGCTTCCAGCTCCCATAGCAGGCCGGTCGTCGGCGAGGCCGAACCGAGCCGTGGCACATAAAGCACGGTTGCGATGCCCACGCAGACGCCAAGCAGCATATAGGTGAGAATCTTGATGCGGTCGACATCGACCGCTGCATAGCGCGCGACCTGCTCGTTCGAGCCTATCGCCTGCACATAGCGCCCGTAGCGCGTGCGATTGAGGATCAACCCGCCGAGCAGCGCCACGATCAGGAATATCCAGATCGGGACCGGCATGCCAAGTACGCTCGCATAATAGACCGGGCTGTAGATATCCGAGAGCCGGCTCTCCAGCGTGATTGCGCCGCCGTTGGCGAAATACGTGAGATAGGCGCGGAATACGCCTAGCGTGCCGAGTGTGACGATGAAGGGCTCGATGCGTCCCTTGGTGATCAGTACGCCGTGAAGCGTGCCGAATAGCGCGCCGAGCACGAGCGCGAAGGCCATGCCGAGGATGACGACAAGATAGGGCGAAGCGATGCTCGTGGTGATCTGGTTCATCAGCAGGATCATGCTGCCGGCGATCAGCGCGGCCATTGAGCCGACCGAAAGATCGATGCCGCCCGAGATGATTACGAAGCTCATGCCGACCGCGATGATGCCGATGAAGGCGGTGCGCGTGAGCACGTTGAGGATGTTGTCGAGCGTGGCGAAATCGCCGTTGAGCAGCGTCCCGGCCGCGCAGAGTAGGACGAGGCCCGCAATCGGACCGAAACCGTGCAGGCGGGAGCGCAGGCCGTCGCGCGTTTTCGGCGAACTTGCGCTGCTAGTGAGTGCCGGTGGCATGGGCGATCAATTCCTCTTCTGTCAGATGATCCGCGTCGAGGCTTGCCTGAATCCGCCCCGCGCGCATCACGATTACGCGGTGGCAGAGTCCGATGAGTTCGATGAGCTCGGAAGAAATCACGATCACGCCACGGCCTTCGCGAGCCAGGCGTTGGATCAGGAAATAGATTTCGCGCTTGGCGCCGACATCGACGCCGCGCGTCGGCTCGTCGAGCACGATTACGCGGGGTTCGGGATGCAGGAACTTCGCCAGCGCGAGTTTTTGTTGATTACCGCCCGAAAGCGACGCCGCGCGGTTCTCGGTGTTGCCGGTGCGGATGCCGAATTCGGTAATCTTCTGCTGCAAGGCGCGGCGCTCGGCTTGCGGATCGAGCAGGCGCTGGCTGTAACGTTCGAGCGCCATCAGCGTGAGATTCTCGCGCAAACCCAGGCGCATATGCAGGCCACATCCCTTGCGATCTTCCGAAAGATAGGTCAGGCCCATTTCCATTGCCTGTCGCGGGCGCACGAGATTCACGGCCTGGCCCTGCAACACGATGCGGCCGCCCGCGCGCGGGCGCAGGCCGATCAAGCCCTCGAACAACTCGGTGCGGCCTGCGCCGACGAGCCCGGCGAAACCGAGGATTTCGCCGGCGCGCACCGTGAAGCTCACATCCTCCGCCCAGCCCGGCACGCAAAGCTTATGCACTTCGAGCAGCGGTGCGGCGTTATCCGGCGCGCGGGCTTTCGGCGGATACATGTCGGACAGTTCGCGCCCGACCATCAGGTTCGCCATTTGGCGGCGGGTAAAGCTTGCCGTCGGCGCGCGCGCAATGAAGCGGCCGTCGCGCATCACCACGATCTCGTCGGTGATCCGTTCGACTTCGTCGAGCTTGTGCGAGATATAGACGATCGTCACGCCGCGCGCGCGCAGCGCTTCGATCAGCGCAAAGAGCCGTTCGATTTCGGTCGGCGTGAGCGTCGCTGTCGGTTCGTCCATCACGAGTAGCCGCGTATTGCGCGAGAGCGCCTTGGCGATCTCGACGAGCTGCTTTTCGGCCACGATCAGCCTGCGCACCTTGGCTGTCGGTGCGATGTCGAGCCCGACCTGCCGCAGCACCTCGCGCGCCGCCGCGTTCATGCCGCGGTCATCGAGCAGCCCAGCCTTGGTGCGTTCGTGGCCGAGGAAAATATTCTGCGCGATGGTGAGGTCTTCGGCGAGATTGAACTCCTGATGGATCATGACCACGCCAGCAGCCTCGGCCTCGCGCGAATTGGCAAAGGCACACGGCTGGCCGTTGATCGAAAATCCGCCCTCGCTGGCGACTTCGTAACCGGCGAGGATTTTCACCAGCGTCGACTTGCCCGCGCCGTTCTCGCCGAGCAGGCCGATGACCTTGCCTGGCGCGAGTTCGAAGCTCACGTCGCGGAGCACCTGAACCGGACCGAAATTTTTACCGATATTGCGAAATTCGACTGCCAAACTCATGCGAATCCCCCACGGTAAGGCAGCGTTTTAGGGCGCGCAAATGCGCTGACGCCGATGATACCGGCATGCTTGCCGGGTGTGCGTGGAGGAAGTTGGAATGGCGTGCCGAAAGCCCGCCCATCATCGTTGCGACGGGCTCTCGAATTTACGTGGAGGAATGCGTTTTAGATCGGCAATGCGCCGCGCGCGGCGCGGCTTATGTTGTCTTGCTTACGCTCTGGCCTTCGGTGGCCTGGGCAAGACTTAGCACCATCTGAGCAATCGATTGCGTGGTCGCGAGCGTGTCGATGACGCCGGCGCGCAGTGCGCCGAGAATGCCGGTGGCCTTGGTGGGTTCGCTCGCGGTGGCGATTACGTTGGGGATGCGTTTGAGGTCGTCGAGCGTGAGGCCGATGACGCGGTCGTGGAGCAGCGTCGTTGCGGGGTGTCCGTGAATATCGATGAAGTCGTAGCCCATGATGTCGCCGACGGCGCCGGCGCGTTTTGCCGCGGCCATGTCGTTGGGCGTAAACCAGCCTAAGCGCAGCATATTGCTGTCTTCGAGAATATCGCCGATGCCGACGAGCGCGATTGCCGCGCGCCGCGCCTTGTCGAGCGATTGCTGCACCACGTCGGTGGCGAGCAGGGCTCTGAAGAGCTGCGGATCGCTTACGAGCGCCGGCGCGTAAAGCGTTTCGCTATCGCCGCCGAAGCGCGCGGCAAGCCGGCGGCAGATGTGATCGGCGTTCATGGCTTCGCCGCCCCGGTAGGAGCCGCCTATCGCTGAGACGAACGAACAATTGCGCGGTGTCGTCGATACCGCGTGGCGCGATACGGCGCTGACATTGCGTCCCATGCCGACCGCGACGATGCTGCCGTCGGCCAGCACCCGGTCCAGATAACTTGCGACAAGGCCCGCGAGCAAGTCGCGCTGCTTGTCCTGATCCTTGTGGTCTACCGAGATGATCGCGCGCTGGATGCCAAAGCGCGCGCACAGCTCCTGCTCCAGCTCCTGCACGGCGCGCGAATGATGGCGCACGCGGATTTCGACGATGCCCTCCTCGATGGCGCGCCTGAGCATGCGGCCGACCTTGGGGCGCGAGATCGCGAATTTCTGCGCGAGTTCTTCCTGGGTCTGGCCGTCGATGTAATAACAGGTCGCAAGTTGGGTGAGTTCGTCGTTCGTCATATCGGTTTCGCAAAGATGCGTATCAAGGGCGCTTACGCAGCGCGCGGCCTTCGTAATCGGCGATCAGCTGCACCTTCGGTTGCGAGCGCCCGCCCTCGAATTCTGCCTTAAGCCAGGTGTCAACGATGCTGTTGGCCAATTCGCTGCCGATCACGCGCGCGCCCATCGCGAGGATTTGCGCATCGTTGCTGCGTCGTGCCCGCTCGGCGGAGTAGGTGTCGTGGCACTGCGCGGCGCGGATGCCCGGCACTTTGTTGGCTGAAATCGCCATGCCTATGCCTGTGCCGCAGAGCAGGATCGCGCGCGGAAAATCGCCCGCGGCGACCCGCTGGGCGACTGCGATGGCGATGTCGGGGTAGAGCACCGCTTGTTCGGCGGCGTGCGTGCCGAAGTCTGCCAATTCGATGTCCGGGCGCGTGGCGCACAGATGCCGTTTGATGGATTCCTTGAGTGCATAGGCCGCCTCGTCGCAGCCAATCGCCACTTTCATGGTGAGCTCCGTAGTGTGCGCAAATGCGCAGTTGCGATCAATTATAACTTGCGATATGAGAATTTGTTTTGCTGTGAACGTTTGATTGATTTGTTCTGCGCAGGCAGCTTGATTGTCGTCAAGATAATTTTGACGAATTCATGAATAACCTACAATCCGCAGCGTTTGTTTTGAATTTTTACCATTTGTTGTAATGTATCAATAAATCAATAGCGATCAAATGATTTTCGAGCCGCAAGCGAGCGAAATGCGGGATTGCGGGTCGGCATCCTGCTAACGGGTAGGGCGCCGCATCTAGTTTTCCAGCCAAACAAAAATCGAGGAGTCCATCATGTCGTCGATCATCGAAGCCGAAGCGAGCGCGCCGGCATCTCGCCAACGTGCATACAGCGTGGCGAGCATGCTGCCCGACACCATGCACGCCGTGGTGTGCCACGGACCCGAGGATTACCGGCTCGAACGGGTGCCGGTGCCCAGGCCGGGCCCGCACGAAATCCTCACGCAGGTGGAACTCGTCGGCATTTGCATGGGCGACATCAAAACCTTTCGCGGCGCGCCGTCGTTCTGGGGCGACGCCGCGCAGCCGCGTTACGTAAAGCCGCCGATGATTCCCGGCCACGAGTTCGTCTGCCGCGTCGTCGCGCTCGGCGAGGGCGCCGAGCATCGTGGCGTTGCGATCGGTGATCGCGTGATTTCCGAGCAGATTGTGCCGTGCTGGGGCTGCCGTTTCTGCAATCACGGCCAGTATTGGATGTGCCAGAAGCACGATCTGTACGGTTTCCAGAACAATGTGCAGGGCGCGATGGCGCAGTACATGATCTTCACGAAGGAGGGCATCGTGCACAAGGTGCCCGACAGGATTCCACCCGACGAGGCGATTCTGATCGAGCCGCTCGCCTGTTCGCTGCACGCGGCCGATCGCGCCAACGTGGGCTTCGACGATGTGGTCGTGGTGGCCGGTGCCGGTACGCTCGGCCTGGGCATCATCGGCGCGGTGCGTATGCGCAATCCCAAGAAGCTGATCGCGCTCGACATGAAGCCCGAGCGCGCCGCGCTGGCGCTGCGCATGGGTGCCGACGAAGTGTGGAATCCGGGCGAAGTCGACGTGCTCGAAAAAATCCATTCGATCACCGATGGTTACGGCTGCGACATCTACATCGAGGCGACCGGGCACCACCGCGCGGTCAATCAGGGTTTGGCCATGCTGCGCAAGCTCGGCCGCTTCGTCGAGTTCAGCGTATTCAACGACGAGGCGACAGTCGATTGGTCGATCATCGGCGACCGCAAAGAACTCGACGTGCTCGGCGCGCACCTCGGGCCGTATATGTATCCGCGTGCGATCGACTTCATCGACGCGCGCAAGATCGATATGCGCGGCATCGTCACGCATAAATTCCCGCTGGCGCAATTTGCCGAGGCGTTTGCCGTGATGGAGCGCGGCGAGCAATCGCTCAAAGTCGTACTCGACCCCTGGGGCTAAGCCATGAACCGTGTCATCAACGATCCCGACTACGTTGTCGAGGACATGCTGCGCGGCGTCGCCGCCGCGCATCCGGAGTTGTCGATCAGCGCCGCCAATCCGCGCGTGATCGGCGTGGCGCGGTCGCTGGCAGGCAAGGTCGGCGTCGTGACGGGCGGCGGCTCCGGCCACGAGCCGGCGTTTCTCGGCTACGCCGGACCGGGGCTGCTCGATGTCGTCGCGGTCGGCGAGGTGTTCTCGTCGCCGACCGCCAAGAGTTTTCTCGACGCCTTCAGGCGTGCCGAGCAGGGCGCGGGCGTCGCCTGCCTCTACGGCAACTATGCCGGCGACAATATGAATGTGAAGATGGCCGTCAAGATGGCGGCGGCCGAGGGCATCATCGTCAAGACAGTCGTCGCGAATGACGATGTTGCCTCGGCAGGGCGGGACGAGCGCCAGAAGCGGCGCGGTGTGGCCGGCGAAATTTTAATGTGGAAGGCTGGCGGCGCCCGCGCGGTATTGGGCGGCGATCTGGACGCCGTCGTCGCCAGCGCGCAGAAAGCAATCGATAACACCCGCTCGGTCGGGATTGGCCTCTCGGCCTGCACGATTCCGGCCAACGGTCACCCGAATTTCCAGATCGCCGACGGCGAGATGGAGTTGGGCATCGGCCATCATGGCGAGCACGGCATCAAGGTGATGCGCACCGTGCCCGCCAAAGAAATGGCCGCGCTGATGCTCGACATCATCCTGCCCGACTTTCCGCTCGAACGCGGCGAGGAAGTCTCGGTGCTGGTGTCGGGGCTGGGCGCGACGCCGCTGATGGAGCAATACATCCTGTATGCGGAAGTGGCCGAGCGTCTGGCCAGCGTCGGGCTGAAGATCGGCTTTCGCTACGTCGGCAATCTATTCACGTCGCTGGAAATGATGGGCGTGACACTCACGCTCACGCGGCTCGACGCCGAGTTGAAGCAATTGCTGGCCGCACCGTGCAGCAGCATGGGTCTTAGCATCGGAGGCCGGGCATGAGCACGCAAGCTTTGTCATTGGCCGATGGCGCTTTCGTGGTGCGCGATCTGATCGCGGTGATCCAGCGTAACCGCGAATATCTGTCCGAGATCGACGCTGCGATTGGCGACGGCGACCACGGCATCAATATGAGCAAGGGTTTCGGCCTGTGCGGCGCAGAGCTTCAGGCGCGCGGCGAGGTCAGTTTGCCCGAGGCGTTCGACCTGCTGACAGCGGCTCTGATGGACGGGATAGGCGGTTCGATGGGACCGCTCTACGGCAGCCTCTTCATGGATTTCGCAGCGCCCTTGAAGGGCCGCCAAAAGCTCGATGCGGCGCTGTTCGGCGCGGCGCTGTCGGCCGGGCTTGGCGGCGTGAGGGCGCTGAGCGACGCGCAGCCAGGCGACAAAACGCTGATCGATACGCTGGTGCCGGCCGAGGTGGCGTTTCGCGAAGCGCTGGATGCCGGATTAAATTTCAGTCAGGCGCTTGCCGCGATGAGTATCGCTGCCGAGCGCGGCAAGGAATCGACGCGCGCCATGCAAGCGCGGATCGGCCGCGCCGCGCGTTTGGGCGAACGCTCGGTCGGAACGCTGGACGCCGGAGCCACATCGTGCTGCCTGATTCTATGCAGCATGGCGGCGTCTATCCTTGCGCGGCTGGAAGCTGCGGCGCTGGCCGCGAACGAATCGCTCAGTTAAGACGCGTGGGGTCGGGCGGCACCGGCAAAACCCCTATGCCATCGGCGAGCAGTTCGCTCACTTCGTCGTGTGTCGCGACCCCCTTGATGTCACGCTCCGGCGCGCTGCCGCGATGGATTTTTCGCGCTTCGTCGGCGAAGCGGCCACCGACATCTTCTGCCGTCGAAGCGCACTGTCGAAGCGCGTCTATGAATCGTGCGGCCTGTGCCTGCGCGCTTGCGGCTTCTTCTTTGGGCTTTATGCGCCCGAGACTGATGGCCGGCGCGGCCGGCAGGCTGCGAATTTGCGTCGAGCCGCAGATCGGGCAGGCGAGTAGCGATTTTTCAAGCTGCGCGTCCAGCGCTTCGCGGGAAGCAAGCCAGGCTTCGAACGCATGGTCCTGTTCACAGGACAAATCCAGAACGATCACGAAAGTGTTTTTAGGAAACCGAAAAGCGTAATCTAGCCGATATGCCCGGCTCCGCGCTGCTGCGGCTAGAATCCGGGCTCTTTCTCAATCATCCGCCAAACCCCTGGAGAAACCGATGACGCGAATCAGGCTTGTATCCGGAAAATTCTCTAGCTTGTGTACGGTCTTGCTGGCCTTGAGCGCCTCGCCGACCGAGGCGGCGAATCAGAGCTTCATGACCAATTCCCCGGTTTCCCGCTTTACCGCCGAGCAGAAGCAGCAGCAGCAGGAAATGCTCGTCGATTTGGCGACGAACGCGGCGGCGGGAGAAAAGCGCAACTGGCAGACCGACGACGGCCGCACCGGCAGCGAGGGTAGCGTCAAACGCAGCTTCGCGCGCAACGGGCTACCATGCAAGGATCTGAGCGTCCGTACCTGGTTTCGTACGATGAAAGCTGCGAACGACTATCGCGTCTGCCAGAACAAGGAGGGGCAATGGATGCCCGCCAATTAACCAGCCTTTGCAGCGTCAAGTCCGCGCGGAGTTTTGCCATGCTGGTCTGCGCGGCGGCGTTGTGTACGGCGCAGACCCGGGCCGACGAACTTAAATTGCCCGAGACGCCGGATCAGTATCGCAAACTCTTGCAAGAATCCTCGACGCACGACAACGAAGGTAGAAGCGGCCGCATCTACCGCATAACGACAGTCGCAACGGCCGTGAAGGGCAAGCCCACCGAGCCGAACGCCACGGTTGGAAATGCCGTCGGCGGCTCGCCTGGCGTCCAGCCCGTACCCCTGATTGGCAAGAACATCAAGAACGAAACCGCGAAGCAGAACGACAGCAGCGAGACGCGCTACCAGATTGCCGTGCAATGGGCGGACGGCAGCTTCGGCCTGTTCGAACAGGCGAGGCTAGGCGGGTTGCGGGAGGGCGACGCCGTGATCGTCCGTGGCCGCACGGTCGAGCGCGATCCTTCGCGCTGATCGCCAACACGGGGCCGCCAATGCGGCCCCTTTTTACTTAGCGCACCGCGTGTTCGGGCAGGACGATATTGACCCTCAGGGCCTCGTAGTTGTCCTGCTTTTCGAGCTGGACCGAAATGTCGTCCGGATTGACATGGACATACTTCGAGATCACCTCGATCAATTCCCTCTGCAGGGCCGGCAGGAAGTCCGGCGACGGCAGGCTGTCGTCGTTGCGCTGACGCGCGATGACAACGGTCAGTCGCTCGCGGGCCAGATCGGCGGTTTTAGGCTTTTTGGGTCCAAAAAGCTCGGCAAGCCACGTCATATCAGGCTCCTCTGAAAAAACGCTTCAAGAGGCCCGGCTTCTCGTAACTGACGAAGCGCAGCTCGCGGGTTTCGCCAAGGAAGCGGGCGACGACATCCAGATAGGCTTCCGCGACGTCGGAATTCTTCATATGGATTGCTGGCATGCCCTGGTTCGATGCCTGTAGCACGATCTCTGATTCGGGGATGATGCCGAGCAGGGGCACGCGCAGCAGTTCCTGCACATCCTTGTACGAGATCATTTCGCCTTCTTCGACACGCTTGGGCGAATAGCGGCTCACGAGCAGATGCTCCTTGACCGGCTCGCGGCCATCCTTAGCGCGGCGGCTCTTGCTTTGCAAGATGCCGAGTATGCGATCCGAATCGCGGATCGAAGAGACTTCCGGATTTGTGACAACAATGGCTTCGTCGGCGAAGGTCAACGCGAGCACTGCGCCGCGCTCGATGCCGGCCGGCGAATCGCACACCACATATTCAAAACCCATGTGTTCGAGATCGTTCAGTACTTTCTCGACGCCTTCCTCGGTCAGCGCGTCCTTGTCGCGCGTTTGCGATGCCGGCAGCACGAAGAGGTTCTCGCAGTGCTTGTCCTTGATCAGTGCCTGGTGCAGATTCGCTTCGCCATTGATCACATTGATCAGGTCGTAGACGACGCGGCGCTCGCACCCCATGATCAGGTCGAGATTGCGCAGGCCGACATCGAAGTCGATCACCGCAGTCTTGAAGCCGCGCAGCGCGAGGCCGGTGCATACCGAGGCCGAGGTCGTCGTCTTGCCGACGCCGCCTTTGCCTGAAGTCACCACGACTATTTTCACGTTCTCCCCTTCAATGAATATCTTTTACCGCGGCCCGTGGATCAGCTCAGCGCGAGCGGATCGAGCCTGAGTTGATGCGCTTCGCCCTCGCCGATGAGCCGGACCTGTGCCGGCTTGTCGGCCACCGCTTCGGGCAGGCCCATCTCGAAAGTCCGGAATACGCCGGCGATCGACACGAGTTCGGCGCCGAACGCAGTAGTGAGAATGCGCGCGTCATGATTGCCCTGGGCGCCGGCAATTGCGCGCCCGCGCAGCGGTCCATAACAATGGATAGTGCCATCGGCGATGACTTCCGCGCCGTGACTCACGCCTCCAAGGAGGACGAGATCCGTGCCACGGGCATAAATTTGCTGGCCCGAGCGCAGCGGCCGCTCGATGAGCATGCTGTTCGCGGCCGGCGCGGCTACGGCCTGTGGCGCGACGGGCTCCGCCGCTGGGCTTTGGTTCGTGGGCTTGGCCGGTTCCAGGCTGCGTTCGCCTGCGAGCACGGCCAGCCCGATCTTGCGTGCGCCGTCGACGAGCGATTCGGGCAAGTTGCTTACCGCAACGGGTTGCAGCCGATAGCGGCGCAGCAGGCTCGTAAGACCTGCCCAGTCGACGCGGCTAGGTATTGCTTCGAGCTGCGAGAAATCGAGGATTGCGGGTTCGCCCGAGAAGAAGTCCGGCATGCCGCCGAGCAGCGCGTGCATGGCGTCGGCAAGTTTCACCGCGTTCGTATCGCGAATCATTGCCGTCGTCGCGGAGAATGCGCCGCCTTTGAATTCGATCGCCTTGGCGGCGCCGCGAGAATCCTGCATGCTCGTCCTGGGCCCGTTAAATGCTACAAGTCTACAGGGCCTGTGGGGGGCGGACAAGCGAGCCGTCGTAATAGCAGAACCGGCCCGCAGGCATGCATTCAGTGCAAGGAATGCTGCGTGGCATCGAGTAGCGCGTGAACCGCCGCAGCATCGAAGCGGTATTCATGGTTCGACAGATCGTCGTGCACGACGATCTCGCCCTGTTCCGCGAGCAAGCTTTCAAGTTCATCGCGCCCCAGCGAGCGCAGCGTCGCCCGCACACGCTCCCAATCCGGCGGGAAATCGTGAGTGACTGGCCGGGGCTCGAAGACCCGCACGGTTTCTTCATGGAAGAGTCGCAGCAGGAGTGCCTCGGCGGTAAGCCCCAGAAGTTCTTCCTGCGTCACGGTGCTGGCAAGCTGACGCACGCGATTCCAGCCGTCTTCATCCTTGAGCGCCGCGCCCGGCAGCTTTTGCAGGAAGAGCCCCGCGGCGGTTTGCCCGTCGGCGGCGAGGAACAAGGCGGCCGAGGTCTGTTCGGACTGCTGCAAATAGTGCTCGAACACCTCGGCAATGCTGCCGCCTTCGAGTGGAACGTAGCTCTGATAGGGCTGACGCGCGCCCTCGATGTCGAGCGACAGCAGCAGGCGGCCGTCGCCGAGCAACTCGGCGATGCCATTGCCGACGATAGGTCCGTCGGTTTTCGCGTAACCGCGCAGATTCAGTGCCGCGCTGCAGTCGAGGACGAGCAGCTTGACGGCGCCGTGGCCCGATAGCTGGAATGTGATTCTTCCTGGTGTCTTGAGATTCGCGGCGATGATCGCGGTCACCGCGCTCATTTCGCCAAGCAGTTTCGTGACGCTTTCTGCATATTCGCGTGCGCCACGGATTTTTTGCCAGGAATCGGTCAGGCACACGATGGCCCCGCGAATGTCCAGATCGTCGAACAGAAAACGCTGTACTACGTCCATGCTCATCCTTTAAGTATTTCGGCATAGCGCGCCGGATCGAAGCCCACCACCAAACTTTTGGCGCCGCTGATTACCGGGCGACGAATCAAGCTCGGCTTTGCCTGCATCAGCGAAATCGCTTTTGCTACATCCAGATCAGCGCGTTCTTCGGGCTCGAGCGCGCGCCAGGTCGTGCCTTTCGTATTCAATAGTTTTTCCCACCCAAGCTCATCGACCCAGGTTTGTAGCGTGGCGGCGGTTATGTTGTTTTTCTTGTAATTATGAAATTGATAAACAAGATTCTCGGTGGTCAGCCAGTCGAAAGCTTTCTTCATGGTGCTACAGTTATCGATGCCGTAAATAATCAACATGAATTGGATTCCAAAATTACAAAAACCGTTAAAATCTCGCTGAAAATATAGAAGGAATGCCTGTTAAGCATCTTGCCGCGCAATACGCGGTTAATTGTCGGCATGGCGACAATAATGTCAGGCGCTTTCCCCTCGGTTTTAGACTACTCTACTGCGCGGATTGCGTAAAAATCCACGCAAGTATGACGTTTGAACTATATAGACGCTTGTCTGGCGCGGTTGCGCGAAGCATAATCCTTTACGCAAGGTTTCAAGTCGTTGTACTGCGCCCACCCGGCTGGCCCTATTGGGCTGGTTGCCAAGTTCGCTTGTTACGCACTTGCTTGAAATCCCCGCAAAGGGCTTCGGCCTCGTTATAAACCGTTCTCAGGAATGCACTACATGGCAACCGGTACCGTCAAATGGTTCAACGACTCCAAGGGCTTCGGTTTCATCACTCCGGATGGCGGTGGTGATGATCTGTTCGCTCATTTCTCGGCGATTCAATCCAAGGGTTTTCGTACCTTGGCTGAAAATCAGCGCGTAAACTTCGACGTTGTCGAAGGTCCGAAGGGCAAACAAGCAGCGAATATCCGCCCAGTGGAATAATTCGCGGCTTCGGCTCCGAATTGAAAAGCCCGGTGTTGCCGGGCTTTTTTTATTGATTTACTTTTTGACCGCCTTGGCAAAAGCCGCCGCCAGCGCACCACCGGGGGCCGGTTTTTCCTCGCGGCGCGCTGCGGGGCGCGCCGTGCCGCGAGGTGTGGCATCCATCTTGCGAGCAGGCACGGCTTCGTCGGACAAGCGCATCGTCAAGGCGATCCGTTTGCGCGCAAGGTCCACTTCGAGCACCTTTACCTTCACGATGTCGCCGGCCTTCACAACCTCGGCCGGGTCCTTCACGAAGCGCGTCGAGAGCGCCGACACATGGACGAGTCCGTCCTGATGCACGCCGATATCGACGAAGGCGCCGAAATTCGTCACGTTCGTCACGACGCCTTCGAGCAACATGCCGAGCGCAAGATCCCTGAGTTCTTCGACGCCCTCCCTGAACGAGGCGGTCTTGAATTCGGGGCGCGGATCGCGGCCCGGCTTGTCGAGTTCCTTCAGGATGTCGCGCACCGTCGGCAGACCGAAACGTTCGTCGGTATAGCGCGACGCCTCCAGGCTGCGAATCGTGTTCGAGTCCCCGATCAAGGCGCGCATATTGCGCTTGATGTCGGCAAGAATGCGCTCGACGAGTGGATAGGCTTCCGGGTGCACGGCCGACGCGTCGAGTGGATTGTCGCCATTCATTACGCGTAGAAAGCCCGCGCATTGCTCGAAGGTCTTGTCGCCCAGCCGTGCTACGTCGCGTAGCGCGGCGCGGTTGGCAAAAGCGCCATTGGTATCGCGATGCGCGACGATGTTGTTTGCCAGCGTCGTGTTCAGGCCCGAGATGCGCGTGAGCAGCGCGGCCGACGCGGTATTCACATCCACGCCGACGGCATTCACGCAATCCTCGACGACCGCGTCGAGCGAGCGCGCGAGCCGCGACTGATTCAAATCGTGCTGATACTGGCCGACGCCGATCGACTTCGGATCGATCTTGACGAGTTCGGCGAGCGGATCTTGCAGCCTGCGCGCAATCGACACCGCGCCGCGCAGGCTGACGTCGAGTTGCGGAAATTCGCGCGCGGCCAATTCCGAGGCCGAATAAACCGAGGCGCCGGCTTCCGATACGACGATTTTCGTCATATGCAGTTCGGGCAGGCCCTTGACGAGATCGCCGGCAAGCTTGTCGGTCTCACGGCTGGCGGTGCCGTTGCCGATGGCGATCAATTGCACGCCGTGCTTCTTCGCCAGCACGGCCAGCGTGTGCAACGCGCCATCCCAATCGCGGCGCGGCTCGTGCGGATAAATCGTCGCCGTGTCGAGCAACTTGCCGGTGGCATCGACGACTGCGACCTTGACCCCCGTGCGCAGGCCCGGATCGAGGCCCATCGTTGCGCGCGGACCGGCTGGCGCTGCAAGCAGCAAATCCTTGAGATTCTTCGCGAAGACGCGGATCGCTTCCTCCTCGGCCTTTTCGCGCAGGCCGCCGAGCAGATCGAGTTCGAGATGCAGCGAGAGCTTGACGCTCCAGGTCCAGCGCGCCGTGTCTAAGAGCCAGCGGTCGGCTGCGCGGCCCATGTCGCGGATACCCGCCTGGGTCATGATCCTGCGCTCGCACGGGTTCGGTTCCGCGCTACGGCTGCCGTCCTCGGGATCGCTGTCGAGCACGAGCTTGACGCGCAGCACGTCTTCGTTGCGGCCGCGAAACAGCGCGAGCGCGCGGTGCGAGGGAATGTCGCGCAGCGCTTCGCGATAGCCGAAGTAGTCGCGGAACTTCGCGGCCTCGGCGTCGTTATCCTTGCCATCGATGACATTGGCCTGGACCACGCCGTGCTCATTGACAAATTCGCGCAAGGCGCCGACGAGCGCCGCATCCTCGGCAAAGCGTTCCATCAGAATCTGACGCGCGCCGTCGAGCACCGCTTTCGTATCGGCGAAGCCGGCATCCGGATTCAGGAAGCGCGCGGCCTCGGTGTCCGGTGTCAGCGTCGGGTCGGCGAGCAGCGCGTCGGCGAGTGGTTCGATGCCGGCCTCGCGCGCAATCTGCGCCTTGGTGCGGCGCTTCTGCTTGTAGGGGAGGTAAAGATCTTCGAGGCGCTGTTTTGTCTCGGCCGCCTCGAACATGGCGCGCAATTGCTGCGTAAGCTTGCCTTGCTCCTCCACGCTCGCGATCACCGTGTCGCGGCGCTCTTCCAATTCGCGCAGATAGCCAAGCCGCTCTTCGAGCATGCGCAACTGCGTATCGTCGAGACCGTCGGTGGCTTCCTTGCGATAACGGGCGATGAATGGGACGGTGGCGCCGGCGTCCAACAGTTCGATGGCAGCGATGACCTGACGCGGCTGAGCGCCGAGTTCGGCGGCAATACGGGATTCGATGGCGGGAAGCATAAGTTGCTGCGAAGGAAAACACGAAGGCGCGGACTATGCAGCAAGCACGGCCGCGGTTCAAGCCATTGGCGCAAGCGACGCGTTCTGCATGCGCTAGAATCGAGCCCCCACCGACCTGTTCGATTCTATGCCCGCCTGCTTGTCGAAGATTCGCGTACTGCGCCGTCTGCTCATTTCGTCCCTGTTGGTCGCTGTATGTGTTGGCATAGCGCCTCTCGCCCAGGCGACGACGAAGCACAAAAGCCATGCTGCTGCGCAGACTGGTGCGAAGAAATCGAGCGCCAAGGCCAAATCTTCGGGGAAGCCTGCGTCGAAAAAGTCCGGCGCAACGAAATCCACCGCAAAGCATGGCGCGCCCAAAGCCGCGCAAGCGAAGAGCTGCTACGAGACCGTCGTCAAGAAGGGCAAGAAACACAAGGTCAAAGTCGCCTGCCCACCGGCCAGCGAGCCGATGCTGTCGAAAAGCCCGATCAATGCGAAAGCGCTCGAACAGTCGGGTCAGCCGCAGGACAATGCACCGGTCAAGGCACGCTCGGCGCCGATCCGCGCTTATGCGGTCGATGGCGTGACCTTCTTCCACAACGGTCGCAAGTTCCGCATCGAAGGGCTAGACGCGGGCTCCGGCGCCGAACTCACGCACGAACACGCGGCGCAGCGGCTGCAACAGATCCTCGACTCGGGTGCGGTGACGACCGAATCGCTCGGCCCCGACGACAGCGGCGCGATGCGCGCTGTCGTGCGCGTGGATGGCCGCAACGTGGCTGATCTGATGAAGCAGCGGCCTTAAAATCGGCGGCGAGCCCGCTGAGTGACTCGCGATTCGAGACTTTCCGAGGTTCAGAACGGCAGTTTCAGGCCGGGCCAGGCCTGGTCAAGCACGCGCCGGAAGTCGGCCTGAATCCGCGCGAGTGCGGCTGCGTCGTCGGCTTCGAAACGCAAAACGACGACCGGCGTTGTGTTCGAGGACCGCACAAGGCCGAAGCCATCCGCATATTCGATGCGCAAGCCGTCTAGCGTGATGCGTTCGACCTCGCCGTCGAATTTCGCCGTGTCCCGGAGCTTTTGCACGAGCAGTGCGGATTCGCCCTCATGCATCTTGATATTGAGTTCGGGTGTACTCACCGCATCGGGCAGGGCTTTTAGTACCGCGTTCGCATCCAAGCTCCGCGAGAGAATTTCGAGCAGGCGCGCGCCGGTGTAGAGGCCGTCGTCGAAACCGAACCAGCGTTCCTTGAAGAACATGTGGCCGCTCATTTCGCCAGCCAGTTGCGCGCCGGTTTCCTTGAGTTTGGCCTTGACGAGCGCATGCCCGGTATTCCACATCAGCGGCTCGCCGCCGTGGTCGCGGATCCAGGGCGCGAGATTGCGTGTGCATTTGACGTCGTAAATTATTTTTGCGCCCGGCACGCGCGACAGCAGGTCGGCCGCGAACAGCATGAGTTGGCGGTCCGGGTAGATGATTTCGCCGTCCCGCGTGACGACGCCGAGCCGGTCGCCGTCGCCGTCGAAGGCTAGTCCGAGTTCCGCGTCGCCGTTTTTCAGCGCCGCGATCACGTCCTTAAGGTTCTCGGGTTTGGACGGGTCGGGATGATGATTCGGGAAATTGCCATCGACCTCGGAAAACAGTTCGACCAGCTCGCAGCCCAGTCTGCGGAATAGCTCCGGTGCCGTATTGCCAGCCACGCCGTTGCCCGAATCGAGCACGATTTTCATCGGTCGCGCGAGCTTCACGTCGGCCACGATGCGTTCGATGTAGGCCGGGCGCACGTCCTCGTGGCGGACCGTACCCGCGCCGCGTGCGAAATCGCCCTCCACGATGCGGCGGCGCAGATCCTGGATCATGGCTCCGTACAGCGTCTGGCCGGCCAGCACCATCTTGAGTCCGTTGTATTCCGGTGGGTTATGGCTGCCGGTGATCGAGACGCAGGAATCTGCGCCGAGATGGTAGGCCGCAAAATAGGTGATCGGCGTGGCGACGCAGCCGATGTCGATGACATCGATGCCCGTACTCGCGATGCCGTCGGCAAGCGCTGCGGCAAAGTCCGGGCCGGAGAGCCGACCATCGCGACCGATGACGATTGCGTTCTGCGCGCGCGCGCGGGCTTCCGAGCCGAGCGCCTGGCCGATCTGGCGCACCGAGGCTAGCGTCAGTGTCTTGTCGACGATGCCGCGAATGTCATAAGCCTTGAAAATTTCCTGGGCGGGGGCAGACATCGGAAACTCCTCCTTGGATATTCCGACCAATTATACGGACCGCAGAGCGGCTCGCCATGTAGGGTTTGGGTATGTCGCCTCAATTCCCGTGAACGAAAAAATGGATCAGGCGGCGGGGCAGCCAGTCGAGGTTTCCCGGAAACGCGCCGCTGACAAAGCCGACATGGCCGCCATCTGCGGGCTGGTCGAGGACGACCGCCGGCGAGACTTCGCCGACGCCCGGATAGACCGAACCCGGAATGAAGGGATCGTTGCGCGCATTGAGCACGAGCGTCGGTAGCTGGATGGATTTGAGCCAGGGCTTGGCGGAGGCGCGGCGCCAATAATCGGCTGCATCGGCAAAGCCATGCAGCGGCGCGGTCACCACGTCGTCGAACTCGTAGAGATTGCGCGCCAGGCGAACCCGTCGACCGTCGAAGGCATCGGGAAAGCGTCGCAGCTTGTCGAGCGCGGTCGCCTTCATCGTGCGCAGAAAATTTTTCGTGTAGAGCTTGTTGAAACCCTGCGCGAGATGTTGGCCGCAAGCCGTCAGGTCGAGCGGTGCGCAAACGGCTGCTGCGCTGACTATGACCTGTCCGGCCGCGTGGCCTTCCTGGCCGAGCCAGACGAGCAAGGCATTGCCGCCGAGCGAAACGCCAACGGCATAACGCGGATGGGTAGGAAAGCGCGTGGCGAGCCGGCGCAAAATCCAATCTACTTCGGCCGCGTCGCCCGAATGGTAGGCGCGCGGCAGCAGGTTGGGTTCGCCCGAGCAGCCGCGAAAATGCGGGATCGCACCGTTCCAGCCTTGTGCATGAAGCACCCGCAATAGCGCCCGCGCATAATGGCTGCGGCTCGAACCTTCGAGCCCGTGGAACAGCACAACGAGCGGCTTGCCGGGCCGATGCGGCAGGAAGTCGACATCGATGAAATCGCCATCGGGCGCCTCCCAGCGCTCGCGCTCGACGCGCGGCATGGCGCCCTTGATCGAGATCGGCCAGATCGTTTGGGCATGGCTGCCTGGCAGCCATGCGGGCGGGATATAGGCTGGGAGCTTGCGGCTCATGTTATCGCCTGTTGCTTTTTCTGCCGTCGCAGCGCTTCGAAGCCGCGCGGCTCCCAGGGGCCGCTGGCGAGAAACAACGCTTGTCCCGTGCGGCCAGCCAGCGGCGCGCGCCGGCTTGCCTCGTGAAGCCGCGCGAAATCCCGTCGCAGACTCGCAAGTCGCTCGTCCAGTTCGGCTAGCGCGCTTTCGGTCAGCAGACCATGCAGGAAGCGTTCCTGGCGCGTGCCGCGATGATGCGGATCGAGAAAGTCGGCGCGCAGTTCGCTTGCGAAGTACTGCGCGATCGGCCCGTCGGGTAGCCAGTTGAATTCGCGGTCGATGCGAAGCCGCGCGCGGTTGCCTGCCTGCAGTTCGATCAGGCCGAGGCGGTCGAGCCGCGTCAGGCAGCGCACGAGTTCGGCCTCGGTTAGCGCATAGCGTTCGAGGATCGCTGGAGCCGGAATATGGTTCAGCATACAGACTGCGACGAGCAGTAGCCGGGCGTCGGCGACGAGTTCCGCCTCCTGTGCGCGTGTAGGCTGGCGCGGCCTTGCCTCGGTCGCCTCGCACTCGCGTGCCAGTTCGGCAATGCTCGTTCCGGCCAGCGCGCAGACGCGCTCGAAACGATCCAGCGTGAAACGACCGCTCGAAAACAGGCGCTTGACGCTCGATTGCGCGACACCGAGCGTCGCCGCTACGTCCGCGTAAGTGTATCCGCGCGCACGTAGCGCCTGCTTGAGCGCGGCAAGTAGTTTGGCGGTTTCCGGCATAAAGTATCGTTTTTTGGTGTTTTCTGAATCGATTTTGAAGACGGTTTCGTATTTTGCGCTGTTTTTGTCCCTGCCGCGCAGACTGTGGTCTCTACAACGAGGACGACGTCATGGACGAACGAGTGCGCCGAAACCTGCCCTGGGTACTGCTGGCCGCGATTGTCGCGGCGCTTGCGCTGGCCGGGCCGATTCACCTGCCGCAGGGTTATCACCGATTTGCCGACAGCCGCAGCTTGCTCGGCGTGCCGAATGCCTGGGATGTGCTGAGCAACCTCGGTTTCCTGCTTGTGGGCGTGGCAGGACTATCGATTGCGGCAAAGCTGCCGGCTACGCCGGCCCGCCTCTGGTGGCGCATTTTTTCGGCAGCCGTGCTTGCGGTGAGCGTCGGCTCGGCCTGGTATCACCTTGCGCCCGATGATGCGCGCCTGGTTTCGGACCGCTTGCCTATCGCGCTGGCATGCTCGGCCTTGCTGGCGGCCGTCTTGTGCGAACGATTCCGCCTGAAGCCCTTGTCGGCCCATGCCTTGGGCATGCTGCTCGCGCTCGCCGCGTGGGCCTCGGTCGCCGTAATTCCGGTGTTGGGCGGCGATTTGCGGCCCTATCTGGTGTTGCAGCTTGTGGTTTTGCTTGTGATTCCGGCGCTGAATTGGGCGCACCGTGTGCCATGCACGGAACAGATCGGTTTTGCCGCAGCAAGTCTTTGTTATGTGCTCGCAAAACTCGTCGAAGTCGGCGATGCGCATGTTTTCGAGGCGACCGGCTGGTTCAGCGGCCATTCGCTCAAGCACCTGTTCTCGGCCTTGGCCTGCGCGGCGGTTGTGGGCGTGCTGCGGCGGCGAGCGCGGGCTAATTCATGAGCCATACGGTAGGCAAGGGGGCGCGCTCGCCGTTGCCCCTTAATGCACCACCCTGGGCGCTTCCTCGTTGAACACGCCTTCGACATCGGGCGAGGGTGAAGCGTGATGCAGCACCAGTCGCCAGCCGAATGCGCCGCGTGCATAGACGTTGGTTGTGATGACGGGCGGCGACATCTGGTCTTCGCCTTCGACGACGACGTGCTGGAGCATGCAGCGTACCGCGAGCATCGGCGTGCTTTGCGCGATGCCGTGGTGCAATTTCAGCCGCAGCCGCAGGCCACTGTCGAACAATTGTTTCCAGGACTCCCGGATCGCATGCAGACCGACGAGCCGTCCGCCGCCCGGATGGACGCAGACGACATCCTCGGTTTCGGACCAGAGGGACATCAGGGCATCGAGATCGCCGCGATTGAAGGCGTCATAGAACGCGGCTTCGACATCCTCGGCGGTAGCGTAAAGAACTTGGCTCATGCCCGAAGCCTAGCAGGAAACCACGGGGTCATTGAGTAATGGGCGCTTCATATTAATTGAGCATCGGCCGCACGCGTTCGAAGACCGACTCCGGCGTGATCTGGTGCAGGCAGTTGAGGTGGCCGAGCGGGCATTCGCGCGCGAAGCAGGGGCTGCATTCGAGCTTGAGCCACATGACGGCGGCTTTGGGCGATAGCGGCGGCGTGTAGTTCGGGCTCGACGAGCCGAAGATCGCGACGAGCGGTGTATCCAGCGCTGCGGCTACATGCATCAGGCCCGAATCGTTCGTGACGATGGCATGGGCATGGGCGATCAGGTCGATTGCCTGGACAAGATTCGTGCGGCCGCAAAGATCATGCACGGCTTCCTGCGCGCGCCGGGCGATTTCGGCGGCGACCGGCATGTCCTTTTTCGAACCAAGAATCCAGACTGGATAACCGTTGGCGGCTAGCCGGCGCGCAAGCGCGGCATAGTGCGCCTCGGGCCAGCGCTTGGCGGGACCGAATTCGGCCCCGGGGCAGAAGACGATTGGGCGCGGCGCGTCGGACAGGCCGAGGAGGGCCAGCGTGGCCGCGATATCCGCCGCGCCGCGCGCGATGCGCGGATTCGGCAATGGCCGTTCGAGCGGGCTTCGCGGTTTTTCGGCGAGCGCGGCATAGCGTTCGACCTGTAGCGGCAGCGCCTTTTTATCGAGTTTGTGTATTCGGTTCAGCACGCCATAGCGGCCTTCGCCGACGAAACCGACGCGTAGCGGGATGCCGGCAAGCAGCGGAATCAGCGCCGATTTCCAGGAATTGGGTAGCACATAGGCTTCGTCGTAGCGGCCGGCGAAGCCGCGCGCAAAACGCCAGCGCGCGAGGAATTTGAATACGCCGTGGCCGAAGGGGTTGGCGATGACCTGGCGGATTTCGGGCATCGCTTCGAGGGCCGGCACGACCCAGGGCGGGGCGAGCACGTCGATTGCGACGTTCGGCCGCCGCGTGGCCAGGCGCATGAAAAGTGGCTGGGCCGCGACGGCGTCGCCGATCCAGTTCGGTGCGACGATCAGAATTCGAATTGGGTTCATTGCATGAGTCGGGAGACGCCCCGGAGCGGGCTTATCAAACTGAATGATAAGTGGGCACCTCTCGAAAAACGCCTGCTTTCGTTACGCCTCGGCGCAGCGCTGGGATTTTTCCTTACATATCAATCATATGCGGTAGCGTCTTTTTCCCGGCATCGTGTCTTGTACTAAAACTTGGGCTTTCGAAGCGCTCCCAAGCCATTCCCGGTGCCGAACACGCCTGAATGCGCAGCGCGCCCTCGTCGAGCAGAAAGCGCCGGAATGCGGCGTGCACGCCGCAAGGCTGCTTCTCGCGGCTATGCAGCAGATACCAGTCCATCATCATCGGCATCCCCGTCAAATCCAGGATGGCTAGATGCCCGGCCACAAATTCGATCTGGAAGCTGTGGGCGGAGAGCAGGCTGATGCCGAGTCCGGCGATTACCGCCTGCTTTACTGTTTCGTTGCCGAGCAGTTGGAACGCGATCTCGACGCTCATCGAAGCTTGTTGCAAGAGATATTCGAGCAGGTTGCGCGTGGCCGAGCCCTGTTCGCGAAAAATAAAGGATTCGCCTTGTAGCGCCGACCAGTGCAGATGCCGCTGCTGGGCGAGCGGATGATCGGCCGCCGCCACAATGTAGTGAGGATGGCGCGCGAAGATTTCGGCTTCGACCTCGGCTTCGTTCGGCGGATGGCCGGTGATCGCAAGGTCTATTTTGTGATCCTTGAGCAACGCGAGAATCGCTTCGCGCCTGTCGACCGTAAGTTTGACGCGTACGCCCGGGTGCAGCGAACGGAACGCGGCCAGCAGCGCCGGCGCGAAATAGTTCGCCGTGGATACCACGCCCAGATGTAGTCGGCCCGAGTGTCCGACGTGCAAGGCGGCGAGCGATTCGCTGGCGACCTCCAGATGCGCCAGCACGCTGCGCGTATGCCGCAGCAATTCGCTGCCCGCTTCCGACAGAAACAGCTTCTTGCCGCGTTTTATGAACAGTTTGAGCCCGATCTCTTCTTCGAGCAGCTTGATCTGCATCGATACGGCGGGCTGAGTCAGGCACAGCGCGTCGGCCGCGCGCGTAAAACTCAGCTCCGACGCCGCGACGCCGAAGATCTTGAGCTGACGCAGCGTGATGTTTTTCATGCGTGGGCCGTCTGTCGATTTTTGCGATTTTGCAATAATAAATAAATTTTATGATTTAAGTAAAAAATCGTGAATATTCAGAATGGCCATGTGTTTCTACACTCCGATCCATTCGTTGGCCTTAGCGCCAAGTGCTCGATTGGCGGAGATAGAACACGATGGATCGCAAGCAAAAAACGGCTCCTTTCCCGCTCTGGGACGACGCCTACGCCGCGCAACTCGCCGAAGCGGACCAGTTGTTGTACCGCTCGAACCTGTTGGGATCGGACCTGCGCATCACCAACTACGGCGGCGGCAATACCTCGGCCAAGCTGACGCAGTGCGATCCGCTCTCGGGCGAGCAAACCACCGTATTGTGGGTCAAAGGTTCGGGCGGCGATCTGGGTTCGATGAAGCGCGATGGTTTCGCCACGCTCTACCTCGACAAGATCCTTAGCCTGGCCAGCATCTATCGCGGCGAGCGTCATGAAGACGAGATGGTGGCCTACCTGCCGCATTGCACGTTCAACCTGAATGCGCGGGCGGCGAGCATCGATACGCCCTTGCATGCCTTCCTGCCGTACCGGCATGTCGATCATATGCACCCGGATGCGCTCATCGCGATTGCCGCGACCGCCAACAGCCGGGCGCTGACCGAAAAGATCTTCGGCACCGAGATCGGCTGGTTGCCGTGGCGCCGCCCCGGCTTCGAACTCGGACAGCAATTGGCGCGCTTCGTTGCGGCCCACCCGTCGGCGCGCGGCGTCGTACTCGCGGGTCATGGACTTTTCACCTGGGGCGAGAACGCGCGCGCCTGCTATGAAAACACCGTCGATGTCATCGCCCGGGCGCAGGCGTGGCTGCAGGCGGAAACAGAGCGGCGCAAGGTCGAACCCTTTGGCGGCACATGCCTGACGTTGCTCGCCCGGCACGAGCAGGACGCCATGCTAGAACGCGTGTTGCCGATATTGCGTGGCCTCGCTACCGCCGATGGCGCGCGCTACAAGATTGCACATATCGACCGCTCCGCCGTCGTGCAGACCTTCGTCAATAGCGCCGACCTGGAACCGCTCGCCGCGCTTGGCACCTCATGCCCCGATCATTTCCTGCGAACCAAAATTCGCCCGCTCATCGTGCCGGAGGCGATCTATCGAATCGATGGCGACGCCGAACTGCGGGCCGCGCTCGCTACATTGATCACCCTCTACCGCGAAGGCTATGCGGCCTATCACGCGCGTTGCAAGCGGCCTGACAGTCCGGCGCTGCGCGATGCTAATCCGGTGGTGTTGCTGCTGCCGCGCATAGGTATGGTGACGCTTGCGCACGACAGCGCGAGCGCACGCATCGCCGGCGAATTTTATGTCAATGCGATCAACGTGATGCGCGACGCAAACGCGGTGGATCGCTATGTCGGCTTGCCGGAACAGGAAGCCTTCGATATCGAATACTGGCTGCTCGAAGAAGCCAAGCTGCAACGCATGCCCCAACCCCGGTCGCTTGCCGGACGCATAGGATTGGTCACCGGTGGGGCGGGTGGCATCGGTCGTGCGGTGGCACAGCGGCTGCTGCGCGAAGGAGCCTGCGTCGTGCTGGCCGACATCGACCACGCTGCGCTCGACGAGGCTGTAGCCGATCTGCATGAACGCTACGGCGCGGCCAACGTAAGCGGTGTCGTGTGCGACGTGACGAACGAAGCATCGGTGGCGCTTGCCTATCGGCATACCGTGCTTGCATACGGCGGCCTCGATATCGTTGTCTCCAATGCCGGGATCGCGAGTTCGGCGGCCATCGACGAGACCACGCTCGCGCTGTGGAACCACAACCAGAGCGTGCTTGCCACCGGCTATTTTTTGATCGGACGCGAAGCGTTCAAGCTGCTCAAGCGCCAGGGCCTGGGCGGCTCGATGATCTTCGTCGCGAGCAAGAACGGTATGGTCGCCTCCCCCAATGCGATCGCCTATTGCGCCGCTAAAGCGGCCGAGATCCAACTGGCGCGCAGCTTCGCGCTCGAAGGCGCGCCGCACGGAATCCGCGCCAACGTGGTCAATCCGGACGCCGTGATTCGCGGCTCGCGCATCTGGTCCGGCGAATGGCGTAGTGCGCGCGCCGCCTCGAACCGGGTAGACGAAGACGAGCTTGAAGCCTTCTATCGGGATCGTTCGCTGCTCAAACGCAGCGTGCTGCCCGAAGACATCGCCGAAGCGACGTATTTCTTCGCCTCCGAGCTGACGGCCAAATCCACCGGCAACATCCTTAACGTCGATGCGGGAAATCTCGCCGCCTTCTCGCGCTGAAGCTTACGCCTACGGCGTTCGCCAGATGCTATGCCAAAACAATAGGGTGGAGACATGGATAACGCGCACTACCTGCTGCATGCCTCCGGGGTGCAAAAATCGTTCAACGGCGTGCCGGCCTTGCGCGACGGACGCCTGGCCTTGCGGCCGGGAAGCGTGCATGCGCTTTGCGGCGGTAACGGCGCGGGCAAGTCTACGTTCCTGAACATCCTCACCGGTGTGCTGCGCCGCGACGGCGGTGCGATTCATTGCAAGGGCCGCCCGGTCAGTTTCGAGTCGCCCGCCGATTCGCTTGTCGCCGGTATCGCGATGATCAGCCAGGAACTCAATCCGATACTTGATATGACGGTGGCCGAGAATCTTTTTCTCGGTCGCGAAACGATGAAGCTGGGCGGCCTAATTATCGACTACGGCCGGCTTTACGAGCGCGCCAGCCTGCTGCTGGAATCGCTAGGCTTCGATATCGATGTGCAAATGCCATTGCGGCGTCTGAGCTTGGCGCGACGCCAGCTTGTCGAAATCGCCAAGGCCATCAGCTACGACAGCGACATCCTGATCATGGATGAGCCGACCTCGGCGATTGGCGAAGCCGAAACAGCCATCCTGTTCGATGCGATCCGCCGCCTGACCGCGCGCGGGGTCGGCGTGATCTATGTGTCGCACCGGATGAGCGAAATATTTGCCATCGCCACCGAGTACACGATTTTCCGCAACGGCGGTTTCATCGAGACCGGCTTGCTCGCCGATATCGACAGCGCGCATCTGGTGCATGGCATCGTCGGCGAATGCGTGACGCGCAGCCAGCGTCCCTCGCAGAAGCATGACAAACCTGTAATGCTGGAAGCGCGTGGTTACACGCAGCACAAGCGTTTTTCCGCCATCGACCTGCAGGTCAGGCAAGGCGAGATTCTCGGTATTTATGGCTTGATGGGCGCCGGCCGCAGCGAATTCCTCAACGCCCTGTTCGGCCTGACGCGGCCCGATGCCGGCGCGCTGCTGATCGACGGTGCGCCGGTACGCATAGGCAAGCCCGCCGATGCGCTCAAACATGGCATCGCGCTGATCACCGAGGACCGCAAGGACAGCGGCCTCGTTGGCTGCCGCCCGCTGCGCGAGAACGTTTCGCTTGCCGCGCTGCGCGCCTGTTCGAGCGCCGGCTGGATTCGTTCTGCGCGCGAACGCAGCGCGCTAACAAGAATGGTCCGGCAGTTCTCGATTCGTGCAAGCTCCGAGGAAATTCCGGTGCAGCAGCTCTCCGGCGGCAATCAGCAGAAAGTCATCCTCGCGCGTTTTCTGCTCACGCAGCCGCGAATTCTCTTGTGCGACGAACCCACGCGCGGCATCGACGAGGGCACCAAGCAACAGATCTACGCCTTTCTCAACGATTTCGTGGCGGACGGCCGTTGCGCCATCGTGGTCTCGTCCGAACTCGACGAGGTGATGCAGGTGAGCGATCGAATCCTTGTCTTCGCGCGCGGCAGGATCGCCGGCACGCTTATGAGCGCCGATGCCTCGCATCACGCGCTGACGCATCTGGCGTCGTGATCGGCGCTTATTCACGCGGCATTGAGGACTCACCATCATGATACTTGCGCAACGATCCTTTTCGATGCAGCACCTGTCGCGCTACGGCATCATTGCCGCCTTTGTCGCGATCTGTATTGCCCTGTCATCGCTGAACGAATATTTCCTGACAGTCGGCAATCTGTTGAACATCCTGCAACAGGTGTCGATCAATGGCCTGCTTGCAATCGGCATGACCTTCGTCATCCTCGCCGGCGGCATCGATCTCTCGGTCGGCTCGGTAGTCGCCTTCGCCGGCATGGTGGCGGCGAGTTTTGTTGCCGGTGACGCGCCCCATGCCGCGCTCGTGGCGGTTGCTGCGGGCAGCGCGGCCGGGGTGGCGTGCGGCGCGCTCAACGGCGCAGTGATCGCGCGATTTCGCGTGCCTGCTTTCGTGGTCACGCTGGGCATGCTCTCGATCGCGCGCGGCGCAACGCAGATCTACAACGACGGCAAGCCGATCTCCGGGCTTTCCGATTCGTTTTTATTCATCGGCCAGGGGAAAGTCGCCGGTGTGCCGGTTCCCGTGCTGATCTTTCTCGCGCTATTTGTCGCCTCGTTACTTGTCTTGCGCTACTCCCGCTTCGGCCGCTATGTCTATGCGATTGGCGGCAACGAAAAAAGCGCGCGCGCGAGCGGCGTGCCGACCCGTCTGATTCTCTTTAGCGTCTATGCGATTTGCGGCGCTTGCGCGGGTCTTGCCGGCGTCGTGCTCAATGCCCGTACTACTTCGGCGCTGACCCAGGCGGGCGCCGGCTATGAACTCGACGCAATTGCCGCCGTCGTGATCGGCGGCACGAGTCTTTCTGGTGGGGTCGGCGGCGTGTCGGGCACGCTGTTCGGCGTCCTGATCATAGGTGTGATCAACAACGGACTCGACCTGATGGGCGTGTCCTCGTATTACCAGCAAGTGATCAAGGGCAGCGTAATTGTGTGTGCGGTATTGCTCGATATCGCTGCGCGCAGGGATAACAACTAAGGCTGCATTTTTCCAACCACAGCGAGGAGACAAAATGAGATACGGCAAATGGTTCGCGGCGATAATTATATTCACAATGAGTACGCTGACATTCGCACAGAGCGCGCCCAAGACTTGGAAAGTCGGCGCGGCCGTGTATGGCTTGAGAAACGAATATGCGCAATTGTGGGCCGACGCGATCAAGGATCACCCGGCCGTCAAGAGCGGCCTCGTCAAGCTGACGGTGTTCGATGGCCGCTACGACCATCTGACGCAGGATAGCCAGTTCGACACGATGATTACGCAAAAATATGACGGTGCGATTTACATAGCAATCGACTCCATCGCTGGCGCCAATGTGGTGGGCAAGGCCGCCAAGGCCGGCCTGCCGGTGGTCGGTTCCAATAGCCCGGTGAAGAGCGACCGGATGCTGTCGTACATCGGTTCGGACGATGTGCTGGGCGGTCAGCTCGAAGCCGCTGCCGTCATCAAGAAGCTGGGCGGCAAGGGCAATGTCGTGATCTTCGAAGGGCCGGTCGGGCAGACCGGCGCGCTTGAGCGTAGCGAAGGAATCGACCGCGTGCTCAAGCAGAGTCCCGGCATCAAGGTGCTAGAACGCAAGACCGCCAACTGGTCGCGTGCCGAAGCGCTGGCGCTGATGCAAAACTGGATTACTGCGCATCCTGGCCAGATCAACGGTGTGATCGCCGAAAACGACGAAATGGCGCTCGGTGCGATTGCCGCCTTGAAAGCCGCGAACATCGATCCGAAGACGATGCCGATAGCGGGTATCGACGGCGTGACCGACGCAATCCGGGCTATCGCGCGCGGCGAGATGGTGCTGACCGAACGACAGGACGCCAAGGCGCAGGCGCAAGGCGCGCTCGATATTTTGCTGCGGCACCTGATCGGACCGAGCTACCAGCCGCAATCGGCGATTTGGCAACAGTACGCGAAGAGCATGCCGTGGGGCAACGGCACGGCGAAGCTGTATGCGGTGCCATGGGCCGAGGTCACGAAAGCGAATGCCGCGCAGTTCGAAACCGCGCGCTGAACATCTCTGTATTGCGGGCAGGCGCGATGACTTCGGCATAGATGCCGGGGCCGGTGGAGCTGCCCGTGGCTATAACCCCTGCCTGCATCTTCCGTCTATCGAAGGATTTGTGCTATGCCTCGCACTTTCGCGCAAGCGCTCGACTTCAGCCAGAAAATCGTTCTGATCACCGGAGGCGCCTCGGGTATCGGTTTTGCCATCGCCTCCTGCTTTGTCGCCCAAGGCGCGCGCGTCGCGCTAACCGACACCAGCGATGCAGTCGAACGCATTGCTGCGGCCTTCGACAACGGTAGCGCAGGCTGGGTCGGCGACGTCAGCGACGAGGCGCGCACCGAGGCTATCGTTGCAGATGTCATTACCCGTTTCGGGCGCATTGATGTACTCGTGAATAACGCAGGCGTCGGCCTTATCGAGCCGGCCGAAACCACCAGCACGGCGCTCTGGGACAAGACGATGGCGGTTAATCTCAGAGGCCCCTTCCTCTACGCCAGGGCAGTCGGTCGGCATATGCTGGAATGTGGCGCGGGTCGCATCGTCAACATGGCCTCGCAAGCCGCGCTCGTCGGGCTCGACAGGCATGTTGCCTATAGCGCCAGCAAGGCGGCGCTGCTCGGCATGACGCGCGTGCTGGCCGGCGAATGGGGGCCACGGGGCATCACGGTCAACGCGATTTCGCCGACCGTTGTCGAGACCGAACTCGGACGCCGCGCCTGGGCCGGCGAAGTTGGCGAACAGTTCAAACGCAAGATTCCGATGGGTCGCTTCGCCCAGCCCGAGGAAATCGCTTTCGCAGTTTTGTATCTGGCCAGCGACGCAGCCGCCATGGTCAACGGCGAAAACCTTGTGGTCGACGGCGGTTATACGACGCAATAGCCGACCGCCTTCCGCGCATAT
Source organism: Niveibacterium sp. (assembly GCA_031554255.1). Lineage (GTDB taxonomy): Bacteria > Pseudomonadota > Gammaproteobacteria > Burkholderiales > Rhodocyclaceae > Niveibacterium. The sequence goes on from JAVBKC010000079.1 coordinate 61,938, forward strand.
CTATCTGTCCGGCATGAATGCCGGAGCCTCCCATACACACGAGCGAACGCCTTTTTGGCGTTTCCGTCAGCGAGGAATGCAAAATGGAAGCTCTCGTACTCGAAGAAGCGCGGCGGATTACGCTGCGCGACATTCCTTTGGTGCAGACGGTAGGCGCGCGCGACGTGAAAATTCGCGTTCATACCGTGGGTATCTGCGGTAGCGATGTCCACTATTTCCAGCATGGCAGCATTGGGCCGTTTGTCGTGCGCGAGCCGATGGTGCTGGGCCATGAAGCCTCTGGAACCGTGGTCGAGATCGGCAACGAAGTCACCCACCTGAAACCGGGCGATCGCGTCTGCATGGAGCCCGGCATTCCGGACCCGGATTCAAGAGCTTCGAGGCAGGGCATGTACAACCTCGATCCGGCGGTACGCTTTTGGGCGACGCCGCCGATTCACGGATGCCTCACGCCCTTCGTCGTGCATCCTGCGGCATTTACCTTCAAGCTGCCGGACAACGTCAGCTTTGCCGAGGGTGCCATTGTCGAACCTCTGAGCATCGGTTTGCAGGCGGCCAAGAAGGCGGCGATCCAGCCTGGCGCCGTCGCAGTGGTCATCGGCGCCGGCACGATAGGCATGATGACCGCGTTGGCTGCGCTCGCGAGCGGTTGCAGTCGGGCCGTCGTATGCGATCTCGTTGCGGACAAACTTGCATTGATCGCCGGCGTGCCGGGCGTCACCGCAGTGGACATCCGCACGCAGTCCGCGCGCGACGTGGTGGCCGAACTGACCGATGGATGGGGTGCGGATATCGTGTTCGAAGCCTCCGGCAGCGACAAGGCTTATGACGGTGTTGTGGATCTGCTATGCCCCGGCGGCTGCATGGTGTTGGTGGGCATGCCGGCGCAGAAAGTACCACTGGATATTGTCGCGTTGCAGTGCAAGGAAATCCGCGTCGAATCGGTATTCCGCTATGCCAACATGTTTGCGCGCGCGATTTCGCTCATCGCTTCCGGACGCCTCGATGTGAAGCCGTTCATCTCGCGCTCGTTCCGCTTTGCCGAGGGCATCGAAGCCTTCGACGAGGCCGCGCGTGCCTATCCGACCGACGTGAAGATCCAGATCGTAATGGAGTCTTGATTCGATAGGCGCACGAATGCGTGCCGTGCCCCCTATTTGCCGTTTCTGAAAACGCGCTGAAATCCGTGGCGGAGTCCCGGCATGAATGTCCGGATTTCGCGCGAATTTGAGCGAGCGCCCATAGGGCGGTTGTCCTCGCCTGATTTCGGCTTACTCGCAATATTTAAGGGCGCCTCCAAAAACCCGATTCCTAAGCGAGACAAGGCCGGACGTAAAAAATTGCGACGCCGCATATATTTGATATGTAAGGAGTAATTTTTTTCGAACAACGCAGTATCGCGATGAAAGCGGGAGTTTTTCGAGGTGCCCTTAAATCGAATCGTCGGAACGATTCCGTTCTAATGATCAGATTAAATAATCGTAGATTTGTGAATTTGTTCTCATAAATGGCAAAAACACTGCAATAAAAATATAAAAATCACAATTTTTGATTATTTTTTGATCTTGACATCGTTTTTTTGCGGAACTAGCATTATTTGTGAAATGATTATTTGTTCAGTTAAGAACATGTGTTCAATGTGAGCATGACGATTCGTATGGATTCTTTGCAATTTAGAGAAGTCGTTGCTCGCGAGCGTTCTGTCGCCATGCCGCTCACGTACTAAGTCCCGCCTGCGGAGGCTCCGTGAAATTTCAAGAGAAAGATATGCTGGCCGTCGTATGCCATGCACCGAAGGACTACCGGCTCGAACGCGTGAAGCGTCCGTGTGCCGGTCTGAACGAACTTGTGATCAAGATCGCTTCGTGCGGCATTTGCGCAGGCGATTGCAAATGTTGGGCGGGCGCGATGCGTTTCTGGGGCGACAAGGAAACCGGACGTCCTGCCTATGTGAAGCCGCCCGTCATCCCGGGGCACGAGTTCTGGGGCACGGTCGTCGAACTCGGCGAAGGCGCGGGGGCGTATCACAAGGTTGAACTTGGCGACCGCGTGATCGCGGAACAGATCGTGCCTTGTCAAACGTGTCGCTACTGTCGCACCGGCTTTCGCTGGATGTGCGAAGTGCACAACATCTACGGCTTTCAGCGCGAAGTCGCCGACGGCGGCATGGCGGACTATATGCGTCTGTCGTCGCGCGCTGTCGTGCACAAGATCCCGCATAGCGTGTCGTTCGAGGATGCCGCGATCACCGAACCGCTCTCGTGCGCGATCCATGCGGTCAATCGCGGCGACATACAGTTCGATGATGTCGTGGTGATCGCGGGTGCTGGCCCGCTCGGTCTTCTAATGACCCAGGTCGCGAAACTGAAAACACCGAAGACGCTCGTCGTGATCGACATGATGGACGCGCGGCTCGAACTTGCCCGGCAATACGGCGCCGATGTGCTGATCAACCCCGGTCGCAAGGATGCGGATGCCGTCATCCGTAGCCTGACCGACAACTACGGTTGCGACGTTTACATCGAAACCACCGGTTCGCCAAGTGGTGTCACTCAGGGCTTGAAGGTCATCCGCAGGCTTGGCCGCTTCGTCGAATTTTCCGTGTTCGGACGCGAAACGACGGTCGACTGGTCGATTATCGGCGACGAAAAGGAACTTGATCTGCGTGGCGCGCACCTGTCCGGCGATTGTTATCCGATTGCGATCGATCTTTTGCGACGCGGCCTCGTTACCTCCAAAGGCATCGTTACGCACCGCTTTCGCCTGTCCGAATGGGACGAGGCGTTAAAAGTCGCCAATTCGATGGACTCGATCAAGGTGTTGCTAGAACCGGACGCATGAAAACAGAGAAGTAGCACCCCGCAACCCCACAAAAACAGAAGATTTCCCAGGAGACAAAGCATGGCTGACAAGCAAGAGGCGCTTATGCAAGCAGCGTTCGAACAGCGCATCGGTCGGCGCGAATTTTTCGAGCGGATGGGAAAGCTCGGCGCAACCGCTGCTGCTGCGAGCTTCATGATGAATGGTTTTATCACGCGCGCGTTCGCAGCTGCGGGCGACGTGGATTTCAAGAAGTATCAGGGTAAGACCGTCAGGCTGCTGCTGAACAAGCATCCGTATGTGGATGCGATGCTGAAGAATCTCGATAATTTCAAGGCGATGACGGGTCTCCATGTCGCGTACGACATCTTTCCGGAGGACGTCTACTTCGACAAGGTGACAAGCGCCTTGGCCACCCGTTCGAACCAGTACGATGTCATCATGACGGGCGCGTACCAGACATGGAAATACGGACCGGCCCGGCAGATCGTCGATCTGAACGAGTACCTGCACAATCCACGCCTGACCTCGGCTGCCTATCAATGGGACGATGTATACGAAGGTTTGCGCGTGTCGACCGCCTGGGACGGCAAGGCCGGTTCGCGGCTCGGGGGGCCTGGTGCCAAGCAATGGGCGCTTCCCTGGGCCTTTGAACTCAACTCCTTGTCGTATAACAAAACGGCATACGAGAGGATGAAGCTCTCGCCGCCGGAAAGTCTGCCGGATCTGATCGAAAAGTCGGCGCAGATTTCGGCATCCAAACTCGGTATGTATGGCGTGGGCACGCGCGGCAGCCGCAGTTGGGCAACCATTCATGCGGGTTTCCTTTCAGCCTATGCGAACTACGGTTGCAAAGATTTCACCTCGAATAACGGCAAGCTCCTCGCTGCGATGAACTCGCCCGAGAGCAAAAAATTCCACCAGATGTGGATCGACATGCTGCGTCGTGGCGGTCCCAAGAATTGGACCAGCTATACATGGTACGAGGTGGCCAACGACCTGGGCGGCGGCAAGTCGGCCGCAATTTATGATGCTGACATCATCGGGTTTTTCATGAACGGCGGCAGCAATAAGGAAGCCGGAAAAATCGGTTATGTGCCGTTCAAACCCAACCCCGACGCGAAGACTCCGACGCCGAACGTGTGGATCTGGTCACTCGCTATGAGCCAGTTCTCGCAACAGAAAGAAGCGGCCTGGTATTTCATGCAATGGGCTACCGGCACGCAGAACAGCCTGTTTGGCGCAACGCAAGGCGATCTTGTCGATCCGACGCGCAAATCTACCTGGGCGCATGCCGACTTTCAGGCGCGCCTAGAAAAGAACTACCCAGGCTATCTGAAGCAGTATCAGCAGAACATCGACAACGCGAAGATTTACTTCACGCCGCAGCAGTTGTTCCCCGAAATTACCACCGACTGGGCCGCGAGCTTGCAACAGATGTATGCGAATCAGGTACCGGTCAGCGAAGGTCTCGACAAGCTCGCCGAGTCGCTCAATCGCAAGCTGCGCGACGTCGGCATCGGCTGACTATGCGTTGCAACTGACCCCGCCATCCATACCGGGGCTTCGCGCGCCAGCGCGAGGAAGCGTTTCTCCCGCAGCACAAACGCGGTCCGCAGCGCAAGCGGACCGCGCGCGATATTCCACCAGGAGTTTGCCTTGTCGACTGCTTCCCTTCGCGGGTGGGCGCTTCGCGCGCCGCGCCGGCTATCGTTTCAAACCGTATTGCCGTACCTGCTCAGTTTGCCGGCCCTGTTGCTGTGCATCGGCATCCTGATTCCATTCGCTACGGCGGTCGTGTATTCGCTGCAACGCTATAACCTGTCGTTTCCCGATGCGCGCGCTTTCATCGGACTCGACAACTACATCGGGCTTTTCCTCGATCCTGACTTCTGGAACACCGTACGCGTTTCGCTGACGTATGCAGTCGCGACGCTCGTCGTGCAACTGAGCCTGGGCCTTGCTATTGCACTCGCATTGCAACAGCGCACGCGCCTCAATGACTTGATCGGCGTGCTGCTGATCTTGCCGCTGATGGTTGCGCCCGCTATCGCGAGTCTAATGTGGAAGCTCATGACCAATTCGAGCTTCGGCGTATTGAGTTTTCTACTCAACGCAATCGGCATACACGACTTCGGCTGGGCCGCAGCTCCCGAGTCGGCCATGTTCACCGTGGTGCTCGTCGATACCTGGGTCTATACGCCGTTCATCACCGTGCTGCTGCTCGCCGGACTGCGCGCCTTGCCGCGCGCGCCGTTCGAAGCGGCAGCGCTCGATGGCGTGCCGGCCAGCTTCGTGTTCTTCCGCATTACGCTACCGATGCTGATGCCATACATCCTGACGGCCACGATGTTCCGCATGCTAGATAGCCTGCAGCAGTTCGACATCATTTATTCGATGACGCAAGGCGGGCCCGGCGACAGCCTTACCGTGTTCCAGGTGCAGGCTTATCTGCAAGCATTTTCGTTCAGCAATATCGGCCGCTCGGCAGCACTTGTGATGGTGCTATGGCTCATAACGTACGTGCTCTCGACTGCGTTCATCAAGCAATGGCTCAGGCTGCGCCAGCGCGCGCGCGGCCTGACCTGACTGCAAGGGGACCCTCATGCTTTCCCGCTATGGCCTGCGCATCGTGCGCAATCTGTTCCTGTTGGCGATCGTGCTGTTCTTTCTGTTCCCGTTCGTTTGGGTGCTGATGATGTCGTTCCAGACGAATCAGACGATCTTGCGTGCGACGCCCGCACTGCTGTTCGAACCGACGCTCTCCAACTACAGGGCCCTGATTTCGGGCCATCTCGGTTCGGGTGTCGGCACGATAACAACGGATTACATGAATAACCTGCTCAATAGCCTGATTCTGAGCAGCTCGGCCGTCGCGCTGTCGATGCTGCTCGGCGTGCCCGCCGCTTATGCCTTCGCGCGCTTCAAGTTCCGCCTCGGCGAGAACATCGCGTTCACCTTGCTGTCGTTCCGTTTCGCGCCGCCTATCCTGGTGCTGCTACCGCTGCAACTGTATTTTCAGGACATCGGTTTGTATGACACTTACTTCGGCCTCGTGTGGGTCTATCAGCTGATCACGCTGCCGCTGATTCTGTGGATCGTGCGCGGTTATTTCGAGGACATCAGTCCGGATATCGAGCATGCATACCGGCTCGATGGTCATTCGTGGGCGCGTGCCTTTTTCAGGATTGCCATTCCGCTTGCGCGGCCGGGTATTGCTGCAGCGGGTCTTTTGTCGTTCATTTTTGCTTGGAACAACTTTGTCTTTGCGCTGATTCTCGGTTCCAGCCGTGTGCAGCCGGTGACGGTCGGTGCGCTGGCTTTCATCACGGCGTCGGGCATCCAGTACGGGCAGATCGCGGCGGCGCTGATGCTGTCGGTCGTGCCGACGCTGGCGCTGGCGCTGGCGGCGCAGCGTTATCTGGTCGAGGGATTGAGCCTGGGTGCGGTCAAGGGATAAACAGCGACAAAGCGTCGCACTGGAATAAGAGGCGCAATATGGCATTCCTGGAAATAGAGCAAATCAGCAAGGCATACGGCGCTAAACAGGTGCTCGACGAACTGTCGCTCTCTGTCGAGGCGGGCGAATGCATGGTCGTGTTCGGCCAAAGCGGTTGCGGCAAGACCACGCTGCTGCGCGCGCTGGCCGGCATGGTGGAGCCTGCGTGCGGCGCGATCCGCATGAACGGCGAGGACATCACGAGGTTTTCGCCCGATCGCCGCAACATAGCAATGGCATTTCAAAACTTCGCGCTTTATCCGCATATGAGCGCGTTCGAAAATATCGCCAGCCCGCTGCGGGCGTCGAAGATCGCGCCGGGCGAAATTACGCGACGGGTAGTGGAAATCGCCGAACTCTTGCGCATCGATCATGTACTCGCGCATTTGCCGCGCGAGTTGTCCAATGGCCAGAAGCAGCGCACCACGCTTGCGCGCAGCCTGATTCGGCGTCCGCCGTTGATTCTGCTCGATGATCCGCTGCGCAATGTTGACGCGAAGATCCGCAACGAAATGCGTTTCGAGTTACCCAGGCTGCTACGCAGTTTCAATGCGACGGTGCTCTACGTGACGCAGGATTACCGCGAAGCGCTTGCGCTCGGCGACCGCATCGGCGTGATGGTAGGCGGGCGCTTTGCGCAGATCGGCGATCCTCGGTCGGTCTATCGTGCGCCGAAGAGCGAGCGCATCGCGCGTTTGTTCGGCGATCCGCCGATCAATCTGTTCAATGTATCGCCCATGCATACCAAGGATGGCGGGGTATGCGTGGCGATTGGCGGTACGCAAATCGCGCTGCCGCCCGAGGTGAGACTGCCGGCGGCAAACCTTACGCTCGGCATCCGTCCGGAGCATGTTGGCTTGTCGTTCGATCCGGCGTCGCAGGGTCTGCCCGTTTCCGTCGAAGCCGTCACGCCATTCAATGTGCGTACCGTCGCGCTGCTCAAAATGCACGACGGTACCGAGATTCTCGCAAGCCAGCCGGAAAACGATGCGCTGCTTGCCACGCGCGAGCACCGCGCGGGTTTTGCCCGGCTCGATCTCAAACACGCCTTGTTTTTCGATGGCGCATCCGGCGCGCGTCTCTGATACGCAGCCGCCAAAGGACTCACATCATGGCTTCCGTCAAACTTTCTCGGTTGAGCAAAATCTATCCGCACAAGAAGGGTGCGACGCCCGCACGGGCGGTCGATTGCATCGACATGCAGATAGACGATGGCGAAATCGTTGCACTGCTCGGCTCTTCCGGTTGCGGCAAAACATCGACGCTGCGGATGATCGCGGGCTTCGAATCCGTCAGCGAAGGCACTATTAGTATTGGCGAGCGCGAAGTGCACCGTCTAGCGCCGAGCGAGCGCAATGTCGCGATGGCATTCGAAGCCTATGCGCTTTACCCGCCGCTGAAAGTGCGGCAGAACATCGCTTTTAGCCTATTGCGTAGCCGCACGCCACGCGCGGTGCTCGACGAAAAGCTTGCGAACGTGGCGAAGATGCTCGAAATCGAGGATTTGCTCGAATACTATCCTCCCACGCTTTCCGGCGGCCAGCAGCAGCGTGTGGGTCTTGCGCGCGCGCTCGTCCGGCAGGCCGATCTGTACCTGCTCGACGAAGCGATGTCGCAGCTCGAACCGCAACTGCGGGCCGTACTGCGCGCGCGCATCAAGGAATACCTGATTGCGCATCGTATGACGACGGTGTTGGTCACGCACGATCAAACCGAGGCGATGGCGATGTCGGATCGCATTGCTGTCATGTCCAATGGCGTGCTCCAGCAATTTGCTTCGCCGATCGAATTAAAGGAGCGACCGGCGAATCTATTCGTTGCGGGTTTCATCGGCGAACCGTCGATGAACCTGCTGCATGCGCGCGCGATATATCGCGGCGATCATTGCCTGCTGGTTGCGCTCGACGCGCAAGATGCAGTGGCATTTTCGCTCGAACTTCCCGCTACGCCATCCCTGCGTGCAATTGTCGAGCGGCCATTGACACTCGGCTTTCGTCCGCACAAGGCAATTATTGGGCGCGACATGGCGAGCGCCGCGCGCAATGATGTCGCATGGATTCGCGGTGCGCTCAATTCGACGCAATGGCTGGGCGATCAGAGTCAGCTTGGTGTGCAGATCGGCGGTGTCAGCGTGCAGTTTGTCACGCATCATGCAATCGATGCCGCGATTGGCGACGCCGTCGAAATCGGCCTGCCGTTCGACGCGCTTCATCTATTCGAGAGGTATGACGGCCAGCGGATCGCCTCGCTGGCGGATTGTTAAAGCGCGCGGCTCGAACGAGACAAAGGGCGCGTTGCCGCGCCCTTTGTCGTCGTGAAACCGTAGCTAACTCAGTGATGTCCGCTTGGCCGCTCGCCGGTGAATCGATATTTTGCGCCGCAGTAGGGGCAACTTGCCTCGCCAGTCTTGCTCACATCGAGAAAGACGCGCGGATGACGTGCCCATAAGGGGGCGTCGGGCATCGGGCAGTGCAGTGGAAGATCCTTCGCGGTGACCGCGAGGATCTGATTTTTATCCAGGTTTTCGGGCATGGATTGCTCCGGGAATAAGACTAAGGCCGCAGGCTTGCACGCCGGCCAAGTGGGATCAGACGTAGGCGAGCCAGTCTCGGCGTTCGGGCAAGCGGCCATTGACGAGATCGAAAAAGCGCGCCTGGATCTTCGCGGTGATCGGGCCACGGCGGCCGGCGCCGATCTGGCGGTTGTCGAGTTCGCGGATCGGCGTGACCTCGGCTGCTGTGCCGGTGAAGAAGGCTTCGTCGGCAATGTAGATGTCATCGCGCGTGAGGCGCTTGGTGACGACTGCATAGCCCAGATCCTTGGCCAGCGCGTGCACCGTGGAGCGTGTGATGCCGGTCAGCGCCGAGGCGATTTCCGGCTCGATGATCACGCCGTCCTTGACGATGAAGATGTTCTCGCCCGCGCCTTCGGCGACGAAACCTTCGGTGTCGAGTAACAGCGCTTCGTCATAGCCGTCCTGTGTTGCTTCGAGGTTGGCGAGGATGGAGTTGGCATAGGTCGAGGCGAGCTTGGCGCGCGGCATCGTGACATTGACATGATGCCGCGCGAACGACGAAGTCTTGATGCGGATACCGCGTTCCAGGCCGTCCTCGCCGAGGTAGGCGCCCCAGGGCCAGGCGGCGATTGCGACGTGAACCGTGGAGCCGCGCGTCGAGATGCCCATCTTTTCCGAGCCGTAGAAGGCAATCGGGCGCATATAGCAGGTTTCGAGCTTGTTTGCGCGCACGACTTCCTTGTGCGCCTCATTGATCGTTTCCCTGTCGTACGGCATTTTCATCTGGTAGATGTGGGCCGAATTGAACAAGCGATTCGTGTGTTCCGTGAGCCGGAAGATCGCCGTACCCTGTTTGGTCTTGTATGCGCGCACGCCTTCGAAGACCGACACGCCGTAATGCAGCGAGTGGGTGAGGACGTGAGTCGTGGCTTCGCGCCAGGGCACGAGCTTGCCGTCGTACCAGATGAAGCCGTCACGATCTGCCATGGACATGGAAAATCCCCCTAGGTGGTTCCGTTGCGCCGAAAAACGGCGAAACCGACATTTTAGCCGAATCCTTTCGATACCCGGCAGGCCTGTTGCGACACGGTAAAATGAAAAGTTTCGTAGGTTGGGGGTTTCGTTCATGAACTGGAACGCGCATGTCACCGTGGCGGCAATCCTTGAGCGCGAAGGGCGTTTCCTGCTTGTTGAGGAGCAAACCGCCGATGGCCTGCGTTTGAATCAGCCTGCCGGCCACCTCGAAGCAGGCGAATCGCTTGTCGAAGCTTGCGTGCGCGAAACGCTGGAAGAAACCGCGCATCGTTTCCTGCCGCAGCAGCTCCTCGGTGTTTACCAGTGGCCACGGCCCGGCGGTGAAATTACCTACGTGCGTTTCGCCTTCGCGGGCCGGCTCGATGGCGAGGTCGCCGGGCGCACGCTGGACGCCGGCATCCTGCGCGTGGTCTGGATGAGCCGCGACGAAATCGCGGCAACGCAGGCGCGGCATCGCAACCCGCTCGTGCTGCGCTGTGTCGATGATTATCTCGCCGGGAAAAGCTATCCGCTGGAATTGATCCGGCATTACGACTGAAAAATCGATGATGGGAAATGGAATGAAAGTAATCGTCGGCATGTCAGGCGGCGTGGATTCGTCGGTGGCGGCGTTCTTGCTCAAGCAGCAGGGCTATCACGTCACAGGCCTTTTCATGAAGAACTGGGAGGACGATGACGACGATGAATACTGCTCGACGCGGCAGGATCTCGTCGATGTGGCCTCGGTTTGCGATGTGCTCGGCATCGAACTCGAAGTTGTCAATTTTTCGCAGGAATATAAGGACCGCGTTTTTGCCGATTTTCTGCGCGAATACGAAGCTGGCCGCACGCCGAACCCGGACATCCTTTGTAATAGCGAGATCAAGTTCAAGGCTTTCCTCGATCACGCGATGCAGCTCGGCGCCGATAAGATAGCGACCGGTCACTATGCGCAAGTGCGCGAATGGCATAACGACGGTGTGGCGGAATTCCAGCTTCTGAAGGCCGAGGACGGCACCAAGGACCAGAGCTATTTTCTCTATCGGCTGGGCCAGGCGCAGCTTGCGAAGACGCTGTTTCCGCTCGGCCATCTCTACAAGCGCGAGGTGCGCAAGATCGCCGAATCGATTGGCCTGCACGTATTCGACAAAAAGGATTCGACCGGCATCTGCTTTATCGGCGAGCGGCCATTCCGCGAATTTCTGATGCGCTATCTGCCGACCCAGCCTGGCGAAATCCGCGCGCTCGATGACGGCCGTATGCTCGGCGAGCACCAGGGCCTGATGTACCACACGATAGGCCAGCGCAAGGGCCTTCACATCGGTGGCATCAAGGGCAACGATCAGGCCGGCGAGCACGATGCCTGGTATGTCGCGGCCAAGGATATGCAGCGCAACGAACTCTTCGTCGTGCAGGGCCACGACCATCCGGCGTTGCTGCGCGAGCGGCTGGCGGCAATCGATCTGAACTGGATCGCGGGTCGCGCGCCCCGCACCCACTGGGTCTATACGGCCAAGCCGCGCTACCGCTCGCCCGACGCGCCCTGCGAGGTAGACAGCCTTTCCGATGCGCGTTGCGAGATCGCGTTCGCTGCACCGCAGTGGGCGCTGACGCCGGGGCAGTCGGTCGTCGTTTATGAATCCCGTGTCTGCCTGGGCGGCGGCATCATCGCCTGACCACGCGTTGCAGCGCAAACCTCGCCATTCATGGCGGGGTGAGCTGCAACAAGACGGGACCCGGAACGCCCGGCGGGCGTTCGTTCTAACTTGTGGGAAGCCCTGGCATTCATGCCAGGGTCTTCATGGCATGTTCGCAGGCAGTCGCGGGCGCTTGGCGCTCGCGCTGCTCGCATCCCTCGTTTTGCATGGTTTGCTGTTCACGCAATTGGTTTCTGGACCACGCGAGGCGGCTGCACCTGTGCGGTTTTCTGTCGTTCTACAACCAGTCGCGCGGCCGATGCCGGAACCGCAGCTCCCCGCGGCGGCGCCCGCGCCCGCAAAAGTCCTGACGCGGCCCACGCCCGGTGCCGCAGGGCATCTCGAACCTCTGGCCAGCGCGCCGACGCACATGCCAAAGCCGGTCGAAACACCCGCACCGACGGTGCCTTCTGGTCGCGAGTTGGCTTCGGACGCGCTCGCAGCCGCACGCGGCTTGACGCGCGAGCTGGACGCGCAAACACGCAGACTCGACCCTGCTCGCGAGTATTCTGTAACACCCAAATCGGGTGCCATCGTATTGCGCAACCCGGTCGCGGTCGCGCTCGAAAAGCAGTTCGGCCAGCCGTTGCCGTATCACGAAGAATCGATGGAGGTGCAGCCGGACGGCGGTACGCTGTATCGCCTGCGGACTCAACTCGGTTCGGTTTGTTACAGAAGCCTGCCGCCGAATGTCGAACTTGCTGCACCGGGGCAGGGCGTCGGTCGCACACTGCTGGTGCCGATGAACTGCCCCTGATAGGGCCTCAAGCGCTAAAATCCTGAAAAGCGCTGGTTTATGTCAGTGTCTTCAATGCAAGAGATCCCCCATCTTCCGGTTTCGCGCGGCGCGCGCGGGCCTTCCCCAGGAGTCAATCGATGAACAATTTCAGTTTTCACAATCCGGTCCGCATTCATTTCGGCGAAGGCCAGATCAAAAAGATCGCCAACGAAATCCCGCGCGACGCGAAAGTGCTGATCACCTACGGTGGCGGTTCGGTCTTCAAGAATGGCGTCATGGAGCAGGTCGAGGCCGCGCTGGCCGGTTATGACGTGCGCAAGTTTGGCGGTATCGAACCGAACCCGACCTACGAGACCCTGATGCGCGCCGTTGCGCTGATTCGCGAACAGGGCGTGAACTACCTGCTCGCAGTTGGCGGCGGCTCGGTGCTCGATGGCACCAAATTCATCGCCGCCGCCGTGCCGTTCGCGGGTGAGCCCTGGGACATTCTGGCCAAGCACGCGCATGTCGGCGCGGCGCTGCCGATAGGCTCGGTGCTGACGCTACCGGCAACCGGATCGGAATCGAACACGGCGGCCGTGATTTCGCGCCGCGAAAGCGGCGACAAGCTCGCCTTCCTGAGCCCGGAAGTCTTCCCGAAGTTCGCCGTGCTCGACCCGACGACGACCTACACGCTCCCGCCCCGCCAGGTCGGTAACGGCGTCGTCGACGCCTTCGTGCACGTCATGGAGCAATACATGACATTCCCGGCCGAGGCGAAGATCCAGGACCGCTTCGCCGAGGGCATCCTGCTGACGCTGATCGAAGAAGGCCCGCTGGCGCTGACGCAACCGCAAAACTACGCGGTGCGCGCTAACGTGATGTGGGCCGCCACGATGGCGCTCAACGGCCTGATTGGCGTCGGCGTGCCGCAGGACTGGAGCACCCACGCAATCGGCCACGAAATCACCGCGATGCACGGACTCGATCACGCGCAGACGCTCGCCCTTGTGCTGCCGGCCATGCTCCAGGTGCGCCGCGAAGCCAAGCGCGCAAAGTTGCTGCAATATGCCGAACGCGTTTGGGGCCTGCGCGATGGCAGCGAGGACGCGCGGATCGATGCGGCCATCGAGAAGACGCGAGGCTTTTTCGAGGCCATGCAGGTCGGTACGCGTTTCTCGGCCTATGGCATCAACGAACCGGCGTTCGACGCGATGCTCGCAAAACTGTCGGAACACGGCGGCAACGCGCTCGGCGAGCGTCAGGACGTGACGACCGAGCATGCTCGCCGCGTATTCGAACTGGCGCGGTGATGGGGTAGAGGGCAAATTGCGGTTTGCCCCGTGAATAAGCATGAAAAGAGTCCCCGTTCCGGCGGGGACTCTTTTTGTTTCTTTCTAAGCACGATTTTACTCGGACTGCATTCCACGGTGGTCTCAAGAGCCACATGCAACACAATTGAAAACTTGCGTCGGCAGTTGGTGCGGTATTTCGCGACAAGTTGTTGAGAGCGATAGGTTTTATTAGCGGTTCTTGATGTCGAAATTTTGTTTATCAATGACCCATCCGCGCCCGTTTTTGCATTGGAGTTCTGTGTGCATATATACCTTCATGACAATATCTCGCAGAGGGGTACAAGTGTCGCCAGGCATGAGCGTGAACAAGATTTCATCTTCCGTGTCGCTTTCTGATACGTACACGGGGGTGCTTTCTTTTGCTACCCATATTTGATGTATATCGTTTGAGCAAGCTGGAGCCGATATTGTCGAAACGATGGTAATTGCACGAAAAAAACTTCTTATGATCCATCTTTCGGGTAAAAGCGTTTCTCCTTTAACCGCTTGGAATGAGACAGCCCAACGATAATATCTGCTGGACTGATCATGCCAAATCCTGACCATCTTGGGTCATCGGACTGGAATAGTTGTGGCAATAGATGTTTTGATGTGGGTCAAAATAGGCCCAATCCCCCTTTTTGCGCGAAGTTTGCCGTCAGAGGTAAGGCTGGGCGGTCTCAACATTCTGTGCGAGAGAGGGCGGTCTCAAGAGTCAAGTGCAACACTCACCCAATCAACTGCTGAATCGCCAGATCCTTGCGCGCGAGGTAGTGCGTCGAGTGAATCCGCCGGATCGTGCGCGTTTTGCCGCGAATCAATAGGGTTTCGGTCGTGGCGAGGCGGCCGTCGCTCTTGATGCCTTCGAGCAGGTCGCCCTTGGTGATGCCGGTGACCGAAATAATTACGTTATCGCTGCGCGCCATGTCTTCGAGCCGCAATACGCTTTCGACTTCGATGCCCATGGCGGCGCAACGCGTGCGTTCTTCGGTCGCGAGCGCACGGTTTTCGGGCGTGTCGCCCTTGGCTGCGTCGCGCGGGATCAGGCGCGCTTGCATGTCACCATCCATCGCGCGCGCGACGGCCGCCGAGATGACGCCTTCGGGCGCGCCGCCGATGCAGTAGAGCATGTCTATCTCGTTGTCGGGCATGCAGGTCAGAACCGAGGCGGCGACGTCGCCGTCGGGTATCGCGAAGACGCGGCAGCCGAGCGCTTGCATGGCACGGATCGCGGCGTCGTGGCGCGGTTTGGCGAGCGTGATGACCGTCAGGCGGTCGAGCGGTTTGCCGAGCGCGGCGGCCACGGCGCGCAAGTTGGCTTCGAGCGGGCGGCCAAGATCGATGGCGCCCTTGGCGGGGTTGCCGACGATGAGTTTTTCCATATACATGTCGGGCGCGCGCATAAAGCTGCCCTTGTCGCCCGCCGCCAGCACGGCGAGCGCGTTGGCCTGGCCCATCGCGGTCATGCGGGTGCCGTCTATCGGGTCTACGGCGATGTCGACGCCGTCGCCGCCACGGCCGACGCGTTCGCCGATGTAGAGCATCGGCGCTTCGTCGATTTCGCCTTCGCCGATCACGATTTCGCCGTCGATGTCGATTTCGCCCAGTACATGCCGCATTGCCGCGACAGCGGCGCCATCGGCGGCGTTCTTGTCGCCGCGGCCAAGCCATTTGTAGCCGGCGAGCGCAGCGGCTTCGGTTACGCGGGAGAATTCGATCGCGAGTTCACGTCTCATGGGCAGGGCTCCGGGCCGGGCGGCCGTCGAAAATGCCGAATTCTACGCGTGCCGGATCAGGCGCTCATGAAACGTATGGGGTCGATGTCCCATTTGGCAGGGTCTTCGTGGCCGACGATGCGGTCGCCGCCGCCGAAGCCGAGCGGGCGCGCGAGATCAAGCAGGTAGGGCTCGATATAGCCGTTCGATTTGGTCGAGAACAGTACCTTGACCTTGGGCACGAGCAGGCTCGCTTCGTTTTGCTCGGTCACGATGCCGAGCCGGCCGGATTCCAGCCGTACGAGCGTGCCGACCGGATAGATGCCGACGCAGCGCATGAAGGCTTGCACGAGCGCTGGTTCGAAGTGGAATTTGCTCCATTCGTAGAGCTTGCGTAGCGTCTCGGTGGCCGCCATGCCTTTGTGATAAACGCGGTTGGAAGTGATTGCGTCATAAACGTCGACGATCGCCGCCATCTTGGCCAATTGCGAGATTTGTTTGCCATCGTGGCGGCCCGGGTAGCCGTTGCCGTCCACGCGTTCGTGATGATGCAGCGCGATGTCTAGCGGAATGTCGCCGATGCCCGGCGTCTGCGCCAGCACGTTCCAGCCGTCGAGCGGGTGGCGCTTGACGAGTTCGAATTCCGCGTCGCTCAGCCGCCCCGGTTTATTCAGCACTGCATCCGGCACGAGCGCCTTGCCGGTGTCGTGCAGTAGGCCGCCGATGCCGGCTTCATGCGTCGTTTCGGCGTCCAGTCCGCGCGCCCGGCAAAAAGCGATGAGCAGGGTGCCGACGCTGACCGAATGCAGGAAGGTGTAGTCGTCCTTGTTCTTGATCCAGAGCAGGGCGGTTAGCGCGCCGCCGTTGCGCAGCACCGATTCGGTAATGCCCTGGACCATGGGCTCGACGCGTTCGAGTTCGACCGCCTTGCCCAGCCGTACGTCCTGCATGACGCCTTGCACCACGCGCTGCGCCTGCTCGCGAATTTGTTTCGCACGGCCGATCTCGGCGTGCAGATCCACTTTGATTGGCGGTGGTGGGGTCGCGCCCGCGGCTGCGAGCATTTCGCGTTCGAGTTGGGCGCGAATTTCGTCGGCGGTGGGCGCGTTGGCGTCGTCCAGCCCTTTGCGAGTGTCGATATAGACCTCGCGGATACCGATGCCGACGATCTTCTCGATCTGCGCATCGTCTTCGAGCATGAAACTGTCGCGCAGGAACGGATGGTCCA
Source organism: Niveibacterium sp. (assembly GCA_031554255.1). Lineage (GTDB taxonomy): Bacteria > Pseudomonadota > Gammaproteobacteria > Burkholderiales > Rhodocyclaceae > Niveibacterium. The sequence goes on from JAVBKC010000079.1 coordinate 78,478, forward strand.
TCCAGCCACAGTCCAGATCGTGAATGAACATGCCCGGCCTGAGCTGTGAGACTGGAATCTTTTTGATCGAACTCATCTACGCCGTTTTTCTTGAAGCACCACTTTATCGTTAACGGCGCTGGAGGCTGTATCTGAAGTGCGAGGGGCATAATGGCGGCCAGGACGGGGAATGAACCCCCGGAGACAAGGACGATGGATCTATTGACTTTCGGATGGGCGGCTGCCGCGTTGCTGGTTTTCGTGTGCGAACTGACGCTAGGCACGGTTTATCTGCTCGCCTGGGCGGCAGGACTCGTAGTCGGTGCGCTATTGCAGTGGCTGACCGGTTCGTGGTCGATTGCGGCGGGAGCGGCGACGCTGGTTACGTTTGGCGGTTCGCTCGTGGCGCAGCGCGTGCGCCATACGCGTTACGCGCAGAAAATGGACGATGTGGATATCGGCGGCGAGGCGCGCCTGTTGCGCCCGCTAGGCGCCGATCGCTGGCGTGTTGCCTTTCGCGGCACCGAATGGGATGCGCGAATCAGCGGCGAGGCCGAACGCACGACGGTCGGCGCTATCGCCAAGGTGTGCGGGCGCGAGGCTAATCTTTTGCTTTTGATTATTCATTAATAACAAGGGATATCTTATGGAATTGGATTTGTCTTTCGGCCCTGTGTTTTTACTCGGGTTCCTGGTTGTTGCCGTTATCTTTGTGGCAAAGACGATCATCGTCGTGCCGCAGCAAAGTGCCTATGTCATCGAACGGGTCGGCCGCTATGCCGGCACGCTGGAGGCGGGTCTGCATATCGTGCTGCCTTTCGTGGACCGGATCGCTTACCGGCTCTCGCTCAAGGAAGTGCCTTACGACGTCGATCCGCAGGTCTGCATCACGCGCGATAACTCGCAGGTCAAGATCGACGGCATTCTCTATTACCAGGTGACCGATGCGCGGCTTGCGTCCTACGGCACCTCGAACTTTGAAACCGCGATCGAGCAACTCGCCAAAACGACGCTACGCAGTGAAGCGGGCAAGCGCGATCTGGACAAACTTCTGGAAGAACGCTCGACGATCAATCTGGCCGTCGTCGCGGCGCTCGACGAAGCCTCGCCGGGCTGGGGCGTCAAAGTGCTGCGCTACGAGATCAAGGACATCGTGCCGCCCGAATCGGTGCTCAAGGCGATGGAAAAGCAGATTACGGCCGAGCGCGAGAAGCGCGCCCTGATCGCGAAATCCGAAGGCGAGAAGGCGCAGGCGATCAACGTCGCGGAAGGCGAACGCGCAGCAGCGATTGCCTGTTCCGAGGGCGACAAGGCGGCGGCGATCAACCGCGCCCAAGGCGAGGCGCAGGCCATCCTGCTCGTGGCAGAGGCCAGCGCCGGATCGATCCGCATGACTGCGCAGGCCATCGAATCCCAAGGCGGCGAACGGGCCGTTTCCCTCAAGGTGGCCGAACAATATGTTGCTGCCTTTTCCAATATCGCCAAGCAGGGCAATACTGTCGTCGTGCCGGCCAATTTTGGCGATCTGGCCAGTTTGATCAATGGCGCGCTGGCGGTCATGCCGAAGAAAAGCTAGTCCGCATGCCAGGGCTGCCGCACCGACTTGGCATAATTGCACTCAACATGTCGATAATGCTGATTCAACAAATGGTCGCGAAATACCGCGCCAGCCACCGAACAAATCTCTGGGTGCTCCAATGAAAAACCACTGGCCGCGTCGATCCGCGCGTCCTCGTGCTGATAGAATCCGCAGCGGAAGTCCGCCAGGCAGTCGCGGTGCCCCGAGGTAACGACGGGCATCGAGGAAAGTCCGGGCCCCGCAGGGCAGGATGCCGGCTAACGGCCGGGCGCTATAAGCCGCAAGGCCCAAGGCGACGGAAAGTGCAACAGAGAACAGACCGCCGATGGCCCCGCAAGGGGATCAGGTAAGGGTGAAACGGCGGGGTAAGAGCCCACCGCGGACGTGGCGACACGGACGGCACGGCAAACCCCATCCGGGGCAAGGCCAAATAGGGGAGCGTCGAGGCGGCCGCTAAGCTCCCGGGTAGGCTGCTTGAGCGGCGCAGCAATGCGTCCGCCCAGAGGAATGACTGCCCCGTCCCCGCGAGGGGGCGCGACAGAACCCGGCTTACAGGCGGACTTCCAATCTCCTGCCTGGTTCGTTCCATTTCTAAATCGATCATGCCGTCGGCGACTTCGCCTTGTCGTGCTGGGACACTGTCTGCGGCGCGTCTTCGCGGGCCGATTGATTTAGAAACGGAATCAAACGCAAACCGATAGTCCAAACCTTGCGGCGTGTCCGTCGGTCATGGCGAGTTTGCGCGCTGCGTGCAGCGGCAAATCGCTTCGCCGCAAATTCTCTGCGGCTTCTCTATCTCGTTGTATTTAATCGTAATTTGTCCAGTTCGCCTAGGCGTTCTCCAGTAAGTCCTTGTGTTTCCAGAGAAAAATGCTGGCCTGCGCGCTTGACCGGGCTTCCGCTTTTTTCTAAAGTGGTGAAAAGTGGTGGAAAATGGGGAAAAGTGGACGAATCCCGTGCTCGCGTGGAGTGAAGTGGGAGATTCGGTGAAACACGTTTTCCAATAGCGAAAGGGTTGTGTGATGTTCCAGGGCGCTGCAGCGCTAAGTCTCGATGCGAAGGGTCGCCTTGCGATTCCGGCGCGGCATCGTGACGCGCTTGCGGTTCTCTGCAGCGGCCAGCTCACGATTACTGCGCATCCGCATCGTTGCTTGCTCGTCTACCCGCTGCCGGCCTGGGAGCCGATTCGCGACAAGGTGCTTGCCGCGCCCAGTCTCGAAGCCCGCTCCGCCTTGCTCAAACGCTTGCTGGTGGGCTTTGCGCGCGAGGAGGAAATGGACGCTGCGGGTCGCGTTCTGATCGCGCCCGAGCTGCGTCAGTTCGCGCAGCTCGACAAACAGGTGTGGCTGGTCGGGCAAGGGTCGCATTTCGAGCTGTGGTCCGATGCGGGTTGGCAAAAACAACAGGAAGACATGCTGGCGCTGGGAGGCGATCTGCTCCCGCCGGGATTGGAGACGTTCTCGCTGTGAGCACGACGCAGGCCCATATAACGGTCCTGCTGGAGGAAGCGGTAGACGCGCTCGCAATCCAGCCAGACGGTATTTATGTCGACGCCACGTTCGGTCGCGGCGGGCACAGCCGCGCGATTCTTGCGCGGCTCGGTCCGCAGGGCCGGCTGATCGCTTTCGACCGCGATCCGGCGGCGATTGCGGCGGGACGGGCGATCGAAGATACGCGCTTTACGCTTGTGCACGAGCCGTTTTCGCGTCTTAGCACGGCGCTGCAAGCGCTTGGCGTGACGCAAGTGAATGGAATTTTGCTGGATCTTGGCGTGTCGTCGCCGCAACTCGACGACGCTGCTCGCGGAATGAGTTTTCGCTTCGATGCCCCGCTGGACATGCGGATGGATACGAGCCGTGGCGAAACCGCGGCGGAATGGCTTGCGCGGGCGTCCGCGCAGGAAATCGCAACGGTTGTGAGGGAATATGGTGAAGAACGGTTTGCTAATGCGATTGCAAAGGCGGTTGTTATTGCTCGGGCAGGGGGGGCTCTCGCAACCACACGGCAACTTGCCGCGCTCGTGGAGAAGGCCGTCCGTACACGCGAGCCGGGGCAGCACCCGGCGACGCGCACCTTTCAAGCTGTACGGATTTTCGTCAATCGCGAGCTCGAGGAGCTCGCGCTGATTCTGCCGCAATGCATAGCCTGCCTTCGCTCCGGTGGCCGTCTGGCGGTGATTGCCTTTCATTCGCTGGAAGACCGTATCGTCAAGCACGCGCTGCGCGCTGCCGCAAAGCCGGCGGAGCCGCCGCGCGGTGTGCCGGTGCGCGCGCGCGATCTGCCGCCGGCGCAGCTCTTGCTCGTCGGCAAACCGCTCAAGCCCGCGTTGGGCGAGATTGCCGCGAATCCGCGCGCACGCAGCGCGATCATGCGCGTGGCCGAAAAGGTCTGATGCAATGCTGCGCCTGAATATGCTTCTCGTCGCCCTGGTTCTCGCGAGCGCGCTCGGCGTCGTCGCGTCCCAACATCAGGCGCGTAAGTTCTTTGCCGAGCTCGAGCGCGAGCAGGGCCGAGCACGCGCGCTTGAAGTCGAGTGGGGCCAACTCCAGATCGAGCAGAGCACCTGGGCCGGCCACGCACGCATCGAGAAAGCCGCGCGCGACCGCCTGCGTATGACAATGCCGGCCCAGGTCGTTGCGCTCGATGCGCAGGGGCGAATGCAGTGAAGAAGAGCTTCACCTTCAACCACAATCCGCTGCTCTCGGAAATGCTTCCAGAATGGCGGGCGCGACTTGTCCTGCTCGTGTTGTTGACAGGATCGGTTGCGCTGGTCGCGCGCGCGGCCTGGTTGCAGGGTGTACGTAACGATTTCCTGCAGGCCAAGGGCGAATCGCGCTATTCGCGCGTTCTGGATCTACCGGCCACGCGCGGGCGCATCGTCGACCGTCATGGCGATGTACTCGCCGTGTCCTCGCCGGTGCGCTCGGTGTGGGCGATTCCCGATGACGTCAAGCTGATGCCGGCGCAGATTCGCCAGCTTGCGCATCTGCTCGACATGGACCCCGGCGACCTCAATCGCAAGCTCGCCTCGGACCGCGATTTCGTCTATCTGAAGCGCCAGTTGCCGCCTACCATCGACCAACAGCTCGCTACGCTCAACTTCGCTGGCATACATACCCAAGCGGAATACCGCCGCTTCTACCCGGGCGGCGAGACCACCGCGCATGTCGTTGGCTTCACCGATGTCGACGACAAGGGTCAGGAAGGCATGGAGCTGGCGTTCCAACAGGATCTTGTCGGCCGCGCCGGCAGCCGCCGCGTGATCAAGGACAGGCGCGGTCAGATCGTCGAGGACGTCGAATCGATCCGCACGCCGCAGGAAGGCCGCGAGGTCACGCTGTCGCTCGATTCCAAGATCCAGTATCTTGCGCACAGCGCACTCAAGCAGGCTGTCGCCGATAACAAGGCGAAGGCTGGCGGCATCGTGGTGCTCGACGCGAAGAGCGGCGAAATCCTCGCGCTTGCCAACAATCCGACCTACAACCCGAACAACCGTGTCGGCCTCTCTGGCGCGCAACTACGCAATCGCGCGTTGACCGACGCCTTCGAGCCCGGCTCGACGATGAAGCCCTTCACCGCTGCAATCGCGCTCGAATCCGGGCGCTTTCGCACCGATACGGTCATCAACTGCGCGCCCGGCCGCATGACGATCGGCACCGCGACGATATCCGATTCGCATCCTATGGGTGCGCTGACTGTCGCGCAGGTCATCCAGAAATCCTCGAACATCGGTTCGGCCAAGATGGCGCTGACGATGAAGCCCGAGGAAATGTGGACAAAATACGATGCGCTCGGCTTCGGCACGCCGGTCAAGCTTGGCTTCCCTGGCGAAACCGGTGGCCGTCTGCGTCCGGCGCGGATCTGGCGTCCGATCGAGCAGGCCACGATGGCTTATGGTCATGGCATTTCGGTCAGCCTGATGCAGCTCGCTCAGGCTTATCTCGTTTTCGCGCGCGATGGCGATGAAATTCCGATCTCACTCACCAAGCTCGACACGCCGCCGCTGCATGGTCGCAGCATCTTCTCGGAACAGACGGCGCACGAAGTCCGCATGATGCTCGAAACCGTGACCCAGCCTGGCGGCACAGCGACTCAGGCGCAGGTGTCCGGTTATCGCGTCGGCGGCAAGACCGGCACGGCCTACAAACTCGAAAATGGCGCCTACGCGCACAAATATGTCTCGTCCTTCGTCGGCATCGGGCCGATCTCGGATCCGCGCCTGATCGTGGCCGTCATGATCGACGAGCCGGGCGCCGGCAAGCATTACGGCGGCGAAGTTGCAGCGCCCGTGTTCTCGCAGGTCATGGGCGGGGCCTTGCGCGCGCTCGGCGTGCCGCTGGATGGACCGTTGCGGCTCCCGAAAGCAGCCCCGGCGGGCACGGAAGACGTTAATAGGGACGTGCTGTGAATCATTACGACCAAGCCCGCCGTCTGATCGGCGAACTCGCTGCTCGCGGCCTTCAGGCGACCCATGCAACGGCCGATTCGCGCGTGGTGCGGCCCGGCGATGTCTTCCTCGCCTATCCGGGGCTGCGCGGCGATGGACGTCGCCACATCGGGGATGCCATCGCGCGCGGCGCGGCCGCCGTGCTGTGGGAGCGCGAGGGCTACGTCTGGGACGACGTCCACGCAATCACGAATCTATCTTGCGATGGGCTCCAGGCCCTTGCAGGCGAGTTAGCGTCGCAGATCTACCGTACGCCATCGCGGCAACTGCGGCTTGTCGGCGTGACAGGAACCAACGGGAAGACCTCGACGACGCAGTGGCTCGCGCGCGCCTACGCGGCGCTGCACCAGCCCTGCGGCGTGATCGGCACGCTGGGCGCGGGATTTCCCGAGCAGGAACTCGTGGCCACCGAGAACACCACGCCCGATGCAGTGTCGCTGCAGACCTTGCTATTCGATTTCGTCGCGGCCGGCGCGAAAGCCGCCGCGATAGAAGTCTCCTCGATCGGACTCGATCAGGGACGGCTTGGCGGCGCTGTTTTCGATACGGCCGTATTCACGAATCTGACGCGCGACCATCTCGATTATCACCACACGATGGAAGCCTATGCACAGGCCAAGGCGAAGCTATTCTCGTGGCTGAAATTGCGCGCGGTGGTCATCAACCTCGATGATGCTGTCGGCATGGAGCTTGCCGCCGACTGCGCCGAGCGTCTGCCGCTGACGATTGGCTACACGCTCGGCGAGAGTCTCGAACATTTGCCAAGCGGCCTGCGCGTGCTTGCCGCGAATGTGCGCGACACGAGCACCGGCATGAACCTCGACGTGTTGTGGGCCGGGCAGCGCAATGAATTCAAGGTTGGGCTCGTCGGCCGCTTCAATGCTGCGAACCTGCTCGCAGTGATCGGCAGTCTGCTTGCTGGCGGCATATCTTTCGACGACGCCTGCGATGCGGTAAGCGGTCTGACTCCGCTGCCGGGCCGCATGCAGATTATCGGCGGTGTCATGGAACCGCTTGTCGTCGTCGACTACGCGCATACGCCGGACGCGCTCGAACAGGCGCTGCGCGCCTTGCAGCCGACCGCACGCGGGCGCGGCGGGCGGCTCATCTGCGTGTTCGGTTGTGGCGGCGGTCGCGATCCCGGCAAGCGCCCCCTGATGGGCGCGACGGCGACACGGCTTGCCGATAGCGTGATCGTCACGAGCGATAACCCGCGCGGCGAAGATTCGGCCGCGATCATTTCCGCCATCCTTGCCGGCGCCGATCCGAGCGCGACGAGCATGGCGGACCGTGCCGCCGCGATCGAAGGCGCGCTGCTGCATGCCGATGCCGACGACGTAATCCTGATCGCCGGCAAGGGACACGAGCCCTACCAGGAAATCGCCGGTGTCCGCCATCCGTTCTCGGATACCGAACATGCGCGCGCCGCGTTGCGGCTACGCGCAAAGACGGGAGGCCGCGCATGATGCGATTGTCCGATGTGGCGCAGGCCACGGGCGGCCAAATGATGGGCGCCGATGCCGAAATCGACTCGGTCGGTTCCGACACGCGCAAGCCGCTCGCCGGCCAGCTCTTCGTCGCCCTGCGCGGCGAGCGTTTCGATGGTCATGAGTATCTCGTGCAGGCGGCGAGCGGCGGCGCGGCCTGCGCACTCGTCGATACACGTGCTACTGCGGCGGCGAGTTTGCCGCTGCCGGTTGTCGCCGTCGATGACACGCGGCTCGCGCTGGGTCGGCTCGCTGCTTGGTGGCGTACGCGTTTTGAATTGCCGCTGATCGGCGTGACCGGCAGCAACGGCAAAACGAGCGTCAAGGAAATGTGCGCCGCAATCCTGCGTGCGGAGGCGCGCGCGGCCGGCGTGAACGATGACGACGTGCTGGCGACGCAAGGTAATCTGAACAACGACATCGGCATGCCGATGATGCTGCTGCGCCTCTCTGCGCATCACCGCGCGGCCGTGCTCGAAATGGGCATGAACCAGCCGGGCGAGATCGCTTATCTGGCCGGCATCGCGAAGCCGACCGTGGCGCTTGTCAACAATGCGCAGCGCGCGCACTTGGCCGGCATGGGTGGACTCGCCGAAGTCGCGGCCGAGAAAGGCGCCATTTATGACGGCCTGGGTAGTCAGGGCGTGGCCGTCATCAATGCAGACG
>JAVBKC010000034.1:0-11234 GCA_031554255.1 Niveibacterium sp.
CTGCTCGACTACCCGGAACCGCTCGGCGACTTCATGGCCTTCGTGCCCGGCACACGGCGCCAGCAGAACTGGCCCTCGACGGTCGCCTACATCGCACGGCTGATCATCCACCGCTACGCGATGCTCGGCGTGCTCGACGAAAACGGCTACCCCAAGCGCGAAATGGGCATCCTCGAAGCCCCGCGCGACGAGAATGAACCCCAGCTCATGCAAGGCTCGCTCTGCAACGAATGCGGCAATTATTCGGTGATCCGCAAGGATGGCTGCGATTTCTGCACGGCCTGCGGCGCCGTGGGAAGCTGCGGGTGAAGCGCCATTGGCCCGGCAATTTTTTCGAGGAAGTCTTGCCAAGACCCTAAGGCTGATGGATAATCCGGCTCTTCTCGAACGCAGGGTAGTCGCATTTTTTGCGTTATCGAGTAAATAGGGTGGGAGTTTCATCTCGTCTCCCGCCCCAGGAAATTCCGGGGAAAGCGCCGCTTTCCCCTTTTAGTTGGATGGTGAAAACCGCGAATATGGTTTTTATCCGATGGCGCGATAGCAAAGCGGTTATGCACCGGATTGCAAATCCGTGTAGGTCGGTTCGACTCCGGCTCGCGCCTCCAGAAGTTTTGCGGGAGTAGCTCAGTTGGTAGAGCGCAACCTTGCCAAGGTTGAGGTCGAGAGTTCGAGACTCTTCTCCCGCTCCAGTTTGTGTGTGATCTACAGGCTTCCACTGACGTCTGTAATTCGTTGAAAAGAGGAGCTTCGGCTCCTTTTTTCATTCCAGCGGAAGCTGTTGTAGTCTAATTTCCTCGGACAGGTAGATCGTGTGTCCGAAATAACTTGCCCACTACACACACCCGCAGGTTCGGTTCGTACGCGTTTCAGCGATTCTTGGCGATCAAGATCGCTACGCCCGCCATGCGGGCGAGAAGCACCCGATGCGTGTCTTGCGCAATCTCGGCGGAGGTCCCGCTGGAAGGCCACTGATTGGCCGCAGAAACTAAAAGGTCAGCGCGGCCGGCAAGCAGAGCACGATGAGTCTTATAGCCGCTGCGGTTTTCGTTCCAAGTCTCCTCCCCCACCAGAACCGTGGTTTCGCGCTTCGCCGCCGCGGTGGCGACCCGCAGCCATTCGGTCGCTTGCAGACGCCGGTTCGAACCGGAAATCGACTCCGGAAAGATCACTACCTTTGCGCCGCAAGTCAGTTCGCGCATCGCTGTATCGACCAGAAACTTGCGCCGCAAGGCCATCTCGTCGGACCACAGCTGCGGACTCTTCCCCAATTGAAATGACACGGCATGCCAATCCGCCGGCGCAGAGGGCGCCCGATAGCTGACATTGGCAATGATGGAGAAAACGCTTGCACAGGCGATGCCGCCAAGAATTCGGCGCTTCCAGCCAGAACCGGTCGCAAGAAGTACGCCCAGGGCAATGAGCAAGCCCTGCCTTCGGTCAGTTTACAGACTCTACGCCCGCCCCCGAACAAATGCGCGACCAGCCGCGAACCAATTAAATGGGCCGCGCACCAACGTTAAAAAGCCCGCCGGCGATGCCGGGCGGGCTTTTTTTTACAGCAGCAAAGAAACCGCGTTCAACCGAGCATCAGCTGGTTCACACGCTTGACGAAACCGGCTGGATCTTCGAGCGAGCCGCCTTCGGCGAGCAGTGCCTGATCGAGCAAGACACTCGCCCAGTCGTCGAAACGTTCGGCGCCCGCCTTGAGTTTCGCGACGACCGCGTGCTTCGGGTTGATTTCGAGGATGGGCTTGGATACCGGCACGTCCTGGCCTGCGGCCTTGAGCATGCGCGCAAGATTTTGGCCCATATCGGTTTCGTCGGCGACGACGCAGGCCGGGCTGTCGGTCAGGCGGTGCGTAATGCGCACTTCCTTCACGCGTTCGCCGAGCGAGGTCTTGAGCTTTTCGATGACATCCTTCAACTCGCCAGCTTCGGCTTCGGCGGCCTTTTTCTCGGCTTCGTCTTCGAGTTTGCCAAGATCGAGGTCGCCGCGCGCAACAGAGACGAGCGGCTTGCCCTCGAATTCGTGCAGATGGCTCACGAGCCATTCGTCTACGCGCTCGGCCAGCAGCAGCACTTCGACGCCCTTCTTGCGGAAGATTTCCAGATGCGGACTGTTTTTAGCGGCAGTGAAGCTGTCGGCCGTGACGTAATAGATCTTGTCCTGGCCTTCCTTCATGCGCGCCACATAGTCGGCGAGCGAAACAGTCTGCTCGGGCGTATCGGTATGCGTGGAGGCAAAGCGGATCAGCTTCGCGATGCGATCCTTGTTGGCGAAGTCCTCGCCGACGCCCTCTTTGAGCGCCTTGCCGAATTCACCCCAGAAGGTCGCGTACTTTTCCTTTTCGTTCTCGGCCAGATCTTCGAGCAGCGAGAGTACTTTCTTTGCGCAACCGGCGCGGATCGTGTCGATGTCCTTGGATTCCTGGAGGATTTCGCGCGAAACGTTCAACGGCAAATCGTTCGAATCGACAACGCCGCGCACGAAACGCAGGTAGAACGGCAGCAGTTTCTCGGCGTCGTCCATGATGAAGACGCGGCGCACATAGAGCTTCAAGCCGTGGCGGACATTGCGGTCCCACAGATCGAACGGCGCATGGCTCGGGATGTAGAGCAGTTGCGTGTATTCGTGGCGGCCCTCGACGCGCGCATGGCTCCAGACCAAGGGCTCGTCGTGTTCGTGGGCGACATGGCGGAAGAATTCCTTGTACTGATCGTCGGTGATTTCGGATTTGGGGCGCGCCCACAAGGCGGACGCCTGATTGACGGTTTCCTCCTCGTCGCGCAGGACCTGCTCGCCCTTTTCCTGGTCCCATTCCTCTTTGCGCATGCGGATCGGCTGGGCGATATGGTCCGAATACTTGCGGATGATGGAACGCAATTTCCAGCCCGAGAGCAGATCGTCCTGATCCTCGCGCAGATGCAGCACGATCTCGGTGCCGCGCGCCTCGCGTGCGATGGCTTCGATGCTGTATTCACCGGCGGTGTCGCCGCTCATCGCGCATTCCCAGCGCACCGCCTGATCGGCGGCCAGGCCCGCGCGGCGCGTCGAGACCGTCACCTTGTCGGCGACGATGAAGGCCGAGTAAAAGCCGACGCCGAACTGGCCGATCAGATGCGCGTCCTTCTGCTGGTCGCCGGTCAGGCGGGAGAAAAACTCCTTGGTGCCCGACTTGGCGATCGTCCCCAGGTGCGTGATGACTTCATCGCGGCTCATGCCGATACCGCTATCGACAATGGTCAGCGTGCGGGCCGCCTTGTCGAAATCGATGCGAATGCCAAGTTCCCCGCCCCCTTCGAGTAGTTCGGGCTTGTCCAGGGCTTCGAAACGAAGCTTGTCGCAGGCATCCGAAGCGTTCGAGATCAGTTCCCGCAGGAAAATCTCGCGATTCGAATACAAGGAATGGATCATCAGGTGCAGCAGTTGCTTCACCTCGGCCTGAAAACTCAGCGTTTGCGCATTCTTGGGGTCGGGCGTCCGGGTCTCGCTCATGAACATCTCCTGTGTCTCGATTAACATACGTCATATGAGTGCGAACCTCGTTTTTTTCAAGCGTGCCTGAATTCCTACGCGCAGCCCTCCTCGAAACGGACCCCGGAGCGCGGCCGGATCACAGGCCGCTCAGTCTCAAACCTGTTGCGCTGGCAATCGCAATCACCTATCTGATCCTGTTGAGCCTGATCGGCGGCACGACGGCGGCGCTGATTTCCCAGGACCACCAGCACGAGTTACGCCGAGCTGAAACCGAGCTTGCGAGTACCGCGCGCGCGCTCGACGCAAACTTCGAACAGACTTTCGGCCAGATCGAGACCGTACTCGACATAATCGCCCAGAGCGTGACCCAGCGCGTGGCGGCAAAAACGGCCAGTCGCGGCGCAATCGATGCACTCACGCGCTCCTGGCTGCTCAAGATGCCCCAGGTCGTCGATTTCTCGGTCAGCCAAGACCTGCCGAACGGCCACGGCCTCGCCTTCGGTGCGCCAATACGGCCCGGCATGACGCACGAGTGGGCAATTCCGGTGGGGCAGCCCATCCTCTCCACCGATGCGCGCGTCACAGGACAAGTGCGTGCGCTGATCCGCGCGAGCTATTTCGACCCGCTTTTCCGCGAAATCCGCCTCAATCCCTTCGATACGATCAGCGTCACGGACAATCGCGGCGTCCTTTTGATGCGCTACCCGGCCACGGGATCGCGCATCGGTGGCGCCTATTCGCGGACGCCGCACGAAACCCGTATCACGAACCCGGCAGGCGGGCTCGGCGAGCCACCCGCTATCGTCGCCACCCGCACGCTTTCGGAGTATCCACTTACCATCTACGTCAGCCGGCCGCTGGACGCAGCACTCGGCACCTACCGTGCCAACGCCGAACGGATTGTCTCCGGCGCAGTGCTGTTCGCCATACTGCTCGGCGCGCTCGCATGGCTCGCGTTCGAAGACATCCGCCGCCGCGAAAAAGCGCGCCAGATCCTGCACCGGCTGACCGAAACGCTGGAACAGCGCGTACAGCAGCGCACGCTGGATCTGGAAACCTCGAACAAGGAACTGCTCGCCTTCAGTTATTCGGTATCGCACGATCTACGCGCGCCGCTGCGCGCGATCAACGGTTTTTCGCGTGCCGTGCTGGAGGACTACGGCGCGCAACTCGATGCGACGGGTAAGGATTATCTCGACCGCATCGCGCGCGCGAGCGTACGCATGGGCGAACTCATCGACGCCCTGCTCAAGCTCGCCCAGATGGCCCGCCAGCCGCTGGATCTAGCCGAACTCGACATCTCGGCTATCGCGTACGACACGCTGGAGGATCTGCGCCGCACCAGCACTGAGCGCCGGCTGGACGCCTGCATCCAGCCGGGTATGCGGGCGCTCGCAGATGACGCGCTGCTGCGCGACGTGCTCGGCAACCTGATCGACAACGCCTGGAAATTCACGCGCGAACGCGATCCCGCCGAAATCGGAATCAGCGCACAGGATGTCGGCGATCACAGCGTGTTCCGGGTGCACGACAACGGTATCGGTTTTGACATGAATCATGCCGCCCAGCTCTTCCAGCCCTTCCAGCAACTGCACAAGGGCCAGGGTTACGCCGGAACCGGGATCGGCCTGGCTTCAGCGCGCCGGATCATCGAACGCCACGGCGGCAGGATGTGGGTGGAGTCGACGCCGGATCAAGGCACCTGCGTGTCGTTCACGCTGCCACGCTAAACCGCCGCGGCGTTATTCGTAACGAATCGTCTCGACCTCGATTTCGCGCCAGCCCGCCGGACTCAGAAAGCGTACGCAGTCGCCCTCGCGCGCCTTGAGCAGCGCGCGCGCGATCGGCGCAATCCATGAAACGCGGCCACGACTCGCATCGGCTTCGTCGACCCCGACGATCTGAAAGGTCTGCGTTTCGCCGTTTGCGACGTCGGCAATCGTGACCGTAGCGCCGAAGAAAACCTGCGCCGCATTTTCCTGCTCGGCCGGATCGACGACAGAAGCACTCTCCAGGCGTTTGATCAGAAAACGGATGCGCCGGTCCATCTCGCGCAGGCGTTTCTTGCCATACAGATAATCGGCGTTCTCCGAGCGGTCGCCGTTCGAGGCGGCCCAGGCGACAACCTTGACCATCTCGGGACGCTCCACGCGCAGCAACTGGTCCAGTTCCGCCTTGAGCGCAAGAAAACCGCGTCGCGTCATGTAGTTACGCGTGCCGGCCGGAAGCTGCAGGCCCGTGGCCTGCGCTTCCTCGTCGCCCTCCTCGTCCGATTCCTTGACGAATGCCTTGTTCATACCGACCCATCCTGCGAAGAACCGCGAATGGTACCAAGCGTTCCGCGCCCTTCAGTGATAAATCGCCGGATGCGTCATCAAGGCGTCGAAATGATCGATGAAATCGCCCAGGTCGTCATCCTTGTCGGTGGCCGCCTCGATCGCATCGGACAGCTCGCGGGTAAAGCGCGCGGCGGTTTCGTCGCGCATGAAGACGCCGCGACCGCTGCGCTTGTCGATGACCTCGATTCCGTTTTGTGCTGGATATGCCACAACGTACAGATACGGGTTGTTGAACATGATTCGCATGACCGCCTCCTGTATCCGAAGCGCGCGGGAAGTCCCCGCCGAACAAAACCCAAATGGGGACTTGGCCCCCAATTCAACGCCCTTCCTTCTCTGCGTGGCAAATTTCATTATCGGCGGATAAATTCGGCATAGATACCCGCGCCGCGTCGGTAAATTCGGAACTCGCGCGCGTGCTCGGGAATCCCAGCATGAGATTCTTCCCTGCCGCCATTCCCGCACCCCGTCTGCTGCAATGTGCGAAGGCATCCAAAAACCAAGAAAGATAAGGAGAAGACATGACAGAGCAGCAAAACGATCCCGGCATCGACGACACACGAAGCATTATTCCCCCGATCCGCGAAGTTGGCGTCACGGCGGCCATCGTCTGGCTTGGTCGCGGCGCCCAGGACATGCGAGCCTGCCCGGCGGCCAGCCTGTTCTACGGTTTCTGCTTCGCGGGCATGGGGCTTGCGGTCACGATGGTCTTCGAGCACGCCTATCAGCTCACTTCCGCGCTGACTTCCGGCTTCCTCCTGCTCGGCCCCTTCCTCGCGATGGGCCTGTACGAACTCTCGCGCCGCCGCGAACGCGGCGAAGACTGCCAATTTGCTGCCTCGCTGACGGTATGGCGGCGCAATATCGCGAACATCGCGATCTTCGCACTCGTGCTTGCCGTCGTATTTCTCGTCTGGGCGCGCGCCTCGCTGGTCATTTTTGCGCTGTTCTATACGAGCGAGTTACCCAATCTCTCGGGCTTCCTCAATCAGATACTCAGACTCGACAACCTCGAATTCCTCGCGGTCTACACCTGTGTCGGCGCGCTCTTCGCTACATTGGTCTTCGCGCTTTCGGTCGTCTCCATCCCGCTGATGCTGGACCGCGGCCAGGATGCGATCACCGCGATGCTCACGAGCATTGCCGTACTCGCGCGCAACCCTGCTGCCATGCTGCTCTGGGCCTTCCTGATCGCCTTTCTGACGATCGCCGGCTTCCTGACGCTACACATCGGACTGGTCTTCTTCATGCCGATGATCGGTCACGCCACCTGGCATGCCTACCGCGCGCTCGTCGGCCACGAGGCCGCGCGCTAGGAGCCTAGTTCCAGCACGATAGGCTGGTGATCGGACGCAGCGGTGTCTTCGACGACGCGGACCTGCCGCACCGATGCGCGCGCTGCCGCACTAACGAAAAAGTAGTCGCAGCAATACGCGCGATCGGGCCATTCGGCCTCATGCAGACCAACCGTCGGCGAATGACTGACGCCATCGTGCACCAACGGCCAGGTGTCGTACCAAAGGCCGCCTTGCAGCACAGCGTGGTAGGCAATGCTGCCCGGCTCGCAGTTCATGTCGCCGCACAACACGGCGGCAGAGGGACGTGGGCGCGGCGCGAAGGCCGGGCTGCTGCCGCGCTTGACGGCCGGCGGTTCGACAGCCAGCGCCTCGGCTTCCCCACCGAGCGCGACGAGCCGCTTGGCCTGGGCCAGCCGCACGCGTTCCGAGTAATATTCGAGATGCGTATTCAGGATGCGGATCGTACGCGTGGGCGCGGCAACCACGACTTCGAGGCAGGCGCGCTGCATCGCCGGGAAAGCCGTGTCGGCAGGCCACGGCAAGAGATGCCGCCAAACCTGCCCGAGCGGCGGCCGCACAAGTGTCAGATTGCCAAAGCACATGCGCCCGCCGTGGTCATCGGGGATATCGACAGCCGCCGCATAGGCCGCTTCGTATCCGGGCAGCATCGCACGCAAAATAGCGACGCCATCCTCGGCTTGCGCGCCGGCAAGCCCCTGCATGTTTATTGCGACTTCCTGCAGACAGATTACGTCGGCATCGAGGCTACGCAACAGATCGGCCGTGCGCTTCAACGCGACGCGCCCGTCCGCTCCGCGTCCCCACTGGATATTCCAGGATACTATTTTCATGGCTTCCGTTCGCACGTACCTGAAGGACTGGGGACACTTCGACAGCCACCCAACGGTGGACAGACGACGAGATGGCGGGTTCCGTGTGCGCCGCCTGATGGCTTATTTCAGATCGGCAACACAATGAGAATTTCCAGCCCGCCACCCGGCCGATTGGCGGCAACGATGCGTCCGCCGTGCGCTTCGACCGAACGCCGCGTGATCGCGAGCCCGAGCCCGTAGCCCTCGCTTTCGGAACCCCGCACGAAGGTCTCGAAAACCGAGTCGAGCAAGGATTGCGACACCCCCGACCCGCTATCGGTCACACTGACCTCGACAACCAATTCCGTCCGTATGAGCTGCACCGCCACGGTGCTGTCGCGCGGGCTATAGCGCACCGCGTTGCGCACCACGTTATCGAACGCGCGGTGCAAAAGCTCGCCGTGGGCGCGCATAACCAACTCTTGCTCGATATCGCCGAAAAACCGCACCGCGACGCCGGCAGGCTCCGATTCGAAACGCGCGTCATCGGTCACCATGCGCAGCAGTTCGACGAGATCGACATGATCGTCGCATTGCACGTCGCTACCCGATTCGAGTCGCGACAGCGTCAGCAGCTCGCCGACGAGGCCGTCGAGCCGCTCGGATTCGCGTTCGATCCGCGCAAGCACCTCGACCGCGCGCGCAGGTTGCTGGCGGGCAAGGCCTACGGCCACCTGCAGGCGCGCCAGCGGCGAGCGCAATTCGTGCGAAACATCGTAGAGCAGACGCCGCTGCGCCCCGACAAGATTTTCCAGCCGCTCGGCCATGCGGTCGAAGTCGCGCCCGAGTTCCGCGATCTCGTCACGCCCTTCCATGCGCGAGGCCAGCCGGGTTGCGAAGTCGCCGCCCGCAACCGCGTCGAAACCTTCGCGTAGCGTGCGTACCCGCCGCGACAGACTGCGCGCGAGCCAGGCGCTGACCGCCAGGCTGGTAATGATCGCCGGCAGCATTGCGACCAGAGGTGAGAGCAGCTCGAAGCGCGAAACGCGCATTTCCCATGACAGTCTGCGACCGGATTCGCCGCCTACCCCGTCTGCGGTATCGTCGCCCGCCGACTCTCGCGGCAACGGCGTATAGACAAGCCAGTGCCGACCATCGGGCGAATGCGCCCAATGCGCTCTGCGCTCGCCGACCTGCCCGGCCAGTTGCCGCGCCTCGGCGAGCACTGTCGGCTCGACCGGCCGTCCCAGGAGATCGACGCCTTGTGCATCGACGACGAGCGGCACCGAACCCTGCTCCCGCTGCCACTGCTTTAATGTGGGGATGGCCGCATCGATGCCGCCACCGCTGACGAGCCCGCCCGTCATGCGCACCAGCACCTCGGCATGCGGCCCTGTCGCGATAATGCCGTCCGGTTTATAGCGGCTCGTGAAATACAGATGGACGCCGTAACCGATCCCGAGTCCGAGGATCAGGAGCACCCCCCAGAAAACGAGCAGGATGCGCCAGAAGAGACGTCCCACGTTATTCGCGCACGAATAAATAGCCCATACCGCGCACAGTTTGAATCGGCGAGCGACCATCGCTCAGGCTGCCGAGCTTCTGGCGCAGGTTGCTCACGTGGACATCGATGCTGCGGTCGTAACGCGCAAGCTCGCGCCCGAGCGCGGCATGCGAAAGATCCTGTTTGCCGACAACCCGGCCTGCCGCGCGCGCGAGCGTTTCGAGCAGGCTAAATTCGGTACTCGTGAGTTCGAGCATGCGGCCCTGCCATTCGGCGGTCCGCTGGGTCGGCCGCAAGCGCAGATCGCCGACGGAAACCAGCGGCGGCGTGCCGCTGGCCTGTTCGGTGGTCTGCGTCGTGCGGCGCAGGATCGCGCGAATCCGGGCCACCAGTTCGCGCGGCGTACAGGGCTTGGCCACGTAGTCGTCGGCGCCAAGTTCCAGCCCGACCACGCGATCGATATCGTCGCCGCGTGCGGTCAGCATCAGCACCGGGATCAGGCTCTCGCGCCGGATAAGGCGCAACGCCTCGATGCCATTCATGCGCGGCATCATCACGTCGAGCACGACGATGTCGTGCTCGCCCGAAAGCGCCTCGGCCACTCCGGTTTCTCCGTCATGGACCAGGGTCACGATAAAACCCTCTCCGTTCAGGTAGGCAGCCTGGAGCGTACAGAGTTCGACGTCATCGTCCACGAGTAACACGGCATTCATGAAAAACGCACCAATCCAAGTATCTTGCAGTGGCCAATTCTAAACGGCGCGGTGTCCGCCACATGTGCCGAAAAACATTATTACTACGCTTTACCTGCCTTTACCGTGAGCAAACCGCTTTTTACCCCCGGAACGCCGAGACTCGGCAGTGTCCTTCACGATACCCCTGGAGCATGCAATGCGGAACAGGCATGACAGCGCCACGCTCCGGGCCCGGCACGCGAACTGCACGAATGCGTCGCCGCATGGCATTCGCCTTGCCATCGTCCTGCTCGCCATCGCGCTTGCCGCCTGCGGCGGCCCACAGCAAAACCGCCCCGACCGCCACCCGCCTGCCGACTCCCGCGCCAACGCGCTGGGCTACCGCGCCGCGCACTATACGCCTGGCGATACGCTCACCGAACGCTGGCCTTCGCCACAGGGCGAGTACGACATCGCCTTCTCTGTGCCCAAGGAAAGCGGCCCATTCCCGCTCGTGCTTTATATACCGGGCATCGGCGACAGCATCGAAAGCGGCGCACGCTGGCGTCTGGCCATGCTCGAAGCGGGCTATGCGGTGCTCGCCATCCAACCCCGTGGCTTCGGACCCAGCCTGCTTGGCAGCGCGGATGCGCGCAGCGGCGACTTCGACGCGCTCGCGCGCCAACATGCCAATGCCAAGCAATTCGACGCAGAAACCGCACAGGCGCGCGCGGCGCTTGCCGAACTACGGCAGCGTGCCGCGAACGGCGATGTGGCCTATGCCCACCTGGACACCCGGCGCTGGGCCGTCGCCGGCTTCGCCTGGGGCGCGGCGGTCGCCCTGCGCCTGGCCGACAGCACGATCGCGGGCGACCAACCGAGCGCCGTCATCGCCCTGAGCCCCAGCCTGGATCTTCCCGTCGACGCACTCGGCCCGCGCCTGGCCGGTATCCGCGCCCCTGTTCTGACGATCACCGGCCACGCCGACCGCGACCCCTTCCTGCCTTCGGCCAGCGCGGCCTTTCGCGAAGAAATCCACCGCCGCCTGCCTGATGGCGCGCATCTCTTGCTGATGCTCGACGAAGGGCTGCACGCAAGCCTTGCCGGCGACACGGCGAACGCCCCGGCC
>JAVBKC010000115.1:0-4648 GCA_031554255.1 Niveibacterium sp.
CAGCAGCGGCAGGATGGCCTCGATTTTCTGTTCAGCACAGCCCTTGGCCTGCAGGCGTTTCTTGACCTCGTTGCCGCCGACCGACAGCCCCATGAGGCCAAAGAGAAAGGCGCGGTGCGCATTCGCATCGAGCTTTGCGAAGCGCTGGGCGTCCAGCACGTAGGGCAGTGCCGTCGGCGGCACGTACTCGGTCAGCGGCGCGGTCCTGCCGGACGGCAGCGTGACCAAGGCGCGGGTCGTGCCGTCGATCTGGACTTCGGCGAAGCCGGATTCAGCGCCCTCGGTGAGCAGTTGGCCGTAGTCCTTTTTTAGGCCGACGCGCACCGCTTCGCCGGTGAGCGCCATGCGAATGGCTTCTTGCAGGCTGGACTTGCCCGCGCCGTTTTTCCCTGCGAACAGGGTGACTGGCGTCGTCAGGCGCACTTCTGCGGCGCGAACACCGAGGAAGTTCTGCACGTTTAGGCCGGTGAGCTTCATGCTGCCTCTCCGCCAAAATCGTCGTTGTCGCCGTGTTGTTGCCACCAATTGCTGTCGTTATCTTCGTGCCAGCCTTTCCAACCTTTGAGCCACTCGATACACAATGCTCCCTTCATAACCGGGCAGTCGGCTTGCGGTTTGTCTTCGCTGGCGGCCCGGTAGCCGGCGTCGAAAGCCTCTTCCAGGGCTTGCGTAGTCGGCGCGGTGTCGCCCGGCGCCGGCAGGAAAAACTCAGCATCAACGATGTTGTCATCGGCCTCGTCCATGCCGCCGCCATCGTTGTCGTGATACTCGTGGCCCAGGTTCATCGCGCGCTGATCGGCTTCGCCGCGCACCTCGTCCATGCCTCCGGTGTGGTCGGCTGCGTTCGCCACGACGATCAACACCGCCTGCCCGGCAGAGTCGTACAGCTCGTGCAGGCTCTCGGCGCGGCTGCCGATCTTCACCACAGCCTTGACGCCACCCTTGATCGTGATCTGGTCGAGGTCGCCGGCGACAACGGTGCGACCCTGCGCGGCGAGTAGATGCACGGCCATCTTGACGTTCGTCTCGACGCGCGCGCGCAGGCGGTCGATAACGTCGTCCTGCTTGGCCTTTGATAGCTTCTTCCACGGATCGGGCAGCAGCTGAATCTCAGCGACGAGTGCCTGGAGGAGATCGCGGCCGAGGGTGTCGGCGGTCATGCTGCGGAAGTCTTGCGGTGCGTTCATGCTGTTGTCCTTTCGCTTATTCGTCGTTTGCAATGCGTTCGATGTGGGCTTGCTGGGCGTCGCTGATGAGCATCCGGCGCCCGTACTGCACGTAGCGATCCGTCATGTCTGCAACGAAGGATTCTTCCCAGTCGTTCGCGGCGTTCATGCGAGCGCTCTCAAGCAGCTCCTCGAAGCCGGCTGTGTCGTAGAGGTCTTGAATACGCTCGCTCACGGCTCACTCCAGACTTGTCGCGGCACGCTCGCGACGCTTGCCACGCGCGGGCTCGCCAAGCGCTTGGCGACACTGGCGATAGAGCGCAATCAGGCGCTCCTGCGCTTCTGGGTCTTCGACAGCAGAGATCAGGTCAGCTGCTACGTCGAGCACATCAAGCGCTTGTGCGCGTTCGAGCGAGGCGCCCACGCTCTCTTCGCTTGTGCCGGGGTGCTCGGTGGCTTGCTGCTGCGCCGGACGGGCGTCCTGTGTTGGTGAAGCCCTGCGGGTAGCGGGTTCGGTTTCGCGCGCCGTAGGGGCGGGCGGGATTTCGACGGTCGGCTGCTTTTGCTCGATCTGATGCTGTGCACCATTCTTCGTGTCATCGCCACTCGTGTCAGTGATGACAACGAAATCGCCATCGAGCGTCGCATGCTTGCCGTCTGCGACGGCGTCGTCGATCTGCAGGGCGTTCTGCAATTCGATCGACATGGGTAGGTAATTGGCCATTCGGCGAATCAGCGACTTGCGGACCATTTGCTCGTAGTCCGTAACCCACGGTCCGTTGTCGCGCGACTTCGAGCGCGCGCGGATTTTGTTGACTTCGCTGATCGTCATCCACTCGAAGTGGTGACCGCCATCGCGGAACTTGGCGACGCCATATACCAGGCGCGGTACGCCGCGCTCGCCGTCTAGGAACGGAACATGTTTGAGGTGCGTGTCGAGACCGAGCGACAGATCGAACGTGTCGCGCTCATAAACGATGTTCGTCTCGATGCTCGTAACCTCGCCTGAGCGCCGCGCCAGCGCGATCAGCCCTTTGTAGCCGGGAATGAATTGCGCTTCGTAGGTGTTGTTCTTGTTGTTACGATAGGGGACCAGATATGCTTGGCCGAGCACGCCGATTTCCAGGCCGAGCTGGGAGGACTGGATGATCGAACCGAATACCGATACTGGCGTGCATTTTTGCAGCAACGGGTTTTTGGCAAGCTCGGTGCAGGCGAGCCGAATCATGCGGTCGGGGCTGATGTGGCGCGGCAGCGCGGCAACGAGCTGTGCTTTCTGCTTTTCGAGAAAGTCGCGAAATTGCGCAACGGGGTTCTTTGTTTCGCCAGTTGCGGCGGCGCGCAGGGCGTCAGTAGCACTCATTTTTCGTTCTCCATTACTTCACGCGGAATACGCGCGATTCGACTGTCTTGATGAATTGCGCATGCAATTGAGGCTGTGCGGCTTTGAATGCGGACGAATCAAAGCGCCGGCTGCTTTGGTGTTTCCATGTCACTGCCGGCCGGCCGTTTACCAGCAGGATTGCCGCGTCGCCCATGTGCAACTTGATGCGCTCTTCATGTAGCGCGCTCGCTTGCTCGATGCGCTCGCTTTCCTCGCGCAGCGAGCGCAGCGCAACAACCTCGATCTGCAAGGCTTCGGATGCCTCGACGGCAAGCCCGCTGTCCTGCGTGCCGTAGAGCCGGATCACATCCGAAACGTTGGATGGCTCGGGCGGAGTGCGCGACTGAATGCGCGACCAGAATTCGATTTCCTTTGCGCGGATCGCGGCAATGGTTGCGTCATCACGCTCGATCTTGTAGATCCGAAAATCGTCACCACCGATCAGCACCCCAAATACGCACACTTGGCGATCCGTGACCATCAAGCCATGCATCGCCTGCGCGGCGTAATGCAAGGGGATTTCATCGGTCTGCTGCTCGCCCCACTCCTTTGCTTTGAAAGGGGACGTGGTTTTTATCTCGATGTTTTCGCCGCTGTCCGCCTCGGCATCAATCTCGGCCGCAACGAATGACAGCTCAGGATCGACGTAGCGCTCGCCGCGCCGAACGATCGTCAGGCCCGTTTCCTCGGCCAGCAGATCTATGACATACGGCTCCATGCGCTTGCCGCGATTGAGCACCCGCAGGCGCTGCGGATCGGTTTCGTCGGCGCGCGGCTGAATTTTGTCGAGATACACATCCAGGGGCGTACGCCAGGGTGAAATACCGAGAATCGCGGCTACGTCAGAGCCGCCCAGATATTTCTGGCGGTTAAGCGCCCCGACGGGAAGCGGGGCGCTCACAGCGTCACCTTGGCGAATTCCCACGACTTGCGCAGACCGTAGCCGCGCCGCAGATAGTAGAAAAAATGGGCGAGAAATCGCTTCATAGCAGCGCCTCCACACGGACTTTGCAGGGCACGAGGCCCATGCGATCGATGGCGTCGAGCACCGCGTCGCAGGTGCTCTGAAATAAACCGACGTAGGTTGTCGGGCCGTGTCTGGTGGTGATCGTCACGTGGCATTTGCGCAAAACCTTCACGTGACCCGATGACGCTACGGCGGGTGCGTTCATGCCGCGTCCTTCCAGTTGTCGAGTTCGCGACGCGCGGCGTCGATTTCATCGTCGATCTCGCGTTGCGCTTCGATCAGCGCGCGCTGGCGCAGCAGCGTGCGCAGCGGCTCGGCGTTGCCCGCCATGAGTTGCACCAGCGCGGGGCGAAACGCATCCGCGTGCAGGCACGCCGCGTCACCGAGCAGCTCGTCGAGCTTGTGCCCGTCAAACTCGCAACCTTCGGCGCGGCACTCTGCCGTCTCGCTGTCATCGTCGGCGAAGTAGGCCGGGTCGATCCACAAGTCACCAGGGCCGAGGGTTCGGGCCGGGTTGCTGTGGAGGTTGAAGGTCTGGCTCATCTGCTCTCTCCGAGTGGGATGCGATGAGCGCATACTAGCAATACTATTTATTTTATGCAATAGTAAAACTAGTTTTAAGGCGAAAAACTCGGTTTGGCTTTTGGGCAGGCGAAAAAAAGCCCGCGCTAGGGCGGGCTTAGTCATTGAAGGGTCGGGCTTGGTTCTTGAGACTAGGCCGCCGATTTACGGATGGCCGAAAGGCGCGCGCAGCGCCCTATACCCAGGGCTCCCGCAGCTACGCACTTGACATAGACGCGGTGTAAATGTTGTTGCCCCTCAATCACTTGCGATAGCGCTGTTCACGCGCCACTATTTTGTGTAGCTTCGTGCCTATTTGGGTGCGCGATGGAAGCGGGCAAGCTGATGGACATGGTGGAGGTTTTCGAAGGGCTCGATGACTGGCGCAACGCCCAGCAGACACGACACCGCCTGAGCGAGATGCTGACCGTTGCGGTGTGCGCAGTGCTCAGTGGCGCGGACGACTTCGAGGCCATCAGCCAGTGGGCAAGGGCCAAACTGACGTGGCTGCGCCGTTTCCTGAGCCTCAAGTATGGCATTGCCTCACCTGACACCTTTGAGCGCGTGTTC
>JAVBKC010000023.1:0-4543 GCA_031554255.1 Niveibacterium sp.
GGACTCGAACCGGAGGAAGCCGCAGCGATCGAGATGGTGCGCGGGTTGGTGCCGGCGTTCGTCAAGCACCATGGCGTGACCGTGCTCGACGAGGCGGTACGCGCCGCGGTGATGCTATCGCATCGCGACATTCCGGCGCGACAGTTGCCGGACAAAGCCATCAGCCTACTCGACACCGCCTGCGCCCGCGTGGCCATACTGCTGCACACACCGCCGGCCGCCATCGAATATCTGCGCCAGCGCATCGCGGCGCTGGAGGCGGAACTCGGCCTGCTGGCGCAAGAGCACATCATCGTTCAAGGCCGCGAGGCGCGCATCCAGCGCGAGGCCGCCGCGCGCGCGCAACTGGAAATGGCGCGCGCCAACGTGGTGCAGCAGGAAGCCCGCTGGCAGGACGAACTTGCCTTGGTGCGTCAGATTCAGGAGTGCCGCGCCGAACACAGCGGGCAGGACGACGATGACGGTGCCCGGGCTGCGGAGCTGGGTGCGCTGGAAACCGAGTTGAGCGTGCTCCAGAAAGACACGCCGCTGATCCATCCGCAGGTCGACGAAACCGTGGTCGCTGCAATCATTGCCGACTGGACCGGCATTCCCGCCGGACGGATGGTGCAGAACGAGGTCGCTGCGATCGTGGGCCTTCAAGCCCAGTTGGAGCGTCGCGTGATCGGTCAGACTCCCGCGCTGTCGGTGGTGGCCCAGCGGGTCAAGACCGCACGCGCGCGGTTGACCGATCCAGGCAAGCCGGTTGGCACTTTTCTGCTCGTCGGCCCCTCAGGCGTGGGCAAGACCGAGACCGCGCTCGCGCTCGCGGAAGCAATGTACGGCGGCGAACAGAATCTCATCACCATCAACATGAGCGAATTCCAGGAGGCCCACACCGTCTCCACGCTCAAAGGCGCGCCGCCAGGCTATGTGGGCTACGGCGAAGGCGGTGTGCTTACCGAAGCGGTGCGCCGCCGGCCCTATAGCGTGATATTGCTCGACGAGGTCGAGAAGGCACACCCCGACGTCCACGAAATCTTCTACCAAGTCTTCGATAAGGGCTGGATGGAAGACGGCGAAGGTCGCGTCATCGATTTCAAGAACACCCTGATCCTGCTGACCAGCAACGTCGGTTCGGACCTGATCGCCCGGCTGTGTGACGACCCCGACCTACTGCCGCAACCGCAAGCACTGCGCGAGGCATTGCTGCCCGAACTGCGCAAGGTATTCCCGGCGGCTTTCCTTGGACGTTTGTCGATCGTGCCCTACCTGCCGCTAGGCGAGGCGGTGCTTGGCGACATTGTGAAGCTGCAGTTGCATCGTGTGGCCGAGCGAGTACAAGCGCAGCATGGCATCGCAATGATCTGTGGCGACTCGGTGGCGTCTCACATCGTCCAGCGCTGCGGTACGCACGAAACCGGGGCGCGTCTGCTGGCAGGTTTCATCGAGCAGTACATGCTGCCGCCGCTAGCCGATATCTGGCTACGCACGATGCAGCAGCAGGAAAGTGTGCGTACGGTCACCGTCGATGTCGCCAACAGCGGGGCGGCCGATGCGTCAACCACGGAAGCAGGAGGACTCGTCTATCGCACGCAGTGAGTTTTAATTCCTTTCGTCTGTTTCTTTATTTCTCCTCATACCAACAAGAAGGAGTCAGTAGTCGATGTCCAACACGTTCAGCAAAAGCGGGCAGAAGTTCATCGCCCGCAACCGGGCGCCACGCGTACAGATCGAGTACGACGTGGAAATTTATGGCTCCGAGAAAAAGATTGAGCTGCCTTTTGTCATGGGCGTGCTCGCCGACCTCTCGGGCAAGCCGACCCAGGAACTGCCGCAAGTAGCGGACCGCAAATTTCTGGAAATCGATGTTGACAACTTCGATGAACGCATGAAGGCAATCAAGCCGCGCGTGGCCTTCTCGGTGCCCAACACGCTCACAGGCGAAGGCTACGTCATGGTCGATCTCACGTTCGAAGGCATGGACGACTTTTCGCCTGCGGCCGTAGCGCGCAAGGTCGACGCGCTATCGCAGCTGCTCGATGCGCGCATCCAGCTGGCCAACCTGCAGACCTACATGGACGGCAAATCGGGAGCCGAAGACTTGGTACGCAAGCTCCTGCAGGATAAAACCCTGCTCAAGTCCCTGGTCGCCAACCCCAAACCCAAGGTGACCGAACCTTCTGTCGAAACCGGGCGGGTCTGAGCGCCCGTTCCCATCTGATCGAGACAAGGAAGTCACGCACATGGCAACGAATAAGAACATCGATGCACCCACCGCGGCAACAGCTACAAAACAGGTCGACGCGGATGCCTTCAGCAGTTTGCTGGACCGGGAATTCAAGCCCGCAGGCAACGAACAGCGCGAAGCCGTCGAATCGGCGGTACGCACCCTCGCCGAGCAGGCACTCATCAACACCGCCACCGTCAGCGACGACGCTTACTCAAGCATCGAAGCCATCATCGCCGAGATCGACCGCAAGCTCTCCGAGCAGATCAACCTGATCATGCATCACGAGGATTTTCAGCGAGTCGAATCGGCATGGCGCGGCCTGAATCACTTGGTGTTCAACACCGAAACCGATGAGAAGCTCAAGATCCGTTTCATGGACATCTCCAAGGCCGAGCTGCGTCGTACCATGCGCCGCTACAAGGGGATTGCCTGGGACCAGAGCCCGCTGTTCAAGCGCCTGTACGAAGAAGAGTACGGTCAGCTCGGCGGCGAGCCCTACGGCGCGCTGGTGGCCGACTACTACTTCGACCACACCCCGCCGGACGTGGAATTGCTCGGCGCAATGGCCAAGATCGCTGCTTCCGCGCACGCACCCTTCATTGCAGGCGCCGCGCCTTCGGTACTGCAAATGGAATCCTGGCAGGAACTGGCCAATCCCCGCGACCTGACCAAGATCACCTCCAACCTCGACCACGCCGCCTGGAACAGCCTGCGCGGCACCGAGGATGCCCGTTACGTTGGCCTGGCCATGCCGCGTTTTCTGGCGCGCCTGCCCTATGGCGCCAAGACCAACCCGGTCGACGAATTCGACTTCGAAGAACAGACCGACGGCGCCAACCATCAGAAATACACCTGGGCCAATGCAGCCTATGCGATGGCGGTCAACATCAACCGCTCGTTTAAATACTTCGGCTGGTGCACCATGATTCGCGGCGTGGAATCGGGCGGCACGGTCGAAGACCTGCCGGCGCACACCTTCCCGACCGATGACGGTGGCTTCGACATGAAGTGTCCGACCGAAATCGCCATTTCCGACCGTCGCGAAGCGGAACTGGCCAAGGCCGGCTTCATCCCGCTGGTGCACCGCAAGAACACCGACCATGCAACCTTCATCGGTGCGCAATCGCTGCAAAAGCCGCAGGAATACATGGACCCGGACGCGACAGCCAACGCCAATCTCTCGGCTCGGCTGCCCTATCTGTTCGCCAGCAGTCGCTTTGCGCACTACCTGAAGTGCATCGTGCGCGACAAGATCGGTTCGTTCAAGGAGCGCGAAGACATGCAGCGCTGGCTCAACGAATGGATCATGAACTACGTCGATGCCGACCCGACCAACTCCTCGCAGGAGACCAAGGCGCGCCGGCCGCTGGCCGCCGCCGAAGTCGTAGTGGAAGACATCGACGGCAACCCTGGCTACTACAGCGCCAAGTTCTTCCTGCGCCCGCACTTCCAGCTCGAAGGTCTGACGGTGAGCCTGCGACTCGTGGCAAAACTGCCATCGGTCAAGCAGGCCGCCTGATTACCCATTTCGTTTTTTTTTGTCGCACCCCGTCACACCATAACTTTTAAGGAAAAATTTCATGGCACAAGACATGTTCCTCAAACTCAACGGTATCGATGGCGAAAGCAAGGATGCCGCCCACGCGAATGAAATCGACGTGCTGAACTGGAGTTGGTCGATTGCCCAGGAGTCGACCATGCACACCGGCTCGGGCGGTGGCGCCGGCAAGGCGCACGTCAGCGATCTGGTATTCGAGCACTACGTCGACCGTGCAACGCCGAACCTCTTCAAGTATTGCGTAACCGGCAAGCACATCCCCGAAGCCAAGCTGACGGTGCGCAAGGCGGGCGGCAATCCGCTCGAATACCTGAAGATCACCATGACCGACGTGCTCGTAACCCTGGTGAGTCCGGCGGGCGACGCCGACGACGACGTCAAGGTGCGCGAACGGGTTGGCCTGTCGTTCGCCAAGGTCAAGTCCGAATACTCCGTGCAGAACCAGCAGGGCGGCTCGGGCGGTGCGGTGACCGCCGGCTATGACATTCAGAAGAACAAGGAAGCCTGACAAAGCGGTACGTAGGTGCGGTACGCATATGGATGTGCATTGCGTACCGCCCCGAAACTCGGATTGAATCAATAAATCGTGAAATTCCCCTTTCTGCATATGCTTCGATTGCGGATGTTACGCGAAACGATTTATATGTTTTTGTACTACTAAGATGCATTGCAGGGATCGTCGAAATGTCGAGAGAATTTTCCCCGTCATTGGTGCGGTGTCTGCTGCTTCAGCCCTATTTGTACTCGGATGGGCGGCTTACCCCTGGCTGCTT
>JAVBKC010000049.1:0-24717 GCA_031554255.1 Niveibacterium sp.
GCAGCGCTCGCCGAAACCGTATGCGACGCCGGCAAGCGCACGCTTGGCACGTTGCGGACGATCACACCGGCCGCCGGTTTCCCGCTGCGGCTCATGCAGGTGCCGCAAACGGTGGCGCCACGGTTGGCCCTGATCGGCGACGCCGCGCATGCAATCCATCCGCTGTCGGGCCACGGTATCAACCTGGGATTTCAAGATGCAAAAGTTCTCGCCGATGTACTTACCGAAGCGCCCGCCTGGCGCGACTGCGGCGAGCTTGGCCTGCTGCGTCGCTACGCGCGCGCGCGCGCCGAAGAAGTGCGCCTGATGCAGGGCGCGACCCACATGCTCAATCGACTGTTTCGTCCGCAAAACCCGTTGCTGGCCGGGTTGCGCAATGCAGGGCTTTCCTTGACCTCGCGTCTGCCATTGGCGAAAAGCGCGATGGTGCGCTACGCCGCTGGTTTGATATGAAGCCTCTTGCATATTCACCAAAGGAGCTAGGGAACCTCTGATCAACCCCAAAATTCTTAGAATAAGTGCTCGTAACTAATTAATTTGTAATGTACGGATTTTCTCTACAGCCGGTTAATCAGAGCCTCCATAGGTAAGAGTTTTGGTGTTATAAAATATAGTGGCGGCTCGAAAAAAAACCTCACTGGTCAACGGACAGTCGGCAGTATGAAGATAATAATTTTCATTATTACCTCATATCTTCTTTTCCTGTCAGGGCGCTCTTATGCTGCTGCAACGCAGCCAGAAGACATAAGTAAATATTTAAAAGAAGCCGACGATTGTCAATATTTGTCTGGAGAGTGGGATTCAATAATACCCAAAGAACGGCAATTGAAAATAGAGAAAGAAATTCGTACGATCTGCGGCAAAGCAAAAGCGTCACAAAAAAACCTGAGATCAAAATACAAAAATAGAAATGACATTTTAAAAATAGTTAATGTTTATGATTTCAATGACGGGCTCTAGAATGAAATGCGACACCCTGAATTAGGCCGGGTGCCGCACAAAAATCTATGCAGTTATTTGTCATAATGAAAGTGTAATATGGTTCAGCATGATCTGAATGAGCAGTTGAGTACGCGAAAGATTGCACGCTTACTCAATCGAGTGCCTGCGACGATCGCATGAAATAAACCGTTTCATTGCTTCCAGGAAATTGACATCAAGACGTCAGCTTCCTCCGAAACGGTCGAGCACAGATGATTCAATTTTTTGGAGTTTTCAATGAAGCGTTTCCTGATGTTCGCGGCATTTGCTGCCCTGCCGCTTTTTGCTCATGCCGACGATAGCGATATCCGTAAATCGGTCAGGGATTTCGTTGGTCAGGATGTCATCCAGTCGATCAATAAAACACCGTATACGGGCCTTTACGAAGTTGTGCTCCAAACTGGAGAAATCGTATACACCGACGATAAGGGCAGCTACATGCTCAACGGCGAGTTGATCGATCCGAAACGCAAGGTCAACCTGACCGCCGAGCGTCAGCGTTCGCTCGACAAGATCGACTTTGCGAGCCTGCCGCTCAAGGATGCAATCAAGACTGTGCACGGCAACGGCCGCCGCGTGATCGTTTCGTTCGAGGACCCGAACTGCGGTTTCTGCAAGCGCTTTGCCAAGGAGTTACAGCAGATGAAGGATGTCACGATCTATACCTTCCTCTACCCCATCCTCTCGCCCGACTCGACCACAAAATCGACGGCAATCTGGTGCGCGAAGGATCGTAGCAAGGCATGGGACGACTGGATGACCGGAGGCCAGCTGCCGCAGGAGGCCAATTGCAAGACGCCGCTCGACCAGAACCTGGCGCTCGGCCAGAAACTGCGCATCAGCGGCACGCCGACAATTTTTCTCGCCGACGGTTCGCGCGTGAAAGGCATGCTGCCGGCGCCACAGCTCGAAAAGGTGCTCGCCGAGGTGAAGAAGAACTAAGCTCTGCATTGCCACGAAGGCGCAGGCATGGCCTGCGCCTTCGTCTTACCAGCCGCGAGTCAGGCGCGTTTTCGCCTCGCGCGCTTCCTCCGGTGTGTCGCACCAGTATTCTTCGAGCAGCGGGCCAATCTCCGTTTCGACCACCTCGCGGAACCATTTCCTGGTTTCGCCCGCAGGTAGCGGATGCGTCGGCGTCACATAGCTGTGACCGATCTGGAACTGCTTGCCAAGACGGACATCCGCCGCGATCCGCTTGTTCAAGGTGTTGATCCGCAACTCGACATCTGCTGCCAGTATCGGGTCGACACCGCACTTTCCCACGACCCAATCGCGCCATGGCTCGCCCAGCTTCGGCTCAAGATCGACGAAGGCGAAACGCCGGCGCAGTGCCACGTCGACCCGTGCAAGGGCGTGGTCGGCGATGTTCATGGTGCCGATTACATACAGATTTTCCGGGATGTGAAGCGGACGCCGCTTGCCGCCGGAGCTGGGAAGACACAGCTCCAATGCCTCGCTGGGCGTGCGTTTATCGGCCTCCAGCAAGGTCAACAGCTCGCCGAAAATCTGTACCGGATTGCCGCGGTTGATCTCTTCGATGACCACCACCACCTTGGCGTGCCGATCCCTTTCCGCCGCCTTGACGGCCTCCATGAACACCCCATCTATCAGTGCCATGCTGCCATCGCCCGTCGGACGCCAGCCGCGCACGAAATCTTCGTAGGAAAGCGTCGGATGGAACTGAACCACGCGAACCTTGCTGTCGTCCTTGCGACCCATCAGCGCAAAGGCCAGACGTTTGGCCAGCCAGGTTTTGCCGGTGCCGGGCGGCCCCTGTAGCACCAGGTTTTTCTTCGTGCGCAGCCTGTCGAGTAGTAGCGCGATCTCGTCCCGCGCCAGAAAACAGCCGTCCTTAAGGATGTCGTCGGCCGAATACGCAAGCGGCGTTTCGTCCGCGATGGCATGCCTCGCTTCGGCGCCCGTACTGGCAATCGCCAGTGCAACGGAGTCCTCGATCGGGTTCTTGTATAACCACGAGGCCAACGACAATTCCGGGAAACTGTGGATCGGATAAACCTCGTCGCCGAAACGCTGCCGCAGATCGTCGCGCAGTTTCAGATAGCTGTGCGCGGAGAGGCCCCGCTGACCGCTCAGAGAAACGTTCAATCCCAGCCGTTTGTTGATGTAGGGGCGGGATTGGCTGTCGAGCATCAGAAAATCCCATGGATGCGCCCAGTAAAGACCGGTCGTCAAATTCCAGGCCACGCCTCTGACCCTGTTGATGACATGGTCGAAGGCCTGGATGAAGGCTTCGGTATCCGGCGCCTCGCTTCCCACCATTTGATTCGCGGCCGCGAACACTCGCCACAGGGCGTTAATATCGTCCGCTCCGCGTTTTTCGACATGGGCGAAGAACCAGGAGCGCTGGTTGTTCAATACCGGAATACCTTCGAACGAGGTTGGAACCGGGACGCTCACTCCCAGCAACTTGGCCAGCTCGCCCGCAACGATCTTGCGGGTGGCGTCCGTCATCGAGCGATTGAAGGCCCCCATGGCGGTGAAGGGACAGATATCCTGAAGCGGACCGCTGCTGCCGTCCGAGGTTCTTTCCTGGAGATAATTCAGGCCCGGGATGTGATGCGCGATCTGGTGAATGCCCTGGATGAGGAACGTTCTGTCCTCCGCGTGATCCAGCAGCCTCTCGGCCACCGCTTCGTAAAAATCCGTCCACTGGAAACGTTGTTTCCCCGCAGCGAAAGTCCCGTAGCGCTCGTGCCACGATGGCGCATTACGGAAGCGCTCCAGCTCCTGCGGCTTGTCTTCGAAGGCAAACGCCAGCAGCGCATCGTCCATCCAGTCGCCCGGCAGCACGCGCCAGATGGTTTCGCGGTCGATATGGAAGTACCACTCGCGCACGGGGTCGACCGGTTGCCATTGCACCTGGACGCGCTTGCCGTCCTGCGGATTGGCGCGGATCGTGCCGAGCGCCTTGATCCCCATCGCCGGCACGCTGCGACCATGGCTATCGAACTCCAGACCACGCCGGCGCGCATAGCTTGCCTTGATCGCGATGCGCTCGCCGGGCTGCATCGAACGTATCAGTTCGGCTTCCTTGTCGGCCGGGTTCTTGATTTCCCACACCCCCTGCGCGAGAAAGCGTCTGACATGGTCCGTTTGGTCAAATCTGGCGCTGACGAACCAAGTAGGTGTTACATCGTCTTTGCGATTCAAATTGTTCATTCGGCTGTTTCCGCTTCAAAAACATGTCTATGCGCTTATGGTAAGGGCATTTCTCTGCCGAACTTTTGATGTTCCCCCCTACATTGCTCTGTTTTTAGGCTCCGCACGCTTCCCTTATGATCTGCGGCATTCCGGAACTGTTTCCACAGTCTTTCCACATGCTGCGCACAGGGATGTCCACCGGTTCTGTGGATACTTCGAAATTTGGCCCAAAAACGCGTCAGATTCAGTGGCGCGTAAAGCGCTCGTCGGCTGTAAACCAGTGCAGCGCAAGGCCTGCGGCGGCAAGCATCGCGGCGCCGAGTATCGTCCAGGCCATCGACAGGCCAGTGCCGTCGTGCAGGCGGCCGACCATCCAGCTTGCGCACATGCCGAGGCCGAACTGCGCCGCGCCGAAGTGGGCGGCAGCGGCGCCCGCGTTTTTTGGATAGCCGTGCATCAGCATGCCGACGCAGTTGGCGCCGAGCAAACCGGTGATGCTGACGACGAGGAACAAGGCGCAGACCACACCGAGCAGGCTGGTACCGACCAAAAAAGGCAGCGGCAGCGCCGCCGCCAGCCCTATCGCACAGCCTGCCGCCGCCATCCGTTTCGCGCCCCGGCGGTGCACCAGGCGGCTGTTTACATAGTTGGCGATGAAAATTCCGACTGCATTGAGCCCGAAGATCAGGCTGTAGTGGAAAGGTTCGAGCCGGTTCAGCTCGATGAAGAAGAAGGGGCCGCCCGTAATGTAGGCGAACATTGCCGCGAAGGAGCCGCCGCCCGCGAGCAGCAGCCCCACCGTGGCCGGATCGACGAGCATACGGCCATAGACCGCAAAAGCCTGGCCGAAACCTAAACCACCGCGACGCTCGGGCGGCAAGCTCTCCGGCAGACACGCCCAGGTCGCCGCCAGACAGGCCACGCCCCACGCGAGCAGTACGCCGAAGGTCGCGCGCCAGCCGCCCCAGGCGAGAACAAAGCTACCGATCAAGGGTGCAAGCAAGGGCGCGATTGCGGTGACCATCGCCATTTGCGATAGCTTGCGTAAGCCCTCGGCGGGTGAATACACATCGCGTGCAATGGCCCGTGCGAGCACCGAGGCCGCGCCGCCGCCGAGCGCCTGAAGGAAACGCGCGACGATCAGGCTCGTTGCGCTGGTCGCGACGGCACACGCCAGCGTCGCCAGCACGAACAACGCGATGCCCGAGATCACCACTGGACGGCGGCCGAGCCGGTCCGAAATCGGCCCGTAGAACAGCATCCCGACCGAGAAGCCGGCGAGAAAGACCGTGATGGAAAGCTGGATCGACTCCGTGCTTGCGACGAGGCTGTGCGCAATTGCCGGTAGCGCCGGCAGATAAAGATCGATAGATAGCGGGCCAAATGCAACGAGCGTGCCGAGCAGTAAAACCAGGCCGCCGCCTTCCAAATGGAGACGGGCGGCCGATTTTTCGCTCACAAGCCACCCAGGGCCAGGTACTTGAACTCCATGTATTCGTCGAGTCCGTGGCGCGAGCCCTCGCGTCCGATGCCCGAACTCTTCACGCCGCCGAAAGGCGCGACCTCGGTCGAGATGGCCCCTGTGTTGATGCCCAGCATGCCGTATTCGAGTTTGCGCGCCACGCGCCAGATGCGGGCGTGATCCTTCGAATAGAAATAGGCGGCGAGCCCGAACTCGGTGTCGTTGGCCTGCGCAATCGCTTCGTCTTCGGTCGAGAAACGGAATAGCGGCGCCACCGGTCCGAAGATTTCCTCCTTCGCCACGGCCATGCTCGCGGTAGCGC
Source organism: Niveibacterium sp. (assembly GCA_031554255.1). Classification (GTDB taxonomy): domain Bacteria; phylum Pseudomonadota; class Gammaproteobacteria; order Burkholderiales; family Rhodocyclaceae; genus Niveibacterium. Next base: position 5,928 of record JAVBKC010000049.1, read on the forward strand.
CGGTCAGCACCGTCGGTTCGAACCAGGTGCCGCCTAGCGCATGGCGTTTGCCGCCGGTCAACGCACGGGCGCCTTTTGCCAGCGCATCGGCGACCAGACTTTCGACCTTGGCGATTGCCGGCTCGTCGATCAGCGGCCCTTGCATGACGCCGGCGTCCATGCCGTTGCCGACCGCGAGTTCCGCGACGGCGGCGGCGAGCTTGCGCGCGAAGACATCATAGACGTCATCCTGCACGAGGAAACGGTTGCTGCACACGCAGGTCTGACCGGCGTTGCGATATTTCGAGGCCATTGCCCCGGCGACGGCCGCATCGATATCCGCATCGTCGAACACGATGAACGGCGCATTGCCGCCGAGTTCGAGCGAGAGCTTCTTGATCGTGCCAGCGCACTGCGCCATCAAGAGGCGCCCGACCTCGGTCGAACCGGTGAAGGTGAGCTTGCGTACCAGCGGGCTCGCGGTCATCACGGCGCCGATGCTGCGCGCCCGGCCGGTCACGACGGAAAACACACCGCGCGGCACGCCGGCGCGCGCCGCGAGCTCGGCCAGCGCAAGCGCCGATAGCGGCGTCTGCTCGGCTGGCTTGAGTACGATCGTGCAACCGGCGGCGAGCGCTGGCGCGACCTTGCGCGTGATCATCGCCGACGGAAAGTTCCACGGCGTGATCGCGGCGCAGACGCCGACCGGCTCTTTCGTGACGACGATCTGGCGATCGCGCTGCGGCGAAGGAATGACCTCGCCATAGGCGCGGCGGGCTTCCTCGGCGAACCATTCGACATAAGCAGCGGCATAGGCGATCTCGCCGCGCGCCTCGGCTAGCGGCTTGCCTTGTTCGGCCGTCATGATGCGCGCGAGATCGTCGGTATGGACGACCATCAGGTCGAACCAGCGGCGCAAAATGCGCGCGCGCTCGGCGGCAGTCGTTTCGCGCCAGCTTGCGAAAGCGTTGTCGGCGGCTAGCACCGCACGCTCGGTTTCCGCTTCACCGCAGTACGGCACCGTCGCGATGGTCGCGCCTCCGGCCGGATTGGTGACGGCAATGGTTTCGCCGTTGTCGGCGGCGATCCACTGGCCGTCGATATAACAAGCCTGCTTAAGTAGGCCAGGGTCTTCGAGTTCGAGCATGGAAGGCTCCGTATCAATACGCGGCGCCGGTATGACCCGCGCCAGAATCCTTGAAAGTCGCCGCCAGCTTGACAGCGGCATTGCGTAGCAACAGGGTATCGACGCCGACGGCGAGAAAACTCGCGCCGCTCTTTTGGTACTCCGCCGCAGCGACTGGATCGGCGGAAAAAATGCCGGCAGCCTTGCCCGATTTGCGGATGCAGACCAGCGCATCGTCGATCGCCGCGCGGACCTCCGGATGTCCCGGCTTGCCGAGGTGGCCGAGCGAGGCCGCGAGATCGGAAGGTCCGATGAAAACAGCATCGACGCCCTCGACGGCGAGGATTTTGTCTAGCGCTTCAAGACCTGTGCGGCTTTCGACCTGCACGATCAGGCACATCCCTTCATCCGCATGTGCCAGATAGTCCCCGACGCCATTCCAGCGCGCCGCCCGCGCCAGCGCCGTGCCGACGCCACGGATGCCGTGCGGTGGATAGCGCATTGCGCGGACCAGCGCGCGCGCCTGTTCGGCCGATTCGACCATCGGCACGAGCAGACTTTGCACGCCGACATCGAGGTACTGCTTGATACGGGCGGCATCGTGATCGACCGTGCGCACGACCGGCTGCACCGGATATGCGGCGAGCGCCTGCAACTGGCGCAGCACGGATTCCGGCGTGTTCGGCGCATGCTCGCCGTCGATCAGGAGCCAGTCGAAACCTGCCGTCGCCATGATCTCTGCCGCATAGGGCTCGCATGTTCCGAGGAAGGCGCCGATCTGCATCTTCCCTTCGCGCAGCGCGTGCTTGAATGCGTTAAATGGCATTTCCATAATGACCCCGGCTTAGGCGAAATGGCAGGTGATGTTACCAAGCGGGCCATAATCGGCGTGGAAAGTATCGCCCTTGCGCGCCGCGACCGGTCGCACAAAGGACCCGGAAAGAATAACCTGCCCCGCTTCGAGCGCCACGCCGTGGGGCGCGAACTTCTTCGCCAGCCAGGCGATCCCGTTGCCTGGGTGGTTGAGCACGCCGGCGGCCACGCCGGTTTCCTCGATGATGCCGTTGCGATATAGCAGGCCTGCGGCCCACCGCAGATCGATTTCCATCGGTTTGATCGGGCGGCCGCCAATTACTATGCCGGCATTCGCGGCATTGTCCGAAATCGTGTCGAAGACGCGGCGCGGGCGCTTGGTCTGCGGATCGACGCGATGGCAGCGCGCATCGATGAGTTCGAGCGCGGGCACGACGTAATCGGTCGCCGAGAGCACGTCGAACAATGTGACGTTCGCGCCTTCGAGCCGCTTGCCGAGGATGAAGGCAAGCTCCATTTCCAGCATCGGCACGATGAAGCGGTCGGTCGGAATGTCGGCGCCATCGTCGAAGAACATATCGTCGAGCAGCGTGCCGTAGTCGGGCTCGTCGATCTGCGAGGACTGCTGCATCGCGCTCGAAGTCAGCCCGATCTTGTGTCCCTTGACGACGCGGCCTTCGGCCAGCTTGATCGCGATCCACGCCTTCTGCACGGCATATGCATCCGCTATCGTGATCTGCGGATGCTGGAGCGACGGCGCGAGGATCTGCTCGCGGGTGTGTTCGGCCCGATGCAGTTGTCGTGCGAGATCGAGATGAATTTCGGAGTGCAGCATAAAATGGCTCCTGACGCGAGCGTGCGCCAATTTAGGTTTTGCGATAGCGCGCGTGGATATTGTTGTGCTTCCAGGTACCGGCCTCGGAGAATTCGACTATTTCCATCGAAAGCGCGAGCGGCCTCTGGGCATAGATGTCGGCGAAATGCGCCTTGATCATCGCGAAAATCTCGTCGCCGGCTTTTTGTTTCTGTTCGGGCGTGCGCCCGGCGCCGATCTTCATCGTCAGGTGGACGAACGCGTCGTCCGACGCGCCGTCGGCGACGCGGTAGTCGGTAAGGCAGATCGCGCGCGAGCGGATACCGCCTATCGGGAACACGTCACCCTGGGCGATCATGGTCTCGTTCGTCTTGCGCAAGAGGTCCTGAATGTCGCCATCGGCCTTCAGGTTGTCGGTGTATTCGTAGATCAGATGCGGCATTGCTGTATCGCCCTTCGTTGGATTTGGTCCGCTACGTCGCCTTGCGGCGCAGCGGACGCTCCGGCATGGATCAGAGCACCGGCAGCACGGCGTTGATTTGCCCCGTGCCCGAGCTGCCGAAGTACGGCGTGACGATTTCGGCGCGGCCCTTGTAGGCGTCCCATCCGAGCGCGCCGAGCAGCATTGCCGTGTCGTGCATGTTGCCTTCGCCGTGGCATTTGGCCGCGTACTCGGGAAGCATTTCGGCGAACGTCTCCCAGTCACCGTTTTTCCACATTTCGATGACGGCCAGATCCATCGTTTCGAGAAACGGGCTCCAGAGCTTATGTAGGTATTGCTCGGCCACGCCGTTCTGCGCAAAGCGATGCGACAGCGAGCCGCTCGCCATGATCGCGACGGTGCCGTCGTAGCGCTCTTCTATGGCGCGGCGCAAGGCAGCGCCTAGCTTCGCGCTGTCGGCAAGATCATGAACCGTACACAGCGCGGAAACCGATACGACCTTGAAATGGCGGTCCGCATTCATGTAGCGCATCGGCACCAGCGTGCCGTATTCGATTTCCAGTGTTGTCGTATCGTGGGCACGCGTGGGCACGCCGCCTTCGGTTGCGAACTCGGCGATCAACTTGCCTAGCGCCGGATTGCCGTCGTATTCGAACGACATGTTCTTGATGAAGTGCGGCAGCTCGTTGCTCGTATAGACGCCTTTGAAGTGCGGCGCGCAGTTGATGTGATAGCCCGAATTGACGAGCCAGTGCGTATCGAACACGACGATGGTATCGACGCCGAGTTCGCGGCAACGGCGGCCGATTTCGATATGTCCGTCGATTGCGGCCTGCCGGCAGCCCTTATGCGGACCGTCCAGTTCGGACAGATACATCGAAGGAACGTGAGTGATTTTCGCAGCGAGAGCCAGCTTGCCCATTTGTTTGTCTCCTCTAGTGGGGCGCGTGGGCCCCGTGCTTTTGTGTGCTCAGATACCCCAACGCGGGATCGGATGGCTTCCGTAGGAAACCGCCACGTTCTTCGCTTCGCAGAAAACCTCGTAGCTGTAGTGATTACCTTCGCGGCCGGTGCCGGATGCCTTGACGCCGCCGAAGGGCTGGCGCAGGTCGCGCACGTTCTGACTGTTCACGAATGTCATGCCGGCCTCGATTGCCTTGGCCATGCGCAGCATGCGGCCGGTGTTCTCGGTCCACAGATAAGACGAGAGGCCGTATGGCGTGTCGTTGGATATGCGGATCGCTTCTTCCTCGGTCTTGAAGCGGATCAGGCAGGGCACCGGTCCGAAGATCTCGTCCTGGGCGATTTTCATTTTGTTGTCGACATCGGCGAAGACGGTCGGGGCGATCCAGTTGCCACCTTTCAGATGCGCAGGCACTTCGGGCGCACTGCCGCCGCAGACCAGGCGCGCGCCTTCCTTCCTGCCGATCTCGATATAGCTGCTGACCTTGTCCCAATGACCACGGCTGATCATCGGGCCGACGATCGTGTTCGGGTCGAGCGGGTCGCCCACCGCAAGACGCGCGGCGCGCGAGGCGAAGTCGGCGACGAACTTGTCGTAGATCGTCTCCTGAATCAGGATTCGCGAACCGGCCGTGCAGCGCTGGCCGTTGTTCGAAAAGATCATGAAGATCGCTGCGTCGAGCGCGCGTTCGTAGTCGGCGTCGTCGAAGATCACGAAGGGCGACTTGCCGCCGAGTTCCATCGAGAATTTCTTCAGACCTGCTGCCTTGACGATGCGATTGCCGGTCGCCGTCGAGCCGGTGAAGGAAATCGCGCGCACATCGGGGTGTGTGACCAGCGGTTCGCCCGCCATGTTGCCGAAACCATGCACGATGTTGAAGACGCCGGGCGGCACGCCGGCTTCGAGAATCAACTCGCCAAGCCGGCTCACCGTCAGCGGCGAGAGTTCCGACATCTTCATCACCGCCGTATTGCCGAGCGCAAGACAGGGCGCGGTTTTCCATGTTGCCGTCATGAACGGTACGTTCCAGGGCGAGATCAGCGCGCATACGCCAACTGGCTGCCACAGCGTGTAGTTCAGATGCCCGGTGTCCGAATCGTAGGTTTCGCCGTGCTGATGCAAGGCCAGCTCGGCGAAGTAATGGAAGTTGTCGGCCGCGCGCGGAATCAGCGCCTTCTTCGTCTGACCGATGACCTGCCCGGCATCGCGCGTTTCGAGTTCGGCAAGCTCGGGCACATGCTTGGCGATCAGGTCGCCGACATTGCGCATGAGCCGCGCGCGTTCCTTGACGCTCGTTGCGGCCCACGCCGGGAAAGCCGCCTTCGCGGCGGCGACCGCGGCATTGACCTCCTCCTCGCCGCCGCTGGCGACCTCTGCGAGCACTTCGCCGGTGGCCGGGTTGCGCGTCTCGAAAACTTCTGCGCTCTCGACCTCTTTGCCGTTGATGAGATGTTTGATCATGCGTCTCTCCTGAATGCTTTTTAGCGTGTCGCGTCGGTGAAGAACGTCGCGTCGCTCACGACGGTGTTAATGAGGCAGCCGATGCCTTCGATCTCGGTTTCCACGACGTCGCCGGCCTTCACATCGGATAGCCCTTCCGGCGTGCCGGTAAGGATTACGTCGCCTGGCGCAAGCGTCATGAACGACGACAGGTATTCGATCAGCGTAGCGATGTCGAAGATCATGTCGGCTGTCGTGCCGCTCTGCGTTACGCGTCCGTTGATGCGCGTCGTCAGCGCGAGCCTCATCGGGTCGGCGATGTCGTCGCGATCGACGAGCCAGGGTCCGAGCGGTGTGCAGCCGTCGCGATTCTTCACGCGCAGATTCGGCCGGTAATAGTTTTCGAGGTAATCGCGAATCGCATAATCGTTGGCTACCGTATAGCCGGCGACAATGCTCATCGCGTCAGTTCGGCTGAGGCGATAGCCGGTCTTGCCGATCACGACCGCGAGTTCGCATTCGTAATGCATGTAGGTGGCGTCGGCCGGACGGCGTGTTTTGGCGCGGTGGCCGATGATGGTGTTCGGCCCCTTGAGGAATACAAGCGGGTTCTCCGGCGCCTTGAAGGCCAGTTCCTTCGCATGGTCGGCGTAGTTAAGGCCCAGGGCGAAGACTGTGCGGGTTTCGACCGGCGCCAGCCAGACGACTGCGTCATCGTCCAGCGTGCGGCCGTCGGCCAGCCGTATCCGGCCGGCATCCGCCGGCGTCACTTCATGAATGGCGCCCTGCCAGGCAATGCGTCCGCGCTTCATTGCTGTGCCTCCCGTGTTGCGGCGAGCGAGAATTCCAGCGCACCGAGGCGCTCGGCCTCGACGCGCACCCGCGCGCCGATACCGGCCTGCGCGGCTTGCCAGACAACGCCAACGAGCAGCATGTCGCCACGCCTGAACGTCATGAAATCGGAGATCTCCGTGACCAACGCCGGCACGTCGCGCACGAGATCGGCGAGGCTGCGGCTTTGCACGAGCTTGTCATCGACATACGTGCGCAGCGTAATCTCGCGCAGTTCGCCGAGCGTCTTGGCCGGCACGACGCTCGCACCGACCGGGCAGGCGCCGTCGAAGCACTTTTCGCGGATAGCCGGGCGGTAATAGCTGGTGTGCGGCAAGCTCAGATCGGCCACCACGACGTAGCCCTCGATTACGTCCATAACCCCTGCCGGTGCGACGCGCGATGCTTCGCGGGCGAAGACGACGCCGACCGTGGCGCCGATTTCGACGTGGGTGGCGCCACTTGGCAATGTAACGACAGCGGCATTTTCGACGCGCGTATTGGCTGGCTTGAGATAGAGCACCGGCGCTTTCGGCACGCCCTTGTAGGGCGCCTCCGTGAGCGGTCCGATGTTTGTTAGCGATGCCGCATCATTCAGGATGACACCGTAGATCATTCGAGTACCTCGATTCCGCTGGGAATCAGCCTTGGTTCAGATGGACGAGCCACAGCGGGATCACCGGGAAGGCGACCAGCAGGGCAATGCGGATGAAGTCGGAGGTAAGGAAAGGCACCACCCCCCACGCGGTCTCGCTCATCGGCACGCCTTTGGCGAGCTTGTTGATGATGTAGAGGTTCATGCCGACAGGCGGATGGACCAGCCCGATCTCGACGACCATCAACACCAGGATGCCGAACCAGATGGAAACGTCGGCGGGTGGAATGCCCCAGTTAAGTCCCATGATCATCGGGTAGAAGATCGGGATCGTCAGGAACAGCATCGCGAGCGCGTCCATGACGCAGCCGAGCAGGATGTAGATGGCGAGGACCGCGATCAGCACGAACAGCGGCGACATGCCGCTGTTCTTGACCCATTCGGACAGTTCGACCGGCATTTGGGATACCGCGAGTGCCGAATTCAGAAGATCCGCGCCAAGCAGCACGAGAAAGATCATCGCCGTCGCGATCGCGGTTTTGTAGATGCAGAGCAAGAACTCCTTGCCGCGCAGTCCACCGGACAGGAAAGCCATGATTCCGCAACCGGCCGCGCCGACCGAAGTCGCTTCGGTCGGACTCGCCCAACCGCCGTAGATGCCGACCACGATCAGGAGGAACAGGCCGAGTACGGGCAGTACCCTGAACTGGGCGATGATGCGTTCGCGCCAGCTCGCCTTCTCGCTTGCCGGACCAGCCGCCGGATCGCGCATCACGATGAAACGGATGACAGCGAAATAGCCGAACAGCGCGATGATGCCCGGGATAATGGCCGCGGCGAACAACTTGCCGATCGACTCCTGCGTGAGCACCGCATAAATGACGAGCGGGACCGACGGGGGCACGAGGATGCCGAGTGTGCCGCTGGCGGCCAAGGTCCCGGTTGCGAGACGCGGCGAGTAGCCCTTGTTCAGCAGCTCAGGCAATGCGACCTGGCCCATCGTCGCGGCGGTCGCGAGCGAGGAACCGCTGATCGCGCCGAAACCGATACAGGCCATCGAGCTGGACATTGCGAGGCCGCCGCGCCAGTGCCCGATCAAGGTTCCTGCGGCGCGGAACAGCGACTTCGACAGGCCGCCGTGCGTGGCGAACTGGCCCATCAGCATGCACAGCGGAATCACCGACAGGTTGTAGTTCGACAACCGCGCATAGGCCAGATCGTTCATCGTGAACAACAACGCGTTCAGTTCGCCGCCATTTATGACGATGTAGATCACGGCTCCGGCGACGAACATCGCAATCCCGATGTGCACGCGCAGGGTCAAGAGGACGAGCATGAAAACGAAACCCGCCAGCCCGATGGTGATGCCGCTCATTGGGCGACTCCTTTCGCTGCGAAATGATGATGTGCGCGATTCAGGGCGCAGAGCGCCGTCATGGCGAGGCTCGGTACCAGACAGATCACCGGAATCCACACCGGAATATTGCGCATGATCGTCACTTCGCCGGCTTCAAGGATCTCGTGCGCCTGAACCGAACTGCGCCAGGCCAGCAGCGCCATGGCAAACCCGAGCAGCAGGTTGGCGATGCCATCGAGGATGGAATGCGCGCGCACGGACAGTTTGGTTGTGAAGAACTCGACGCGCAGGTGTTCGCCCATCATCGTGCAGTAGGGAAAGAATGCCGCAGCGGCAATGCCCGTTCCCATTTGTAGTAACTCGATATCGCCATTGATTGGCGCGCTCCACAACTTGCGCCCAACGATGGAAACCACCGACAGGCAGACCATTGCGACAAAGAGCGCACCTCCCACCAGTGCGAATCCCTTAGCCACCCCCAGCAGGCGACGCGTCCACCCGTGGTGGTGGCCCACGGGCTCGGCTGACTCCTTGACATGACCACTCATGCTCATTCCTCCGGCAACGACTTTCCGCGTTCAATCCTTGTGCTTACTTTGCCGCTATCTTTTCTTTTGCCGCGAGATCGTGCGCTGCCGCTGCGAGTGCCTTACCGTCGGCGCCCTTGGCCGTCACCTGCGTAATCCATTCGGCTTCCACCGGTGCAGTCGCGCGGCGCATTGCGGTCATTTCGGCGGGCGTGAAGTCGGCCACTTTGTTGCCGCGTTCGAGCACCTTCTTGTGCGAACTCGCGTTTTGTTCGTCGAAGACCTGGCCTAGTCTTTCGGTCAGCGCCATGCCGCTGCGCTTTTCGATCATGGCCTTCAGATCGGCCGGCAGTCCGTCGAACTTCTGCTTGTTCATCAGCACCATGAGTACGGTTGCCGACGGGTAGGCTTCGCCCTTGGGCGGTTGGCCGTGAAATTTGGTCACTTCGTCGAGCTTGAGCGGCACCACGAGTTCCCAGGCGCCCATTGCGCCGTCGACGATGCCCTTGGAGATCGATTCGGTCAGTTGCGAAGGCGGCATGCCGACCGGGGTGCCACCAAGCGCGGCGACGGTCTTGGTGCCCAGGCGCGTCGACGTGCGCAGCTTCAGCCCCCGCCAGTCGCCAAGCGCCTGAACCGGCTTGGAGCCTGTGTGCACGGCTTGTCCGCCATCGACATGGAATGCCAATACCTTGTAGGCGGCGAATTCCGGCTGGGCGTATTGCTGATAAAACTTCCATACTGCGCGGCTGCCCGAAGTTGCGTCGGCGACCACGAAAGGCAGCTCGAAGGCCTCGATGCGCGGGAAACGGCCGGTCGAATAGCCGGGCGCTGTCCACACGATGTCGGCAACGCCGTTCTTGACCTGATCGACGAGCTGGGCCGGCGTGCCGCCGAGCTGCATCGCGGGATAGAACTGGCAGTTGATGCGGCCCTTGGATTCCTGCTTGAGTTCTTCGCACCAGGGTTGCAGCACGCGCTGCTGAGTCGGAGCCCCGGCCGGCAGGAAGTGCGCGACCTTCAGCGTGACCTGCTGTGCATAGGCCGGAAGTGCAAGTAACAGACATCCCGCCAAGACTGCGTTGATGGACTTTTTCATTTTGTCTCCTCCCTTGCGCCGGAATCCCGGCTTTCACTAACATGTTAGTAAGTACATCACTACGATATTAGTGAGTCAAGCGGTTCTAGGCTTTGTAACGATAGGGACTTTCCCGTAGTCCCTACCGTTATGAGAACAAAGCGCTATACACGCTTGAAAAGCGGGCTTCTTACTTGTTGAGCATCGGCGGCGCTGAAGAATTTTTCGGTGTAGATGTCGCGTTCGAACAAACGACCCTGCATCAGCGTTGCGATGCAGGCCTCGATCATGATCGGGGGGCCGCACAGATACGCTTTGCGGTCGCGGAAATCGTTGTCGAAATGCGCCTTGGCGGCGTCATGCACATAGCCGCGGAAGCCGCTCCAGGCGCTCTCGGCCGGTTCGTCGGAAAGCGCCGGAACGTAAGTGAAGTTCGGATGCTTGGCGGCCAGCGCGAGGAAGGCGTCGTGGTAATACAGCTCGGCCTTGTTGCGCGCGCCATAGACGAGCGTGATCGGCAGGTCCGAACCTTCGTCGAGCAGGTCGAGAATCATCGAACGCGGGCTCGATAAGCCCGAACCGCCTGCCATGAAGAGCGACGGCAGCGCGGTCGATTTGTGCACGAAGAAGCGCCCGTACGGGCCGGAAAGCGTCATGCGATCGCCGACCTTGAGCGTCTCGTGAATCCAGCCGGTGGCGCGTCCGCCCGGCACGATGCGGATGTTCAGCTCGATCTCGTTGCCGGAGGATGGCGGATTGGCGAGCGAGAACGCACGCGTACCGATTTCGCCCGGCAGGTTCAGATTCACGTACTGGCCAGCTTGGAAGACTAACTTTTCGTCATCGTTCAGACGCAGCCAGATGCCCATGATCGTCGGCGTCAGGTGCTCGATGCGGCTGACAACACCGTGATAGTCGCGCACCGGCAGGTCGAGGGCATCCTCATCGACTTCGATCTCAGCCTCGATCGTCGTGTCGGCGGCAAGCGTCGCGCAGCAAGCGAGGCTCTTGCCCTCTTCGCGTTCGTAGTCCATCAAGGCGAAGTTGGAGGCATTGCCGTGGTCCACTTCGCCATCCGTGACGGTTACCTTGCAGGTGGCGCAGTACCCTTGCCCGCAGGCATGCGGTAAAAAGATGCCCGCTCGCAACGCGGCATCGAGAATCGTCTGGCCTTCCTCGACTTCGATGGTGCGGCCCAGAGGTTCTATCGTCAGTTCGTGGCTCATTGCAAAATACTCCGTTGATGGCGCGCCAGCGGTTCTCAGAACCCCGAGCCCTGCAGGCCGTCCAGCCCCGGCGTGGTGAAGCGGATCAAGTCCTTGTGGCCGATCCCGTTGTCGGCGAGGCTTTTGGCCGGATCGGGCGTGAAGGGTGTGTTCGAGTTTTGCCAAACGACGCGGCTCCAATCGATCTTCTCGAAATCCGGGTGAAAGCTGTATGCCTCCTTGATGTAATTGGCTATCAATTCGGAGAACAGCATGGACGGCGGCACCGCGATCACGAACGGACGCGAAAACATGCGATGCTTTTCCCAGTTGACATACACGAGCTGGCGTCCCTTGAACTTTGCCAACGCATCGCGCGACTCGAATTCGTAGCGGCCCAAAGCAGTGACGGACATGTTTCTCTCCTCTCTTAGTTCTTGGTCGCGAGGTCGCGCCAGGCAGCGAAATTCTTCTGGTCGAGCGAGCCGTTGAAGTCGCCCTGAACTGCGGGATCGAGACGCCAGTAGTCCATCATGCGGGCGCCCGGCTTATAGTCCGGTGCGTTCTTGTCGACGCCTTCAGGCTCGCAGTTGCCCTGCAAGGCCTGGTTTGACGAGACGAAGGTCTGGATGTACTTCTCCGGCTCGTACTCGAAGATCTCTTTGCAGTGATCGGAGCAGAAGTGGTATTTCTCGCCCTTGTAGACGGTTTCCCGGAAACATGTCGTCATTGGATCGCCGGGTTCGTTGTACTTGATCGTCGTAACGCAGCACTGGCAATTCATCGGCTGGGTCGTGTTGTTAAAGCGCTTGCCGGCCTTCTCCATCTTGTCCCAGTGTTCATATACTGGCCGGTAGTACTTGTCGAAGGTGTTCGGGTACTTCTCCGATAACCAGTCCAGCTCGTCCTTTCCCGGCACCCAGGTATGAAAGCTCATCGCATTGGGCTTCATGTAGAAACCGATCCACGATTGATGCGTGATGTGCTCTTTCTCTTCTATCGTCTGCGCGAAGCACTTGGGTATCGTGACGCCGTAACGAGCCAGATCCTTGAACAGCGCGCCGCCGTTTTCCTCGAAGTAAATCTCCCAGGCTTCCTTGAAGCTCATGATCCGCTTGGGCAGCATGTAATCCATCATCATGCCGACCGAGGCGAGCTTGCGCGTGCCGCGCCAGGTCCATTTATCGATCCAACGCTGCACGATGGGCAGATTGTCCGGGTCCTGTTCGAGCATGAACTTGATGCATTCGAGGCCCAATGTCATATGGCGCGCCTCGTCGGACTGCGCCGAAAAGCCTACCGTCATCGCCGCCATATCGCCGTTGTAGGCCGCGCCCGAGATGAACGGCACGAACAGGATGTTCGTCAGCACGTACTCGAAGGCAAAACCGATTGCGACCATGAACTCGAACGGGCCGGCGGTGATCGCGTCGTCGAAGAAGGATTTGCCGTCGGCCAGATACCACATGCGCGACTGCTGGTGAGCGAACTCGCTCATGCCGCTGTAGAACTTGTTGTAGTTCGAGATCGAGTGGATCTGCGTCTGGAAATGGCGGTACTCGTCGACCGATTGCATCATGCACGCCACGCGCGGGCCGGCGCCGACCATCTGGCGGCCGACCATCGAGAAGCCGCGCGCCGCCATCAGTTCTAACGGCGGCGTCGAACCGAGGAAGAGCTTGAGCACGTTCATGTAACGCGCATCGGTGACCGACAGGTGGCCGTTATTCTGGTTGAATGCATCGAGAATCGCGTAGAGCTTGCGTTCCTTCTCGGCCTGGTACTTCCAGTAGGCGTCCATCGTCAGGCGGAACGGGTCTTCCCACTTGTCCCAGTCGTGGATCTTGATGCCCTCGTAACCGACTTGCGGGAACACTTTGTCCATCGGCTGATAGGTCGTATCCCAGGCCAGATCCCGGGTCATCATCGTGTAGCGCTCTTTGAGGCCGAGCTTCTTCGCAACTTTCATGTCCATGATGTTCGCTCCTCTGTCCGCGCGTCAGTCTTGCCAGCTCAGGGTAAATTCGTCGTCGGTCTCGTCGAGGTGGCCGGAGATCGTGATCAGGTGCAATTGCAATTCCTGTAGGTCGAAATCGCGTCCCATCTTTTCCTCGACCGTTTCGCGCCTGATGACGAGCCTGCCGGGTACATCGACCTTCACCATCGCGGGCTGATCGACCACGATTGCACCAGGATTGTCTTCGACGATCGCTTCGACGATGCAGCGCGTTTCTTCGTTTTTCTGAAACGCGATGAATGCTTTTGACATTAATGTTCTCCTCAAAGGCTGATGCCGGCCTTGGCGGCGCGGGCATCGAGCTTCTCGACGAGGGATGCGAGGATCGCTGCGGCCTCGTCGCCGAAGGCGATCTTTGCCACCGGCGCCAGCGCTTCGCGTGCGCGCAGCTTGGCGGCCGTGATCCACGTTGCAAGCTGCGCTTTGTTTGCAGGGCTCTCGGCAGCCGCGGTTTTCATTACCGCGTCTACCCACTTTACGTTTTCGGCATACCATTCGCGCTGGAAGCGCGTCAGCAACGTGATCACTGGACCATACTTGGCGTTGAGATACCCGGTGAAACGCTCATAGACCAGCGGGAACAGCAGACCTTCGAGCACGTAGTTCTGGGTGACGAACAATTCGCCCCAGTCCTGCATCACCATCATGTCTTCGACGAAGCGGCGCAGGCCCTGCCATTGCGGCGCGGCGAGCCAGGCAGACTTGGCGCTGGCGAGCGCATCGACATCCTCGAACGATAATGCCAGACGCGTGATGTACTGAGCGATGCCGAGCTGGTCCATGCTCGCGTAGGCGGCGGCCTGCGAGATTGCAATGCCATAGCCATAGGCCGCGATGAACGAATTATTGACATTCGCACTCCACGCCACATGGCGCAGCGGCAGCAGGAACGCGTTAACGAGTTGTTTGCCCTCGGCGGCGTAGCTCGTCGCGAGACCCTGTTCGGCGGCCAGGTCGAAGTCGGCGCCGGCGGTTTCCTGCATGCGGCCGCGCGCCAGCACCCAGGCGCCGTAGTAATACTGGCGTGGGTCCTTCAACGCGTACCAATCCTGCATGACGAGCTTTGTCAGCGTCGGATCGAAGATCTCGTGCGCGGGGTCCCAGGTCGGCCGGTAATGGAAGTTTTCCACCGGCTGCAGATCCATCGTCGCTTCGAGATAGCGGGACGCCGGTTTGTCGGCGCCCATCCGGCGCGCCAGATGTCCGAAGGTTTGCCGCTGTGGCTCGATGGTGATGGTGCGCAGATCCATGCTCATTGCGTGCTCCTCCTGATTCTGAATCGACGGCGCGTCTTCACCTGTGCCGTCATGTTTTATCGTGTCTCTAGCCGCGCCGATTGCTTTTAGCGAAAGCGCTGATGCGTGGCGTCGCGCAGGTTCCAGGACCACTCGTCGTTCTCTGGCGCGGCGGGTTTGTCGGCAAGAAAAACGACATGGTTGTGCGCGCAGAAAGCGTCGAAGGCGTCCTGAGGCATGACAAGTTCGACCATCATTTCCGGCTCGCCGATCGAGAACTCGAACTCGACAAGCCCTCCGGCGCGTTTGTTGATAATGCGCACGTAGCGTTGATTGACATCGAACGGTTTCTCACTCATTGCGCCCCCATGGCTGGCAACCCCGGCCTCGGAAAATCAGAAGCCGCCCCCGCGACTTCCGGCCCCAAGTGGGTGTGTGGCTATTGAATCATTCACTAAGATGTTAGCGAATGGACGGAAGGCGCGTTGACTTGTACTTTTCGAAGATCCGCTTATGGCGCGATTAACGAACGTGATCGTGATGATGGGCGCGGAACTGGCTTGGCGTGAGTCCCGTGCCGCGGTTGAAGAAGCGCGAGAAGTAGGCGGGATCTTTAAAACCGAGCTGGTAGCTCAGTTCTCCGACGGAAATCGCCGATAGGCGCAGCAGGCGGCGCGCTTCCTGCAGCAAGCGGTCGTGGATCAGTTCCTTCGAAGCCAGATTGGCCATGCGGCGGCAGACGTCGTTGAGCCTGGCCTCGGTCACGGCAAGGCGCCTGGCGTATTCGGACAGGGTCAGGTGATCGCGGAAATGGGCTTCGACGAGATCGCAAAAGCCGAGGAAGACGCGCAGGCTCTCGCTGCGTTCGCGCTGTAGTGGAATGGCCGGCGCGCTGGCGGCGAGCAAGCGGGAGAGGTTGATGAAAAAACACAGGCCAATTGCGTTCAAGGCAGTCGAGCGCCCCTTGCCTCGCCCGGCCGATTCTTCGCGCAGCATTTCTGCAAGTTGTTGCAGGCGTTCGCATTCGCGCGCGGCCTCGCCGGCCACGTCGGCGAGCGGCAAAAAAGCCGGCGTGCGCAACTGCGCCTCGGGCCAGAGCCCCGGCATGGCCGCGTACCAGGCGCGCACGACCTCTTGGCGCACCGTGACGACATGGCCGTCCGAGCCGTCCTCCGAATAGAAGGCATGCGGCACTGCGGGCGGCGTCAGGATGACGAGCGGCGCGGCGCTGCAATAGAACTCTTCGTCCAGATCCAGGTGGATGGCGCCCGAACACAACAGATGCACCTGGAAGAAACGCGAGTGTCGGTGCGCGGGCGTGTTGCGCCCGAAAACCTCGGCCAGGCGGCTGAAGGTTTCGTAATGCACATCGCAATCCGGATCGCTGCCGTCGTAAGCGCGGCTGACGTAGATGTCCGGTATCGCCTGGGATCTGTTTTTCTCCATGATGATTCGATCCGCGTTCGCACCCTGTTTTCAACGATACGTGAGCCATCGCAAACCCAAGCTTGCCGATAGCCTGCAAGACGAGAATTTGGGTTCGTTTCGATGTTAGTAATTAAAGTATGATGCGAGCGACGATTCCGGTGCAAATAAAAAATCTCCCGGCCTTTGCCACGAAAACTCAATCTGTCATGCGTAGCATCTCGCACCGCAATCTGCCGCAGCTCTTCCTCAAAGCACGGGAAGAGCTGATGCGCCATTTCCGCCCTATCCTCAACCATTTTGGGCTTACCGAACAGCAGTGGCGCATCCTGCGCACGCTCAGCGAACAGGACAGGCTGGAGCCGTGGGAGATCTGCGAGATCTGCCAGATCCTGAGCCCTAGCCTTGCCGGCGTGCTGTCGCGGATGGACGACATGGGGCTGGTGATCCGCCAGCGGGTGCCCGAGGATCAGCGGCGCGTCATCGTCCAGCTTTCCGCGCGCGGCGAAAAAATCGTCGTCGCAATCAGCCCGCTCGTCGAAGCCCAGTACAAGCTCATCGAAAAAGCGCTGGGACGCGAGCTGCTCGCCGACCTCTACGACGTGCTCGACAGAGTCTTCGTCGAGCCCAGGCCGCCCATCGCCCGCGTCGAGTTGCCCGAAGCCGGCGCTTCCGCTGCCGCGCCTGCGCGCGCAAAAGCCGGGACCAAGCCGCGAAAAAAACCAAGCTGATACTGACGGGAATCACAAACCGTCGCGCGCGGCGCGATAGTTTGCGTGTTAAAGAGGTTTGAAAAATGCCGGTTTCGAGTACTATCCCCGCTTGCGTTTTCCCGTAGTTTCCGTTTCTGCGCACAGCTTACCCATGATCGACTCGCAATCCGTTCCCCGCTCAACGAAGCAGATTCTCAAGGGTATTTTCCCTTTCACACCCGAATGCGGCCGCGATGCCGCCTGGATCGATCGTGTCGAAAACGCGCTGCGCGCCGGCATCGATCTCGATGCGGCGCACCCGGATGGCACCCGCTTCGAGCGTTTCTTCGAGGGAGGTTTCCTCGCCGAGGTCGCCCGCGTCGGCGCCTCGCGCGACATCCGCAGATTAGTCGTCGCAGGGGCCGACGTTAACTATGTCGCGCCGAATGGCACGACCGCGCTGGTCGTGGCGATCAGCTACGCGCGTGCCTCCATCGTCGACACGCTGCTCGAACTCGGCGCCGACCCCAAGGCCGCTCGTGGCGGCATGCTGCCGCTGGCGGCGGTGGGATCGCCGAATTCGGCCATCACGCGCCGGCTGCTCGCCGCCGGCGCGGAGCCGACAGCCATGACTTCGCAGGGTCAGCCGATCGCGTTCCAGATCGCGCTCGGCGAGGGCAGTCTGTGCGCCCGCTTTGCCGACATCGTCGATCATCTGCCGGAACGGCCGCTGTGGAACTGCAACGGCCAATCGCTGTTGACGGTGCTGCTGCAAAAGGGCAACAAGCGTTCGCTGGCCGTGCTGCTCAAACATGGCGCGCTACGTTTCGAGCCGGATTCGCCATTCTTCGTTGCGATGGGCGACGCGGCGCTGACCGCGATCCTCGTCGAAGCCGCGCTTAAGATTTGGCCGCGTCGAGCGTTTCCAACGCCACTGGCCGAGCAGATCGCCGGCATCCATCGCGCCCTTGCGGCCGGCAACGGAAAGATCGCGCTGGAGCGCTGGGCAAACTTCCAGCGCCCGGCGCAAAAGGCCACGCAGCATCTGCTCGAACGCGCCTTCGCCTGCGCGCCCGACGCCGTGGTGCGCGCCTTCAAGACTGCCGACGCCAAACTGCTGGCGTTACGCAGCGCGCGGCTGGCCAAGGGTAGAAGCGTTGCCGTGCGGCCGGCGGAAGGCGGACGCGCTGCGGCGGCCTGAGTCTGCAGCTCACGGCTCGTGACCGTCACGACAGATTTGTCGCACGTGCTGTTGAAAAATTCATTTGTCCTGAAGCCCCGCCAAATCTACAACCCGCTCGGCCATCGCAATCGTCTCCGGGCGATGCGCGATGATCACGCGCGTTAGCGCAAGCCGGGAAACCGCTTCGTTGACTTGCCGCTCGCGCAGCACGTCGAGGTGGCTTGTCGCCTCGTCGAGCACCAGTACGCGCGGCTCCTTGTAAAGCGCACGGGCGAGCAAGATGCGCTGCTTCTGCCCGCCCGACATGCTCGAACCCATATCGCCGATCAGACTGTGCAAGCCCATCGGCATTTTCACAATGTCGTCGAGCACGGCGGCCAGATGCGCCGCCGCCTGAACCTTCGCCAAGTCGATGCACTCATCGAAATTCGCGATGTTGTCCTGGATAGAGCCTGCAAAAAGCAGGTCGTCCTGCATCACCGCACCAAGCTGACGCCGCCAATTGGATAGCCCGATCTGACGCAGCGGCAAACCACCAATCAGCACATTGCCTTCGCTCGGTTCGATAAGCCCGAGCAGGATTTTCACCAGCGTGCTCTTGCCGCAGCCGGAAGGCCCGACAATCGCAATATGTTCGCCAGCGGCAATCGTAAGATTCACGTGCCGCAGCACCCAGGGTTCCGCATCGCCGTAACGGAAACTCACGTCGCGAAACTCGATCTGCGGCACGACGACATCCGCTACGTCCAAACGCAGCGGCAAGCTGCCATCGGTCTTTTCCTGCGGGGACAGGGCAATATCGGCAAGACGCTCCACATGCAGCCGGAGCATGCGCAGGTCTATCAGTTTGTCGATAAAGCCGTTCATGCGAGAGGAGAAGGAATCCTTGTAGGCCAGAAAGGCCATCAGCATTCCGACCGAAAATAACAGGGCTCCCGCAGCTACGCACTTGACATAGACGCAGTGTAAATGTTGTTGACACTCAATCACTTGCGATAGCGCTGTTCACGCGCCACTATTTTGTGTAGCTTCCTGCCTATTTGGGTGCGCGATGGAAGCGGGCAAGC
>JAVBKC010000038.1:0-4194 GCA_031554255.1 Niveibacterium sp.
CGCGCGCACAAAACATGGCCCGTACTTCGCACAACGTCCTGCCGGGCTTTCGCCTCTCGCTCGGTTACGCGATCACCTATTTGAGTCTGCTCGTCCTGATCCCGCTCGGCGTGCTCGTCGCAAAGAGCGCTTCGCTCTCGCTTGCCGGGTTCTGGGACATCGCGACCGGCGAGCGCGCGCTTGCCGCCTATCGCGTGAGCTTCGGTTGCGCTTTTATTGCGGCCACGGTCAATGCCGTGTTCGGCGGCATTCTTGCCTGGGTACTCGTGCGCTACCCGTTTCCGGGCAAGCGCTTCGTCGATGCGCTCGTCGACTTGCCGTTCGCATTGCCGACGGCGGTGGCCGGCATCACGCTGACGACGCTCTATGCCGCCAACGGTTGGCTCGGCCGCCTGCTCGAACCGTTTGGCATCAAGGTGGCTTTTACGCCGCTTGGCATAATTGTGGCGCTGATTTTCATCGGCCTGCCTTTTGTCGTGCGCACATTGCAACCGGTGATCGAGGACATCGAGCCGGAAGTGGAAGAGGCGGCCGCCACGCTCGGCGCTTCGCGCGCGCAGACCGTGTGGCGCGTGCTGCTGCCGCAACTCTTGCCAGCCTGGCTCACGGGATTTGCGCTTGCCTTCTCGCGCGCGGTCGGCGAGTATGGATCGGTCATTTTCATTGCCGGCAATCTGCCGAATATCTCGGAGATCACGCCGCTTCTGATCATCTCGAAGCTCGAACAATACGACATCCCCGGCGCGACCGTTCTTGCGGTTGTCATGCTCGTCATTTCCTTCGTGTTGCTGCTCGCCATCAATCTATTGCAGTGGTGGGCCGCCACGCGGCATTCGGGACGCGATTCAGAGGCGGCCGATGCGCCGCTTGCAACCGTGGCGGGAGTGCAGGCATGAGCGCAACGACAGGGCGCCTGGCGACGCGCGAATCGCGCGGCGTGCGCATCGCGCTGATGACAATCGCGTTCGGCTTTCTCGCGCTGTTCCTCGTTCTGCCGCTCGCCGCCGTGTTTTCCGAAGCGCTGCAAAAGGGCTGGCCGGCCTATGTCGCGGCGCTCGGCGAGCCTGAAACGCGGTCGGCGATCTGGCTCACGCTGGCGATTGCGCTCGTGGTGCTGCCGTTCAATATTGCATTCGGCATTGCGGCGGCCTGGGCGATTGCGAAATTCGACTTTCGCGGCAAGAGTCTGCTGACGACGCTGATCGATCTACCGTTCGCGGTGAGCCCGGTCGTCGCCGGCCTGCTATTCATCCTGATTTTCGGCGCGCAGGGCTGGTTCGGGCCGTGGCTCTCCGCGCATGACGTCAAAATCATTTTCGCCGTGCCGGGCATGGTGATTGCCACGCTCTTTATCAGCGTGCCTTTTGTCGCCCGCGAGCTGATTCCGCTGATGCAGGCGCAGGGGCGCGAAGAGGAAGAGGCGGCCGTATCGCTCGGCGCCAGCGGCTTTCAGATGTTCCGCCGCGTGACGCTGCCTAACATCAAGTGGGGCTTGCTTTACGGCGTGATTCTCGCGAACGCGCGCGCGATGGGCGAGTTCGGCGCGGTCAGCGTGGTGTCCGGCCATATCCGTGGCGAAACCAACACGCTGCCACTGCATGTCGAGATTCTCTACAACGAATACAACGCCGTCGGCGCTTTCGCCGCTGCAAGCGTGCTTGCCCTGCTGGCCATCGTTACCCTGGTGGCCAAGACCATCGTCGAATGGCGCATGCGTCACGAACAGCAAACATTGGCTGCGCCTCTGCCGCCGGAAAAAACCGCTCTGAGCGCGGGAGAATGATATGAGCATCGAAATTCGCAATATCTCGAAGCGCTTCGGCAACTTCGTTGCCCTCGACGACGTATCGCTCGACATTCCGACCGGCGAACTCGTCGCGCTGCTCGGCCCCTCCGGCTGCGGCAAGACCACGCTGCTCCGCATCATCGCCGGCATGGAAGTGCCGGACGCAGGCCAGGTGCTGTTCGGCGGCGCGCAAGCCACGCATTTGCATACGCGCGAACGCCAGGTCGGTTTCGTGTTCCAGCACTACGCGCTGTTCCGCCACATGAGCGTGTTCGAGAACGTCGCTTTCGGCCTGCGCGTGAAACCGCGCGGCGAGCGTCCGCCCGAGGCGCAGATTCGCGCCAAGGTCAGCGAGCTATTGAAGCTCGTCCAGCTCGATTGGCTCGCCGAGCGCTACCCGTCGCAGCTCTCCGGCGGACAGCGGCAGCGCATCGCGCTGGCCCGCGCGCTCGCCGTCGAGCCCAAGGTGCTGCTGCTCGACGAGCCCTTCGGCGCGCTCGACACCCAGGTACGCAAGGAGCTGCGCCGCTGGCTGCGGCGGCTGCACGACGAAATGCATATTTCCAGCGTCTTCGTCACGCACGATCAAGAAGAGGCGCTGGAAGTCGCCGACCGTGTTGTCGTCATGAACCGTGGCCGCATCGAGCAGGTCGGCTCGCCCGACGAGGTTTACTCGAACCCCGGCACGCCGTTCGTCTATCGTTTTCTCGGCAATGTCAATGTCTTCCACAGCCGTCTGCGCGGCCCCTGGGCCGAAGTCGCGCCGCGCGACGACGGCGAGGCGACCGCCTTCGTGCGTCCTCACGACATCGAAGTGCTGCGCGAGGAAGCGAGCGGCGCGCTGGCTGCGACCGTGCGCCATGTGCAGACGATAGGCCCGGTCGTGCGCGTCGAACTCGGCCACCAGAGCGAAGTCATCGAAGTCGAACTCTCGCGCGAACGCCAGCAGCAATTGGGGCTCGCCAGCGGCGACGCCGTGTGGCTCGTGCCCAAGCAGGTGACGGTGTTCGGCGAGGCCGGTGGAACAGGGCGGCGCTGGGCGCCGGATTGGGTTATCTGATCGACAGGAATTCGACTGGAGGGCGCCTCGAAAAGACCAGGGCTATCGCACCGACATGGCATAGCCGGAGTCCCAGCAACTCGGCTCGATCGTTTGGGGAAGTTGCCGGCAGGAGTCGTTGGGTCTTGATGCTGGCTTTTCTTGAGGTATTGAGCCGAAGCAGATTGATGACGATTTGACGCATGATGGCCAGATTGCTGGCGGCAACAGTCGCTTACCGTGTCCTTGGCAATAAGAACTTGCTGGCATTGACCAGCCAGTTGGCCATCCTTGACGTCGTCGGCGTTCTGGACGCGTCGCGGGAGGCGATTGGATATTGTGCAGAGAAATTCGTGCTTTGTTTGTCAGTCACCGAGTAGCGGTAACACGCCGGCCAAGCCCGAGTAATCGAGCGCATAGCTCGCGTGCGTCTTGACGATGGGTTTTGCGCGATAGGCGATGGAGGGCCCGGTGGCGTCGAACATTGCGAGGTCGTTCGCGCCGCCGCCGATTGCGATGCAGCGGGCCTTGTCGAGGCCGAGCCGCCCGGCTGCGGTTTCGAGGGCATGGCGTTTGGCCTGCGCGTCAATGATGGGGCCGAGCACGTGGCCAGTCAGTCAGCCGGCCGGCGACGATTTTGAGTTCGTTGGCGAAACTCTCGTCAAAGCTGAGCTGATCGCGCAGGCGCTCGGTGAAAAACGAGAAGCCGCCAGAGACGAGGATCGTGTGGAGCCCCGCTGCGCGTAGCCGCTGCATCAGGTGCTCTGCACCCGATTGAGTCGCAGACGCTCGGTATGGACGCGTTCGAGTGCGCTCGCTTCCAGCCCTTCGTGCTGTGCGACGCGGCGGCTCAGCGATTCGGCGAAGTCGATTTCGCCGATGCACTCGAAGTTAGAGTCTAAGCTCCATCAACCCTTGCGGGGTAACGCAATTTGGTATCGGCTGCCAACACTGCTAATTCAGGGAATATATAGCTTCGCGTAACACCAAGCTGCTTGAGTTCCGTAAGCATTTTTTTCTTGCCACTCGCATTAATCCTGATCCGATAGATTTCCTGGGCCAGGCCCTTGGCCATTGTTGCCATAGACCAGGAGGCGGTTTTGCCTGGCGGGCAAATTACAAATGCGCCCTGTTGGCGGCGAATGCGGTCATTATTGATCGGTGGGAATACGAAATAGTAGTGGGTGAACTGGGACAAAAAGTTCTTCAATGAACTCCGATGTTGGTTACAGGGCTCCCGCAGCTACGCACTTGACATAGACGCAGTGTAAATGTTGTTGACACTCAATCACTTGCGATAGCGCTGTTCACGCGCCACTATTTTGTGTAGCTTCCTGCCTATTTGGGTGCGCGATGGAAGCGGGCAAGC
>JAVBKC010000030.1:0-29157 GCA_031554255.1 Niveibacterium sp.
GCGACAGTCGGCGGAATACCGAATAGGGCGTCGACATCTGGCTTGGCGGCCGGCTGCACGAATTGCCGCGCATAGGCATTGAGCGATTCGAGATAGCGGCGCTGGCCCTCGGCGAAAACGATGTCGAAGGCCAGCGTCGACTTGCCCGAACCCGAAACGCCAGTGACGACGGTAAAGCGCCGGTGCGGAATTTCGACCGACACGTTCTTGAGATTGTGTTCGCGTGCGCGAATGACGCTGATTGCCTGGCGGCGCGCGGGCAGGTAAGGCGACTTCGGCTCGGCTGCGACAAGCGCCCGCGCGTCGTTTGCTGCCGCGTAGCGTGCGAGCTTGCGCGGCTTGCCGGCCGGCGCGGCTATTCGCGCGAGGTAATCGGCAAGCGCGCGCCCGGTGTGGGTGGCGGCGTCGTGCAATGCCGCTGGCGTACCTTCGAAAACGATGTCGCCGCCCTCATCGCCCCCTTCGGGACCGAGATCAATGACCCAGTCGGCGGCGGCAATGACATCGAGGTTATGCTCGATCACGAGTACCGAATGGCCCGCATCGACAAGCTTGGACAGTGCGCGCAGCAGCTTGGCAACATCGTCGAAATGCAAGCCCGTCGTTGGTTCGTCGAAGAGAAATAGCAGATGCTCCTTGCGTGCGGATTTTTTTGCCTTGCTCGCTCGCCGATTGAGCACCTCGGCCGTCTGCGCGAGATGGCCGGCAAGCTTGAGCCGTTGCGCCTCGCCCCCCGAGAGCGTCGGCACCGGCTGGCCCAGCGTAAGGTAATCGAGGCCGACATCGACGAGCGGTTGTAGCGCGCGCGCGAGTTCGCCATCGTTCGTAAAAAACTCCAGCGCCTCGGCGACTGTCATATCGAGCACGTCGGCAATCGATTTGCCGTCGAGTTTGACTTCCATCACTTCGGCGCGGAAGCGGCGGCCGTCGCAGTCGGGGCAACGGATGTAAACATCCGAGAGGAACTGCATCTCGACATGCTCGAAACCGTTGCCGCCGCAGGTCGGGCAGCGGCCGTTGCCGGCGTTGAACGAGAAGGTGCCGGCCGTGTAGCCGCGCTGCGCAGCATCGGCCAGCGCGGCGAAGCGCTTGCGGATCGTGTCGAAGGCGCCGACGTAACTGGCCGGATTCGAGCGCGTGGTTTTGCCGATTTGCGTCTGGTCCACCATCACGACACCGGTGATTTCCTCGATGCCTGCGAGTGCTTCGAAGGCGCCGGGCGCCTCGGTCGCCTGGCCGAAATGCTTTTGCAGCGCCGGGTGGAGCACATCCTGGATCAGCGTCGACTTGCCCGAACCGGATACGCCGGTCAATACGACGAATCGGTGCAGCGGCAACGCCAGCGTGACGCCGCGCAGATTGTTGGCGCGCGCACCGATGAGTTTTAAACGCGGCGTCCAGTCGGCCAGTTCGCGTGGCGTGAGGCCCGCGTCGACGCGGCGATGGCCGCCGAGATATTGCGCGGTGAGCGTATCCGTGCGCGCGCGCAGCGCATCTGGCGTACCCCAGAACACGATCTGGCCGCCGTGTTTGCCGGGACCGGGGCCGATATCGAGGATACGGTCGGCCGCGAACATGACGGCGGGATCGTGTTCGACGACGACCAGCGAATTGCCGGCGTCGCGCAGCCGGTGCATGACGCCGTTGATCCGCTCCATGTCGCGCGGATGCAGGCCAATCGAGGGTTCGTCGAGCACGAACAAGGTGTTTACCAGCGAAGTACCGAGTGCGGTCGTGAGGTTGATCCGTTGCACCTCGCCGCCCGAAAGCGTGCGGCTCTGGCGGTCCAGCGTCAGATATGACAAGCCAACTTCGCAGAGGTAGCCCAGGCGGCCGCGAATTTCGCCGAGCAAGAGTTCGCTGGCCTGATCGAGCGATCCGGCCAGCCGCAACGTGTCGAAGAATGCCTTGGCGCGCGCGATCGGCAATTGCATGACATCGTGCAGATTGAGCCCCGGCAATTGCTCGAAGCGAGCTGCGGGCATTGTCACGCCGCGAGGGCGGAAGCGCTGCAACGTTGGCGCGAGCGCGCGATCCGCTTCGGCGTGCGTACCGACGCGCCAGAGCAGCGATTCGGTCTTGAGCCGCGCCCCACCGCAGACGGTGCATGGCGTGTAGGCGCGGTAGCGCGAAAGCAAGACGCGGATATGCATCTTGTATGCCTTTGTTTCGAGCCAGTCGAAGAAGTGGCGCACGCCGAACCACTTGCCGGGCCAGGATTTATCCCAATTCACCCAACCGTCATCGCCCTCGAAGACCCAGCGGCGGTCGGCCTCGGGCAAATCGCGCCACGCAATGTTCATAGCCACGCCGCGCTTCTTGGCGAACTTCGCGAGATCCGTCTGGCATTCCTTGTAGCTCTCGGTCTGCCAAGGCTTGATCGCGCCCTCGGCCAGCGTTTTCGATTCGTCGGGAATGATCAGCCCGGCATCGATACCGATCACCCGACCGAAGCCGCGACACACCTCGCAGGCGCCGACCGCGCTATTGAACGAGAAATGCGCGGGCGTCGGATCGGCGTAATGGATGTCGCACTCGGCGCAGTGCAGGTCGCTGGAGAACTTCCAGACCGGCTGCGAGGCGTCGTCTATCACCGCGCCGCCCACATGCACTTCGACGCGGCCGTTGGCGAGCCGCAGCGCGGCTTCCAGCGCCTCGGCAACGCGCGCGGGTTCGCTATTTTTGAAGCGTAAGCGGTCGACGATGACGGCCATAGTCCGCGTGCCGAGTAGCTGCATTCGCGCATAGCCTTGCGCTTCTAGCGCGGCGCGGATCTCGGCCTCGGAAAAGTTCGCCGGGATGGCGACCGGCGCGACGATAGCCAGACGCGGGTCGTCCGCCTTTGTGCATTCGGCGAGCGCGGCGGCAATCGTTGCTGGCGTATCGCGCGCAACTCCCGCGCCGCAGTTGCGGCAATGCAGATGGCCGCCGCGCGCAAACAGCAGCTTCAAATGATCGTTGAGTTCGGTCATCGTGCCGACCGTGCTGCGCGAGGTCCGCACCGGGTTCGTCTGGTCGATCGCGATTGCGGGCGGCACGCCGTCTATGCGATCGACCTGCGGTTTGTCCATGCGGTCGAGAAACTGCCGTGCATAAGGCGAAAAGGTTTCGACGTAGCGCCGCTGGCCCTCGGCATAAAGCGTGTCAAAAACAAGCGAACTCTTGCCCGAACCTGAAGGGCCGGTCACGACGATGAGTTCGCCGGTCGGAATATCGAGATCGAGGTTCTTGAGGTTGTTCTGGCGCGCGCCGCGAATCTGGATCGTGTCGGCGTTATCGGAAGCGGTCATGGTTCTGCCTTGCGGTGCGTGGATGCGCAAGAGCCGCAATTCACGCGAAGTCTCGAAAAGTATGACACTGTATAAAACAACAGTTGTTTGCGCGAACTATACAGCGGGCGCACCAATGATGCCGAGCGGGTGCAATCGCCATTTTCGCTCCAGGCGCGATTATTTCATCGCGCTGCGTCATGCCGCCGCGTACGGTATGCCGACAATCATCCACTTCGCCGCCGTGAAACCCGATCTCGATATCCAGTCTCTGGCAAAAACGACGAAATTTGTCGAATTCGTGGCGCCGGCCTCGGTAAGCGAGGCCCATCGCGATGTCTGGCAGCGCCTGCATCGCGTGCACACCGGGCATGAGACGGTTTACGCCAGCCCGGCATTTTTCGAAATGCTCAAAGCAACACAGCCGGCGGAAACAGTGCTGCTTGCCGTCGGACATTCGCCCGTACCGCATACTGCCAGCGCCGTCGCGGTTTTGCGGATGCGCGAACAGCTACTCGATCCGCATGGCCTGGCTGGCTACGCATTGCGTCGCAAGATGCGGATGTGGGCCTTGTCGGGCAGCGAACCGCTGCTTGCTCCGGAGAATGCGACGGCCGACGCGCTGGCCGGCTTTTTGCGTGGCCTCGGCGGCGCGCCATATGGTTTTGATGCGCTGGAACTCCAGTCGGTCGAGGTCGGCAGTCCGTGCTGGAAGGCCGTAACCGAAACCGGCGAGGTTCGCGACAGTTTCTTCGTCTACATGCCGAACGGAATTCGCGCTTGTCATTTAACGCCATTGCCGGACACGCAAGACGCTTACCTCGCGCAATTCCCGCGCAAGAAGCGCTACAACCTTTCGCGTCAGCTCAAGCAGATCGCGGAAAATCTCGGTGGCCCGGCACAAGTCGTGCCCCTCGATACGCAAGCCGCAATCGATCAACTGAGCGAAGCGGTGCGGCTGATCGATGCGAATACGAACGTACTCCTGTCGAAAGCCGAGTATGCGGCCCTCGCACGGCAAGGCTTGCTGCTTAATTTCGTCGTCCAGGCAGGCGGACAACCTATCGCCGTGATTCTCGGCATTCCCTCCGGCTCGACCTACCGCATCAACAAAGTCATATATGCGCAACGCCTGGCGCCGTATTCGCCGGGTACTTCCACGCTGCATTTGATGAACGAATGGTTCATCGCGGACGGGCGCTTCAAACTGCTCGATTTCGGTTTCGGAGAACCTGGCAGAGCCTATAGCTCATCGAATACAACCGTCGCTCGCGCACGCGTTCTGCTGCTGCGCAGAACTCTGCGTAACCGCCTCTTGCTGATGGCGCATCGCGCCATCCTTGCCTGCGAAAAAGTCGCTCGCAAAAGCATTGCGCGTATCCGCCGCCAAAGCGATCACAAGCCGGCGCCTGGTCCTAAACCCTAGGAAGCGCTTCAGGTGGTCTCAAGCGTCAAGTGCAACGCCAGCCGCGAGGCTGCCGTCGCTCGCGCTATAGTGGCGCGATTCGAACGAGGTTTCGCGATGTCCTATTTCAAACATCATGTTTTTTTCTGTTGCAACCAGCGGCCCGATGGCGACCAATGCTGCGCGAACTATGGCGCGGCCGAGCTGCAAACCTATGCGAAAGACAGGATCAAGGCGCTGCGGCTCAATGGCGAAGGCCGCGTCCGGATGA
The DNA here is from genome assembly GCA_031554255.1 of Niveibacterium sp. Taxonomy (GTDB): domain Bacteria; phylum Pseudomonadota; class Gammaproteobacteria; order Burkholderiales; family Rhodocyclaceae; genus Niveibacterium. The sequence continues at coordinate 4,946 of JAVBKC010000030.1, forward strand.
ACAAAGCGGGCTGCCTGGACCGCTGCGACGAGGGGCCGGTCCTCGTCGTTTATCCGGAGGCTGTCTGGTACACCTATGTCGACAAGAGCGACATCGACGAGATCATCGACCGCCATATCGTCGGCGGCAAGATCGTCGAGCGCCTCAGACTCAAATGATCCAAAGCGCATGTAAAGCCCTCTGCATGAATGCTGGGGCTTCCCACAAATTTGAGCGAACGCCCTTTGGACGTTCTGAATTCAGTCTTGTTGCGGCTCACCTCGCCATGAATGGCAGGGCTTGCGTTGCAACGCGTGGTCATTCGTTATGAAACAGGCACTTTCTACCGAAAAGCTATTCGTCGACGGACCGGTCGGGCCGATCGAAGTGCTACGCGACACACCAGTTGCGGCGCATGGCCTCGCAATCGTTGCGCATCCGCATCCTTTGTTCGGCGGTGCCAATACCAACAAGGTTGCCCACACGCTCGCACGCACCCTGCGCGATCTCGGCTATTGCACGCTGAGGCCGAACTTTCGCGGCGTCGGCGGTTCGGCCGGAACGCACGACCACGGTCAAGGCGAAGCAGACGATCTGATCGCGCTCGTCGATTGGGCCCAGGGCCAATTCGGCGCAGGGCCGCTCGTGCTCGCCGGGTTCTCGTTCGGCGCCTTCGTGCAAACGCGCGTTGCAAAACATCTCGCCGGGCTCGGGCGGCCAGCCAAGCGACTGATTCTCGTCGGTACGGCGGCGGGCTTTATCGAAGGAGCGCGCGCGTACGATACCGAAGCGGTGACGCCCGAGGCGATCGTGATCCACGGCAGCGCCGACGCGACGGTGCCGCTCGCCAACGTACTGGCCTGGGCAGAACCGCTGGAAGTACCCGTCGTCGTCGTGCCTGGTGCCGACCATTTCTTTCATGCAAGGCTTCACATCCTGCGCGACATCATCGTGCGCGCCTGGAAAGAGTAGTCGCATCGCCCCTACCGAAACGGAGACATATCCATGCAATTGATCGCTTCGCTGACCAGCCCTTATGTGCGCAAGATCCGTGTAGTCTTGCTCGAAAAAAATCTGCCGCACGAACTTGTCATCGACCCACCACTCGAACCTGAGACCCGCGTTTCGGAATACAACCCGCTTGGGAAAGTGCCGGCGCTCATCATCGAAAATGGCGACGTATTCATCGACTCGCCGGTCATCGCGGGCTATCTCGAAACCTTGGGCGCCGCGCCTGCGTTGCTGCCGGCCGATCCACTCGCGGCCGTCCATGTGCGCCAATTCGAGGCACTGGCCGATGGCGTGGTGGACGCAGCCGTGCTTGTGCTCATGGAGTCGCGCCGTCCGCCTGCCCAGCAAAGTCTCGCGTGGAGCGAGCGCAACTGGAGCAAGGTCGAGCGCGGAATCGGCGAACTCGAACGTTTATCTGCCGGACGCCGCTGGCTTTATGGCGAAGCAATGACGCTCGCCGACATCGCGGTCGCCTGCATGTATGCCTGGATAGATTTCCGTTTCCCGCACTACGCAATTGGCCCTAAGCACCCGAACCTCGCGCGCTGGGCCGCACCGATTCTTGCACGGCCGGCTTTTATGCAGACCGAGTTACCGCTGGGCTGAAGCCGGGTTCTACGGAGAGAGCAAAACACTTTGTTTAATTTGCTTTTTTAGTTTTCAGCACGAACGGAAACTGTCGGTGTTGCATATTCCGTCTATGTTTGACACCCAAGGAGAATTTCCTTGCGAAACTCCATGGATTGCAATGATTAAAAAATTTAAAAGGACAACCCATGCGCTTGATAAAGCTTATAAATATTGCGACACTTTTGACTGTAGTTTTTTCATCTTCCTCTTTGTATGCTGCAGCCATTTCTGGCGACGTTCGGGGCGTCACTTTTTTTTATCTTGACGGTGGCTCACAGGATTTCCCGTGGGTGTTGGACAATCAGGACTCGGCTGATGCTGCTCTAAAAATTAACAACTTGCTTGGCGAATATAAACGAGCGGGTGTGAATTGGGTCCGCCTCTTGGTTGCAGGAAATCACCGCGCGGAATGGAGGCAGCCTCCAACAAATGCAACGGTCGCAAAACTGAACGCATTCTTGTCTAAGCTAAATCAGCAGGGACTGCTTGTTGAAATAGTTTTAATTCCCCCTGTAGACGACAATACTGGAATGTTCGATTCATCAAATGCATTTGCCTCAAGTAAAACATGGCTTGATGGATGGATTTCTAGAATCAATTACGCAAATGTTGGAATGATAATGCTCGGAGGTGATCTACAGCCATGCAGACTATCGGGGTGCGAAGGGGATCCAGCAGCTGAAGCCCTGCCAAAAAACCACGGTGCCTACATACGTGCAATTTGGGCATGGAAACAGGCTGTATATCCCAATATTTATGCAAGTTACGAAGCCATTGGATTGCAGATTCAGTCTAATAATAGTCCTGCATTAATCGGCATGCTTGCGAAGTGGGCAGATAAAAATACCCCCGGTTTACCGACACTTGGCGCGTCGTTCTATATTGATCTCCCAAATGGATCATCCTGGACGGCCTACGCATATGCCATAGATTTGATTTTGCAAAAATATCAAGAGTCCACTGCACGGCCACTTTGGATTGATGAATATGGGTCGAGCTATGTCTCCACAAATCCTGCGAACACTCGTACTGAAAATGATCAGAAGAGTGCATTCGAAGGGTTCCTGGGATCAAGCGTTTGTTGGCATCAGAACCGTTATCCAAAATTCGCATGGATTGCCGGAAATGACTGGCCTTATGATGGATTTTCAGTATTTCGGCTTGTACGTGGTTTTACGTCTGGAGGCAAGCCGGATTTTACTTCTGCCTGGAACACGGTGAGTCAGTATTATAATTTGGCGACGTGCCCATAGAAAATCTCATGCGCCTAAATAGGCTCTGATTAACCGGCTGTAGAGAAAATCCGCACAATTAGGGCTCCTCGAAAACCCTGGTTTCTAAGCAAAACAAGGCCGGACGTAAAAAATTTCGACGCCGCATATATTTGATATGCAAGGAGGAATTTTTTGCGAGTAATGCCGTGTCGCGCCGCAAGCGGGAGTTTTCCGAGATGTCCATTACAAATCAATGAGTTTCGAGCATCTGCATCAAAAGTATTTGGGTTAATCAGAGGCCCCCTAAGGCAACAGATATTTCAGCAATGTTTTCCTGCAAGATATTGGCGAACAACTTTCTATGTCTCGAAATTTTTTGGACATGTTGCTCACGCTATTTGTCAGTAGGAATAAGGGGTGCCGGAACTTTTATTTGCACACACGTTTCTGTTAACAAAAGTCAAACCGAGAGCTATGGCATTTAACTTAAAGCCTGTATTTGCACCACAAATTATTGTGGCGATTTGGAACAAATTTTTTACTAGCAGCCTGTTTTTCTTGGTTGTTGCGGCGGCAATTTTCATTGCGACGTTGACGATTGCGGGGAGGCATGGTTCATTATTTTTAGGTTCAAAATTTACACTCGTTATTGCCATTGCTATTGGAACGAGTCTCACCATTGTTTGGCGGTTCCGCTTGCCGAAATTGGTTTGGCTAGTCGGTTCTATCACCATCATTACACTGTCGTCATCCGCAGCTGCATTTATTGGTTCTGCCGTTCTAACTCTTTCTGCGTGGTGGATTGGCGAGTGGCTCCTGCCGTCGCAAGGAAAATCTGATGGCATAGGGATCCGCATAGGACGTTCATTCGCGGTTGGTTCGGCTGCGCTTTCCGGTCTATTTAGTTTATTTCTGCCGTTACCGGTGTTCCGTGTCGAATATTTATGGCTATTTTTCGCGATTCCTGCCTGTCTTTCCATACGTCATACGGCATCGATTCGGGAAGCAATCAGAAATAACCCTATAATATTCCACTGGAGTGCCGTTGCAGTCTTAATTCCGGCTGTATTGCTTTTTGCCGCCGCGATGTTGCCGTTTTCGAGCTACGATGATCTCGCGTACCATTTGCGTTTGCCTTCGCAATTGTTGCAGTTCCATAAATATGATTTGGACGTTTCTGCGCATCAATGGGCGCTTGCGCCGTGGGCAGGTGATTTGCTGTTTTCCTTGGCATGGATTCTTACTGCGGGTGAGGATGCTGCAAAAGGGTGGCTGAACATTGCCTATGTGACGGCAACTGCTGCCATTTTATGGAACTTGATGCCTCTACGCAGCGTTCGCTTGCGAGCGTTACTGCTCGCGCTATTTCTCTCAACGCCATTAGTATTGTTCTTGATCCATACTTTACATACAGAATTATTGGCCGGATTGTTCGCGCTTGCTGCTTTTTCATTACTTCAGCACGATCATCATTTGATATTTCGGCGCAATGCATTGGCACTTGGTGTGCTGCTGGGCGGAATTATGGCGACCAAATCCACTGGGGCGTTTCTAGTTGCTCCGATGGCATTCTTGGCTTTGTGGAAAATTGGACACAACAACACGGATTCATTTGTAGCGCGCGTAACTAAAATTGCCCTGCTAATCGTAGCTGGTGGTATCTGCGGACTGCAAAGTTATCTGTGGGCCTATTTTAAGACTGGCAATCCTGTATTTCCACTTTTTAATGGAATATTTAAATCATCATTTGGCTGGCCAATTAATTTCACTAACTCTTTGTACGCTGGTAATTTTGATTGGTTTCTTCCTGTACGATTAATAATACAGGCGTCAACTGTATTTGAAACACCTCATAACTATGCGGGCGGAATTCACTACCTGGCCTTTGGGCTGCCAGCACTGTTATGGCTTCCTTTTTTTCGTAGCCGTCTTGCATGGTCGGCAACTCTGATTGCCGCGTGCTATTTGATCGGAGTTATGTCCGCACAGCAGTATCTTCGATACACTTATCCCGCGCTGGCTTTTTTGACAATTGTAATTGCCTGCGCTGTTGATTACATCGATGCGCGCACGAATTCAAAGGTGGTGATAATCGGGCTTTTGGTGCTGTTGTTGGGGAGCAATTTGATTGCAATGCCGGGCCTGGCGTTTGATGTGTCGCTTTTTAAAGTTGTGTTGGCTCCAGGAGGAAAGCATGCTTATCTTGAGGCTCAGGCCCCGGAACGCCTGATAGAACAGGAATCAAAATATTTTTTAGGGCCCAGGCACTCCGTTTTCATTGACGCAGAAAATCGACCTTTTGGTACAGAATTTGCGGCAAAGGTTATACTGGGAACCTGGTATATGCCGTTTGTTTCCTATGAATACAGGGCCATTAAAGATCCTGAGATGCTGGATATTTTCTTCCGGAAATATTCGATTTCCCACGTCCTTTTACCGTCGGAGTCCTCTATACAAGGGAAAACACGTTGGCTTTCCGATGCGCTTGTTGGCCGAGCGTATCCAGTTATAGAGATCAATGGCACTCGATTGATGAAACTCATACCGCGCGGTGATGTACCCGAACTCAAAACGATGCTGTCGAGCGATAATTCTGCGTGGTTGAATGCTGGTGGCTCGCCGCACTGGTTGAAAGATGGAGGAGTCAGGCTTGACAGGGGAACGGCGATCTTTCAGTCGTTTGCGCTACGGAACATGGATGCATTGCAATTACGTCAAACGTTTGTATGTAAGCTTGGCACAGCTTTACTTACTCAGGTCAACTGGCTGGCGGGTTCAGAGACTATCGGAACCGATTACCGAAAGTCGACCTGCGATGAATCGAATGTAACGCGGATTGTTGACCTGACGCCCCCGCTGGCGGCCACGGGCGCGGTGCTCTATCTCAGCAATCCGTTCTCGGACACTGTGGACGTCCAATCCGTAAGTATTTCCGTTACGCGCTAAGATGCTACGACAGTACGCACTCTTCATGGTTATAGGTGGCTTGCAGTTCGTGCTCGACAATTTTTTGTATGGTTTGTTTGTAACAGAACTTGGCTTTCCGCTTATCGGAAACGTGGCATCGCGTTTGATGGCCGCACTCGTTGGATACCTGCTCAATGCCTCGCTGACATTCAAGAAAGAACAAGAGGGGCAGTTGCACAGAAAATTTTTTAGATACGTCTGCCTCTGGGTGGTGATGACAGCGATTAGCACAGGAGGACTTGCTATTGCAGGCGTGGTGATCGGCGGCAATAAGCATAGTTTTTCATATGTTCTAACAAAAATTATTCTTGAGTTATTTCTCAGTGCGCTGAGTTTTCTTGCAATGAAGTTCTGGGTTTTTCGCGCGAAAAATAGTCCAGAACAATTGATTGGCTGATTTGATGAGTAAACTGCTGTCATTGGATAAAAAAATTGCTGTAGTCATCCCCGCTTATCGGGTCCGTGACCATCTACAGGGGGTTCTGGGTCGGATTCCAGAATTTGTCTGGCGCATTTATGTCGTGGACGACGCTTGTCCGGATGGGTCTGGTGATGTGGCCTCCGGACTTGGAAATCCGCGTGTCGTCGTGCTCCGTAATCCAGACAATCGAGGCGTCGGTGGAGCAATGATCACGGGCTACAAGCAGGCGCTTCGAGACGGGGCTGGGATCATAGTGAAAATCGACGGGGACGGGCAAATGAACCCTGAACTTATTCCCGACTTCGTGATCCCCATACTGAAAGGAAAGGCCGACTACACCAAAGGCAATCGATTTTTCGAGCTTGAAGGCGTGAGATCGATGCCACGTTTGCGTTTGTTCGGAAATGCAGTGCTGTCGTTCATGACAAAGCTTTCCAGCGGCTACTGGAGCGTATTCGATCCAACAAATGGATATACAGCGATACACGCTCGGGCTCTGGCGCTCTTGCCTCTCGACAAAATGGCAGAACGATATTTTTTCGAGTCCGACTTACTTTTCAGACTTGGAACGGTGCGTGCTGTTGTTCGCGATATTCCGATGGGCGCTGTCTATGGTGAGGAACGCTCTAATTTGGTTATTTCCCGCGTTCTTTTTCCGTTCTTGCGCGGGAATTTTAACAATACCGTAAAACGAATTTTCTACATGTATTTTTTACGGGATTTTAATGTAGGCTCGCTTCAGATCGTTTTTGGGTTTTTTATTTTATGCTTTGGGGTCGTATTTGGCCTGGATAATTGGATAAGTTTTTCAAAAATCGGAGTGCCCGCGCCAAGCGGAACGGTGATGTTGGCGGCAATCCCAACGGTAATTGGCGTGCAATTACTCTTGTCGGCATTGCAATACGATCTGACCAATCAGCCGGAAGTGCCTCTGTCTAGCGATCACGAGTAAATTCCTTAGGGAGACAAGCATGTCGCAACTGGAAAACCAGCAGAATGAATTCGACAGCCTGACTGCGCCGCATCTGGGCGACAGGCGTAGTTTTCTGGCAGGTATGGTCGCAAGCGGTTTCGCGCTGGCAGTTCAGCCTGTCTGTGCGCAAACCGTGATCAAGACGGACGATGTGGGTCTTGTCGCCGGCCCGGTCGGAATCCCCTCTGGTGACATCACGCTGCCTGGCTATCGTGCGCGGCCCGAGGGCGCGGGGCCGTTTCCGATCGTGATCGTCGTGCAGGAAATTTTCGGCGTACACGAGTGGATTCAGGATGTCTGCCGCCGGCTCGCCAAGGCGGGCTACCTCGCCGTGGCGCCCGCGCTCTATGTTCGCCAGGGCGATCCGGCCAAGGAAGCGACGATTCCGGATGTCCTCAAGAACATCGTTGCGAAAGTGTCCGACGAACAGGTATTGCGCGATCTCGATGCGACGGCGGAATGGGCGGCGAAGAACGGTGGCGACGGCAAGCGGCTCGGGCTTACCGGTTTTTGTTGGGGTGGTCGGATCGCCTGGCTCTACGCGGCTCACAACCCGGCGCTAAAGGCGGGTGTTGCCTGGTATGGGCAATTGGTTGGTGCGCCGACGCAGATGATGCCCAAATTCCCTGTCGACATCGCTAGCGGGCTTCATGCGCCGGTGCTCGGGCTCTATGGTGGGCTGGACACTGGCATTACGGTCGAATCGGTCGAGACGATGCGCCAAGCCCTCAAGGCCGCCAAGGTGAATAACGAGATCGTCGTCTATCCCAAGGCTGGTCACGGCTTCCTTGCCGATTACCGGCCGAGCTACAACCCGGAAGCCGGCGCGGACGGCTGGAAGCGGCTGCTTGCGTGGTTCAAGCTAAACGGCGTTTAGGGCTTGTAAGCGCTGCGGGTCGATGAATCGGCCCGCAGCGCAGCGCCTTCAGTGCCCCTTTAGCGCATATATGCCGGGCGCATTGCGCCAATAGCCCTTGTAATCCATACCGCAGCCGAACAGGAAGCGGTCGGCGACGTCGAGTCCGGTGAAATCGGCGCGCATGCCGGGGGAGGCTTTGCGTTCGTGGGTTTTGTGCACCAGCACGGCCGAGACGACGGTCTTGGCGCCCTGGTCTTTTAAGTGTTCGACGATCGCCTTGAGCGTATGGCCTTCGTCGAGAATGTCGTCGAGCACGAGCACCGTGCGATCGCGCAGATCCTGCGTGGGACGCATGCGCCAGTCGAGCAGGTTGCCGTTGAGCGTATGGCCGTAGCGCGTGGCGTGCAGGTAGGCGACTTCGAGCGGGAACGGTAGGCGAGGCAGCAGGCGGCCGGCGAGAATCAAGCCGCCGTTCATCACAACGTAGCAGATCGGGTTGGTGCCGTGCAGACGTTCGGTGATCTCGCCGGCGAGCCGGTCGAGTGCGGTTTCGACGGTCTCGGCGCCGACCAGGCAATCGGCCTCGGCCATCGCCTTTTCGATTTCGTTCATGTCCGGGTTCGTCATGCTTCAATACTCCAAATGTTGATTCCGGGCCGGCCTCGTGCGGCCCGGCATAAATAAATTAGTGCCCGGCGTAGTCGACGAGCGTGAAAAGCGGCAGGCCGGCTTCGCGCAGGAGCCGCGAGCCGCCGAGTTCGGGTAGATCGACAATTGCCGCCCCCTCGATGACGACGGCGCCCAGTCGTTCGAGCAGTTTCTTGCCGGCCATCATCGTGCCGCCGGTCGCGATCAAATCGTCCACGAGCAACACGCGCTGGCCGGGTTGGACTGCGTCGGCGTGCATCTCGATGGCCGCGCTGCCGTATTCGAGTTCGTATTCCTCGGCGACTGTCGTGTAAGGCAATTTGCCTTTCTTGCGGATCGGCACGAAGCCGATATTCAGTTCGTGCGCGAGAATCGCGCCGATGATGAAACCGCGTGCATCGATGCCGGCGATCACATCGATTTTTTGGTCCATGTAGCGGAACACGAACAGTTCGACGAGCACACGCAGCGTTTTAGGGTCTTGCAGCAAAGGCGTGATATCGCGGAACTGCACCCCCGGCTGCGGCCAGTCGGCCACTGTGCGAATGCGGTCGCGCAGGTAATTCGGGTCGATCAACATCGCAATACTCCGTGAATGTTTTGGGCGCGGCTCAGAGCAGCGCGAACTTGGCGATGAAGAGCGCCGCGACGGCCCAAACTGCGGGCGACACGTCCTTTGCACGACCGGCGAGCAGCTTGATGCCAGCGTAGCTCACGAAACCGAAGGCGATGCCATCGGCAATCGAGAACGTGAATGGCATGCCGGCCGCGCAGATGACGGCGGGTGCGGCCTCGGTCAGATCCTTCCAGTCGATTTCGGCGAGCCCGCGCGCCATCAATACCGCAACGTAGATCAGCGCTGGCGCCGTCGCGAAGGCCGGCACGGAGCCTGCGAGCGGCGAGAAGAACAGTGCGGCGAGAAAGAGGCAGGCGACGACGACGGCGGTGAGCCCCGTGCGGCCGCCAGCAGCCGTGCCGGCCGCGCTTTCGATATAAGCGGTCGTTGAGGAAGTGCCGAGCACCGAGCCCGCGGCAATGGCGACCGAATCGGCCAGCAGGGCGCGCTTAAGACGCGGCAGCTTGCCATCCTTGTCGAGCAGGCCGGCCCGATGGCAAACGCCGATCAGCGTGCCGGTCGCGTCGAAGAGTTCGACGACGAAAAAGGTCAGCACGACGGTCAAGAGGCCCGAATGCAGCGCGCCTGCGATGTCGAGCTTGCCGAAGGTCGGTGCGAGCGAGGGCGGCGCGGAAAATACGCCGCCGAACTGCGAAATCCCGAGAGCAATCGAAGCCGCCGTGACTGCGAGGATGCCGATGATGATGCCGCCCGTCACGCGCCGCGCTTCGAGCGCGACGATCAGCAGAAAGCCGAGAATCGCGAGCTGCGGCGCATGCTGATGCAGGTCGCCCAGGCCGACCAGCGTAGCCGGGTTGCCGACGACGATGCCGGCGTTCTTGAGGCCGATCAGCGCGAGAAAAAAGCCGATGCCGGCCGAGATTGCGAGTTTGAGCGAACGCGGGATCGCGTTGACGATCCATTCGCGCAATTTGAACAGGCTCACGACAATGAACAGGCAGCCCGAAATGAAAACGGCACCAAGCGCCGTTTCCCACGAATAGCCCATGCCTTTGCAAACCGCGAATGCGAAATAAGCGTTGAGGCCCATGCCCGGCGCCATCGCGATCGGGTAGTTCGCATACAGGCCCATGATCGCCGAGCCGAGCGCCGCCGCTAGGCAGGTAGCGACGAAGACCGCCTCGCGCGGGATGCCGGCGGCCGACAGGATGTCGGGATTGACAAAGACGATGTAGGCCATCGTCAGAAATGTCGAGAGGCCCGCGAGCACTTCGGTACGCAGCGTCGTACCGTGTTCGCGCAGCTTGAAATAAGAGTCGAGCATCGTGCGCCCCTCAATCCTTGCTTCTGGTCTTTTGGAAGCCGCGCATTCTAGCGCTGTGGCGCATCAGAGAGACAGCAATCGCTCAAGGAAAGCGTTTTCAGGCGGTAGATAAATCCCGCAACCTTTCGACAGAGGCGAGAGGCGGAGGAAGCGAAAGCCCCTTTCTCGCAACCCCGACAAGGGAAGCATTGGCCCGAAAGCTGCAATGTCAGGTACGCCTTATGCGTGGGTAATCCATTCTGGCCCGACGACGCTACGCCATCAATGCCGGGGCCGGCGCCACAACGCGTGGTCAAGCCTTGTCTTGTACTCGGGCTTCCCGCCTCGGTTCGGCAAACAAGTTGCCCGCCTCCCGATTGCCCAACTCGGGGCCTTCGCACCAGACCGAACGCACGAAACGAGCGGCGAGCGCTTGCGGAAAATCCGCTTCGAGCGCGCGGCGCGCCTCCGGCCACGGCCGCAGCAGTTCGACGACGCCGCAGGCGCGATTGCGTCCGCGCCGTTTGGCGAGAAACAAAGCTTGGTCGGCAAGCACGAGGTGAGCTTCCCAGCCCGCCGCTGCGCTTTCGGACGCCAGCGGATAGGCAGCGAAACCCGCCGAGAGGCTGACGCTGAACGCACCCGCGGCGAGCGCAAAGGGTTCGTCGCCAATCCGCCCGAGGATCCGCTCGGCGAGCGCTTCCAGATGGCCGGGCCGGATCTCGCGCACGACGATCAGGAATTCCTCGCCACCCCAGCGCGCAAGCCGGTCGTCCTCGCGCAGCAACTCCTGCAATCGGCGTGCGAGTTCGACGATCACGGCATCGCCTGCGGCATGGCCGAAACGATCGTTGATCGACTTGAAATGATCGATATCGAGCAGCAGCAGACCGAGTGCAGAATTGGCGGCGCCCGCGCGCGCTTGCTCCAGCCAGGCGAGCATCGCGCGACGATTGAGCAGCCCGCTCAGTGGATCGCGTTCGGCAAAGTAGGCCAGCCGCTTATTGGCCTGTTCGAGCGCGAGCTTGCTGCGGCGCGTGCGGCGAAACAGAAGCAGCGCGAACACCACGGCGGCGACAAGCACCAGCACTGCCGCGCCACGCGCCTGAACCTCGGCGCGTTGGCGCTCTACGGTAGCCGACTGAATCTGGTTCTGACTGAGCAATTGCTCGATCTGGCGGTCGCGGCGCGAGATATCGAAACGCGCCTGCATCTCGACCTCAAGACGTTCGCGGTTGAGCAGCGCAAGTTCGCGGGTCTTCGCGCGGTAACGCTGCAGTGCCAGATAGGCTGCCTCTACGCGCCCGGCCTTGTAGTAGCCGGCGGCCAGGTCGGGCAGGGTGTCGATCAGTGCCGTGATGTCGTTAGCGCGGTTGGCAATCTCGACCGAGCGTTCGAGTTCAAGGATGCCTTCGTGCAATTGCCCCAATCCGATCAGCGCCTGACCCAGATTGCTGTGCGTGACGCCTTTTTGAACGTTGTCGTCCATTTTGTGCGACAAGGCGATCGCATGACGCGCATAGAAGGCGGCGTCGGCCCAGCGCGCCTTTTGCAGATACCAGTCTGCAAGATTCGTATGCGCCGCCCATGTCTGCATCGCAAGGCCAAGGCGTTGCCCATCGCCGATAGCGTGCACAAGCATCTGGCGGCTGTCGTTGCTGCGTCCGCTGCCCGAAAACACACTGGCGAGCAGCAGTTCGGCCGTTGGCATGAACCAGAGATCGCGGTCCTGCTCGACGAGTTTCTTCGTCTCCTGTGCGTACGCCAGCGCGCGCGGCATGTCGCGCAGCTCGAAATTCACGCCCGCGAGAACGCGCGTAAAACGCGCCCGGTCGCGCGCCGGCGCCGTGTTGCCGAGTTTGGTCAGGCTGCTCTGGGCTACGACCATCGCCTCTTCGAGCCGACCGAGACGTTGCAGAGTTTGTGCGAGCACGCCCCAGGCAAACGCCTGGATGCGCGGCCCGGTCTGCGCGTTGGCGAGTTCTGCGGCGCTTTTTGCCTCTCGCAGCGATTCGGCGGTCTGACCGTGCAATAGAAAAAGCTGGCTCGCGAGCGCTGCAGCGATAGCTCGCCCGGCAGCATCCGATTGTGCGGACAACTGCGCCAGGGTTGTTTCAGCCTGGCGTAAATGCCCCTGCTCGATTTCTATTTCGGCGCAAAGTTGCAGGAAGAGCCGGCGGCTTTCCGTGTCCGCCGCGTCGAAATGCGGGCGCCAGCGTTCGAGATCGGCGATTGCGGCATCGAGCGGTCGCGCGCGCGCCGCATCGATTGCGAGCAGGGCCTTATCGGCCTCGGCCCACGCCGGCTGGCTCGCCGTCAGCAGACCTGCAAATAAAAGGGCTTTCGACACGAAGCGAGTGCTTGGCTTATTTCAAGCGCTGAATAAGCGCGTCGAAACGTTCGCGTGCGCGTCGGTACAGTTGCCAGGCCGACCAGGCGCGTCCGACAAACCCCACGATGCGCTTCGGCCGGCGCAGCGCGAGCACCAGAGACATTGCGCCGACGATCAGGGGCGCGTAGCGACGCGCCCAGCCGACGGCGGCGGTCGCTTTATCCGCCGCCCCGAAAACGGGTGCGAAGCCTTCGAGCAGTCTGGCCGATTCGGCGCGTAAAACATCGGCGCGTGCGCTCAAAACGCGCCTGCGCTCGGCTAGCAGGACCTCACGCGCCAGCATCGTCGGTTCTCTTTTTGGTCCCGAGCGTCTCGCGATCGCGTGCGAGCCCCGCGATGCTGTCCTGAAACAAACGTGTGCCGCGCATGAGCCGCTTCTGAACATTGCTTGCGGTCCAGGCGGCAAGGCCGAAGAAAAATACCGTACTGAGACCAAGCGCCAGCAAACGGTGCGAATCCCAGAACATTACCGTCAGGAAGACCGCGAGCGAAAGCACGCCGAAGCCCACAAAAAGCGCCGACAAGACGATGTTGAACAAGGCAGCGCCGAGGCGTAGTGCCTCGGCTTCGACCTCCACGGAAAACAACGACAAACGGTTCTGGGCGGTTGCCAGCGCATTGTCGGCAAGCCGCCGCAGACGCTCCGCGAGGCCGGGCGCCTCTTGCGAGCTCACGGTCGGCGCCTTTAGCGGCGGCCGACCAAAAGCCCGATCAGGAAGCCCACGCCCGCAGCCACGCCGACCGATTGCCAAGGATGGTCATGCACATAGGTATCGGTCGCCTTGGCGGCTTCCTTGGTCTTCGCGACGACAGCCTGTTCGACTTCGGTGAGCCGGCCGCGTACTGCGCCCAAGCGCTCGCCAAGCCGGGAACGGACCTCGGCCAGTTTGCCGCCTGCTTCGCCCGCCGTGAGTTTCAACAATTCTTCCGCATCGTTGAGCACTACTTTCATGTCGCTGACCATGCGGTCACGCGAGTCTTGTGTCGTTTCGCTCATTTTTAGTCTCCTATGGACTCATTGATGGAACGGCAGGCGAGGCAGCAATTCCCCGCAAGGATATTCGAGCTTAACTGGACGCGGGCATCCCTTCAACCTCCGGGCGAACCATAGTCGACAGTCAGTGGTGCGTGGTCGGAAAAACGGCGCTCTTTATAGACGCCTGTCCGATGCGCGCGGGCAGCGATAGCGGGCGTTGCGATCTGGTAGTCGAGCCGCCAGCCGACGTTGTTGGCCCAGGCCTGGCCACGGTTCGACCACCATGTATAGCACTCGCTCGTCGTATCGGGGGCGAGGCGACGATAGACGTCCACCCAGCCTTGTTCGTCGAACAGGCGCGATAACCAGGCGCGCTCCTCGGGCAAGAATCCCGAATTCTTCTGATTCGAGCGCCAGTTTTTCAGATCCGCCTCGCGATGCGCGATGTTCCAATCGCCGCAGACGATGATTTCGCGGCCGGCCGCGCGCAGCGCCGCCATGTGCGGGAGAAAGCGTTCCATGAAACGGAATTTCGCGGCCTGCCGTTCCTCCGAACTCGAACCGGAAGGCAGGTAGAGCGAAATGATGGACAGCGGCCCCTCGGACGTGTCGAAGTCGGCCTGAATGTAGCGTCCCTCCGCATCGAATTCGTCGAAACCGAGCCCGACCGTCCAGGCCGTAGGCGCTTGCCGCGCCATCAGCGCAACGCCGCTGTAACCTTTTTTCTCGGCGCAATGAAAACGCACATGCCAGCCTGCGGGCGCGCGCAAGGCTTCGCCAAGATCGGCTTCCTGCGCCTTGACTTCCTGCAAGCAGACGACATCGGCCTCTTGCTCGTTTAGCCACTCGTAAAAGCCCTTGCTCGCGGCGGAGCGGATGCCGTTGAGGTTGAGAGTGATGACGCGTAACATCCGGCGACCCCTTTTTATCGTTCAAGAACCTTATCCTGCGCCACATTTCTGGGCGCGGCGGGACATACAAACGTGGATTTTAGCCGTGATTTTCTAGCCCTCTCCGTGCACAAGGGCGTGCTGCGTTTTGGCGAGTTCAAGACCAAGGCGGCGCGCCTTTCGCCCTACTTTTTCAATTCCGCCCTGTTCGATGATGGCGCATCCTTCGGTCAGCTCTGCGGCTACTATGCCGCTGCAATTAGCGCGTCCGGCATCGCATTCGACACGCTTTTCGGCCCCGCCTACAAGGGCATTCCGCTCGTCGCCGGCACGGCGATCCGGCTCGCCGAGCACGGCCGTAATGTGCCGTTCTGCTTTAACCGCAAGGAAGCCAAGGACCACGGCGAAGGCGGCACGCTCGTCGGTGCGCCGCTCAAGGGCCGCGTCCTGATTCTCGATGACGTGATCTCGGCCGGCACCTCGGTGCGCGAATCGGTCGCAATCATCCGCGCCCAAGGCGCCACGCCCGCCGGCGTCGTGATCGCGCTCGACCGCATGGAGCGCGGCACCGGCGTGCGCTCGGCCGTGCAGGAAGTGCGCGAGCAGTTCGGCATTCCGGTCGTCGCGGTCGCCACGCTCGCCGATCTGATCGACTATCTGGGCTCGGCGGCCGAGCTTACGCAGCATCTCGCGGCCGTAGAGGCTTATCGTCGCCAGTGGGGCGTGGACGATGCGGCTTGAGCCAACGGCTCTGGCCATACTGTTGCTCGTTTGCTGCGCTTCGGCGCTCGCGGCCGAAGCCTCCGCCGTCTACTGCTGCGACGACGGCGCCGGCCACAGGATCTGCGGTAATCCAATGCCGCAGCAGTGCTATAGCCGGGCCTACAAGGAACTCTCGCGCGGCGGGCGCACGGTGCGCGAGGTCGCAGCGCCCTTGACGCCCGTCGAACGCGCGCACAAAGACGCCGCCGACAAGGCGCGGCGCGAGGCCGAGGCCAGAATCGCCGAGCGCGGCCGCCGCGATCGCGTGCTGCTCGAAAGCTACAACTCGGTCGGCGAGATCGACGAACGTCGCGACAGCGTTGTGCGCGGCGCGGAAAAGGAAATCGAAACGCTCAAGCGGCGCGAGACGGAACTCGTCGCCGCGCGCTCAGGCAAGCCCGACATCCAGGACGATCCGACGGCCAACGCGGCGGAATTGAATGCCTTACGCGGCGTCATCGCGCAGAAGCAGCGCGACGCCGAAACCCTGCGCAAACGCTTCGCGGACGACCGCCAGCGCTATGTCGAACTCAATGGCAAGCCCGCCAGCGTGCAGAACGACTGACGAACGACAACGAGAGCCCCCATGAACGACACCTCGGCCAGCGAGCGGCGCAGCGTACGCGCCGCCTGCCCCCACGATTGCCCCGACACCTGCGGCATGCGGGTGACGGTCGAAAACGGCCGCGCCATCAAAATACAAGGCGACCCCAGCCTGCCGATCACGCACGGCAGCCTGTGCACCAAGGTTGCCTACTACCTCGAACGCACCTATTCGGAGCAGCGCGTGCTGCATCCGATGCGTCGCATCGGGCGCCGTGGCGAAGGCCGCTTCGAGCAGATAAGCTGGGACGAGGCGCTTGCTACGATTACGGCGCGTTTTAAGGCCATCGCGGCCGACGACCCGCGCGCAATCGTGCCCTACAGCTATGCCGGCACGATGGGCCTGGTTCAGGGCAGTTCGATGGACCGACGCTTCTTTCACCGGCTCGGTGCGAGCTTTCTGGCACGCACGATCTGCGCCGAAGCAGGCGCCCAGGGTTATAAGGCGACAATCGGCGCAACACTGGGGTGCGATGCCGAAAACTTCGCCGATTCGCCCTACATCCTGATCTGGGGCGCCAATCCGGTCGTATCCAATCTGCATTTGTGGAGCCGCGTCGTCGAGGCCAAGCGGCGCGGCGCGCGCGTCGTCTGCATCGACCCCGTGCGCAGCCAGACGGCCGAAAAAAGCCATTGGCACCTCGCGCCGTATCCAGGCACCGACGGCGCACTCGCGCTCGCGATCATGCATGTATTGATTCGCGACGATCTGCTCGACCACGCCTACATCCGCGATTACACGCACGGTTTCGATGCGCTCGCCGAGCGCGTGCGCGAATGGACGCCCGCGCGCGCGGCGCAAGCCACCGGGCTGGCTGCCGCCGACATCGAACAACTCGCGCGCGAATACGGCGCGGCCAAACCGGCCGCGATACGCGTCAATTACGGCCTCAACCGTTGCGCCGGCGGCGCCAGCGCGATGCGCGCGATTGCCTGCCTGCCGGCGCTGACCGGCCACTGGCGCCACCCGGCCGGCGGCGTATTGCTGTCGACCTCGGGCGCCTACGGGGTGGATAGCGCGGTGCTCGAACGGCCCGACCTCTACCCGTCCGATCCGCGGTTCCCGCCGCGCACGATCAACATGGCGACGATAGGCGACGCGCTGCTACAGAGCGACCCGGCGATCCGCGCGCTCGTCGTCTATAACTCGAACCCGGTTGCAATCGCGCCGGATTCGAACAAGGTCCGCGCCGGCTTCGCGCGCGACGATCTCTTCACGGTCGTGCTCGAACATTTCCAGACCGATACGGCCGACTATGCCGACATCCTGCTGCCGGCCACGACCCAGCTTGAACACTGGGATGTGCACAAGAGCTACGGCCACCTCTACGGGCTGTCGAACGCGCCGGCCATCGCGCCGCTCGGCGAGGCGCGCTCGAACGCCTGGATCTTCCGCGAACTCGCGCGCCGCATGGGTTTTTCTGAGCCCTGCTTTGCCGAGGACGACGAAACGATTGCCGCGCAGGCTTTCGTGCGTACGCATCCGCGCAGCGGCAACTTCGACTGGGAGACGATGAAGCGCGAGGGCTGGCAGCGCATGGCGTTGCCACGGCCTTATGCGCCGTTCGCGCAAGGCGGCTTCCCTACGCCATCGGGCAAATGCGAGTTCTATTCGGAAACGCTCGCCCGCCAGGGCGTCGATCCGCTGCCGCACTACGTGCCGCCGCACGAAGGTCCGACCTCGAATGCCGTACTCGCCGCCCGCTACCCACTGGCCTTCGTGAGCCCTCCGGCGCGCAACTTTCTCAACACGACTTTCGCAAATCTGCCGCGTTTTCTGGCAGCCGAGGGCCGGCCCTGGCTAGATATGCACCCCTTTGATGCGGCCACGCGCGGCCTTGCCGACGGCGAGCGTGTGCGCATCCATAACGACCGCGGCGCTTTTCATGCCTGGGTTCGCTGTAATGCCGCCGCGCCCGGCGTGCGGCGCGGCGTCGTCAGCGCGCCGTCGATCTGGTGGCAAAAGCTCTCGGGCGATGGCAACAACGCAAACGCCGTTACCTCGCAGGCGCTGACCGATATGGGCGCCGGCCCGACGTTTTACGACTGTCTTGTCGAAGTCGCGGCAGCCCCGCTTTCCTGAAATAGCGAGACCTTCATGCGCCACGCCATAACCGCCGCGATCCTCGCCGGCTTCCTCGCCGCCCAACCCGCAGCCGCCGCAGACAAAACCGCTGCGCCGCAATCGTCGCAGCTCACTCCGGCGGATGCAGGCTTCGAAGTCTTCAAGCAGAGTTTCGTCGACGCGCTCTTCGACCAATTCCCCGACTGGGGCCTCGAAGTCGGCCAATATCGCGGCGCAGCGCGGCTCGCCATTCCCGATCCGGCATCCGATCGCGCATTCGCCCAAAAATGGCTGGCCCAGCTCGCACGCCAACCGCAGGTAAAGCTCTCGGGCGCGAACCGGATCGACCGCGCAATGATCGATAACTTCCTGCGCCGCAAGATCTGGGAGGCAGACAGTTTCCGCGCCGGCGAATGGGATGCCTCCGACTGGAATGTCGGCGAAGGCATTTCGCTCCTGCTCACGCGCGACTATGCGCCGCTCGATGCACGCTTGATGGCCGTTTCCGAACGGCTCGCCAAGGTGCCCGACTACTACGCGGCCGCGCGCCGCAGCCTGCGCCGGCCGACGCTCGAACATACGCGGCTGGCGATCCGCCAAAGTCGTGGCGTGCTCGAATTGCTCCACGCGTCGATTGAAGAAGCGCTCGCAGCCTCCAGCTTGCCCGCCGCCCGCTGCGACGACATCCGCGCGCGCGCCGTGCTTGCGCGGCAGGCGGTTGCGGCCTGGATTGCCGATCTCCAAAGTCGGCTGCCGCTGCTCGAACGCGAAGCCCGCAGCTTTCGCATCGGTTCGGCACTCTATGCGCAGAAGTTCGCCTTCGAAATTCAGACCGATATGACGCCCAAGCAGCTCTACAGCGAAGCACAGGTCGAGAAGGAGCGCCTGCTCGCGCATATGGACGCACTGACGCGCGAATTGTGGCCAAAGTATTTTCCCAACCAGGCGTCGCCTGCCGCGCGGAGCGAGCGCATCGGCAAACTCATCGACGTATTGTCCGAAAACCACGTCGCGGCAAGCGACTTCGTACCCGAGGTCAAACGCCAGATTCCAAGGCTGGAGCAATGGGTGCGCGATCACGATCTCGTCGCGCTCGATCCAGACAAACCCTTGCAGGTGCGCGAAACGCCGGCCCACAAACGCGGCGTGGCCGGCGCCTCGATCGACGCGCCCGGCCCCGACGACCCCGCCCCGACCCCCAGGTACAACGGCGAACCGCAAGACGCACAACCTCCCGCCACGCAGGAATCCACGCTGCGCGAATACAACTACTGGATGCTGCAAATCCTCAACATTCACGAAGCGGTGCCGGGCCACTACGTGCAACTGATCTACGCCAACCGTTCGCCGAGCCTGATCAAGAGCCTGCTCGCCAACGGCGCAATGATAGAAGGCTGGGCCGTCTATGCCGAACGCATGATGCTGGAGTCCGGGTGGGGTGACCAGGCGCCCGAAATGTGGCTGATTTATTCCAAATGGGCGCTGCGTGTCGTCTGCAACACGATTCTCGATTACTCGGTGCATAACCTTGGTATGACGGAAGCGCAGGCGATGAGACTGCTGCGCGAAGACGCCTTCCAGCAGGAAGCCGAGGCGCGCGAAAAATGGCATCGCGCGCAGGTCAGTCAGGTCCAGCTCGCAAGTTATTACAGCGGCTTCGCGGCGATCCGCGCGCTGCGCGAGGAAGTGAAACGGCGCGAAGGCGCAGCTTTTGTGCTCAAGCGCTTCAATGAACGCTTCCTCTCGTACGGCAACGCACCGGTCAAGTACATCCGCAGCGCGATGCTTTCGACGGATTTAAGCGCGCGTTAACGTGCGGGTGCTGATTCCGGCATTCACATCGGAATCTCATGCGCCATGAAGAAGCGATTCCTCGCCAATTTTTTCTACTATCTACGCTGTGGTCACGGCATTCGCAAAGCGTGGGAATTCGCCAAAGTGACGCTGTAAGCGCCGCCCAAGCAAACAAAGGACAAAAACATGAATGATCCGCTCCGCCTTTCGCGGAGGGTGTTTGGTCTGAATCAGGCGATCAGCGCTTGCTCGCGTGAAACGATTTAAAAAACAAAACCCGCCGATTGGCGGGTTTCGATTCGGGCGCTTGCGTCTCACCGTGAAATCGGTTTGTAGCGTATCCGATGCGGTTTGGCGGCTTCTTCGCCGAGGCGTTTCTTCTTGTCCGCTTCGTATTCCTGGTAGTTGCCGCTGAAGAAGGTCCATTGCGAATCGCCTTCCGCCGCCAGGATGTGCGTGGCGATGCGGTCGAGGAACCAGCGGTCGTGCGAGGTAACGAGCACGCAGCCCGAGAATTCGAGCAGCGCGTCTTCGAGCGCGCGCAGCGTTTCGACGTCGAGGTCGTTCGAGGGCTCGTCGAGCAGTAGCACGTTGGCGCCGGCGATCAGGGTTTTTGCCAGATGCAGGCGGCCGCGTTCGCCGCCGGAGAGTTTGCCGACGAGCTTTTGCTGGTCGCCGCCTTTGAAGTTGAAGCGGCCGATATAGGCGCGGCTCGGCATTTCGAAGCGGCCGACGGTCAGGATGTCGGCGCCATCGGCGATGACCTCGAACACGGTCTTGTCGTCGGCGAGGCCCTCGCGGCTTTGATCGACCGCCGCGAGCTTGACCGTCGGTCCGATCACGACTTCTCCGGAATCCGGCTGCTCGCGGCCCATGATCATGCGGAATAGCGTCGACTTGCCGGCGCCGTTGGGGCCGATCACGCCGACGATTGCGCCGGGCGGAATCGCGAAGGAGAGCTTGTCTATCAGCAGCCGGTCGCCGAAGCCCTTGCTCACGTCATTGAATTCGATCACCTTGGCGCCAAGCCGCTCGCCCGGCGGGATGAAGATTTCGTGCGTCTCGTTGCGCTTCTGGTATTCGACCGAGGCCATTTCCTCGTAACGGGCCAGACGCGCCTTGCTCTTGGCCTGACGCGCCTTGGGATTGCCGCGCACCCATTCGAGTTCGGTGGCAAGCGCCTTTTGACGCGCGGATTCCTGCGATTCTTCCTGCTTTAAGCGCGCGCCTTTCTGGTCCAGCCAACTGGAATAATTGCCCTTCCACGGGATGCCCTCGCCCCGGTCGAGTTCGAGAATCCATTCGGCCGCATTGTCGAGAAAATAACGATCGTGGGTGACGGCGACGACGGTGCCGGGGAAGCGCACGAGGAATTGTTCCAGCCACTCGACCGATTCGGCGTCGAGGTGGTTGGTCGGCTCGTCGAGCAGCAGCATGTCGGGTTTCGATAGCAGCAGTTTGCAGAGCGCGACGCGGCGCTTCTCGCCACCCGAGAGCGGGCCGATCTTCGCGTCCCAGGCCGGCAGGCGCAACGCATCGGCGGCGATTTCGAGCTGGGTTTCGATGTCGGCGCCTGAGGTGGCGATGATGTTTTCATACTTCGCCTGTAATTCGGCGAGCTTGTCGAAGTCCGCATCGGGCTCGGCGTAGGCGGCATACACCGCTTCGAGCTTTTGCTTCGCTTCCATGACTTCGCCAAGGCCCGATTCGACCTCTTCGCGCACCGTTTTTTCGGCATCGAGCTGCGGTTCCTGCGCCAGATAGCCAATCGACAGATTCGGCTGCCATTGCACCTCGCCGTCGTATTCCTTGTCCGCGCCGGCCATGATGCGCAATACGGTCGACTTGCCCGCGCCGTTGAGGCCGAGCAGGCCGATCTTGGCGCCGGGGAAGAAGGAAAGGGAAATGTCCTTGATGATCTGACGCTTCGGCGGAACGACCTTGTTCACGCGCAGCATCGACATGACGTACTGAGCCATAGAAAAATTCCGGGGTGCGGTTGAAGGCGCCAGTGTACCCGTGGCGCCGGGGTGCAGGCAGCTTGCGCCATGAATTCTGGAAATCTCGTTGTCCTAGCGGGCTGCGGGCATTCTAGGCAGGCCCGCGCACGCAAGCGGGCGTTATGGCAGCAAGGGTAAGCCCAGCTCCTTCAGAAAGACGTTGTGGCGGTCCTTCGCCAGCACGATTTCCTTTTCGATGTCGGCAAGCTGCCGATGCGCCGCCATCAAATCGACCTCTTCTTCCGCAAGCGCCGTGCTGACGTAGCGCGAAATATTCAGGTTGAAATCGTTCTGCGCGATCTCTTCCATGCCCACCCGCCGCGAGTAGCGCGCAGCTTCCGTGCGCTGCTGATAGGTGTCGATAATCCGGTCGATATGCTTGGGGCCTAGCTGGTTCTGACGCTTGCCCTTCTCGAAATGCTCGGCGGCATTGATGAAAAGCACATCGTCCGGTTTCTTGCATTTTTTCAGAACGAGGATGCAAACCGGAATGCCCGTCGAATAAAACAGGTTCGCCGGCAAGCCGATCACCGTGTCGATGTGCCCGTCGTTGAGCAACTTGCGGCGGATGCGCTCCTCCGCGCCGCCACGGAAGAGCACGCCGTGCGGCAGGATGATCGCCATCACGCCATCGTCCTTCAGGTAGTTCAGCCCATGCAGCAGAAAGGCGAAGTCCGCCGCGCTCTTGGGCGCCACGCCGTGGTTCTTGAAGCGCATGTCCTCGCTCATCGCATCGCCCGGCTCCCAGCGATAGCTGAACGGCGGATTCGCCACCACCGCGTCGAACTGCGGCTTCTTCGCGGGGTTCGTCTCGCGCAGAAAATCCCAGTCGTTGGTCAGCGTATCGCCGTGATAGATCTCGAACTCCGTGTCCTTCACCCCGTGCAGCAGCATGTTCATGCGCGCCAGGTTGTAGGTGGTGATGTTCTTCTCCATCCCGAAGATCTTGCCAATCGTGCCGCCTGCCTCCTTCATGCGATGGCGCACATTGAGCAGCAGCGAGCCCGAGCCGCAGGCGAAGTCGAACACGCTATCCAGCTTGCTGCGCTTGCCGGTTTTCGGCTCCTGGCTGTCGAGCGCGACGATGGCGGACAGGATGCTGGAGATCTGCTGCGGCGTGTAGAACTCCCCGGCCTTCTTGCCCGAGCCGGATGCGAACTGGCCGATCAGGTATTCGTAGGCATCGCCAAGCGTGTCGGTGTTGGTCGAGAACTGCGCCATGCCGCGCGCAATTTCCGAGATGATCGCGCACAGCTTGGCGTTGCGGTCTTCGTACTTGCGCCCGAGCTTGTCGGAGGCAAGATTGATCTCCGAGAACAGCCCCTGGAAGTTGCTTTGAAACGAATCCTCCTCGATGTACTTGAACCCCTTCTGCAAGGTGTTGAGCAATTCGTCGCTCTGCGTTTTGGCCAGGCGGACGATACTGCCCCAGAGGTAGTCGGGCTTGACGACGTAATGGACCTTGCGCCGCATCTGCTTCTCGAACTCGGCCACATCGTCCGGGTTCTTCTCGTACCACACCGCCAGCGGCGGTAGCGCGCTATCGGTCGCTTCGTCCTTCGTCGGCTTCGGGTAATCCGCCCCCAACTCCTTCTTCGCCGCCTGCTCGTAGTTATCCGAGAGATAGCGCAGGAAGAGGAACGACAGCATGTAATCGCGGAAGTCGTCCGCGTTCATCGCCCCGCGCAATTGGTCGGCAATGTTCCAGAGCGTTTTGCCCAGTTGTTTTTGATCGTGTTCGGTCATGCCTGCTTGTCCTTGTTTTTCCAGTGCTTGACGGTCACGCTCCAGCTCATGGCGCAATTCATCCTCGCTGGGGAGTACCAGACGGTATTTAATGGGTCCAGCTCAATTCGGAACGCACTGCGTTCCAAATTGGAAAGCTCAGAAAAAACGCCCGCATGTGACGCAGATTCCGCTCGTCGAAACCCTTACCGAATTCCTGCACCAAGGCTTGTCCCAATTGCGACAGCAGACGCTTGCCATACGCCGCGCGCGCCTGTCCGCCCAGGGCTCCCGCAGCTACGCACTTGACATAGACGCAGTGTAAATGTTGTTGACACTCAATCACTTGCGATAGCGCTGTTCACGCGCCACTATTTTGTGTAGCTTCCTGCCTATTTGGGTGCGCGATGGAAGCGGGCAAGC
>JAVBKC010000025.1:0-3498 GCA_031554255.1 Niveibacterium sp.
CGTCGGTATTTAGCCAGATCAGCGGGAGTTCGGGCCAGGCGGCTTCGACGAGGTGACGGTTGTGGCCGACTTCGACCGCCAGCAGGCCGCCCGGATTGAGGTGAGCGGGCGCGCTGGCGAGAATACGCCGCACGATGTCTAGCCCGTCCTCGCCGGCCGCGAGCGCCATTGCGGGTTCGTGGCGGTATTCGGCTGGTAGCGCTTCCATGGCTTGCTGCGTGACATAGGGCGGATTGGAGAGGATCAAGTCGTAGCGCCGGCCGGCAAGTGCTGCGAAAAGGTCCGAGTGGATCGGTGCGATGCGTGCTTCGAGCGCGTAATCGGCGATATTGATCCGTGCGACTTCGAGTGCATCGGCCGACAGGTCTACCGCGTCGATGGCGGCGTTGGGGAAGGCTTGCGCCATCAGAATCGCAAGGCAGGCGCTGCCGGTGCATAGATCGAGTGCGGACGTTACAGCCTCTGGCTCGGCGATCCACGGTGCAAGCCCGTTTTCGAGTAGTTCGGCGAAGTACGAGCGCGGCACGATCACGCGTTCATCGATGTGAAAGCGGAAATCGCCAAGCCAGGCTTCGTGCGTGAGGTAGGCGGCCGGCTTGCGCGTGGTGGCGCGCGCGTCGATCAGATCGAGTACCGCACCGCGTTCGTCCGACGGGATGCAGGCGTCGAGAAAGGGTTCGAGCCGGTCCAGCGGTAACGCGAGGCTGTGCAGCACGAGGTATACCGCCTCGTCGTAGGCGTCGGCGCTGCCGTGGCCGAAAAACAGCTTGGCGCGGTTGAAACGGCTGACTGCGTAGCGGATCAGATCGCGCACGGTGACGAGTTCGTCGCGCGGGTCGTGTGCCTCGTGGTTGCAATGTTCGTCGTCGCAGTGCGCGTGATCGTGGTCGGGCATGGTGGGCTCAGGCAATTAACAGGTTTTGCAAAACACCGCGATAAATCGCGGTCAGCGGTTCGATGGTCTCGACCGCAATACGTTCGTTGACCTTGTGAATCGTCGCATTGACGGGGCCGAATTCGACGACCTCGGGGCAATGCGTGGCGATGAAGCGACCGTCCGAAGTGCCGCCGGTCGTCGAGAGTTCCGGCGCGAGGCCGGTCGTGGCTCGGATCGAACGTTCGAGCGCATCGACGAGCTTGCTGCGCGGCGTGATAAACGGATTGCCCGAGAGCTGCCAGTCGATCTCGTATTGCAGGCCGTGGCGCTCTAGCAGGGCATGCACGCGGTGCTTGAGTGCCTCGGCGGGACTTTTGGGCGAAAAACGGAAGTTGAACACGAGTTCGAACTTACCGGGGATGACGTTCGTGGCGCCTGTGCCCGCATGCAGATTCGAGACCTGAAAGCTCGTCGGCGGAAAGTATTCGTCGCCGTCGTCCCAATGCGTTGCCGCCAGTTCGGCGAGCG
This sequence comes from Niveibacterium sp., assembly GCA_031554255.1. GTDB lineage: Bacteria > Pseudomonadota > Gammaproteobacteria > Burkholderiales > Rhodocyclaceae > Niveibacterium. The sequence continues at coordinate 1,406 of JAVBKC010000025.1, forward strand.
CGGCGGCGGCTTCGTGCACCGGATTGCGCGCCAGATGCGGATAGGCCACATGGCCTTGCATGCCAAGCACCGTCAGCGTGGCATTGAGCGAGCCACGGCGGCCGTTCTTGATGGTGTCGCCGAGCCGATCGACCGAGGTCGGTTCGCCGACGATGCAATAGTCGATTGCCTCGTTGCGCGCGGCCAGCGCTTCGATGACGTGCCGCGTGCCGTGCGTGGCTGCGCCTTCCTCGTCGGAAGTCAGTAGCAGCGCAATGGCGCCCGGATGGTCGGGATGCTCGGCAAGGAATTGTTCGATGGCGACGACGAAGGCGGCGAGCGAGGTTTTCATGTCGGCTGCGCCGCGACCGTAGAGATAGCCGTCGCGCTCGGTTGCCGCAAAGGGGTCGCTGTGCCATTCGCTGTGCGGGCCGCTGGGCACCACGTCGGTGTGGCCGGCGAAGCAGACGAGCGGCCGCGTTGCGCCACGCCGCGCCCACAGATTGCCGACGCCGTCGGCGTCGATGCGTTCGAGATGGAAGCCGAGCGGCGCGAGCCGTTGGCCGATGAGTTCGAGACAGCCTTCGTCGCGCGGCGTGACGGAGGGGCGGCGGATCAGCGCTTCGGTCAGCGCGCGGGTGGGGGATGTTTCTTGCACGGTTTGTCTTTGTAATGGTTTAGGCGGCGGATTCGTCGTCCATGTACAGCGTGAAGGATTTAAACGAGGCGCCATCCGGCTCGGTCTCGTCGAAATCGAGCAAGGGTGGCCGGGCCGCCACCGCCGCTTTATGCCTTTGGCCTTCCTGCGGATTGTTGATCAACCATGCGAGATTGGTCGGCGAATCGGCGTTGGCGAGCGCTTCTTCGCGCACGATGGCGCCCTCGCTATAGAGCCGGAACAGATCCTGTTCGAAGGTCTGCGACGCCGGTGCGAGCGATTGTTCCATCGCTTCCTTGATTTGCGCGAACTGACCTTTTTCGATCAGGCCGGCGACATGGCGCGTGTTCATCAGGATCTCGACGGCAGGAATCCGGCGTCCATCGGCGTGCTTGACCAGACGCTGCGAGACGATGCAGCCGAGCGCGACCGACAAATCGAGATGAAGCAGCGAGCGGTTTTCGAGCGGGAAGAAGTTGGCGATCCGGTTTAGCGCCTGGTGGGCGCTGTTTGCATGCAGTGTCGCCACGCAAAGGTGGCCGGTCTGCGCATAGGCGATTGCCCCCTGCATCGTGTCGCGGTCGCGGATTTCGCCGATCAGGAGGCAGTCCGGTGCCTGGCGCATCGCATTCTTGAGCGCGCTCTGCCAGTCTTGCGCGTCGAGCCCGATTTCGCGTTGGTTGACCACCGATTTCTTGTGCCGGAACAGGTATTCGATCGGATCCTCCAGCGTCAGGATGTGGCCGGCCTTGTGCTTGTTGCGGTGGTCGAGCATTGCGGCGATTGTCGTCGACTTGCCCGAACCGGCAGCGCCGACGACGAGCACGAGTCCGCTTTTCTCCTGGATCACATCCCGAAGCACGGCGGGCAGGCCGAGCGAATCGAGCGCGGGAATTTCGCCCCGCACGAAACGCACCACGATGGCGACCGAGCCGCGCTGCCAGAACAGGCTGACGCGGAAGTTACCCATATCGCGGCGGCCGAACGAAAGGTTCATCTCCTTCGTTCGCTCGAAGCCCTGGATCTGCTCCGGCGTCATGATCTCGTAGGCCATGCGCTGGATTACGCCAGGCTCCATGAGCTGCTGGTTCACCGGCATCACGACGCCGTGAATCTTCAGATGGATGGCGGCGCCCGCCGACACAAAGCTGTCCGAGGCTTCTTTTTCGGCCATCAACTGGAACAGCTTGTCGAGGATCATGCTCTGGCGGCGGGCTGATTGTCTGCGCCTGGGCCTTATGCGCGCAAGAGATCGTTGATGCTCGTCTTGGCGCGCGTCTTGGCGTCGACCTTCTTCACGATGACCGCGCAGTAAAGGCTGTATTTGCCGTCGGCCGAGGGCAGGTTGCCCGATACGACGACCGAGCCTGCGGGCACGCGGCCATAGCTGACCGTACCGGTTTCGCGGTCGTAGATCTTGGTGCTTTGGCCGATATACACGCCCATCGAGATCACC
>JAVBKC010000119.1:0-13027 GCA_031554255.1 Niveibacterium sp.
TTGCGGCGCAGCGTGCCGAGCCCGCTGCACGGCGCATCGACAAGCACGCGATCGAGCTTGCCGGCAAGGCGTTTCAAGCGCGCGTCGTTCTCGTGCGCGATCACGCCCGGATGGACGTTCGACAACCCCGAGCGCGCAAGCCTGGGCTTGAGTTTGGCCAGCCGCTTCTCCGAGGTATCGAAGGCATAGAGGCGGCCGGTCGAACGCATCAAGGCGCCGAGCAAGAGCGTCTTGCCGCCGGCGCCGGCGCAAAAATCCGCCACCATTTCGCCGCGCTTGGGCGCCACGAGCAGGCCGAGCAACTGGCTGCCTTCGTCCTGGATCTCGATCGCACCGGCGAGAAACAGCGGGTGCTTGGCCAGCGCGGGTTTATCGACGAGCCGGATCGCGAGCGGCGAATAGCGGCCCGCTGCGGCCTCTATGCCCTCCGCATTGAGTTGCGCGAGCACGTCTTCGCGGCGAGCCTTGATCGAATTAACACGCAAGTCGAGCGGCGCGGCGCAATTGAGCGCCTGCGCCAGCCGCAGCGCTTCGGCTTCACCATATTGCGCGGCAAACTTCTCGGCCAGCCAGTCAGGCAGATCCGCCTGGGTCGCAAAATCCGTTGCGTCGACGGCTTCGGTCCGCCGCTCGGCGATCCAGTGCAGTTCGCTTGCCGAGACCGCGTTTTCGAGCTGACGCCCCGACAGCCCGAACACGCGAACCTGTGCGGCCAGCAGCAGGCGGCGGCCGGTGGGCCGTTCGCCACACCAGTGTTCGAGGCGGCGCAGATTGCGCAGCACTGCATAGATATTTTCGGCGATCACGCCGCGATCGCGATGGCCCAGCGTGCGTTCGTTGCGAAAGAACGAAGACAGCACCGAGTCGGCCGGGTAATCAAAGCGGAGGACTTGCGCGAGCACTTCGGTCGCGTGGTCGAGTTGTTGTCGGTTCGGCTGCATATTCAACCCTTGTACATGTCTTTTTCTGCGTCGCTTCGACGGAACTCGGTTTTAACGCCGTCCAGTTCCATTTCGAGCGCGACTTCATCGACCACATGCCCTTGCTTGCGGTCGTCCACCCGGATTCTTACCGGCGCATTGCGGTGTTCTCGCGACAACCAGACGTCGATTCCGAATTCGCCATTGCGCGTTTCGCAATGGAAATGGCGGGTATCGACGAGCCCCCAGGGCAGGCGCAGGCGCTCGCTTGCGACCTGTGTCAATTCAGCCTCGGCGCCCCAGCGTCCAGCGACGACGAAAAGCCTGAGCTTTTCCATATTGTCCGGCTGAAAAGCCAGATGGTGAGCCAGGCTCAGGATGTCTTCGGCCGCTCCGGTCAGCGGTTCTTCGCGCACGCGGTCCGGCCGCGATAACGTGACGCGGCGCGCCGCCCAGTCGAACACCGCATGCGACTGCTTGCCGTTCAAATCCTCCTGAAAACCCGTCGGCGCCAATCCCTCCGGCCCGACACGGCCTTGTGCCTGCTGCGTGGCCGCGAACGTGCGGAAGAGGCGCGCCAGCCCTACCGTTTCCATCTCGGCCCGCATCGTATAGCGCTCGCCGTCGTGCGACCAAGTGTGAATCATACGTGCCACGTCAAGCGTTTCGCCGTAGCGAACCTGAAAGACGATCCGTCCCGCGTGCGGCCAGACCTCGGTCGCTGCCGGATCATGCGTCACCGGAAACGGGTTTTCCTCTCGCGGCGCGGGCTTTACGTCGGGCACGCTAGCAAGTGGGGCGCTGCCGGCAGCCGAGGCAGGTGGCGCATCGGATTCCGGCTTGGCTGGCAAGGCGACCGCAGCCTCGACACGTTTTTGCGTAGAAGCAAGAAGCTCGCCTGCAGGCTCCGCGCGCGGCGGGGTTCGGCTGGCTTTTGCAATAGCCCGTGACATGGGTTCGGGCGACTTGGGCGCCACGACGGCCGCCGGGCGCGCCGGCGGCAGCTTCAGCGTTGCCTCGATCCGCACCGGCTCTACCGTTACCGGCACCTGCCAGGCTGGGCCGAGCAACAACAGAATATGCAGCACGACGGATGCAATCAAGGCTACGCCGAATGCGCCGGGCCGCCAGCGCGCCGCGTGGCCGGCCTTCAATCAATGCTCCAGCGCGGGGGAACTGTAGCCATCCGGCGACAGGCGCGCAGCGGACACGAGCGCCCGCGCGCCAAGCAGCTGGATTCGCCCCTCGACGAACCAACGCACGGCTTGCGGGTAAATCAGGAGCTCTTGCGCGAGCACACGCGCGGCCAGCGTAGCCTCGTCGTCGTCCGGCGACAGCGAAACGGCCGCCTGCACGATGATCGGCCCTACATCGAGATCGGCTGTCACGAAATGCACCGTCGCGCCATGCAGGGTCACGCCCGATTCGATGGCGCGCCGGTGAGTATGCAGCCCCGGAAAGCTCGGCAAGAGCGACGGATGAACATTGATCATGCGGCCCGCGTAGCGCGCGACGAAATCGCGGCCAAGCACGCGCATGAAGCCGGCGAGGATCACAAGATCCGGCTCGTAATGGTCTATCTGAGTGGCCAACGCGGCGTCGAAATCCTCGCGCGCGGCAAAATCGCGGTGATCGAGCGTGTGGGCTGCGATGCCGTGCTCGCGCGCGAAGGCCAAGCCCGCCGCATCGGGCCGGTTCGAGATCACGGCTTTGATGCACGCGCCGGGAATCCGTGCGCGGACGATCGATTGCATATTGCTGCCACGGCCCGAAATCAGGATGACAAGGTTTTTCATGAGGACCACGCTGCAAAACCCGCCGGCTTACGCCGGGCGCTTGCCGTCCAGCCTGGCGCGCAGATAGCTGACGGCAAGCGGAATGAAGGATATGCCGATGATCGCGAAGATCACGAGCGATAGATTGGCCTTGATCCACGGCAGGTTGCCGAACCAGTAGCCGGCGAGCGTCAGACTGAAGATCCATAGCGCGCCGCCAAACAGATCGAGCGGCAGGAAGCGCGCGTAATTCATTTTGGCGACGCCGGCGACGAAGGGCGCGAAGGTCCGCACGATTGGCATGAATCGTGCGACGACAATCGTCTTGCCTCCGTGCTTCTCGAAGAACGCATGAGTCTTATCGAACGCGGCGCGGTTGAAGAAGCGCGAGTTTTCCCAGCGGAAGACGCGCGGACCAATGCCGCGACCGATCCAGTAGTTGAGGTTATCGCCGATAACGGCCGCAGCAAACAGCGTGGGAACGAGCACAGTAATGTCCATGCCGCCACGCGCGGCGAGCGCGCCAGCCACGAAGAGCAGCGAATCGCCGGGCAAAAATGGCGTCACGATAAGCCCGGTTTCGCAGAAGATCACGAGAAACAGAATCGCGTAGATCAAGCTTCCGTATTGCGCGACAAGTAGATCCAGATGAACGTCCAGATGCAGCACGAGGTCGATGAATTGGGACAAAAGCTCCACGACGAAATCCGGGGCAAAGGCGGGAAAAGGAGGTTAGCACAGCGCTATGTTGCCAACGAAAATTGACACCCTGTCGTCGCCCGGCGACAACCATGATGAAGTCATTTAAATAAAACCCTGTCGAATCCGGGAGATACCTCGCCCCCTGTTTCTTCGCATGACAATTGCTTCAAGGTCCGCACATTTGCTGTGAAGCGTGAAAATTTGCGAACGCCCTCCGGGCGTTCTGGTCGAGTCTTGTCACAGCTCACCCTGCCCTGAATGGCGGGGTTTACGTTGCAACGCGTGGTCAAACCGGAGACAAAAATATGCCCAATGCGGCCCGCCACACCGCTTCATTCGTCCCCGCAGCACGTTTCGCCAGCGAGGACGCTTCAGGGGGCGGCCACGGTAACAGGGACCTGGTTTCGCGGGCAGCGGAGCTCTTCGAATTCGTGCTGCGCCTCGGCGCGGAATCGTTCCACGAAGCGCGCGCCCAGGGTCTTCGCGTCGGTCTCGCGGAGGCGGACTGGCAACGCGCCTTGGCGCATGCACTCGTCGAACGCCAGTACCGACGCTCGGGTTTCGTTGCTGGCGACGCAACGCTGCCGCGCGTTGCCGAGAACGAATGCGTCGTCGTCGCGATGGAGGGTCTGCAAACGCTCGGCACCGTCACGCTGCGGCGCGATCGCGGCGAGGGACTATTGGCCGATGCTCACTACCGACGCGAAATCGACAACCGCCGCACGGCCGGCGTCGAGGTCTGCGAATTTAGCCGTTTCGCGATCGATTCCACTTTGAACGTGCTCGACATCGTCGATCCGATGTTGCACGTAGTATGCAATACAGGTTTGAATCCGGAGCGTCCGACCGAAGTGTTCGTCGAGTGCCATCCACGTCACGCGGCGTTTTATCGGCGCGTGCTCGGTTTTGCGATTGCCGGCAGGGAAACCGTCTGCGAACGCGTCGGCGCGCCGGCCGTCCTGCTCCAGGCGCAACTTGCCGAGCTGCAATATGCGCCAGCCCTGGCGCGCCGCCGCCAACAACGCGGCATCGCAACACAGAATGACAGCGATTATCTTGTCCCGTGTCCTGCTATCGCTTGATGCTCCGCGCCTGGCGGCAAGGCCCGCAATGAAGTTTCCCGGTTCCTTTCTTTCGCTCTTGATCGCGGGGCTCGTGCTGGCAGCCATTCCGCTTGCGATCGCGCTGACCGACGCGCTGGTTTCGCTCGATAAACTCGCGATGCGCAGCCAGCAGGCGATCAACCGTTCGGTGTCGGCGACGCGCGACGCGCGCATTTTGTCCGAACAACTCGGCGGACTCGAACGGCTGGCGCGCCAGCAACTCGTGCTCGACGACAGCAACGGCCTCGACGACTATGCGCTCGCGCGCTCGCGCATGCTCGCCACGCTGGAGCGGCTCAATGCCTTCTCGTCCGATGCGCGCCTGCGCGCCGCGACGAACGAGATCGCAGAGCAGGAAATGCAAGTCTGGACAACGCTCGCGCATGCCGTGAAGCAGGTTGTTGACACACGCGTGATCGTGGCGTGCTTCGATCGGATGAGCGCGCAGACGAACAGCGTGACCGGCCAGGTGGATGAGCGTATCGGTGCCGAAACCCAGGCGCTGTTTGCGCAAACCGAGCGCGCGCGCCGCGCCACTTTCGTGCGGCTGGCGGCGCTCCTGCCCGTCACGCTGATCCTCGGCGTGGGCCTGGTGATGCTCGTTCAGCGCCCGGTCAAGCGGCTTGCCGAAGGCATCCGGCGGCTCGGTGACGGCAAGGCCGACCGGCCGATCCGCATCCACGGCCCGCGCGACCTCGAAACGATCGCCGAACAGCTCGAATGGCTGCGCCTGCGGTTATCCGAAGTGGACGCCCAGAAAACACGCTTTCTCCACCATGTGTCGCACGAACTGAAAACACCGCTGACGGCTGTGTACGAAGGCTCGCAGCTCCTCTCCGACGGCGTGGCCGGCGAACTCACCGCACAGCAAAAAGAGATTGCCGGCATTCTGCGCGACAATGTGATCCGGCTCCGGCAACTCATCGAGAACCTGCTCGACTACAGCAGCATTCGTTTTCAACCGGCCGAACTCGTGCTCAAACCTGTTCTGCTCGACGATGTGTTCGACGCACTCGCGCGCGACCACCGGTTCGTTTTAACCGCCAAGCATCTGACGCTGCGGAAAAGCGGCGGCGAACTTACGCTTGCGGCGGACGCCGAAAAATTACGCGTGATCCTCGATAACCTGATTTCCAACGCAGCCAAATACGCCCCGGCGCACAGCGTCATCGAACTCGAAGCCCGCGCGGACCGCAACTGGATCGTGATCGAGGTCGCCGACGCCGGTCCGGGCGTGCCGGCCGCCGCGCAGGAGCGCGTCTTCGAACCCTTCGTCCAGGGCATGCCGCCTAGCGGCAGTCCGGTCAAGGGCACGGGTCTGGGCCTTTCCATCGTCAAGGAACTCGTCGTCGCCCACGGTGGCGACGTGATTCTGCTTGGCAACCGTCCGCTCGGCACGCGCATTCGCCTGCGCCTGCCCATGCGAGCTAGCGAGGCTGCATGAAGCGATTCGCGGCAAGCGCGGCCCTCCTCGCGGCATTCGCGCTGGCGGGCTGCCAGACGGTGGAAACCCGCAACGAGGCTTGCCCAAGCCCGCCCCATGAAAACTACCCGGAAACCGAACTCATGCTGTTCGAGGCAGCGGGCTACCGCACGATGAACGCGGCCGAACTGGGCGTTCGGGCAGAAGCCTTGCGCCAAACCTACGCGGCGCATCACAGCGAAGAAAACCGGCTGCGGTTAGTCCTTTTCCTGGCCCTCGCGCCAGCGCCGCAGGGCGACCGCAGCCGCGCGCTCGCCCTGCTCGATCTGCCGCCCAGCGACGCCAACGGTCGCGGGCGCACGCATCCGCTCGCCGCACTGCTGATCCCGCTGTTGCAAGACAAGCGGCGACTCGAAGATGCCCTTGGCACAAAAGAGCAACGCCTGCGCGACGAAACCCGCCGTGGCGACACCCTCCAACAAAATAACGACGCGCTCCAGAAAAAACTCGATTCGATCCGCGAGATCGAACGCGGGATGCTCGAGCGCAATACCCAACAAGCAAAATGATCCCAAGCGCCCCCCCTCGCGTCCTTCTCGTCGACGACGACCCCGACCTTCTGCGCCTGCTGGCGATCCGGCTCAAGGCCAACGGCTTCTCTGTCAGCTCGGTCGGCAACGCCGAAGCGGCCCAGGCTTCGGTCGCCACCGTGCGGCCCGATGTCGTCGTCACCGATCTACGCATGCCCGGCGCCGACGGCATGGCGCTGTTCGACGAACTGCACCGCCGCCATCCATCGTTGCCGGTCATCGTGCTAACCGCCCACGGCAGCATTCCCGAAGCCGTCGAAGCCATGCAACGCGGCGTATTCGGCTACCTGACCAAGCCCTACGACGCGCCCGAACTCATCGCACAACTCGTACGCGCCATCGGCGTCGGCGGCCGCGCGCCCGATAACGATGGCAACGACCACGCCTGGCGCACCGAGATCATCACGCGCAGCCAGAAGATGGAGGACTTCCTCCAGCAAGCACGCCTCGTTGCCACCAGCGAAGTCAGCGTTTTCATCTGCGGCCCCAGCGGTTCCGGCAAGGAACTGCTCGCGCGCGCGATCCACAAGGCAAGCAATCGCGCCAGCGGCCCCTTCGTCGCCATCAATTGCGGCGCCATCCCCGAGCCTCTGCTCGAATCCGAACTCTTCGGCCATGTGAAAGGCGCCTTCACCGGCGCCCACCGCGACCACGAGGGCCTGTTCCAGGCCGCGCGCGGCGGCACGCTTTTCCTCGATGAAATCGGCGACATGCCGCTGCCGCTCCAGGTCAAGCTCCTGCGCGTGCTCGAAGAACGCCAAGTGCGGCCGGTCGGCGCAACCCGTTCCGTCGCAATCGACGTGCGAATCATCTCCGCAACGCACCGCGATCTGGATCTGGCGCGCGCGGAAAACCGCTTCCGCGACGATCTGTACTACCGCCTCAACGTCATCTCGCTCGCGCTGCCGCCTTTGTCCGAGCGGCGCGAAGACATTCCGCTGCTCGCCAACCACTTCCTGCAACGACTCGCCAAACGCTACCGGCGCTCGGTCAACAGCTTCGCCCCCGACGCGATGGACCTGCTCGTCGCCGCGCCCTGGCCCGGCAACGTACGTCAGCTTCTCAATGTCGTCGAGCAGGCCGTCGCGCTCTCGACCACCGCAATCGTGCCCACCGCACTCGTCCAGCGCGCGATCCAAAGCGATTTCACGGCAATCGAATCGTTCGAAGAAGCCCGCCGTCATTTCGAGCGCGACTACCTGATCCGCCTCCTGCGCCTCACCGAAGGCAACGTCAGCCACGCCGCGCGCCTGGCCAAACGCAACCGCACCGAGTTCTACCGCCTGCTCTCGCGCCACCAGCTCGAACCGGCAGCGTTCAAGCCGCTGGCCGAGTAAGCCGAATATGGACGCCATTGCCGAATTCTGGCGCGATCCGGCCCTGCCCTACGCCGAGAGCCGCCGCGCCTGCCATAGCCGGGCCTGCTACAAGCCGCACAGCCATCCGACTTTTTCGATTGGCGCGGTCGATCGGGGCGCCAGTCTCTTTACCGGAGCCAACGACGGCCCCGTCGCCCTGGGCGCGGGCGCGGTCGTGTTCGTCCCGGCTTCCCGCGTGCATGCTTGCAATCCGCAGCCCGACACGGCATGGAGCTACCAGATGCTGCACCTGGACACATCCTGGTTGCAGGCGGTCCGCCACGAATATGCCCGGCCAGCCGCGAAGTTCGGCGACGACGAGCCAATCCGGATCGTGCGCGATGCGACGGTATATGCGCGTTTCTACCGCCTCAATGCACTGCTGTTTTCCACCGCCGATCCCCGCGACAAGGAAGCGGCCCTCATCGAGTTCGTCGGAGATTGCAATGCCGCGAACGGGCTCTCCATCGACGCCCCGGCCCCATCGCCTCACCAGGCCGAACAGATCGACGCAGTCCTGGATTTTTTGCGGCGCGAGCCCGTCACCGGCATCGCCCTGGCCGATCTGGCGCGTCTTGCGGGCATCAACCGCTATCAATTGATCCGGGTCTTCCGGGCAGCCACCGGCATGACGCCTCACGCCTGGCAGTTGAACCAGTGCATAAACCTCGCACGCGAACAGATTCGGAGGGGCGAGCGCATCGCGGAAGTCGCGCATCGCCTGGGCTTTGCCGATCAAGCGCATTTCCAGCGCGTCTTCAAGGCACACACGGGCATCACACCGGGCCGCTTCCGGACGTAGGCCAAACGCAATTTTCTTCAATACGGAAGCAGACGGGCCCGGCACACTCCGAGGAAATACTCGGATGAGTGCATGAGATGCAGCAGTTTCTGGTTATCGCCGCAGCGCATTTTCTAGCGCTGCTATCGCCCGGCCCCGATTTTTTCCTGCTTGCCCGAACCTCGCTATCCGCCGGTTGGCAGGTAGCCAGCGGCGCCTGTCTGGGCATCGCCATCGCCAATGGCGTCTTCATCGTCACCGCCTTCGCAGGCACAGCTGTGCTACGGCCGCAAAGCGCACCGTTCGTGGCGCTGCAACTTGCGGGCTGCGTCTATCTGCTCTACCTCGGCATCCTGTTCATTCGCCATGCCAGCGCCAACCCCCTCAACGGCATGCAGAAACGAAGCGGCCATGCCGCACGCCATGCCGGCGCATGGTGGCGCGCCGCCGGCATGGGTTTCCTGTCGGGCATCCTCAATCCGAAGAATGCGCTGTTCTACGCCAGCCTGGCCGCGATGCTGACCGGAGCGCATGCCAACAACGGCTGGAAAATCGTCTACGGCACATGGATGTTCAGCATCGTCTTGCTGTGGGACTTGCTCGTCATCGTCATGATCGGCAATCAAGCCGTACTGCGGCGCTTTGCGCGCGCATTGCCTTGGCTGGAACGCAGCGCCGGTGTCGTGCTGATCGTGCTTGCCATGGGTGGCATTGCTTTTCTATTGGTGCGCCGCGGATACATGGTCACGAGCGCTACCCTCGGATGACCACGAAACTCGCCTCAAAGCCGTGCCGCCAACTCCGCGCCCTGGCGGATCGCGCGCTTGGCGTCGAGTTCGGCGGCGACATCGGCGCCGCCGATCACATGGGCCGTCCTGCCGAGCGCTGCGAGTTCGTCGGCGAGTGCGCGTAGCGGTTCCTGGCCCGCGCAGACGACGATGTTGTCTGCCGCGAGCAGTTTCTCCGCGCCATCGACGCGGATATGCAAACCGGCGTCATCGATCGACAGGTAGTCGGCGCCGCTGATCATTTCGACCTGGCGGGCCTTGAGCGCTGCACGGTGAATCCAGCCCGTTGTCTTGCCGAGCCGCGCACCCATTTTTTCGGCCTTGCGCTGGAGCATCACGAGCTTGCGCGGGCTCGCACCCGGTTGTGGCAACGCAAGCGCGCCGGGCGTTGCGTAGGCGGTGTCGACGCCCCATTCTTGCTGCCAGCCGGCAAGGTCGAGCGAGAGCGAGGGGCCTTCGTGCGCCAGGAATTCCGCAACGTCGAAACCGATACCGCCGGCGCCGATGATCGCAACCGTTTCGCCAACCGGTTTGCGGTGCCGCAGCACGTCGATGTACGAGAGCACCTTCGGATGCGCTATCCCGGAAATTTGCAGCGCGCGCGGCAGGACGCCGGTTGCGATGACGATCTCGTCGAAACCGGCAAGACTTGCTGCGTCGGCGCGTGTGGCGAGCCTTACATCGACTTGCGCAAGTTCGAGCTGACGCCGGAAGTAACGGATCGTCTCGAAAAACTCTTCCTTGCCCGGCACCTGCTTGGCTATGTTGAGCTGGCCGCCGAGTTCGTCCGCGGCCTCGAATAGCGTCACGGCAAGACCGCGTTGCGCCGCATACATCGCCGCAGCCATGCCGGCAGGGCCGGCGCCGACGACCGCGACGGTCTTGCGCCGCGCTGTCGGCACGAACTTCAGCTCCGTCTCGCGACCGGCTTGCGGATTGACGAGACAGGAGGCGAGCTTTTGTTCGAAGATGTGGTCGAGACAGGCCTGGTTGCATGCAATGCAGGTATTGATCTCGTCGCTGCGGCCGGCTGCGGCCTTGCGCACGAAGGCGGGATCGGCGAGGAAGGGCCGCGCCATCGAAACCATGTCGGCGCAGCCGTCGGCAAGCACTTGCTCGGCAACCTCTGGCGTGTTGATGCGGTTCGTCGCGATCAGCGGAAGCTTCACCGCGCCGGAATCGCGCAGGCGTTTGGTCACCCAGGCGAAGGCTGCGCGCGGCACGCTCGTCGCAATCGTCGGAATCCGTGCCTCGTGCCAGCCGATGCCGGTGTTGATGATCGTCGCGCCGGCCGCCTCGATGGCTTGCGCAAGTTCGACGACTTCGGCCCAGGAACTACCGCCCTCGACCAGATCGAGCATCGAGAGCCGGTAGATGATGATGAAATCCGGCCCCACGGCGGCGCGCACGGCGCGCACGACTTCGCTGGCAAAGCGGATTCTGTTCGCATAAGCGCCGCCCCAGGCATCATCGCGCCGGTTCGTGCGCGCGGCGATGAACTGGTTGATCAGATAGCCCTCGCTGCCCATCACCTCGACGCCGTCGTAGCCAGCCTGACGTGCGAGTGCCGCGCAATTGGCGAAATCGCGGATCTGTTTGTGCACGCCGCGCCCGGTCAGCGCCCAAGGCTTGAACGGACTAATCGGCGCTTGCAGCCGCGAGGGCGCCACAGCGAGCGGGTGATAGGCATAGCGCCCGGTATGCAGGATCTGCATCGCGATTTTGCCGCCGGCCTCGTGCACCGCATCAGACACCGTGCGGTGATGCCCGACTTGCCACGGCCACGAGAGCTGCGCCGCGCTCGGATAGCCGCGACCGGAGAGGTTCGGCGCGATGCCGCCCGTGACGATCAGGCCGACGCCGCCCGCCGCGCGCTCGGCGTAGAAAGCCGCCATGCGCTCTGCGCCATTGGGCGCCTCTTCGAGCCCGGTGTGCATCGAGCCCATCAGCGCGCGGTTACGCAGCGTCGTAAAACCCAGATCGAGCGGCGAAAGTAGATGCGGATAAGTGCTCTTGCTCATGCGGTTTTCCCCTGTCTGCGGCGGCTGTGCGGCCATTTCGTTGTTATCCATGCGGATTTAACCATACCGTGAGGTATGGAAAAAGAAGCGCAGGCGCGGTTGCGGCAAAGCCTTGCGCGACGCATCATGTAAGGGCGGCCGCACGCGCGGATCGCCCCAAAATCTGCGGCGAGGGACTCCATGCATCCAAGCATTCCAGCCGGTAAGAGCCAAGCGGCAAGCGAGCGACGATTCATCAGCCAACTCACGCGCCAGACTTACGGCATCGTGCTCGCAGGCGGTCGCGGTAGCCGCCTCAAGCAACTGACGGACTGGCGCGCCAAGCCGGCCGTCCCATTCGGCGGCAAGTTCCGCATCATCGACTTCACGCTCTCGAACTGCGTGAACTCGGGCGTGCGCCGGCTCGGCGTGGCGACGCAATACAAGGCGCAAAGCCTGATTCGCCATCTGCAACGCAGCTGGAGTTTTCTCGACGGCCGTTTCTCGGAATTCATCGAGATCATGCCGGCCCAGCAGAACATCGACGAAACTCATTGGTATCGCGGCACTGCCGACGCCGTATTCCAGAACCTCGACGCGATCCGCCGCACCCAGGCCGAGTACATCCTGGTGCTCTCGGGCGATCATATTTACAAGATGGACTATGGCCGGATGCTCGCCGCGCATGTGGAAAATCGCGCCGACATGACGATTGCCTGCATCGAGGTGCCGTTGGACGAGGCGCAGGGCTTCGGCGTGATGGAGGCAAACAACGACAATCGCATCGTCGCCTTCACTGAGAAGCCCGCATTTCCGACGCCGATGCCGGGCAAACCGGACCGCGCGCTGGCGAGCATGGGCGTCTATGTCTTCAATGCCCGCTTCCTCTACGAGCAGCTCGTGCGCGATGCGATCGACCCGCGTTCGTCGCACGACTTCGGCAAGGACATCATCCCGCACTGCATGAAGCCTTACCGCATCTGCGCCCACAGCTTCGCCGACAGTTGCGTAGGCGAGCCCGGCAAGCCGCATTACTGGCGCGATGTCGGCACGATAGACGCGTACTGGGAAGCCAATATGGATCTGACGCATGTGACGCCCGATCTGAATATCTACGACGAAGAATGGCCGATCTGGACCTGGCAGGAACAATTGCCGCCGGCCAAATTCGTTTTCGATTCGGACGGCCGGCGCGGCTGCGCCATCGACTCCCTGGTCGCGGGCGGCAGCGTGATCTCGGGCGCCGAGGTACGTCGCTCGATGCTGTTCTCGCGCACGCGGGTGCATAGCTACGCGAAAATCAGCGATTCGGTGATCCTCCCCGAGGTCGAAATCGGCCGCGGCGCAGTGCTGCATCGCTGCATTGTCGACAAACGTTGCCAAATTCCCGCAGGACTCCAGATCGGCGTCAACGCGCAAGCAGACCAAAAGCGGTTTCATGTGAGTGCAGGCGGTATCACATTGGTGACGCCGGATATGCTGGGTCAGCAAGTGCATTTCATCCGTTGAACTATGCTTGTTTTCTCCAGCTCCCTCTCTCTGAATCGCAGGGCAAGCCAGCTCCTGGCAAATTGGGCGGCTGTTCAG
>JAVBKC010000096.1:0-31890 GCA_031554255.1 Niveibacterium sp.
CATTGTTTTGAAGAAAACGAGATCGCCGGGCTTCAGATCGTTACGCGGAATCTGCTCGCCTTGACCTGCCATTTCGCGCGCTGTGCGGGGTAGGTCGAAACCCAGTGCATCCTTGAAGACACGCCGCACAAGACCGCTGCAATCGAAACCATTTTCAGCGCTTGTGCCGCCGAACCGATAACGAATACCCAGATACTGGAAACCCGAGTTCAGCAGGCTGTCCATGCCGAGCGATGCGCGATCAAAGAAATTATCCTGACGAACTTCGACGGTAGGCTCCGGGGCGTCGACCGCCAGCGGCTCGGCCCTGGCTGTCAAAGCGCAGATACCGATCAAGAGTGTCAGAAAATGTCGAGCTTTTCTCATTCAGTCGATTTTATCTGGAATGAATCGATAAGTAAATCATTGATTCCATTGGATGAGCTGTGGCGGGTAATGTTTTTGGCATCAAAAATCCGGGGTGGTAATTTTAATTGTGGCGATTTTCCGACCGAGAAACTGCTTCACTGTTGGTGTTGGGCGTCTCGTAGCTGCGATCGAGTCGGTTCATGATCAAGGTATGCACCGCAATAATCACGAGATAGGCGAGTAAGGCGCCTTGGGCTGCCATGTAGTAGCCGAGCGGGAATCCGAGGAAATTCCACTGGTTGAGTGCGTTCGGCATGAAGCTCGTGACTAGGGTAATCGCAAACCAGAGTCCGAGCAGGCACCAGGTCAGGACGAGGGTTCTGCGCCAATGCCGCTTCGCGGCGTTCGGTGCGCGAAGCGGTAGCAGACTCGTCACAGCACTTCGCCCGCCCAATCTGCAAGCCGCGAACGCTCGCCGCGTTGCAAGGTGATGTGACCGTTGTGTTTCCAGCCTTTGAATCGATCGACGACATAAGTCAGACCGGAGCTGCCTTCCGTTAAATATGGTGTGTCGATCTGGGCGACGTTGCCGAGGCAGACCACCTTGGTGCCGGGGCCGGCGCGCGTGATCAAGGTTTTCATCTGCTTGGGCGTCAGATTTTGCGCCTCATCGATGATCAGGAATTTGTTGATGAAGGTGCGGCCACGCATGAAGTTCAGGCTTTTGATCTTGATCCGCGTGCGGATCAAGTCGCGCGTTGCGGCGCGGCCCCAGTCGCCGCCGTAGTGTCCGCCTTCTTCAGCATTGCCGTTGAGTACATCGAGGTTGTCTTCGAGCGCGCCCATCCATGGCGCCATTTTTTCTTCCTCGGTGCCGGGCAAAAAACCGATGTCCTCGCCGACCGGTACGGTCACGCGCGTTGTAATGATCTCGCTGTAACGCTTGGTTTCGAGCACTTGCGTCAAGCCTGCGGCAAGCGTCAGCAAGGTCTTGCCTGTGCCGGCCTGGCCGAGTAGCGAAACGAAATCGACCTCGGGGTTCATCAGCAGGTTTAGCGCAAAGTTCTGCTCGCGGTTACGCGCGACGATGCCCCAGACGTTGTTTTTCTGGTGGCTAAAATCGATCAGGGTTTCGAGCAGCACCGACGGACCGTTGCGGTCCTTGACCCAGGCGTGCAGCGGCTTTTCGCCTTCCTGATAGACGAATTCGTTGATCTGTAGCTCAGTTGCGATCGGGCCTTGCAGTTTGTAATAAGTGCGGCCGTTCTCTTTCCATGACTCCATGTCTTTGGCATGAGCTTCCCAGAAATCCGGTGCAAGTTCGCGCACCCCGGTATAGAGCAGATCGGTGTCTTCGAGGACTTTGTCATTGAAATAGTCCTGCGCCTCCAGGCCCATTGCACGCGCCTTGATGCGCATGTTGATGTCCTTGGACACCAGGATCACCGGGCGCTTCGTGAATTTTTTGTGGAGGAAATGGACGACGGCGATGATCTGGTTGTCCGCCTTGGCTGTCGGCACATTGACCGGCAACTCGGTCGGAATCGCCTCTGCCTGCAGGAAGAGCCGGCCGCTCGCCAGTTGGCGCGACGGGTCGCAAAGCTCGATACCGGCCGTCAGGTCCGCACCGGCGGTCGAGATGATTTCATCCATCGTTCTGCTTGCCTGGCGCGCATTGCGCGCCACTTCGGACATACCTTTTTTATGATTGTCGAGCTCCTCCAGCGTCTGGATCGGGATGAAGACATCGTGTTCCTCGAATCGATAAAGGCAAGTCGGATCGTGCATCAGCACGTTCGTATCGAGGACAAAGAGCTTCGTTTTCTGCGCGGTACGGGTGCTGTGTTTGCTCGGAGTCATCGGGGGCGTCTTCTCTTCAGCGGGGGAGGGAGGAAGCGGGGGACTGCGAATCAGAGTGTGGCGACATAGTCGAGCACTTCGCGCGCATGTTCGGGCACCTTGACCCCGCGCCATTCGCGCCGCAAAACGCCTGCGCTGTCTATGACGAAAGTGCTGCGCTCGATGCCGCGCACCTGTTTGCCGTACATGTTCTTCATCTTGATGACGCCATATGCGGCGCAGGCCGCCTCTTCGGCGTCAGAGAGCAGGTCGAACGCGAATGCGTATTTCGTCCTGAAATTCTCGTGCGATTTAAGGCTGTCGCGTGAAATACCGAGCACGACGCATCGAAGTTTCGCGAATGCATCATGCAGATCGCGAAATTGCTCGCCTTCGCGCGTGCAACCCGGCGTGTTGTCTTTGGGATAGAAGTAGACGACGACCGGATGGCCGCGGAGGGCGGAAAGGGCGATTGTTTTACCGCCGGAGGCCGGCAGGGAAATCTCGGGAGCGGGCTGGCCGATCATCGTGTTCTCCAGAACGGGATGATCCTAGCGTAACGGAGTGGACTGGCCGCCGCAATCTTTGCGCTTCAAGGCTCGATAATCAGTGCCGCTGCAACGCTGCGACCTTCGGTTGCAAGAATGTTGTAGGTGCGGCAGGCCGCAGCTGTATCCATGATCTCGAAGCCTCTGCGCGATTCGATCAGCGGGCGCAGGAGCGCGAGGGAGGGGAAGCGCTGGCGTTTGCCGGTCCCGATAATCGCGATCGTCAAACCGAGTTCCGCGAGCGCGGCGAAGGCTGCTTCGTCGAGCGACTCGAAGCCCAATTCGCACCACGGTTCGATCAGAGCATCCGGCGTGACGATGAGCCCTTGGCCCTTCGTTTGACCATTGATCGCGACGAAACCTGCGCCATGCGCCGTGATCAGGTTCGTACCGGAAATCTGCTCTTGATGAAGTTTCATGTCGGTATGCGAAGACTGTGGGATGCTAGGATTATAACCTTTTGATTTTCCTTGCCCGCCGCGCGCGGGCAAGGCTTTCATCAACCTGGCGAGGACAGCATCATGAGCAGCGCAAATGTGGCACGCATCCCCTCCGGGGGACTGGGCACGGAAACCGTGACCGCCGCCCGCGTCGCCCGCCCTGTGAAGAAATCGGCCAAGCTCGCCAACGTCTGCTATGACATTCGCGGCCCAGTGCTCGAACGAGCAAAGCAGATGGAGGAAGAAGGTCACAAGATCATCAAGCTCAACATCGGCAATCTTGCCGTGTTCGGGCTGGAGCCGCCCGACGAAATCGTGCAGGACATGATCCGCAATCTGCCAGATGCGGCCGGCTACACGGATTCCAAGGGCCTCTTCGCGCCGCGCAAGGCGATCATGCACTACACGCAGCAGAAGCAGGTGGCGGGCGTGACGATCGATGACATCTACATCGGCAACGGTGCGTCCGAGCTGATCGTGATGGCAATGAACGCGCTGCTCAATAGTGGCGATGAAGTGCTGATCCCGGCGCCCGATTATCCGCTCTACACGGCCGCGGTCGCGCTGTCGGGCGGCAGTCCCGTGCATTACATGTGCGACGAGCAATCCGGCTGGATGCCCGACATCGAAGACATGCGGCGCAAGATTACGCCGAGCACGAAGGCGGTCGTGGTCATCAATCCGAACAACCCGACCGGCGCGTTGTACCCGCGCGAAGTGCTCGAACAGATCGTCGAACTCGCGCGCCAGCATCAGTTGATCGTATTCGCCGACGAGATCTACGACAAAACGCTTTTCGACGGCAACGAGCATGTAAGCATCGCCTCGCTCGCCGACGATGTGCTTTGCCTGACCTTCAACGGTTTGTCGAAGAACTACCGCTCCTGCGGCTACCGCTCGGGTTGGATGGTCGTATCGGGCGATAAACGCCATGCCAAGGACTATATCGAGGGCCTGAACATGCTGGCTTCGATGCGGCTATGCTCGAACACGCCGGGCCAGCTTGCAATCCAGACCGCGCTCGGCGGCTACCAGAGCATCAAGGATCTCGTCGCGCCGGGCGGGCGTCTTGCGCGCCAACGCGATCTCGCATGGAAGTTGCTGTCGGAAATTCCGGGCGTTTCTTGCGTTAAGCCGAAGGCCGCGCTCTATCTGTTTCCACGACTCGATCCCAAGATGTATCCGATAGAGGACGATCAGCAGTTTATCCTCGAACTGCTCGAAGCCGAGCGCGTTCTGCTTGTTCAGGGCA
Source organism: Niveibacterium sp. (assembly GCA_031554255.1). Lineage (GTDB taxonomy): Bacteria > Pseudomonadota > Gammaproteobacteria > Burkholderiales > Rhodocyclaceae > Niveibacterium. The sequence goes on from JAVBKC010000096.1 coordinate 4,428, forward strand.
CGGGTTTCAACTGGCCTCGTCCCGATCATTTCCGCGTCGTCTTCCTGCCGCACGAGGACGATCTGCGCGAGGCTATCGGTCGCATCGCGCGCTTCCTCGATCACTACAGAAAACAGCATGCCTGAACGCATCAAAGTCGTATCCATCACGACGCCCGAGGGTGGAGTCTCCGAACCTGAGTGGCTGGCGGCAAGCGAGCCGGTACACCGCCAACTTCGTCCGAAATTACAGTCCGATTACTCGGCGCAGATGCGCCGGATTTTCGAGCACGGAGGCCGGATGGTCGTCGCAATACGCGGTGACCGCGTACTCGGCCTTGCCGTCTGGAGGTGTTATGCGGATACCTTCAACGGCCTCAAGCTCTATATCGACGATCTCGTGACCGACGAGGCATGTCGCTCCCAGGGCATCGGCCAAACGCTGATCGACTCTCTGGGCACGGAAGCACGCAGGCTCGGCGCCGGAGCATTGGTGCTCGACTCCGGCACGCATCGCACCGATGCGCATCGCTTCTATTTCCGCGAAGGCTTTGTCATCACCTCATTCAATTTTAAGAAACAGCTCCCATGAAACCGATTAACGTTGGCCTTCTCGGCATCGGCACCGTAGGCGGCGGCACGTTCACCGTGCTGTCGCGCAACCAGGAAGAAATCACGCGTCGCGCTGGGCGACCGATTCGGATTACGGCCGTAGCCGATCGCGATACCGAGCGCGCGCAAAAAATCGTGGGTGACAAGGCACGGATTACGTCCGATGCAATGGACATCGTGCGCGACGCCGAGGTGGACATCGTCGTCGAGTTGATCGGTGGCTGTGGCATCGCCAAGGAACTCGTGCTTGCCGCGATCGAGAACGGCAAGCATGTCGTTACCGCGAATAAGGCGCTGCTTGCGCTGCATGGCAACGAGATCTTCGCCGCTGCGCAGAAAAAAGGTGTGATGGTTGCGTTTGAAGCGGCGGTTGCCGGCGGTATTCCGATCATCAAGGCGTTGCGCGAGGGCCTGACCGCCAACCGGCTAGAATGGCTTGCCGGTATCATCAACGGCACGACCAACTACATCCTGACCGAGATGCGCGACCAGGGGCTTTCGTTCGAAATTGCTCTGTCGCAAGCGCAAACGCTTGGCTATGCCGAAGCCGACCCGACCTTCGACATCGAGGGTGTGGATGCTGCGCACAAGCTCACGATCATGAGCGCGATTGCATTTGGCGTCCCGATGCAGTTCGACAAGGCTTATGTTGAAGGCATTGCGAAGCTTACGCGCGAGGACATTCGTTACGCCGAAGAACTCGGCTACCGGATCAAACTGCTCGGCATCACCCGGCGTACGTCGCGCGGTGTCGAACTGCGCGTGCATCCAACGCTGATTCCCGTGCGGCGTCTGATCGCGAACGTTGATGGCGTTATGAACGCCGTGCTCGTCAAGGGCGACGCGGTTGGCCATACGCTTTACTACGGCCGTGGCGCCGGCGCGGAACCCACGGCAAGCGCAGTAGTCGCCGATCTCGTCGATGTCACGCGCATGCATACCGCCGATCCGGAGCATCGCGTTCCGCACCTGTCGTTCCAGTCCGACCAACTCGTCGATCTACCCATTCTGCCGATTGGCGACGTCGAAACATCTTTCTACCTGCGTCTGCAAGTGCTCGATCGCCCCGGCGTCCTGGCCGACGTGACGCGTATTCTCGCCGACCATGCGATCTCGATCGAGGCGATGATCCAGAAGGAGCCGCCCGAGGGCCAGGATAAGACGAGCATCATTCTGCTCACGCATCAGGTGCTGGAGCGCAATGTGCTCGCCGCGATCGAACGCATCGAACAGCTTGCGACGGTCGACGGCAAGGTTACGAAGATCCGCAAGGAAGAACTCGGCAATTGAAGGACGGCGATATGCAATACGTTTCGACACGCGGCCTTGCCGCGCCCAAGCGCTTTCTCGATATCCTGCTCGGCGGCCTCATGGAAGACGGCGGGCTTGCAATGCCGGAAAGCTATCCATGCTTTGGTCGCGACGAACTCGAAGCATTGCGCGGCAAGCACTATCCGGAACTTGCTTTTGCGATTCTTGCGAAGTTCGCCGATGACATTCCTGCCGCTACGCTCAAGGGGTTGATCGATAAAACCTACACGCCGGCCGTCTATGGCAACGGCCGCGCGGATTCGGATGCAAGCGAGATCGCGCCGCTGCGCACGTTGGAGCCGGGCCTGCATTTGCTGGAGCTTTCCAACGGACCGACGCTGGCCTTCAAGGATATGGCGATGCAGCTGCTGGGCAACCTGTTCGAATATGCACTCGAACAAACCGGCAATGCGCTCAACATCCTCGGCGCCACTTCGGGCGACACGGGCTCGGCGGCCGAATACGCAATGCGCGGCAAACGGCATATCAGCGTCTTCATGCTCTCGCCCTGGGGCAAGATGAGCGATTTTCAGCGCGCGCAGATGTACTCGCTACAGGATGCGAACATCTTCAACATTGCCGTGCGCGGCATGTTCGACGATGCGCAGGATATCGTTAAGGCGGTGTCCAACGATCTCGAATTCAAGCGCCGTTACGCAATCGGCACAGTAAATTCGATCAACTGGGCGCGCATTTCGGCACAGGTTGTCTATTACTTCAAGGCATACTTCGCAGCAACCCATGCAGCGGGCCAAAAGGTTTCCTTCGCCGTACCCTCGGGCAATTTCGGCAACATTTGCGCTGGCCATATCGCGCGCATGATGGGTCTGCCGATCGACAAACTCGTGCTCGCGACAAACGAAAATAATGTGCTCGACGAGTTTTTCCGCACTGGCGTCTATCGCCCGCGCAAGACGAGCGAAACCTTCGAAACGTCGAGCCCTTCGATGGATATTTCAAAGGCGTCGAACTTCGAGCGTTTTATCTTCGATCTTGTCGACCGCGATGCCGCGAAGCTGCGCGAACTCTGGGCGAGCGTGGATGCCGGCGGAAGTTTCGATCTTTCCGCGACGCCGTTCTTTGCAAAAATCGTCGATTACGGCTTTGTTTCAGGCGCAAGCAGCCATGCTGACCGGCTTGAAACGATTCGCGATTGCTTTGAGCGTTACGGCCTCATGATCGACACCCACACGGCCGACGGACTTAAGCTTGCGCAAACGCATCGCGAAGCAGGTGTGCCGATGATTGTTCTGGAAACCGCGCAGCCGGCGAAATTCGAACTGACGATCTGCGAAGCCCTCGGTCGCGCGCCCGAGCGTCCCGCTTCGATGGTCGGCATCGAAGCGCTGCCGCAACGTGTTGAAGTCATTAATGTCGATGCGCGCATCGTCAAGGACTTTATCGCCAAGCACGCAGATTGAATGGATCGTTGCACGTAAAAAAGGGCGTCAGGTTGGACGCCCTTTTTTCGTTTAACGCGGTTTTCAGCTCTCGACGTGGCGCAACGAAAAATCCACGGCGCGAACATCTTTTGTGAGCCGCCCGATCGAGATTCGATCGACACCAAGTTCGGCGATTGCGCGCACGCCCTCAAGCTCCACGCCGCCGCTCGCTTCGAGTTCGGCGCGTCCCTCCGCAATCGCGACGGCCTCGGCCATTTCGGCGTGCGTCATATTGTCAAGCAGGATCATCTTCGCGCCGGCTTCGAGCGCCTCGCGAAGTTCATCGAGCGTCTCCACCTCGACTTCGATGAAGATGTTCGCCGAGGCGAGTTTCTTTGCTTTGCGAATTGCCTTGTCGATACCGCCGGCGGCAATGATGTGGTTTTCCTTTATCAGGATACCGTCATAGAGTCCGATGCGATGGTTCGTACCGCCGCCGACACCGATCGCATATTTCTGCGCAAGCCGCAGGCCGGGTAGGGTCTTGCGTGTATCGACGATGCGCGCTCGCGTGCCCGCGACCGCGTCTACATAACTGCGAGCTACGCTGGCCGTGGCGGACAATAGCTGCATGAAGTTCAGCGCTGTGCGCTCGGCGGTCAGTAGCACGCGCGCGTTGGCGGCGATTTCGCAGATCGTTTGATCGGGCTCGATGCGATCGCCGTCGCGCGCGAGCCATGCGATCTCGCAATCTGTGCCAAGCGCATGAAATGTTGCCTCGAACCATGCTGCGCCGCACAGGATTGCGTGCTCCCGCGTGACGACCCGACCGCGCGCTTTGAGGTCGCCGGGAATCAAGCGCGCCGTAAGATCGCCGGTGCCGACGTCTTCGGCGAGGGCGCGCGCGACATTGCTCTGAATTTCGACGCGGAGTTGTTCGTTGATTTCCATACTTGGGGAGCCACGAACGGGCTCGATAGGCTCGGAGGAGATGCGAAGTATACCCCCTCGCTTTGGCTCCGCGCGAAAACCTTATGCGTTGAGTGGAAAATATCCGCTTCGCGATTTTTTTGCATCTTGCAGCACGAGGACCAGGTATTCGGCCAACCCGCTCCCCGAGCGGGCGGCAAAAAAGGCCACGGCGGTCCGGCCGATGGCGATGCGCGCGAACACGCCGATTTTGCGAACGCGACGGCGTCGTCGAACCGACAACGTACGAGCCGTTAGGGAGTGGCATCGCGAATCAATAGTTCTTCGCGGTTTGATTTCCGCGAAAAAATGCCTCGAAATGTCTCTTGTCAGAATAGTCTTGTTTTTTGAGTTTCGAGTAGGTGCCACCCTTAGGACGAGTTTGCATTCCGTCTCTGAATAAAAAAACCGCTTGATACTGTAAGGAATTGACTTGCAAAGCGGATTGTTTCTATCCCCCACATGGCTGTTGCAATGAATTTCATCCGGCCATCCGACGGTACCGGTTGGGAATGAATAGATATGCTCGAAGGGCTTTCCGGAGGCTGTCCGCTTCTTATCAAGATCCTCTTTTGCAGAGAATGGCATCTCTTGGAGAGTCCACACTTGAAACAAGCCTCTCGACGCCGTCTTGCGACGATCATGGCGGGAAACAATTCGATTCCGCAAAGGAAGTAGGGATGTTCGCGCGGCCTTCCATCACGCATAGACTCGTGGTGACTGTTTTCGCCTTGGCGGCCCTGCTTCTCGTTCTCCTGGCCGCGCTCTATACGGTATTTTTGCTAAATACCGCGCTCTGGGAATATTCGAGTATCGGTCGTCTCGTCAAGATTCGCTGGATCGAGACACGCATCATGTTGGACCATTTCGTAGAACAAAGCGCGTCTTTGCTGGAACAGCAGGAGGCTTGGCTTTCCGCCCCCGCACTGCATAAAGAAACGCTCCGGCGGAAGGCGCATCAGGGCGCCAATAGCGGGAAAGAATTTTCCGGAAATCGCCAATATATACAGATGGAACTGGACGGCGCAAAACGTCTATCCGCTGAGGCTCCCGCTTGCGAGCAGGCGCGTCTTGAATTCAAGGACTTCGACGAACGTTATTGGAACTCCCAGGATGTTCCGGTCCGCGCCTATCTGCTTATTGACGATTGTCGAGGCATACTTGTATCTGCAGATTCGCAGCAGCGCATCGATATCCCGGTGAGTCCGAATGCCTCCCAACGCCTCGCATCCCTTGTCGCGCAGGCAAGGCTGGCAGGCGCCAGCGGTCCGCAGAGGCTGGCGACGTCCGAACGGACCTGGTTCGGGCCGGTCATCGATCCCTTTAATGGTCGTCAGATTCTCGGCCGTATGGGCCTTCTTCGCGATATGCAAGGAAATTCGCGAGGTCTGATCTTCACGGCAATCGATTCCTCGACTTTCTCGGAGCGCTTTAGGGATAACGACGCGGATGTCGTGTTTGGTCTATTTGCGCCAAACGGCAATCTTGTTTTCAGCAATCAGGCTTTTCCCGTTACCAAGGCGAACGCCCTTGAGGGCTTACCCTCGTATGATCTGCGCCCGGATACGGGGCGCGTGATGCTCTTCGGCGGTCATGTGTGGCTTTCCTTCAGAAGCCCGGATACCGGATGGAGGCTCGTTTATGGCGTGCAGTACCGGAAATTGCTGGCATCGCACTATCCAGATCTGATCGCTTGTATTTTCGCGCTTGGCGTAAGCCTTTTCGGTCTGCTGCTCTTCTGGCGCTTTCTGACCAATCAAGTGGTTGTTCCGGCGATTCGCACAGGACAGCAATTGATCGAAAGCGAAACGTTCAATCGAACCATTCTCGAAACCGCACCGGTTGGGGTGTGCGTGCTTAGGCTAGCAGACAGTTGCATCGCCCATCAGAATGAAAAAGCGCGGACCTTGCTCAAAACAAAGGACGACACGCATGCGGAGCGGCTAATCCTGACTCATGTAGGCGAACAGGATAACGGGAACATTCAACTCGAATTGGCGGGCAAATCCCAAAGCGATATTCGTTATGTTCAGGTTGCGTATGCTCGAACCCGTTATCAAGGCGAGGCGGTCCTGCTTTGTGCGTTGACCGACATCAGCGCTCAAAAACAGATCGAAGGCGCGCTTCTCGCGGCTCGCCAGGCTGCGGATCAAGCCAGCGAAGCAAAATCGGCCTTCCTGGCGATGATGAGCCATGAAATACGAACACCTTTGTACGGCATGCTCGGCACTCTCGAGCTACTCTCGCAGGGCGAGCTTGTCGATGCACAGCGCGCGCAACTGCAGACTGTCGAACTGTCGTCCAGAACGCTGCTCAGCATCATCAACGATCTGCTCGATGTTTCCAAAATCGATGCGGGTCAAATGGCGCTCGAATCGACAAAGCTCGATCTACCGGGGCTTGTCGAACGCTGCGTCCGAAGTGTTGCGCCCCTCGCAAGAAAGAAAGGTATCGATCTTTACTGTCACATCCAGCCGGAATTTCCACGCGCTTTGCTCGGGGATGAGGTGAGGCTCCAGCAGGTTCTCAACAATCTGCTCGGCAATGCGGTGAAATTCACTGACAACGGGAAGATTGTCGTGCGACTCTCCGCGCGTGAACAATCAGCCAAGCAAATCGAATTCGCGCTTCAAATCAGCGATTCCGGCATCGGCATCTCCGAACGCGACCGAGAGCGTCTGTTCGAGCCTTTTTCCCAGGCCGACACTTCTACCGCCCGCCGTTTCGGCGGCACTGGACTCGGTTTGTCGATATGCCGCCGACTCGTCGGGTTGATGGGAGGGCGCATCGAATTGGTGAGCGAATTCGGATTGGGTAGTAGCTTTACCGTGATTTGCAGCCTGCGCTGCGGCGAGGACGAAGAAGTCCGGTATTGGGGCAGCGAAGATCTCGGGAATGTATTTGTTATGAGCGCTTCAGGAGAGGAGCGCGATATGCTCATCGCTTTGGCACGATTTGCAGGCGGCCGAGCCACTGCTTTCAATGAAACACTGCCTTCCGATCGAACCGGTGTCCTTGTCGCGACGAGCAAAGTATCACTGCCGGACGATGTGGACCAACGCTTCAGCGGCGTCGTGCTGGTGCGGTGCGATGCTCCGCAGATGCCCGAACGCATTGACTCGAGTTCGGTGAGATGGCAGGTTAGCGCCTATGCACAAGATGCGATTGTGGCTGCGTTGCGCCTCGCTCGTAACCTTCCTGGCCATGTGCCTATCGCGCCGGAACCGACCGTGCCTAAAATTCCAAGCCTGAGAATCCTGGTGGTGGAAGATCACCCGATCAATCAGCGTCTTCTCTCGGCACAACTGGAGAAACTCGGCTGTACCGTCACGCTTGCCAGCAACGGCAAGAAAGCGCTCGATTGCTGGCAAGAAGGCGTCTTCGATATCGTCCTGTCGGACATCAATATGCCGGATCTGGATGGTTATGGCCTAGTGCGCCAGTTGCGCTCGCTCGGCGCCCAATTACCGATCATTGGACTTACCGCCTATACCGATGCGGGTGTTCGCAAACGCGCCGAAGAGGCTGGATTCGATTCGCTCACGATAAAGCCTATTAGCCTCGAATCGCTGGCCTCGGCGCTCAATGCGCAGATTCCGTCCTCGCTGCGGGCAGCGTCGGTTGCCAACACGGTGAATACACCATTGCCGCCCGATTGCATACCGGAAACCATCAGGGATGTTTTCCGCACGACGATGGCTGGCGATTTGGCGCAGCTCGACAGTTGCGAAGCTCTCGAAGATCTCGAATCGGTGCGTACCTGTGCCCACCGTATGCGAGGCGCGCTTGCAGTACTGCGCGATGAATATGGCATAGCGCTTTGCGAGGCAATCGAAAACGGTGCAATCGCCGCGAACAAAACGAGCGGGCTTTCGTCATCTATACGGAAGCTCGGGATACATCTGGAACGCGCACTCAAGTGAGCCAACATGAATACACGCATCCTGATCGCTGACGATCACCCGATTGTTTGCCTTGCACTGAAGGAGCAATTGTCGAGGACGCTCGGATTCGATGTCGTCGGATTTGCCGCCAATTCGAGCGAACTCATGGATCAGGCGCATGCGCTTGCGCCCAGCGTCATCCTGACCGACTACTACATGCCGGGCGGCGCGCATGGCGACGGCCAGGAAATGATTGCGCACCTCTTACGGAATTTTCCGGACAGTCGCGTCATCGTACTGACCATGTCGACCAATGCAGCGCTGCTCACCATGCTAGGGCGCAGTGGTGTGCAGGGCTTACTTTTAAAAACAGATGAGTACGACGAAATCGTCCAGGCGATCTTCACGGTTACGCGCGGCAGCCGGTATCTGAGCAAGGGCGTCAAACGCCTGCTCGAGCGCTGGACATCGCGTTCCGCCGACGATGGGCGCGAAGCCCTGGCGATCCTATCGCCGCGTGAGCGCGAGGTCGTGCTTCTGTTTCTGACAGGCATGCGTCTTACGGATATCGCGCAACTGACCGACCGCAGTATCAAGACGATAGGCCAGCAAAAAGCGACCGCACTGTCGAAACTTGGGGTTGCGAATGACTATGAACTCTTCGAATTTGCCAGACAACAGGATCTATTGGAAAAAAAATGAAGACTTGGGGGCAAAGGAAATGAAGATTGTAATCGCTGACGATCACCCCGTTGTTCTTTTTGGGCTTGAATGCACGCTCAGTCGCTTAAGCGGCATAGAGCTTTGCGCAAGCGCGCGCAATTCGACCGAACTGATTGAAAAGATCAATATTCATCGGCCCGATATCCTGATCACCGATTTCAGCATGCCTGGAGGCGCCTATGGCGACGGAGTTCTTTTGTTGGGCTATCTGCTGCGCAATTACCCCGCGTTGAAAATCATCGTACTGACAATGATGACGAGCTCTTCGATGCAAGGGCAGATTGTCGAAACCGGCGTTCATGCGCTCGTAATCAAATCGGATCAGGAAGCCGAACTCGAATTGGCCATCGCAAGCGTCGGCAGTGGCCAGCGCTATGTTTCAGCGCGTGTAATCGGCGCGGAGAAAATTGCAAACGCACGGCAGGAATCCGTCGCGAATCCCCCGCGCGCGCTTTCCGAGCGCGAACTCGAAGTACTGCGCTTACACGTCAATGGCATGACGGTTTCGGGAATAGCGAATTTGCTCTGCCGCAGCGTCAAGACAATAAGCAAGCAAAAACAATCTGCAATGGGCAAGCTTGGGGTGTCGAACGAACGCGAGTTGTTCGAGTATGCGAAGTCCTCGGGTTTGCTCTGAGGCAAGCGGGCGTGAAGACCCTGGCTCTGAACACCAGGGCTTCCCTCAAGTGAGAGCGAACGCCTTGCGGGCGTTCTGAGTTCAGTCTTGTTGCAGCTCACTCGCCATGAACGCCGGAGTGAGCTGCAACGCGTGGTCAATCATCCCCGTAACCATTGCGTCAGTGCATGGATGATCAACCCGGCGAGGCCGCCGACTAGCGTGCCATTGATGCGAATGAACTGCAGGTCGCGGCCAATATTGCGTTCGAGCTCAAGCGTCATTTCCTCGGTGTTCCAGCGTGCGACGCGCGCTTCGATGTACTGGCGGATGTCCGTACGATAACGCTCGATCACGCGCGGCGCAGCAGCCGTGATCTGTTCGTTGATCCAGTTGCGGATCGCCCTGTCTGCCAATAGGCGCTGGCCTAGCGTAGCGGCGAGTTCGCCAATGCGGCGGCCGATTGAGGAGTCGTCGCGCTCGAGGTCGTCGTGCAGCCAGCCCAGCAACTGCTCCCATAGACTGTGTAGATACTGACCGAGCGCGGGGTTCGCAAGCGTATTGGTGCGCCAGTTTTCGATGCGTTCGCGCAGCAATGGATCGTGCTGCAGGCGTTCGATGAATTCATGCGTGAATGCGTCGAAACGCTGGCGCAACAGGTGTTCTGGCTGTTCGGCAACCGTGGCTATCGTGCGTGCAACTGCTGCCACGATCTTGCGCGTGGCAAGTCGCGCCGCCATCTGATCGAGTCCGACATAGCGCAGCGCCTTGATTTCGTGCGCGATCGCGTCGGTGATCTGTTCCTGCACGGCCTCTGTGTCGATCCAGCGCGCGAGCTGTTGCAGCGCGTCGTCGAGCAGCGCCTGATGACGCCGGTCTTCGGTCAGCGTGGCGAGTACATCGCCTGCGAGGCGTGCCAGATCGAGCCGCGCCAGGCCAGCGGAGACCGCGCGTCCAAGAAAGGCATGTACCCGTTCGTCGTCGAAGGCGGCGAGGCTATATCGTGTGGCGCTCACGGCGAGTGAAGCAATCTTTTGTGCGCTCACAGGTTGCGAAAGCCAGCGCGCGAGCCGATCGGCAGGATCGAATTCCGTGAGCTTGGCCAGTACCTGTGGCGTGGCAAGAAAATTATCGCAGATGAAGCCTGCGAGCTTGGCGCCGATACGCGCCTTGTTCGCGGGAATGATCGCGGTATGCGGAATCGGTAATCCGAGCGGATGACGGAACAAGGCGACGACGGCGAACCAGTCCGCCAGCGCGCCGACCATTGCGGCCTCGGCGAACGCGGCGATGTAGCCCCAGGCCGGATGGCGTCCGTCCGCCAGCGTTGCCGCTATGTAGAGCGCGCTGGCTGCGGCGAGTAGACCGAGCGCAATATGTTTCATGCGCGCGAGTTGGGCGGCTTGCGGATCGGCTTGTTTCATGCGCGGCCGTTCAGGTTTACTGCGCAAGAAGAATATCGGGTTTGGCGGGGTTGAGCCAGAACGCCCATCTGCGCCGGGCTATTTCGAAGATCGCGCCGCTGCGCTCGCCTGGCGCTTCCAGTGCGATCCGGGCGATTCTGCCGGCTTTCAAGCTTGCCGCGAGCGGAGCGAAGAGTTTGGCTTCGAGCGCGAGCAGCGCTTCGCGCCATGCCTGGGCGTCGCGGAACAGCGCAGCGCGCTGGAGGCTGTCGTCGAGTATCAGCGCGGCTTCGGAAGCGTCGAACGCGGCGACGGGCTGCACGACATTGCCGGCAAGCCGCGCCACGCCACGGCCGAGTAGGGTGTCGCTGAAAACCGTGTGGCTTTGCGCGTTCGCCGGTGCTGCGACAGGCGCGCCTTCGCCCCAGAACCAGAGGCTGTTCGCCTGTGGGCGCTGTTCGTTTTCGCGGCGTTTGTTGAATTCGAGATCGAACAGATCGATCTGCAGACTGTTGAGGATGCGGCCCCAGCCCAGCGCCGTGGGGCCTTCGGGCAGGAAAAGCGCGACTGGCCGGCCGGCCACATCGTCGACTGGCGAGAAATGCACATCGGCCGCTGCGCGAAGCCGCAGATAGCCGTGTTGTGGGCCGCAAAGCTCGAAGTCGCCAGTGTCGGCGAGCAAATTGGTAAGGCTGGCCTGCAAGGCGTTCGTTTCGTCGCGGGTGAGTGCGATCTCGCTCGCATCGGCGAGGACGAGTTGGTCGCGCAGAAAACGCAGGCTGACCGGATCGGCGCAAAGCCAGTGTTCGCCGGGCGCGGGCAGGCGCCCGTCGGTTTCACCGGCGCGTCGCAGTGCGGCGGGTGCGACATCGCCAAGACCGAGCGCCGACGCAAATGCCTGTGCTGCACGCGCGGGTGCGCAGGAGCCGCGCTCGGCACGGCCGAGCAGCCACATCAGCGACGGCAGTTCGTTCTCTTTGAAAGCGGGCGCCGTAGTGGCAGTGGGCCAGAGCAGCCCGGGCAGAATGACTCGCACAAGCATTTTCCTTGGCCGATCAAGGGCTTCCCGCGTCGCGGGCGGCGGAGTGTAACATGCGCTCCGACATGAACTTTGAACTCTTGATCGGGCTACGCTACGTCCGCGCCCGGCGCCGCGCCTCCGGCGGCAATCGCTTTATTTCCTTCATCTCGTCGGTCTCGATGGCGGGGATCGCGCTCGGCGTGGCCGCGCTAATCGTCGTGCTCTCGGTCATGAACGGCTTTCAGCGTGAGCTGCGCACGCGGATTCTCGGCGTCGCGGCGCATGCGCAAGTCGTGTCCTACGAAGGGGATCTTTCCAACTGGCAGGCGGCGGCGAGGATCGCGGCGGCCAATCCGAACGTGCTTGCCACCGCGCCCTATGTGCAGCAGCAGGGCATGCTCGCGCTCGGCGACGCAGTGCGTGGCAGCGTCGTGCGTGGCATCTTGCCGGGCGAAGAGCAGCGCGTCGCCGATATCGGCAAGCACATGAAATACGGCCAACTCGACGCACTGCGGCCCGGCGAGTTCGGCATCGTTTTGGGCTCGGAACTCGCTCGTTCGCTCGGTGTGTTGCCGGGCCAGAAGGTCACGCTGATAGCGCCGACCGGCATGGTCACACCAGCCGCGATCCTGCCGCGACTCAAGCAATTCACGGTTGTCGGCGTCTTCGAGATCGGCATGTACGAGTATGACATCGGCCTTGCTCTGATCCATATGCGCGATGCCCAGACGCTTTACCGCATGGGCGAGGGGGTCAGCGGTGTGCGGCTTCAGTTGAAGGACTTGTACGCCGCGCCGCGTGTGGCGCGGGAGCTTTCGCAGCAGTATGAGAGCGGCATTGCCGTCGACGACTGGACGCGCAGCCACGCGAACTTTTTCCGCGCGGTGCAGATGGAAAAGAACGTGATGTTCATCATTCTTTCGCTAATCGTTGCGGTTGCGGCCTTTAACATCGTTTCCACGCTCGTGATGGCCGTGCAGGACAAGCGCGCCGATATCGCGATCCTGCGCACGCTCGGCGCGACGCCAGCTTCGGTAATGTCGATCTTCGTCGTACAGGGCGCGCTGCTGGGCTTCATCGGACTTTTGATCGGCGTCGTCGGCGGCGTGGCGCTCGCGCTGAATATCGATGTCGTGGTGCCGGCGATCGAGCGCGCCTTTGGCGTTCAGTTCCTCTCGAAAGACATCTATTTCATCTCCGAGCTGCCTTCCGAGCTGCTCTGGAGCGATGTGACGACTATCGTCGTAGTCGCGTTCATCACCACGCTGATCGCGACGCTTTATCCGAGCTGGCGCGCTTCGCGCGTGAGCCCGGCGGAGGCGCTGCGTTATGAGTGATAACACCGTGCTGGCCTGCAAGGGGCTGAGCCGTCACTACGGACGCGATGAAACCGCAGTTTCGGTACTGACCGATGTCGAGTTCGCGGTAGGGAAGGGCGAGAGCGTGGCAATTGTCGGTGCCTCGGGTTCGGGCAAGAGCACACTGCTGCACTTGCTCGGCGGGCTCGATATCCCGAGCGCGGGCAGCGTTCAGTTGCTCGGCCGCGATTTCTCGACGCTTTCGGAAGCCGCGCGCGGACGCCTGCGCAATCAGTCGCTTGGCTTCGTCTACCAGTTTCATCATCTGCTGCCCGAATTCTCCGCGCTCGAAAACGTCGCAATGCCGCTGATCATCCGACGCATGCCACGCGAGGAAGCCTTTGCGAAGGCCGCGAAAATCCTCGAATCGGTCGGCCTTGGCCATCGCTTTGAACATGGGCCGGGCGAGCTTTCGGGCGGCGAGCGCCAGCGCGCGGCGATTGCCCGCGCGCTCGTCACCGAACCTGCCTGCCTGCTGGCCGACGAGCCAACCGGCAACCTCGACCGCCAGACGGCCGAGATCGTCTTCGGCCTCATGCTCTCGCTACGCGAAAAGCTCGGCACCGCCGTCGTGATCGTCACGCACGATCCGCAACTGGCCGCGCGCGCGGACTGTCAATACGAGTTGCGGGACGGAACTTTGCATACGATGGGGTAGCACGCGTGCAAGCGCAGCACTGTCCCAGTGCGATTTGTCTGCTGGCCACGAAAGTCCTGGGCGCCAACAATTGAGGGATTTCGGGGCACCCTTAAGGGCTGCTCGACGCCCTTATCATGTCAGCGCCCGTCATTCCGCTCAGTCTTGCTTTCGCGTCCGGCATCGCTGCGCTGCAGATCCAGCGGGAACTACCGGGATACGTCTTCCTCCGCGGTATTACGTTTTTCGGCGTCATTGCGATGGCGCTCGCGCTTGTTGGCGGACGCTGGAGGTTACGGCCGGCTTGGCGTCTGCTGGTGGCGATCGCGTTCTCGATCTGTGCGGGTTTCGTCTGGGCCGCGTTGCGTGCCGAGGCAAGGCTGGCCGAGCGCCTGCCTGCGGCGCTCGAAGGCGTGGATATTGTCGTCGAGGGGCGTATCGCGCGAATGCCGCAGGAAATCGAACACGGGCTGCGTTTCCCGTTCGAGGTTGAGCGCGCGCCTCCCGCTGTGCCGCCGCGTCTGCTGCTCGCCTGGTATCGCGACGCCAAGCATCCGATGCCTGCGCTGCATGCTGGCGAGCGCTGGCGCCTGACCGTACGGCTCAAACGTCCGCATGGCAGCGCGAATCCGCACGGTTTCGACTTCGAAGCCTGGATGCTGAGCGAAGGCTTGGGGGCGAGCGGTTATGTGCGGGGAGCCGGATTCTCCGAACGCATCGATGCCGGCCCGCAGGGGCTGGGCGACTGGATAGAGCGACGCCGCGAAGCCGTGCGCGCGAACTTCGCCAAGGCGCTGCCCGATTCGAACTGGCGCGGCGTGCTGGTCGCGCTTGCAATCGGCGACCAGCATGGCGTGCCGGCCGAGCAATGGACGCTCTTCATCCGCACGGGCGTCGTGCATCTGATTTCAATATCCGGGCTGCATGTCGTCGTATGGTCCCTGATCGCGGGGATGTTGAGCGGTGCGCTCTGGCGGCGGATTCCTTACTACGCTTTGCGCATTCCAGCCAAGCATGTGGCGGTGTTGGCGGGTTTCGCTGCGGCGCTTGGCTATTGCGCGCTCGCGGGTTGGGGCGTGCCGGCGCAGCGCTCGCTGATCATGCTCGGCGTTGTGGCGTGGACGGTCGTCGGTCGCCGACAGATCGGCACGTCGAGCGCGCTTGCGATCGCGCTGTTCCTCGTGCTGCTGCGCGATCCCTGGGCGGTGTTCGGACGCGGTTTCTGGCTCTCCTTCCTTGCCGTTGCGCTATTGCTCTATGCGGTTGGACAACGGCGCGAGGCCGCCTGGCGAGGCTGGGTGCGTGCGCAGTGGGCGGTCGGCATCGGCTTGATGCCGCCGTTGATCGCGCTGACCGGACAGGTTTCGCTCGTCGCGCCGCTCGCCAATGCTGTTGCGATTCCCTGTGTGAGCTTTCTGCTGCTGCCGCTGGTTTTGCTGTTCGCGCTGACCGGCTGGGCGCCGCTTGCGCAATTGGCCGCATTTGCGTTCGATCTGCTCGCGCGCCTGCTTGCCATCCTCGGGTCGCCACAATGGGCTGTCTGGCAACAGGCCGCGCCGCCGTCATTGCTGATTGCGGCCGCGCTTCTCGGCGCACTGCTGCTGCTTTTGCCGCGCGGCGTGCCGGGTCGGTATCTCGGTATCGCGCTGATCCTGCCGCTCGTGCTCTGGCGCGCACCGCGACCGCTTGCGGGCGGCTTCGAACTCACGCTGCTCGACGTCGGGCAAGGGCTCGCCGCGCATGTGCGCACAGCGAAGCACGATCTGCTTTTCGACACCGGTCCGAGTTACGGGCGACAAAGCGACGCAGGGCAGCGGATTGTGCTGCCTTATCTGCGCGGAGAGGGCGTGCGCAGGCTGGACGGTCTCATCGTGAGCCACCAGGATTCCGATCATTCGGGCGGTGCCATGAGTGTTCTTGCCGATGTAAGTGCTAACTGGCTGATGGGCGCATTGCCGGTGGATAGCGCCTTGCGAAAGATTGCAACCGTCCAACGCGAGTGCCGACGTGGCGACACCTGGAACTGGGACGGCGTGCGCTTCGAGATCCTGCATCCGGCTGTCGCCACCCTAGTGACGCGCGACGGTAATACGAGTTCGTGCGTGATGCGCGTGTCGGCTGCAGGTACGAGCGTGCTGCTGACCGCAGACATCCCACGCAAATCGGAGCGCGAATTGCTCGGAACCGGTTTGTTGCGTCATGATGCGGTCATGACCGCGCCGCACCACGGGTCGCGCACTTCGTCGAGCGCGGCGTTCATCGAGGCAATTTCGCCCACTACCGTGCTGATTCCGGTCGGCTACCGAAGCCGCTTCGGCCATCCGCATCCGGAGGTTCTCGCGCGCTATCGCGCGGCGGGCGTCGAGATATTGCGCAGCGATCGCGATGGCGCGATCCGGCTGACGGTAGGCGCACAAGCGCCACGCTGGACGCGCTGGCGCGAGGTCGCTCATCGTTACTGGCATACGCCCTGGATCGAGACGAATGCGGTGATAGACTGAAGAACAAGGCGACGGCGAGGGAGGGTGAGATGGTGCTCGAAGGTCTTCGCAGTCTGTTCGGAATGGACCCGCCTGGCATGCGCAGGACTTCGGTCCGCTGCGCCAATCCACTCGGCCTGCATCGCATGGCGTGGACCGAGTGGGGCGACGAGGACAATCCGGACGTGCTCGTCTGCGTGCATGGGCTCACGCGTAACGGCCGCGATTTCGACGATCTGGCGCGCGTGCTCGCGCAGGAGTTCCGCGTTGTCTGCCCGGACGTAGCGGGGCGCGGACGCAGCGACTGGCTGCCTAATCCGGCTTTCTATGCCTTGCCACAGTATGTGTCCGACATGATCGTGCTGATTGCGCGGCTCGGCGTCGAGCATGTGTGTTGGCTTGGCACTTCGATGGGAGGGCTGATCGGCATGCAGCTCGCGGCGCAGAAGGATTCTCCGATTGCGCGCCTGGTGCTCAACGACATTGGCCCGGTACTCGCAAACGCCGCGCTGATGCGTATCGGCGAATACGTTGGACGGGGGCCGAAATTTGCCGATTACGCCGAGGCCGACGCCTACATCCGCAGGGTCAGTGCGCCTTTCGGCCCCTTGACCGATGCGCAGTGGCGGCACTTGACCGAGAGTTCCCTGCGCGATATCGAGGGCGGTGGTTACGAGCTCGCTTACGACCCGACGATTGCTACGGCGCTCGTCGCGCCGGCCACGGATGTCGAGTTGTGGCCGATTTTCGATGCGATTCGCTGTCCGACGCTCGTCGTGCGAGGCGCGCAGTCCGATCTGCTTACGCGCGAAACCTTCGATGCGATGGCGCAGCGTGGCCCATGCGCGCGACTTGTCGAATTTTCCGAGGTAGGCCACGCGCCAGCGCTGATGGACGCACAGCAGATCGCACCGGTACGCGATTTTCTACTGGAAAACTGATGCGGCCGTATCGCAAGTCCGAACCCGGACCGATTACTTCTTGGCGTCGGGCGCAAGCTTCAGCGAAGCTGAATTGATGCAATAACGCAGCCCCGTAGGTTGTGGGCCATCCTCGAAAACATGGCCGAGGTGGGCGCCACATGCGTGGCAGACGACCTCGGTGCGCAGCATGCCAAGGCTGCGGTCCGCATGCGTTTCGATGCGTTCGGGTGCGACGCTCGTATAGAAGCTGGGCCAGCCGCAGCCGGCGTCGAATTTGTGCTCGGAACGGAAGAGTTCGGCGCCGCAGCCGATGCAGTGGTAGCTGCCATCGTCCCAGACGTTCCAATACGCGCCGGTGAAGGCGCGTTCGGTGCCTTTCTCGCGCGCGACGCGGTATTGCTGCGCGTCGAGCTGTTCGCGCCATTGCTGCTCGGTTTTTTCGACTTTTCGGCTCATGGTGTTCCGTCCTTCTCCCGTCGGTGCGAAACGGTTCAATGCAGATGGCGCGGCACGGCCTCGGCCTTTTCCTCGGGCAGTTCTGCATGCACGGCTTCGCCCTCGGGCGAGGGGTAGAGCGGGGCGCCGCAGTCGTCGCAATATTCGAGCGGGAAACGCGTGTCGAGCTGCTGCACGTCGGTTACGCCGCATTCGCGCAGCGCAGTTTCGATCTGTTGCGCGACTTCGCTGCCTTCGTCCTCGGCGCCCAGCAGCGGCCAGACCACACCGTGCACGATGTCGTCCGATTCTTTCTGCATGAAGCCGATGCGGTATTCCTCGATTTGCCGTTCGTGGAACGGCGCGAGAATTGCGCGCAGCTCGCCTGGCGGGCATTCGAGCGTCGTTGTCAGGAAGGCGACCGAAGCGCGGATCGAATAGGGCCGCGAGACGCGATCGGCTTCGCGGCTGGCGGCGAAATAGGCTTCGGGCAGCACGACCTCGAAGGCGCAGCCCGGCAGCAGCGTCGCGACGACAGCGCCGCCTTGCGCGCGCCATTGGGCAAGCGAATTTTCGCGGCTGCCGTCGGCTTCCTGCCAGCGGAATAACGGTTCGCCGCGCTTGACGACCACCGCAGCGAGTATGTAGCGCACGTCGGATAGAAAACGCGCCGTCTCGGGCATGCCTTCGGTGAGCACCTTGAGGTTTTTGTCTTGCGCGGCCGCTTCGCCGAGGCTGGTGCCGAAGCGGCGCGTTTCGCAATAGCCCTGCGGCAATTGGTCCGGACTGAACAGATAGTCGGCGAGCGCGAGTTTGACGCCGCCCGCAAACACATGCGCCTGTAACTGCACGCACAGATTTGCAAGCTGTGCCGCCGGGATCGCGCTCGATGGAATCTGGAAACGCGACCAGGCGAGCACGGGCGCGGCGATCAGCAGGACTTCGCTGTCGGCGTCCTGCGTCGCGCCAGCTTCGGCACGCGATTCGATCATGTCGGCCAGCTCGTCGTAGGCGCGCGGTGTGGCGGCGTAGAGGTGATCGAGTGCGCTGTTAAGCTCGTCCTCGTCGCCTTCCTCGAGTGTTTTTTCGGCCAAACTGGCGAGCCGGCTTTCCCAAAAACGGTCTTCGGTTCGGCTGCCGGATTCGGCGAGGCCCGTGGCCAGCCAGACAAGTTGCTCGGCATCGCGAGAGAGACCGCTGCGGCGACCGTGACGGGAGCGCTTCATTGGAGATCCTGGGGGAAAAAGTGCCGGAACTGGCGGAAAGGCTTGAGATTATACCCGTTGCGGCAGCCGAACCGCGCAGGCGGCTTGTTGCGGGCCGCCCGCGCAGTACGGCAGCACGCCGAGCAGGGGCGCGTTGATGCGTTTTTGTAAGGCAGCAAGATTGGCGTCGAAACGGTCCATGCGGGGTTCAAGCGTGTTCGCATACCAACCGGTGAGCACAAGACCGCGTTCCTGGATTGCCTCCACCGTCAGCAACGCGTGATTGATACAGCCGAGCCGCATGCCGACGACAAGCAGTAGCGGCAGTCCGAGCGCGACTGCCAGGTCGGCCGTGTCGAGCGTGTCGGTCAGCGGCACGCGGAAACCGCCGACGCCTTCGACGAGCACAAGATCGGCGCGCGTGGCAAGTCTTTCGAAGCCCGCGAGGAGGGGCGCGAGCGCGAGCGTTACGCCTTGTGCGGCGGCGGCGATGTGGGGCGCCACCGCTTCATGCAGGCAGATCGGGTTGATTTCCGCCAACGTGAAACCCTTGCTGCCGGCGGCCTGCAGCGCCACTGCATCGGCGTTGGCCAGCCCTTCCGGCGTGATTTGCACGCCCGCCGCGACCGGTTTGTAGCCGACCGCCACGCGCCCGGATGCGCGCGCCGCGTGCAGCAGCGCGCAGGTCGTAAAGGTCTTGCCGATCTCGGTATCGGTGCCGCAAATGAAATACGCATCCATTTAACGTGTTGCCTCGATCAAAAGTACCTCGTAGCGGGCGGGCAAGCCGTTTGCGTCGCGATAGGCTTCGAAGACGCGGGCGAGCCGCGCCCAGGCTTGGCGGCCTAACAGGCCGCGCCGGCGTCCGTCGCCCAGCGTGTGGGCGCCGATTGCGCGGATGCCGCGCAGCAGGAAGGGTAAGGTCGCGGCATAACGTACATGAGTTTCCCTTGTCATCGTGACATGCGCGAAACCCGCGTCGCGAAAGGCCGCCTCCATATATTCGGGCGGCATGAAGCTGCGCACATGCTCCGCGTCATCGATTTGGGCGAAGGCCGCGCGTAGTTCGGCCAGCGTCGCGGGGCCTAAGCTCGCAACGAACGCGCTGCCGCCAGGGTGCAGCACGCGCGCCGCTTCATGCGCAGCCAAGCGTGCATCGCACCACTGCCAGGCGAGGCTGGACCAATAGAGGCTTGCACAGCCGACAGCGAGCGGCAGTCGCTCGATATCGGCGCACAGTGCATGGGCATAACGCGTGGCAGCGATTGCCGCCATCGCTGGCGCGAGGTCCACCGCTATGGCGCGCGTCAGCGTCTCGGACGATAAATACGCGGCGAGTCCGCCCGTACCGCAACCGGCGTCGACGATGAGTCCGTCGCATAGCAAGCGCGTACTGGCTCGGTCGGCGAGTGCCGCCGCGATTTCGCGCTGAATGTCGGCGGCATCGTCATAAACCTCGGCTGCGGCATCGAAAGCAGCGCGCACGCGGCGGCGCTCTTCAGCCTGCATGGATATGCCGATTTACGAACATACGGATCGCGGCGGCTACGCCTGCGGCATCGGATACATGCGGTGCGTGGCCGCGATTTGCGAACGTCATCAATTCTGCGCAGGGTAATGTCGCGGCGAGCCACTGTGCTGCAGCATGCGGCATCACGGCGTCGCCCTCGCCGTGGATCAGGAGGGTAGGGACGGCTGCGATCTTCGCACAACACCCGCGTAGATCGGCCTCACAAAGCGCGCTAAGTCCATGCGCGAGCATGGGTGTATCAGGTGCAGCGAGCGCGTTTGCAAGCGTAGCGACGAGCGCGCCCTGGTCGGCGTCGCCCAGCCCCTGTAGCGCGAGGAAGCGGCGCAGCGTCTTGGCCGGTGCGCTTGCGAAACCGCGCCGGAAGTCCTCGACGACCTCCAAAGTCAGTCCGGGGGATTGCTCCGAGGCCACGAAGCGAGCGCTTGCGCCGATCAGCACGAGCGCATGCGGCCGCGCGCCCTGTGCAACGGCGCCCAGCGCGAGCATAGCGCCGAGTGACCAGCCGACGAGCACGGCATCCTTGGGCACCCCGGCCACCAAGCGCGCGGCCCAGTCGGAAAGGCTCTCTCCTGGCGTGGCCGCAAGCGCAGGGATCTCAAGTTGCGCCTCGGGTAGTACCCGCGCGAGCGGCGCGAAGGCTCTGGGCTGCATGGCCCAGCCGTTCCAGCAGAGGAGCTTCATGCGGCGCACGCGCGCCGGATGGCCGCGATCAGGGTTTCGAGCTCGGCGTCGGTATGCGCGGCCGAGAGCGAGATACGCAGCCGCGCGCTGCCTTCGGGTACGGTTGGCGGGCGAATCGCGGGCACCCAAAGCCCTTGCTCGAACAAGGCGTCGGCGAGCCGCACCGCGAGGCGGTTTTCGCCGACGACGAGCGGCTGGATCGGTGTATTCGATTCGAGTAGGCGCGTATCGGATAAGCCTTCGCGCAGATGCTTGATGTGGCGCACGAGGGTTGCACGCCGCGCATCGCCATGCGCCATCAGATCGACGGCCGCGATGAGGCACTCGGCCAGCAGCGGCGGCATGGCGGTCGTAAAAATGTAGGTGCGCGTCTTCTGTAAAAGCCATTCGATCAACCGTTGCGAGCCGGCCGCGAACGCACCCGCGACGCCGGCCGCCTTGCCGAGCGTACCGATGTACAGGATGCGCTGCGTATTCGCTCGCAGGCCACAATGGGCGAGCGCGCCGCGCCCCTGCGGACCGATCACGCCGAGTCCGTGTGCGTCGTCGATCATCAGCCAGGCGTCATGGGCGGTGGCGAGCGCCGCGATTTCTTCCAATGGCGCCAGATCGCCATCCATCGAAAAAACGCTGTCGGTCACGATGAGCTTGCGCTTTGCCATGCTTTGCGCGAGCAGGCGGCCGAGCGCGCCGACATCACGATGCGGGTAGCGGTGTAGTTCGGCGCGCGCGAGCCGCGCGCCGTCGACGAGCGAGGCGTGGTTGAGCTTGTCGGCGAAAATCGCGTTGCCACGACCGACGAGCGCGCTTATTACGCCAGCATTGGCCATGTAGCCGGTCGAGAAGAGCAGGGCAGCCTCGCAACCGACATACTCGGCAAGCCGCTTCTCGGCGGCTTCGTGAACCGCGAAATGGCCGCTGACCAAGTGCGAAGCGCCTGCGCCGACACCCCAGCGGCGAGCGCCCTCGATGGCGGCCTCGATCAGCGCGGGCGCGTCGGCAAGGCCCAGATAATCGTTGCTACAGAAATTGATCGCGGGTTTGCCATCGATGACGACTTGCGCGCCGCGCCGTGATTCGATGACGCGACGCTGGCGCGTGAGATCGGCGGCAGAGAGCGCTGCCAGATCCGCGTCCAAGCCATTGAGGATATTCATTTAGGCATTCTCCAGCGCGAGCGCGGCTTCCAGCGCTTCGCCAGTCCGTACGACGAGGAAGGCGCAATCGGCGTCCTCGAACAGATACGGCGGCATCCAATAAACGGTGTTGCCGATCGGGCGCAGCAGTAGTTCCCGTTCGAGCGCGCATTCGAAGAGCTTGCGCGCAAAACCCGTGTCTTCGGTAGCAATGTCGAAGGCCCAGATCATGCCGGTCTGGCGGAAGTTCTGGATACGCGGATGCTGCACGAGCTCAGTGGCGCGCTCGGTGAGGCGCGCTGCGCGCTGGCGATTGCACGCGAGTACGTCGTCATGCTCGAAGATATCGAGCGTGGCGAGTGCAGCCGCGCAGGCAAGCGGGTTGCCAGTGTAGGAGTGCGAATGCAGAAAAGCGCGCGCCGTGCTGTCGTCGTAAAAGGCTTCGAAGACGTTGTCGGTGCACAGCACGACGGACAGCGGCAGGTAGCCGCCCGAGATGCCTTTGGACAGGCAGAGAAAATCGGGCAGGATATCGGCATGTTCGAAGGCGAAAAAGCGCCCGCTGCGCCCGCAGCCGACCGCGATTTCGTCGGCGATCAGATGCACTTCGTAGCGGTCGCAGATCCGCCTTAAGCGGCGCAGATATTCCGGATCGTGCATCGCCATGCCATTGGCACACTGAACGAGCGGCTCGACGATGATCGCGGCGATCTGGCCGGCTTGTTCGGCCAGCAGCGCGTGCAGCGCATCGGCGGCGCGGGCGGCGGCGGCGAGCGGCGTAGGGCCGCGCCGCGCGTCCGGATTGGGCACGCTGGCGGACATACGCACGAGCGGCGCATACGCTTGACGAAACAGCGGGATGTCGGTGACGGAAAGCGCGCCCGCGGTCTCGCCGTGATAACTACCTTCGAGACATAAGAAGCGCGATTTTTCGGGCCGGCCGCAGTTGCGCCAGTAATGGACGCTCATCTTGAGCGCGATCTCGGTTGCCGATGCGCCGTCGGAGGCATAGAACGCATGGCCGAGTTTGCCGCCGGTCAGCGCCGAGAGCCGTTCCGACAACTCGACCACCGGCCGGTGCGTGAAGCCGGCGAGCATTACATGCTCGATCTTGTCGAGCTGCGCGCGAATCGCATTACCGATGCGTGGATTCGCATGCCCGAACAGATTTACCCACCATGAACTTATGGCATCGAAATAACGCCGCCCCTCGAAGTCGTAAAGCCACAACCCTTCGCCGCGCGAAATCGGCACGAGCGGCAGTTGCTCGTGATGTTTCATCTGGGTGCAGGGATGCCAGACGCTTGCGAGCGAGCGCTTGAGTAGGGAATGGTTATGCATTGGGGATCGGTGAATTTGCGAACGCGGCAGGCTGGGGCGAGGCGCGATGGTTCCGCTTCGCGCGCGCTGTGTCAAATCGCGCTGTCGGACATATTCGGCGCAATGGCTGCCACCCCTTATGATGCGGGCTATTTTGTGTTTTGCTCTGCCATGCTGATCCTGCTATCTCCCGCCAAAACCCTGGATTTCACCACGCCGCCACATATTGCGACGGCGACGCAGCCCGAATTCATAAGCTGCGCCGAGCCGCTGATCGAAGCCTTGCGCGCCTATGCGCCGCAAGACATTGCGACGCTGATGGATCTGTCCGACAAGCTCGCCAGGCTCGCGGTGGTGCGCTTTGCGCAATGGCAACCCGCGCATGCGCGGCCCACGGCAAAGCAGGCGGTGCTCGCGTTCGACGGCGATGTCTATGACGGCCTTGCCGCCACCACGCTCGAACCCCAGGCGTTGCGCGGTTATGCGCAAAAGCATCTGGGCATTTTGTCCGGGCTATATGGCTTGCTCAGACCGCTTGACCTGATCCGGCCCTACCGACTCGAAATGGGAACGCGCCTACCGACCGCCGGCGGTAAAAACCTCTACGAATACTGGGGCGATACGATTGCCAAGGCGGTTGCGCGCAGGCTGGAGGCGCTGCCGACGCGGGTTGAACGCGTCGTCGTGAACCTCGCTTCCAACGAATACTTCCGCGCCGTGCGCGCGCAGACCATCGCGGCGCGCATCGTGACGGCGCACTTCCAGGACTGGCGGGGCGGCGTCTACAAGACGATCAGCTTCAACGCGAAGCGCGCGCGTGGCGCGATGGCGCGTTTCGCAATCGATAACAAACTCGAACGCGCCGAGGGTTTGAAGCAATTTGCAGAGCTTGGGTTTTCCTTTGACGAACAGGCATCGGACGTCGATAACTGGATGTTTCGCCGCCGCGATAATGGATAAAGGATGCAACCAGACATGATTCAAATCAGTAGCAATTTCGACAGCGGCGCAATTGAGGTCGTCGACGCGAGCGATGGCGCGAATATCCGCCTACGCCTGCGCGACGATAACGCGGGTGATTTTCGCCAGTGGTTCCATTTTCGGCTATCCGGTGCGCAAGGCCGCCCGCTCAGGTTTGTGATCGAGAACGCAGGCGAGAGCAGTTATCCCGAGGGCTGGCGCGACTACCGTGCGTGTGCGAGCTATGACCACGAGCACTGGTTCAGGATTGCCAATTGCGGTTATGACGGACGGGCTCTGACTATCGCCTTCACGCCGGAGCACGACAGCCTATGGCTGGCCTACTTCGAGCCGTACGCGTACGAGCGTCATCAGGCACTGGTTGGGCGTGCCGCGACGCAGGATGGCGTGAGCCTGACGAGCCTGGGCCTCTCTGCCCAAGGGCGGGCGATCGATGCCCTGCGCGTCGGTGCGCCCGGCGAAGGTAGGCGCAACGTCTGGATCGTATGTCGTCAGCATCCGGGCGAAAGTATGACCGAATGGTTCGCCGAAGGGCTGATCGAGCGCCTGCTCGATAGGGCTGATCCGGTAGCGCGCGAAGTGCGGCGGCTCGCGTGCATCACGATTGTTCCGAACATCAATCCGGACGGCGCGGTGCTCGGCAACCTGCGTTCCAACGCGCTCGGCGTCAATCTGAATCGCGAATGGCATGCGCCGAGCAATGCGCGTAGCCCGGAAGTGCTATGCGTTCGCGATGCAATGGAGGCGGCTGGCGTCGATCTCTTTCTCGACATCCACGGCGACGAGACACTGCCCTATGTTTTTGTCGATGGCTCGCAGATGGTGCCGGGCTACGGCGAACGCAACACCTTGCTGCAAGCGCGTTTCCTCGACGTGCTCGCGGCTGTCTCGCCCGACTTTCAGCGCAAGCACGGCTATGCCGAGAATCGGTTCAAGGACGAATTGCTGACCCTGGGTTCCAAATGGGTCGCACACCGCTTCAATTGCGTTTCGCTGACGCTGGAAATGCCGTTCAAGGACAACGCGGACGCGCCGGATGCGCGTACCGGTTGGAATGGCGAACGCAGCAAGCGACTCGGCGCAGCGATGCTGCACCCGCTGCTTGCGCATTTACGCGAGCCTTGAGGCGGTTTTGCCGTTCAGCGTCCGGAGCCGCCGAGTAGAACGGCGAGCGGTCGGTTCGCCGGGCCAGCCAGCGCTTGCTTGCCCGGCAACGGGATGTCGTCGGCACTTTCGCTTGCCGCATAAGGGCGGTTGAAATCGAAACCGTCGGGCGTGACATGCGCGCGCCGGTCGGCCGCCTGGTTGCGCAGGATGCGCCGCGTCGAATCCGGTGTGGCCGAGGCATCGAAACCGGGCACGGTTTCCTGCGGGATCTTGAGCTTGACGAGTTTTTCGATTGCCGTGAGCCGGATCTGCTCTTCCGGTGAGACAAGCGATACCGCGTTGCCTTGCTTGCCGGCGCGGCCGGTACGGCCGATCCGGTGGATGTAGTCTTCGGTGGTGTGCGGCAACTCGAAATTGACCACGTAGGGTAGGTCGTCGATATCCAGCCCACGCGCGGCCACATCGGTCGCCACGAGCACGCGAATCTGCCCGCTCTTGAAGCCTTCCAGCGCCTCGGTCCGCTGCTGCTGATTCTTGTCGCCGTGGATCGCGTCGGCGGAAAGACCGTCTTTCTGGAGCTGGCGAGCGAGTCGGCTGCAACCGAATTTCGTCGCGGTGAAGACGAGTACCTGCGAGGCCTTGCTGTCTTCGCGCAGCAGCCAGGTCAGCAATTCGCGCTTGACGCTCGTCGGAACCGGATAGACGCGGTGCGTGATCGTTTCGCTGACCATGTTGCGGCGCGCGACCTCGATGAGCTGAGGATTTTTGAGCATGGTGTCGGCGAGCTTCTTGATTTCTTCCGAGAAGGTCGCCGAGAACAGCAGACTTTGGCGCTGCGCGGGCAGCAGGGCGAGGATACGCCGGATGTCGGGGATGAATCCCATGTCGAGCATGCGGTCGGCTTCGTCGAGGACGACGATTTCGACCTGGCCGAGCGCGATACTGCGTTGTTCGACGTGATCGAGCAGGCGGCCTGGCGTAGCGACGACGATCTCGACGCCGCGCCGCAGTTCGTCGAGCTGTGGCCGGATGTCGACACCGCCGTAGATGCAGGCGGCGCGCAATGCAAGATGCTTGCCGTAGGTTTGCACCGATTCGTGTACCTGCATCGCGAGTTCGCGCGTCGGCGCGAGCACCAGCGCGCGCACCGAATGGCGCGCCGGCGAAGTGCTCGTGTTCGCCCGGGGTGCGAGCTTTTGCAGCAGGGGCAGCGTGAATCCGGCCGTCTTGCCAGTGCCGGTCTGAGCCCCGCCCATCATGTCGCGCCCCTCCAGCACGACCGGGATGGCCTGGCGTTGGATCGGCGTGGGTTCGCTGTAGCCGGCGTCTTCGACGGCTTTCAGCAATTCGGGAATCAGTCCCAATTCGGCAAATGTCATTCAGGGTTCCGGTAAGCCTCGCAAGAGCGAGGGCAGAAAAATCCCCAAAGTATAGACCTAAAACTTGGCCCGATTTATTGGCCGCGCGTTGCGGTATACCCGCCATCAACTACCTCCGGCGCCAGGCGCACGCGCACCAGCCCACGCAAGGCGTTCGCAATGTGGATTTCGTCGGCGGCCAGGAGTTCGGCGCGGGAGATCGTGCGTTCGCAGGCTTTTCCGCTGGCGAGCAATGTTTCGCGCATCACGCCGGGCAGCAGTCCGCAGCTTTGCTGTGGCGTGCAAAGCTGGCCGCCGATTTTTACGAAAACGTTGCTGCGCGCGCCTTCGCAAAGTTCGTCGCGCTCGTTGAAGAACAGCGCGTCGAAATGGCCGCGCGCGCAGGCGTGTT
>JAVBKC010000037.1:0-103899 GCA_031554255.1 Niveibacterium sp.
ACGACGTAGCGAAATAATTCGCCCAGTCTCTCCGCACCACTCATGCTCATGAATTCGAAAGCCTGTGCGCCCAACAGGCTGGGCATCGCGGGCGATGAAACGGTAACGGTGCGGAACATGAGCAGGATCTTTCGTTCGACGCTATGTACGGTGCATTCTGGGTCGAAAATATTCACCGATGGTTTTCTGATGCAATTGCGTTGACGCAGATTAATATTTCGTCATGTTTTCATCTGCGCTTCGGTCCGGTCAGGAGGGCGCAAGCATTCTGGGCTGTGCATTGAAGCGAGCTTAGACTCAAACTGCAAGTGCAACACCCCAGGACAAGCCCGGTGAATCTTGCATATTGCACGTTCAGCACCTGTCCATGAGGGTGCCGAGGACAGGCAGATAAGCTGTGGCTTCGTCATCCTTGACACCCTCATGGACAGGTAACCCATTGTTCTACATGAAAGATTCGCTCAAACGCAAGTGTTGCACTTGATGCTTGGGCGCGCCGCAACTCCTGGCAGCAACTTCCCCAAACTATCGGGCTGAGTTGCTGGGATTCCGGTTATGACATGTCGGAGCGATAGCCCTGCTGGGTGGCGTCGGAATGGCGCAGCGAATGGGGAGCGTGGGCTTTCCCATGCCGGGCTCCGACGACGCGCGATTCAAGCGGCTGACGGAGGAAAGAGTTGTAGCGTGTCTGGTAGTGTCAATGTGCCAACAACAACGAGGCGCGCCGAGATATCACTCAGACATTTCTGTGCGCTTACACGCTTCTTTGGGCTATCCGCGTCCTTGATGGGCGCGAAATATTATTTTTGTTCCCACTGCGAACAGAACAACGAGAGGCAAAAAAAAGGGGGTCGGTTCAAAACCGACCCCTCTTAAAATGGGAGCCAGACAGGCTCCCCTCCCCCTTGAAACCTTCGCTTGCGCCGCCAGGCGCATGAAGCCGCTGGCTTTTAGCGAAAGCGGATGATTATCTGATCGACCGCGAGGCTCTCGCCGGGCTTCACCAGTATTTCATCGACGACACAATCGCGTTCGGCCCGCAGCACGTTTTCCATCTTCATTGCTTCGATTGCCGCGAGCCGTTCGCCCGCCTTGACCTCTTGTCCGACGCTCACCGCAATGTCGGTCAATAAACCGGGCATCGGAGCCAGAAGGTACTTCGACAGATCGGGAGGCTCCTTGCGCGGCATCAAGGAAAGTAAGTCCGCCGCGCGCGGCGTATAGGCTTGGGCGTCCACGCGCACGCCGGCGTGGAAGAGCCGCCATTGCGTACCGTGGCGCTCGACTTGAACCGTGACCGGCTTGCCGTCGAGCTGGCCTTCGAAACGCGGCGCGCCGAAGCGCCAGTCGCCGATAACCGTATGCGTATCCCCGCAAATCGTCACGCGTTCGCCGCCGACGAAATCGCGCACCTCACAATCGAAGCGCTGCCCGTTCATCAGAACAGAGTGGTGAACATTCGGTTTGCGCGGATGCCCTGGCAGTTGGCCCGAAATTTCGGTTTCGCGCTGATCCACGCGTTTGAGCAAGGCTGCGGCAACGGCAGCAAGTTGCTCCAGCTCGGCTTCTCCCACGTGGGCACCATCGAAACCATCAGGATATTCCTCGGCGAGGAAGGCTGTCGTGAAATCGCCCGACTGGAAGCGCGGATGCCGCACCAACGTGGCCTGCAACGGGATGTTCGACGACAGGCCGCGAATCACGAAGGCGTCCAGCGCGCTGCGCATGCGCGCGATGGCCTCTTCGCGCGTTGCACCGCAAGTAATCAGCTTGGCGATCATCGAATCGTAGTGCATCGAGATCTCGCCGCCTTCATAAACACCGGTATCGACGCGCACCGCGCCCTCGATTTCCTTGGGCGGCAGGTAGGTCACGAGCCGGCCGGTAGACGGCAGGAAACCGCGGTA
The DNA here is from genome assembly GCA_031554255.1 of Niveibacterium sp. Lineage (GTDB taxonomy): Bacteria > Pseudomonadota > Gammaproteobacteria > Burkholderiales > Rhodocyclaceae > Niveibacterium. Next base: position 1,908 of record JAVBKC010000037.1, read on the forward strand.
CGGGTCTTCGGCATTGATACGGCATTCGATCGCCCAACCTTCGCGCTTGATTTCCGACTGCGCGAAAGCGAGTTTTTCGCCGGCCGCCACGCGGATCATCTGTTCGACCAGATCGAGCCCGGTGATGAACTCTGTCACAGGGTGTTCGACCTGGAGCCGCGTGTTCATTTCGAGGAAGTAGAAGCTGCGATCCTTGCCGACAACGAACTCGACCGTGCCAGCCGACTGGTAATTGACAGCCTTAGCAAGCGCAACGGCCTGCTCGCCCATCGCGCGGCGAACTTCCTCGGTCAGGAACGGCGACGGCGCTTCTTCGATCAGCTTCTGGTGACGCCGCTGGATCGAGCACTCGCGCTCCCACAAGTACACCACGTTGCCATGCGCATCGCCAAGTATCTGGATTTCGATATGGCGCGGCTGCTCGACGAATTTTTCGATGAAAACGCGGTCGTCGCCGAAAGCATTGCGCGCTTCATTACGGCAGGACGCGAAACCCTCGTGCGCTTCCTTGTCGTCGAACGCGACGCGCAAACCCTTGCCACCGCCGCCGGCCGATGCCTTGATCATGACCGGGTAGCCGATGTCGCGCGCGATCGCTACGGCCTGCTCGGACGTGTCGATGGGATTGTTGTATCCAGGGATCGTGTTAACGCGGGCTTCGTGGGCAAGCTTCTTCGAGGCGATCTTGTCACCCATTGCCGCAATCGAATGATGTTTGGGGCCAATGAAGACGATGCCTTGCTCTTCGACGCGGCGCGCGAAATCCTCGTTTTCCGACAGAAAGCCGTAGCCCGGATGCACGGCTTGCGCGCCGGTTTCCTTGCACGCTGCAATGATCTTGTCGGCAACGAGATAGGACGCTTTCGAGGCGGCAGGGCCGATGCAAACAGCCTCGTCGGCGAGTTCGACATGGCGCGCGTCAGCGTCGGCTTCGGAATACACGGCGACCGTCCGGATACCCATCCGGCGCGCGGTCTTGATGATGCGACAGGCGATTTCTCCGCGGTTCGCAATCAGGATCTTTTCAAACATGTTTTGGCCTCTCCCGACGCTCAAAGCGGAATATTTCCGTGCTTGCGCCACGGATTTTCGAGTTGCTTGTCGCGCAGCATCGCGAGCGACCGGCAGATCCGCTTGCGCGTCTCGTGCGGCATGATCACGTCATCGATGTAGCCGCGATGCCCCGCCACGAAAGGATTGGCGAACTTGCTGCGGTATTCCCGCTCGCGTTCGGCGATCTTGTTCGGATCGGATTTTTCTTCGCGGAAAATAATTTCGACCGCGCCCTTCGGCCCCATGACCGCAATCTCGGCCGAAGGCCAGGCGAAATTCACATCGCCGCGCAGATGCTTGGAACTCATGACGTCGTAGGCGCCGCCATAAGCTTTACGCGTAATCACGGTAACCTTCGGCACCGTGCATTCGGCATAGGCATAGAGCAGCTTCGCACCGTGTTTGATGATCCCGCCATATTCCTGCGCGGTGCCGGGCATAAAGCCTGGCACATCGACGAAGGTCACGACCGGAATGCCGAAGGCATCGCAGAAGCGGACGAAGCGCGCCGCCTTGATCGCGCTCTTGATATCGAGACACCCGGCCAGCACGAGCGGCTGATTCGCGACGATGCCGACGGTGCGGCCTTCCATGCGGCCGAAACCGATCATTATGTTTTTGGCGTACTCGGGCTGCAGCTCGAAGAAGTCGCCTTCGTCGACGATCTTGATGATCAATTCGCGCATGTCGTACGGCTTGTTCGGATTGTCCGGCACCAGCGTATCGAGCGACGCGTCCATGCGTTCGGGGCTATCGGTCGTCGGCCGCACAGGTACGCCGGCGCGATTGCTCGTCGGCAGGAAATCGATCAGCCGGCGCGACATCAAAATCGCTTCGACATCGTTTTCGTAGGCGCGGTCGGAGACACCCGAGCGCGTCGAATGCGTGGCGGCGCCGCCAAGTTCCTCGGCCGTGACCTCCTCATGCGTCACCGTCTTGACCACCTCGGGGCCGGTCACGAACATGTACGAGCTGTCCTGCACCATGAAAATGAAGTCGGTCATCGCCGGCGAATACACAGCGCCGCCCGCGCAAGGCCCCATGATCAGCGAGATCTGCGGAATCACGCCCGAGGCCATGACGTTGCGCTGGAATACCTCGGCATAACCGCCGAGCGAAGCCACGCCCTCCTGAATCCGCGCGCCGCCCGAATCGTTGATGCCGACGACCGGCGCACCGACCTTCATCGCATGATCCATGATCTTGCATATCTTCTCGGCATGCGCTTCGGACAGCGAGCCGCCGAATACCGTGAAATCCTGCGAGAAGACAAAGATCAAGCGGCCATTGACCGTACCGTAACCGGTCACGACGCCATCGCTGGGGATCTTCTGCTCCGCCATACCGAAGTCGACACAACGGTGCTCCTTGAACATGTCCCACTCTTCGAAGCTGCCTTCGTCGAGCAAGAGTTCGATTCGTTCGCGCGCGGTCAGCTTGCCCTTCGCGTGCTGAGAATCGATTCGCTTCTGTCCGCCGCCCTGCCGCGCGGCTTCGCGCTTGGCTTCGAGCTGCCGGATGATTTCGTGCATGGCTATGCCTCCTCAAATTGCAACGGACTTTGGCTGGGAACCCTTGTCGAATTGGAAAACCTCTTCGCCAACGTCCCTCATTCAAATCGACTCAAGAGTTGCGCTGCGGCAAGTCCGGGCGCAAGTTCGCCGCGCGCGACGGCTTCGCAGGTCGGCGCCAGCGTTTGTTGCACAGACGCGCTAGCGTGAAAGCGCGTTTTCAGGCCGCTTTCGATCAGCGCCCACATCCAGTCGAGCGCCTGGGCGCGACGCTTGGCCGCAAAAGCGCCGGTACGCTCAAGCGCTTCGCGATGGGCGAGCACTGTGTTCCAGAAGGCTTCGACGCCTTCCTGCCGGCGCGCCGACACCTTGAGAACCGGCGGAATCCATTCCGCATGCAAGCGCCGCAACACGCCGAGCGCCGAGCGAAATTGCGCCTCGGCAAGCGTCGCCGCGTTGGCGTCGATATCGGCCTTGTTGATGACAATTACATCGGCAAGCTCGACCACGCCTTTCTTGATCGCTTGCAGATCGTCGCCCGCGTTCGGCAGTTGGAGCAGGCAGAAGAAATCGGTCATGCCCGCCACGGCGGTTTCGCTTTGACCGACGCCGACGGTTTCGATCAGCACGATGTCGAAGCCTGCGGCCTCGCACAGCAACATGGCTTCGCGCGTGCGCGCGGCGACGCCGCCCAGCGTGGCGCCGGCAGGCGAGGGTCGGATGAAGGCTTCGCTGCGCTGGGACAGCGCTTCCATCCGCGTCTTGTCGCCGAGGATGGAGCCACCGGAAAGACTGGAGCTCGGATCTACCGCGAGCACCGCGACCCTGTGGCCGCGCTCGACGAGCCAGATGCCGAGCGCTTCGATAAAGGTGGACTTGCCGACGCCGGGAACCCCCGAAATGCCGACACGGATCGCCTGGCCCGCACGGGCGAGCGCGGCCTGAATCAGCGCCTCGGCCTCGCCACGGTGGTCCGGGTGTCTCGACTCGACGAGCGTGATCGCCTTGGCCAGCGCCCGTCTTTCGCCAACGAACAGACGTTCGGCAAGTTCCTGCGGCGAATGCATCACGCACGCGCTCCGCAGCGTGCCCTCATCCGAGCCGCTTCCGTATCTGCGCGAGCACTTCGCGCGCAGCGGCCGGAATCGGCGTACCCGGCCCGAAGATACCCGCAGCGCCGGCCGCGTAGAGGAAATCGTAGTCCTGCGCCGGAATCACACCGCCGACGAACACCACGATGTCGTCAGCCCCTTGAGCCTTGAGCGCTGCGACGAGTTGCGGCACCAGCGTCTTGTGGCCGGCCGCCAGCGTCGATACGCCCACGGCATGAACGTCGTTTTCGACCGCATGCCGCGCGGCTTCTTCGGGCGTCTGGAATAGCGGGCCGATGTCGACATCGAAACCCAGATCGGCGAATGCCGAAGCCACTACCTTCGAGCCCCGGTCGTGGCCGTCCTGGCCAAGCTTGGCGACCATGACGCGCGGCCTGCGGCCCTCTGCCTCGGCGAAACGCTCGATGTCCGACTTCAACGCAATCCAGTCTGCATCCTCCGCCACGACGCCTCCATACACGCCACTGACCGCCTGCGGATTCGCGCGATGACGGCCCCATATTTTTTCGAGCGCATCCGAAACCTCGCCGACCGTCGCGCGCGCGCGCATCGCTTCGATGCTCAAGGCCAAAAGATTGCCCTCGCCCGTTTCGGCACAGCGCGTCAGCGCAACCAGACAGGCTTCGACTTGCGCCGCATCGCGCGCAGCACGCAGCGTCGCGAGCTGCGCGACCTGGCTCTCGCGCACGGCGCTGTTATCGATTTCGAGAAACGCGTGGCTATCTTCCTTGGCCAGCTTGTACTTATTGACGCCGACGATCACGTCCTTGCCCGAATCGATGCGCGCCTGCTTCTCGGCCGCGCACTTCTCGATCTGGAGCTTGGCCCAGCCCGATTCTACGGCTTTGGTCATGCCGCCCATGCGCTCGACTTCCTCGATCAACGCCCAGGCTTTGTCGGCCATTTCCTGCGTCAATGACTCCATCATGTAGGAGCCGGCCCAGGGATCGACCACATTGCAGATGTGGGTCTCTTCCTGAACGATGATCTGCGTATTGCGCGCGATGCGAGCCGAAAATTCGGTCGGCAGCGCGATCGCCTCGTCGAGCGCATTCGTGTGCAGCGACTGGGTGCCGCCGAAAACGGCGGCAAGCGCCTCAATCGTGGTGCGCACGACGTTGTTGTAGGGATCTTGCTCGGTCAGCGACCAGCCCGAGGTCTGGCAATGCGTGCGCAGCATCATCGACTTGGCCTGCTTGGCGCCGAAGCCTTGCATGATCCGGTGCCAGAGCAGGCGGGCGGCGCGCATCTTGGCGATTTCGAGATAAAAATTCATCCCGACTGCCCAGAAGAACGAGAGCCGCCCCGCAAAACCATCGACATCCATCCCGCTCTTGATGCCTGTGCGCACGTATTCCATGCCATCGGCAAGCGTGAAGGCCAGCTCGATGGCCTGATTCGCGCCGGCTTCCTGGATGTGGTAACCCGAAATCGAAATCGAATTGAACTTCGGCATGTGCTGCGCGGTGTAGCCGAAGATGTCCGCAATGATCCGCATCGATGGCTCGGGCGGATAAATATAGGTATTGCGGACCATGAACTCCTTGAGGATGTCGTTCTGGATCGTCCCCGCAAGCTTGTCCCGCGCCACGCCCTGTTCTTCGGCCGCGACGACGTAGCCGGCGAGCACCGGCAGCACGGCGCCGTTCATCGTCATAGAAACGCTTACACGGTCGAGCGGAATGCCGTCGAAGAGGATCTTCATGTCCTCGACCGAATCGATTGCGACGCCCGCCTTGCCGACATCGCCGACGACGCGCGGATGGTCGGAATCGTAGCCGCGATGCGTCGCCAGGTCGAAGGCCACGGAAACGCCCTGCGCGCCGGCGGCAAGCGCCTTGCGGTAGAAATCGTTGGACGCCTCGGCGGTCGAAAAGCCCGCGTACTGGCGGATCGTCCAGGGTTTGACCGCGTACATCGTCGGCTGCGGACCGCGCAGGAACGGCGCGAAACCAGGCAGCGTATCGGTATGCGGCAGACCTTCGAGGTCGGCCTTCGTGTAGAGCGGTTTGACGGCAATGCCTTCCGGCGTATGCCAGGTCAATGCTGCGACATCGGCACCCGGCGCGGATTTGGCTGCCGCAGCTTCCCAGGCGGCAAGATCTTTAGACGTTTTTTGTTCGGTCACGGCCCGGCTCCCCCAGGACACGCGCTTTGCATCGTCCGGCAAGAGGCCGAAATAAACTCGCCAGCCCCACTGCCCGAACAAGTTCTGAGCGCCTGCGAAAACAAAAGGGCCCGCGCGAATCGCGCGGGCCGGAGCTATCTGACGCATCACCCAGCCTCCCCCCAGACGCTGTGCGACGCCTGCTACACCCCGTGATGGAACACTCCCCCAAGCATTCCTCCGGATCGCTCCGGCCACGAACTGCGGCTTGACAGCCCACTGAGCGGATAATACGGTACTCATAATTATGAATTCAACCCGATTCGGGAAAGTCCCTACACCATCGTGACCGCCGCAACCGGCCCACGCCAGACGATCGCCCGCACCGCTCTCTTCGAAGAAGTGGCGGAACGCCTGCGCAGCCGCATATTTGCGCACGAATTACGGCCGGGCAGTTGGATCGACGAACAGGCGCTGACCGCCGAATATGGCATCTCGCGCACGCCGCTGCGCGAGGCGCTCAAGGTGTTGGCTTCCGAAGGGCTGATCACATTGCGGCCAGGGCGCGGCTGTCAGGTCACCGAACTCGGGGAAAAAGATCTCGACGAACTCTTCCCCATCCTCGCCCTGCTCGAAGGCCGTTGCGCGTACGAAGCCGCCGAACGCGCCGACGCAGCACACCACGCAACGATCCGTACGCTGCACGATCAGCTCGAAGCGCTTGCTCAGGATGGGGACATCGCGGGGTTTTTCGAGGTCAACCAGCGCTTCCACCAACTCGTGCAGGAAATCGCCGGCAATCGCTGGCTGACACAGATTATTCAGGACGCGCGCAAGGTATTGAAGCTCACGCGCTTCCACTCGCTGTTCATGGCCGGGCGTCTGCAGGAATCGCTCGCAGAACATCGCGAACTCGTCGGTGCGATCCTGGCGCGCGATCCTGTACGCGCGCAACGCGCAATGGAACACCACTTGCAGCAAGGGCGGCGCGCCATCGACGCCATCGATTAAGTCGCGTGCTTGATCTGCTTAAGGAACGCCTGCGCACGTGCATGCTGCGGCTGACTGAAGAACGCTGCAGGTTCGCCCTCTTCGACGATGCGTCCGCAATCGACAAAGATCACGCGATCGGCCACTTCGCGCGCAAAACCCATTTCGTGCGTAACCACCAGCATCGTCATACCGCTTTTCGCCAGATCACGCATCACGAGCAGCACCTCGTTGACCATCTCCGGATCGAGCGCGCTCGTCGGTTCGTCGAACAGCATGATCTTCGGCTGCATCGCGAGCGCACGCGCAATCGCGACGCGCTGCTGCTGGCCGCCCGATAGTTGCGATGGATATTTGTGTGCATGCGCAGACAGGCCGACGCGTTCGAGCAACTCGTGCGCCACCTGCTCGGCGCGCGCGCGCTTCCACTTGCGCACCCGCTGCGGCGCCAGCGTAATGTTGGCCAGCACCGTCATGTGGCTGAACAGATTGAAACTCTGGAACACCATGCCGACCTCGGCGCGCACCGCGTCGATATGACGTGTGTCGTCGTCGAGTTCGATGCCGTCTACGACGACGCGCCCGGAATCGTGGGCTTCAAGCCGGTTGATCGTGCGCAGCAGCGTGGATTTACCCGAGCCCGAGGGGCCGATGATGCAGACGACTTCGCCTTCGGTAAAACGCGTCGTCACCTCGTCGAGCGCCTTGAACGTGCCCCAGGACTTGCAAACTTTATCGACCGTGATGATGGATCTTGCGGGTGTCATGACGTTAACGGCGTCCGGCAGCGAGCTTGCGTTCGAGCGCAGCCGCAAACTGCGTGAAGGTCGTCGTCAGCACGAGATAAACGACGGCCGACGTGATGAAGACGGGAACCGGCCGGAAGCTCGATGCCTGAATGCGGGCGCTGACCATGGAAATCTCGACCACGCCAATTGCATAGGCGAGCGAAGAATCCTTTAGCAAGGCCACGAGATTGTTCGCCAGCGGCGGCAGCGAAATCCGCACCGCCTGCGGCAAGGTGATATCGATGAAGGTATAAAAGCTCGACAAACCGAGCGAGCGCGCCGCTTCGACCTGCCCCGTCGGCACTGCGGCGATGCCAGCGCGTATGACTTCAGCATTGTAGGCGCCGACGTTCAGGGACAGCGCAATCGTCGCGGTCCAGAATTCGTCGAGCCTCAACGATGGCGAGATCTCGGGCAAGGCGAAATAGACGAACATGATTTGCAGCAGCAGCGGCGTGCCACGGATGACCCACACGTAGAAGCCGGCAAGCGCGCGCAGCACGCCAAAGTGCGAGCGTTTTCCCAACGCGGCGAGCACGCCGAGGGCAAGACCTGCCGCACCCGAGACAAGCGTCAGCGCAATCGTCGTGCGGGCGCCGTCGGCAAACTGGGACGCAGCCGGTCCAATCGGCGCCGGCAACTGCGCCAGCGGTAGCGCCATGAGCCAAAGCACAAGCGCCAGGCAAAAAACAGCGCCGATCAGCGTCGGCACTTCGCGGTTCTTCAATCGATCGATCATAGGAAACCCGGGACGGGCGGCGCCTTGCCGCCGCGCACTCAGTTAGGACAGGAAATGTCTTCCTTGAAATACTTCTGCGAAATCGCCTTCAAGCTGCCATCGGCGCGGGCTTCGGCGATGGCCTTGTTGACCTGTTCGCGCAGCGAGGTATTGCCCTTTTGCATGACGCCCGCAATACGTTCGACGAATAGCATGTCGCCCGTCTTGAGATTGAAGTTGGGATTCTTGGCGATTGCCGAACCGGCCACGAAGCGGTCCGTCACCCAGGCGTCGATGCGATTGCCCATCAACGCCTGCAGCACATCGGTATCGCGCGGAAAAGTGCGGACATCCTTGACGCCGGCAACCTTCTTCGCCGCGTCGGCGTAGGTCGAGGCGAGCAGCACGCCAATCGATTTGCCTTTCAGATCGGCGACCTTGAGCGGACCATCGCCGCGCGCCACGATCTGACCGCCCGAACAATAATGCGGCGTCGCGAAATCGACCGCTTTCTCGCGCTCCGGCGTAATGCCGTGGCCCGATACGGCCATGTCGAAACGGTCTTGATGGACAGCTGCGATCAGCGCGTCGAAACCAAGCGAGTTCCAATGAATCCTGACACCGAGCTTCTTCGCGATCGCTTCATAGGCTTCGACTTCGTAACCGACGTGTTTACCGTTGTCCACGTACGAAAACGGCGGAAAATTGCCTTCGGTGACGATCTCGATCGTGCCGGATTGTTTGATCGTCGCCCAGTCGCGCGCCTGAGCGGTCACGGCACAGGCCATGCCGAGGACGAGCAGCGAGAGTTTGAATGCGCGCATCGGAAGTTTCTCCGTTCTTTCGGTAAGTTTGAGTAGCAAATAAAGGTTGCCGAGTGTATGCACTGGTTGCATGGGTGTCCAATCGGACGCTCAAGCTTGGAAGACGCTCCAGAGCATCTTCGCTGCGAGCAGAACGAGAACGACGGCAAAAACACGCTTTAACGTCGGTACCGGCAGGCGATGCGCAAGACGGGCGCCAAACGGCGCCGTCAACATCGACATCGCGACGAGCAGCACGAACGGCGGCAGGAACACATAGCCGAGGCTCAAGGCCGGCAAGCCCGTGCGGCCCCAGCCGTTCCAGAGATAACCCAGCGTTCCGCTGATCGCGATCGGCAGGCCGACGGCGGCCGAAGTCCCGATTGCGCGGCGCACGGGCACGTTGCACCAGGAAAGATAGGGCACCGTCATGGAACCGCCGCCGATGGCCGCAAGTGCCGAAACCATGCCGATACCGGCTCCGACACCCACCAGCCCCGCAGTGCCGGGCAACTCGCGGCTAGCCTTGGGTTTCAGGTTGAAGCCCATCTGAAGCGCGACGAGCGTAATGAAAACAGCGAAAAAGATCGCGAGGCTCCGCGTCGATACATGCGCCGCAACCAACGTGCCCAGCAGCGTACCGGCCACGATGCCGGGAGAGAACGCGCGCACAACGTCCCAGATCACCGCGCCATGTGCGTGATGCGTCCGCAGGCTGGACCACGCGGTAAAGATGATCGTCGCCATCGACGTACCGAGCGCCAGATGGAGCACATGCTCAGGAGATATGCCGCTGGCACTGAAGATCATGGCGAGCACGGGCACCATGATCGCGCCGCCGCCGATGCCGAGCAGTCCGGCCATAAAACCCGCGAATGCGCCGAGCGCCAGATAGGCAAGCCACCAGACTTCAAACGTCATCGGCCAGCCCCATCAATTCGCGCGTCACGATTTTCCACTCCGCCGGATCTACCGGCGTGATCGAAAGGCGGCTGCCTTTTTGCAGCACGCGCATTCTTGCCAGAGCGGGCTGTGCACGCAACTCAGTCAGCGCTACGAGCCGCGTCTTGCGTTCGAGCAAGACCTCGACATTGAGCCAGCGCGGCGCATCGGGCCGCGAGGCCGGATCATAGAAACGGCTTGCGGGGTCGAACTGCGTCGCATCCGGATAGGCGAGTTTGCTGACCCGCACGATGCCGGCAATACCGGGCTCGGGGCAGGACGAGTGATAGAAGAAGGCTCGGTCGCCGAGCTGCATCTGGTCGCGCATGAAGTTGCGCGCCTGATAGTTACGCACGCCGTACCATGCGACGCTCTGGTCCGGCAGCGCGGCAAGATCGTCGATAGAACAGTCGTCGGGTTCGGATTTCATCAGCCAGTAGCGCATCAAAGTCCGGCGCTCCACAAACACGCAGGGCGCGAAGCTTGCGCTTCGCGCCCTGCATCATCGGGATCCCCCGCAAGTGCCGTCGGATCTGCATCCTGAACCTGGGTTCAGGTTGGCCGCCTTCCTTGCCGCATCAGGTGCCTTCAAAGAAGGCTCACAACAGCGGCTATATCGGTCGACGACCATGTCGCATAGACATTGGTTCAAGGAGTCTAAGACCCTAACGAGCACCGCAGGGGAAAACCTTGCGCGAGGCGCCATCCGCGCCTCATAAAAACTTTTGCGGGACCCTTTTGTCCCGGTGAACTCAAAGCAAGGCTTCTTGGGTTTCGAGCGCCTTGTCTATCCCTTCACTCATGGCCTGCATTCTACGCTTGTAGTCGGGCAGATCCAAACCGCTGCTGCGCTGCGCCAGCAGCATTTCATGCGCGATATTGATCGCTGTCATGATGGCCAGCGTTTCGGAACCCGCATGGGTCCGCGCTTCGAGTTCGCGCATCCGCGTATCCGCAAGTTCCACCGCCTCGACCAGCAAGGCGCGCTCTTCCGGCAAGACCGAGACGCTATATTCGCGCCCGAGAATAGAGAAATCGACTTGCTCCATTACGATTCTTCTTCAGGTATCAAGGCCAGCACCGATTCGATCTTGCGCGCCGCTATATCGACCTTTTCGGCCAGACGCAGGTTCTCGGCTTCGAGTCTGCCAACGCGGTCGCGCAGCGAGCGATTTTCCTCGGCGAGCGAGGCTGTATGCCGGATCAGTTGATCGAGTTTCTGTTCCAGCGTGGCAAGTTCTGTTTCCATATGCCGATGTTAGGGTGAGGCTTGCGCATGGGTCAAGGCGTTTGGCGCAGCCTCCGGCCCAAACAGTAAAATTCCCACCCGGATACTTCTTTCATAGGCAGATCCCCATTCCATGCACGCAGCAACTTCCCTCCACCGGCGCAAAACATTCTGCTTCGCGTTCGCCAGCGTCCTGCTCTGTTCGCAGGCTGCCCACGCCACGGTCGAGGTCATCGACGACAGCGGCAAGACTGTGCGCCTGGCAGCCCCCGCACGCCGCATCGTCAGCCTTGCGCCGCACGCCACCGAACTGGTCTTCGCCGCAGGCGCAGGCCGGCGACTGGTCGCCGTCGCGAGCTATAGCGACTGGCCGCCCGAGGCGCGTGCACTGCCCGACATTGGCGGTTATCAGACGCTGGATCTCGAACGCATCATTGCGATGAAGCCCGAGCTCGTGATCGGATGGATCTCGGGCAATCCGGCCGCACAGATCGATAAGCTGCGCAGGCTCGGCATCCCGGTATTCCTCTCCGAGCCGCGCCATGTTGCCGACATTGCTTCGAATCTCGAACGCATAGGCAGCTTGGGCGGCAGCGAAACCGAAGCCCGCCGCGTCGCCGCGCAATTTCGCGCGCGTATCGAAGCGCTGCAGGGTCGTTATGCCGCATTACCGCCAGTGCGGCTCTTCTACCAGATCTGGTCCGAGCCCCTGATGACCCTCGCCGGCGACCACATCCTGAACGAAGTCTTCACGCTCTGCGGTGGCGAGAACGTATTCCGCAAACTCGCCCCGCTCGTCCCGACAGTCGGCGAGGAGGCCGTACTCAAGGCCGCGCCCGAAGTGATCCTCGCGCCTTCCGAACCCGGGATTGCCGACAACGGGCTCGCTCGCTGGGAAAAATGGAAATCGCTACCGGCCGTGGCACGCGGCAATCTGCTGCCGGTCGACGGCAACCTGCTCAATCGCTCGGGGCCACGGCTCGCCGAAGGCGCAGAGTCAGTCTGCAGGCTGCTCGATTCGGCGCGCAGGAAACGTTAATCAGTCCTGCCGTTCGGCATCCCGCCATTGACGATCGAGCAGGCCGGTCAGCCACACCAGCGTTTCGCCGAGGAAACGGCGCGCTGCGTTGTCGCTGCCGCAGGATTCGACTGGCGCGGCCACATCGAGCCCAAGCGCACGCATGCGGGCGCGCAAACTCGGGTGCGTGTCAAATGCGGCGTCCTCGGGGGTTTCGTCAGATTCCCCAGGCAAGCCGGCATGGCCGATATCCGCCCGAAACGCGAGCGCCATGTGGCGATAGGGCAGGAAATTCGACCGCTTCGCATAATCGGCCTGAGCATAGACATTGCGCCAGTAGTCCTCGAAGAGAAAGCGGTGCTTCAGCGCAATCTCACTCAATGCTTGCCCGAGCCGGGTCGCGCCAACAACCTTGGCGGCAGCCGCGTCGGCCTCGAATTCGTCCAGGTGCGAGAGCACGAGCGATTCAGCGCAATAGGTCGGACTTGCGCGATTGGCAAGCGGTGCGAACACGAGCTGCAACCATGCGGGCACGCTCTCCATATTGCCGAGCACCTGATGCCAGCGCGCCCGCGCATGGCAGCCCCAGCCGCCTAGTGCGATCCGTTGGCGACGCAGATGACCGAATTCGTGGGCGAGCACGGCAACGAGTTGGCGCGGCGTGACCGCGAGCGCCAGCGGCAGGCCGAGCACCAATGTGTTGCGCAACCTGACGCGCAGAACGGGATCGGGTCGCTGCGTAATCGCCGCATTGAGTTCGCCGCTGACGCGGACTTCATGGATGGGCGGAGTGCCGAACCGGCGCCCCATTCGGTCCAGCAGCGCGAACAGGCGTGGCGCAGCGCTTCGCGACAGGACGATTCCCTGGGGCGGCTGCGCCGGGCCGTATAAGACCCATGCACAGGCGACGAGAACAACGCCGGCAGACAGCATCGCAAGCAGATGAAAAACTAACGAACCCGCGCTATTCGCCGCTGCGCCGGCGAAAACCGGCGACAGCGACCAAGCTAGCGCAAGGACTGCCCCTACGGCTAGCGCGAACAGGCTGCCCATGCCGCAGAGCGCGCGCAGCGTTACACGAAGCCGAAACATACGGGGGGAACGCGCGGCGTGCCGACGGGCGCATTGCATGAGCACTTCGAAGTCGGATCGAGACATGGCCGCAGTGTCCACATCTCTTTCTGTCAAGACAAGCCGTCAAGCTTTGTTGTTTTAGCTCATATGGGCAAAAATACCTTAAAATCGGAATATTCCGATTTACGTAGTGGATGGCCTAGCGCGCGCGACAGCGGCGCAACCTCGGCAAGTTCGGCAAGCGGACCGGCCGCCCATTCGCCGTCGCCGTAAAGCAGCAGCAGGCGGTTGGCCCAGCGCAGCGCCAGGTTCAGATCGTGCGCAACAATCACCACGCCAGCGCCGCCATCTGCCAGGCCGTGAAAGTGATCGAGCACGCGGATCTGGCTTGCGAGATCGAGGTGCGCCAGCGGCTCGTCGAGCAGATAAAGCTGCGGCGTCTGCGCGAGCAAGGCGGCGAGCGCGACGCGTCGCCGCTCGCCGCCCGAGAGCGTCTGGACGTTGCGCACCGCAAAACCGGTGAGATTCATCGCTTGCAATGCCGCATGCGCAATGGCGCGGTCGTCGGCGCCTTCCCAAGCGAAGCGGTCGAGCCACGGATGGCGGCCCACGAGCACCGCTTCGAGCACGCTCGCCGCAAACGGATCGTCCGGGTTTTGCGCCAGCCAGCCGCGATGGCGCGCAAGTGCGTTGGCCGGCCAGTCGGCCAACGCGCGCCCGGCGTATTTCAGTTCGCCCGCACGCGGTGGCAAAAGACCGGCCAGCGCCGCGAGCAAGGTGCTCTTGCCTACGCCGTTGCAGCCGAGCACGGCCACGCGGTCGCCCGGCGCAATCTGGAAATCGAAGCCGCGCACCGCCGTGATCCGGCCGATGCCGACGGCAAGGCCGCGCGTTTCAAGCAGGCTTGTACCCCCTTTCATCGCGGCCCCCGCGCGAGTAGCCAGAGGAAAACCGGCACGCCGATCAGCGCTGTCAGCACGCCAACGGGCAATTGAAGCGGTGCGGCAAGCGTGCGCGCGAGCGTGTCGGCAAGCAGCAGCAGACAGCCGCCGGCCAGCGCGCTGCCCGGCAGCAGCAAGCGCTGATCGTTACCGAGCGCGAGCCGCAACAGATGCGGCACGACGAGGCCGACGAAACCAACCGCGCCGACCGTCGTGACCGCCAGCGCGGTAAGCAGCGAAGCGAGCACGAAGACGCCCAGGCGCAAGCGCAGCGTCGCGACGCCGAGCGCGCGGGCGAAGCGTTCGCCACGCGCGAGCAGGTTCAATTCGCGTGCGACCGGAAAGCTTACGAGCACGCCCACGGCAAGGCTTACGAGCGCGGGCCAGGGTCGTGTCGCAGCACCGGCATCGCCCATGAGCCAAAACAACATGCCGCGCAGCGCACGGTCCGGCGCCAGCGAGAGCAGCAGTGAAACCGCCGCGCCGCAGCCGGCCGCGACGACGACGCCGGTCAGCAAGAGCCGTGTCGGCGTCCAACTGCCCTCGCCGCGCGCGAGCCCAAAAACGCAGGCCATCGCGGCCAGCGCACCGCAAAAGGCCGCACCATCGATCCAGACCCCGGCCGCGCCGACGAACATCGCACCCAGCGCGGCTACCGAAGCGCCGCCCGATACGCCAAGCACATAGGGATCGGCCAGCGGATTGCGCAAGAGCACCTGCATCAGCGCCCCCGCGAGCGCGAGCAGGCCGCCGCTGGCGAACGCCGCCAGCGCGCGCGGCAGACGCAATTCGCGCACGACGGAGGCGGCCGTCGAGTCTCCACCCATGAACGCCGCCACGATGTCAGCCGGCCCGGCCTCGATTTCGCCAGCCGCCAGAGCCCAGGCCAGCGCGGCCAACGCGAAGAGGGCCAGCGAAGCGAGTATGAAGGCGGCGCGGCGGCGCGGCATCGCGAGCGAGGGCTGCATGGTCGCCAGACCTAGCGCGTCATCACGCGAACGCCTGCGAACACGCTCGCGCCGGCCGTGCCATAACCCCAGACCGTCTCGTATTTCTGATCGAACAGATTGTCGACGCGGCCTTCGAGACGCACATTCGGCGTTATCGACCACTGCGCGAAAAGATTGACGAGCGTATAGGCGTTCATGCGTTTGGTATTGGCTGCATCCTCGTACCGCGCATCGACCCATTGGACTTCGGCGCCCGCGCGCCAAACCTCGGCCACGTAGCTGCCGTTGAGCTTGCCCTGCCACTGCGCGCGCCGCGCAAGCTGCTTGCCGGTATCGACATCGCGCGCGTCCAGCCAGTCGACACTCGCCGCGAAGTCGTAACCCGCTGCCGTTGCGTGATGCGCAGCAAGTGTTGCGCCGTCGAGCTTCGCGTGGCCGATATTCTGCGGCACGAAGTTCGAATCCGAGGCGATCAGATCGTTCACGCGGTTGCGGTAACCGGTTAGCGAAACGCCCCGCGTCTTCGTCTCGTAACTCAACGCGAGGTCATAGTTGCGGCTGCGCTCGGGCCGCAGCGCCGGATTGCTGTAATGCGGGTAATACAAATCGTTGAAGCTGGGGGCGCGGAAGGCCGACGCGGCGCCGACGCGGATCTGCCAATCCTCGACGAAAGCCCACGACCAGCCGGCCGAGCCGGTCGCGTGATCGCCGAAGTCCGAGTTGTCGTCGCGGCGCACATTGAGCTGTACCCGATGCGCGCCGTATTTACCGCTCCAGCCGGCGAAAACACTCGAAATATCGCGCGACAGATCGTAGGCTCCCTGGACTTCGCCGCTCTGACGCACCCAGTCCGTGCCGAGCATCAGGGTACCGGCATCGAACTTCAGATCGTTCTGCCAAGTCACCTGATCCTGGATCGTGCGATAACGCGCGCCGTTCGGCGACCACGGCGCATAGTCGGTAGCGTCATCCACCGTGCGACCGGCGCGCAGCGTGCTGGCCCAGTTGTCGAGGATGCGGTCCTTCAGCGCGATGCCATAGATCGAGTTCTCGGTGTCGTTGTAGGCATCGAAGACCGGACCGGGAGAGAAATCCGGATTGCTACTGCGCGCATCGTAATGATTGCGGCCCTTGTTGTGCTGCGCGTCGAACTGCAAATCATGGCCCTCGGCAATCGCCCAGCCCAGGCTGGTACCGAGGTTCGTTCGGCGGTAGCCGTCCCTGTCCGGATCAAAGCTGGCGGGCTGCTTGGCAACATCCTTGATTGCCGAAAAACCGTCGGTATTGTCGTAGCCCGCGCGCAGGCTGTAGCGCAATTGGCTTGTCGAACCGGAGGCGCCAAGTGTATAGGACTCGCTGGCGTAGCTACCGAGCCCCGCATAGGCTTCCAGCCTGGGTTTGCCACCCGCCTTGCGCGTAAAAATCTGGATCACCCCGCCAATCGCATCGGAGCCATAAAGCGCGGAGGCCGGGCCGCGCACGATTTCGATATGGTCGATCTGATCGAGCGGTAGTTGTTCGAGCGCCACGCCGCCGGCCGTCACCGAACCGAAGCGCAGGCCATCGACGAGCACCAGGCTCTGCGCCGGCGCCGCGCCCCGAATGACGATGCCGGAAGGTTTGCCGGCGCCGCCGCTCGAATAAAACTGGACACCCGGTTGGCGCGACAGAAGCTCGGGTAAGGTCGATACGCCCGCCGCCTCGATTTGGCTGCGGCTGATTACACTGACATCGGCCACCGCTTCGTTTATGCGAACCGGCTCGCGCGAGGCGGTAACGACGATGGTTTCTGAATCCGCCGAACCAGAAGCGGCTGCGGCAGCAAAAGATACGAACGGAAACGCTGCGAGAACGGCAGCGGCAATCGGTTTCATTGAAGAAGGACTCCCTGGAGCCGGACGAGCGACCCCGCGCGTCCGGCATTTCAACCGGAACGAAACACGGGGAGTCCTGCACAGCAGCCCTTCGCCGTCACCCCGCGGCCCATTCCACCCTGGGTTCGCGACGCTGGCTATGCCTTGCCGCAACCCTGTTCGTCGAGCGGCCGGTATCCGGGCTCGCGAGCGGGCATGAGGCCCAGGGACGCTCATGCCGGCCGCATATCGCCTTCCCGGAATGACTTCCAGTGGCTTCCATGACATGCGGCTCTCGCCTACCGTTGCGGGGGCAGCACAGGAATAGCTCGCAGCGCGAGCGCACCTGTTTCCCGTTTAACCCCAACTACGGCGGACGCAGCAGGGGCACCTTCGACAATGCCCCGGTTGGACCGGGACAAGACGCGAAGTCTAGCATTCCAAAGCGATCCGCCCAGCCGCACGATCGGCCAGGCGTGAGCGAGCTTCGCGATGACGATGATGGCTGCCTGCCATAACCTCAAGCGGATGGTTTATTTGAGGCGGGCCGGAATCGAAGCGGGCGGACTCAAGAACCAAGTGCAACACTTGAGTTTGAGCGAATCTTTCATGTAGACAATGGATTACCTGTCCATGAGGGTGTCAAGGATGGCGAAGCCACAGCTTGTCTGCCTGTCCTTGACACCCTCATGGACAGGTGCTGAACGTGCGATATGCAAGATTCACCGGGCTTGCCCTGAGGTGTTGCGCTTGGTACTTGAGACCGCCGGTTTGCCAGGCGCGATGCAATTGGATCAATCGCTACGGCAGAAGCCGCGAAATCAAGCCTCTGGCATAAATTGCAGGCTGAGCTGCGGTAGGCAGTCCATGCGCGCGCAGTTGAATTTTTCGAAGCACCTTTTGGCCACGACACATAGCGAAGCTCGAACGCTCGCCAACGGACTGCGTAGTACACTCCCGGCAGCGCAGCAAACAGGCGCCTCCAAACAACCGCCGGTAACGGCCTTGCGGGGTATGTGCGTGCAAGCCGGTCAACGGCCTTGCGCGAAATGCAAACCCGCACCGAGTCAATATGAATCCAGCCCCCCCGCACCCTGCAACGAGCGCGCCATCGAAGACGACGCGCGAAATCTATCTGCGCCTGATCGGCTATGTCCGGCCTTACCGCACGGCGCTCGTCGTTGCGGTGTTCGGCATGGCGCTGACGGCCGCGACCGAGTGGGTCTTCCCGTGGATGATGAAGTATCTGCTCGACCACGGTTTCGTCACACCCGATCCGCGCATGGTCTGGATATTCCCGGTGGGTCTCATCGGGATCTTCTTTCTGCGTGGCGTGGCGGTGTTCGTCACCGGCTATCTGATGGCCTGGATCACGAGCAATGTTGTGATGGATCTGCGGCGCCAGATGTTCGCCAAACTGCTGCGCCTGCCGACGCGCCATTACGACGATAATTCGAGCGGCGCGATGATCTCGAAAGTCGTGTTCGACACGAACTACGTGACCGATGCGGCGTCCTCCGGCATGGTCTCCTCGGTCCGCGAGAGCCTGACCGTCGTGGGGCTGGTCGGCTACCTGGTCTATACCGACTGGAAACTCACGCTGATAGCGCTCTCGGTCGGCCCTATCATCGTTATCGCCGTACGCAAATTCGGCAAGCGCCTGCGCGCGGCGAGCCAGAGCGGCTATCAGTCGATGGGCCAGATCACCCACATCCTCGAAGAGGCAACGGGCGCCCACAAGGTCGTCAAGGTCTTCGGCGGGCAGGACTACGAGAAAAGCCGTTTCGACATAGCCACCGGGGGGTTCCGTCGCGCCCAGATGCGCGAGGCGATTCCGGCCTCGGTGACGGTGCCGATCACGCATCTGGCTTCGGCGATTTCGGTTTCCATCATCGTCTATATTGCGTTGTCACAATCGCAAGGCCATGGCGGCACGACTGCCGGCGAGTTCATCTCCTTCATCACCGCGATGCTGATGCTCCTTGCCCCCGTCAAACGCATCACCGAGGTCAACAATACGATCGCCAAGGGCGTGTCGGCGGCCGAGAGCATCTTCGGCCTTCTCGATATGCCGGGCGAAGCCGACGAGGGGACGCGCGATCTTGCGCGCGCGCGCGGCGAGGTGCGTTTCGAAAACGTGGCGTTTCACTACCCGGAAGCTCAGAAGCTAGCGCTCGAGCGGATCGATCTCGATATACGGCCGGGCGAGACCATTGCGCTCGTCGGCTCGTCGGGCAGCGGCAAGAGCACGCTGGTGTCGCTCCTGCCGCGCTTCTATTCGCCTAGCGCCGGGCGCATCCTGATCGACGGCATCGATACCCAGTCGGCAACGCTCGCCAGCCTGCGCGCGAACATCTCGCTCGTGAGTCAGGATGTCGTGCTGTTCAACGATAGTGTTGCGGCGAACATCGCCTACGGCAGCGTGGCAGATCATTCCGAGGACGAAATCATTGCTGCCGCGCAGGCCGCGAACGCCTGGGAATTCATTCAGGCGATGCCGGAAGGTCTGGCAACGACGGTCGGCGCGAATGGCGTCAAGCTGTCGGGCGGCCAGCGCCAGAGGCTCGCAATCGCACGCGCGCTCTTGAAGGACGCACCGATCCTGATTCTCGACGAAGCAACCTCGGCGCTCGACACCGAATCCGAGCGCCAGGTGCAGGCCGCGCTCGCGATCCTGATGCAAGGCCGCACGACCTTCGTGATCGCGCACCGCTTGTCGACGATAGAGGGCGCCGACCGCATCCTCGTCATGGATCGCGGCCATATCATCGAGCAGGGCCGGCACGCCGAATTGCTGGCCGCAGGCGGCCGCTACGCGCACCTCTACAAGCTCCAATTCCAGAGCGAACAACAAACCGCCGCAATCGAATCCTAGCTGGAGTTTTCAATGCGTGATCGTATCGACCTCGCCGCCAAGTGGCTCGTCGTCGCCGCCGCGTTTTCCGTTCCGCTACCTGCCGCCTGGATCAGCGTAACGACGGGCCTCTTCCTGCTCGCCTGGGGGCTCGCCGGCCAATTCGCGCAACGTTGGCAGCGTATCCGCGAGCACCGCGTCGCTGCGATCTCGCTCATGCTATTTGCCTGGATGGGCATTTCGATGGCCTGGTCGCCGGCGCCGCTGCGGCCGTCCGCCGACGACTGGTGGCATTACCGCGAGTTGCTGCTGATTCCGCTCGCGATTTCGGTCATCGATGACGCCATCTGGTGCCGGCGCATCCTCAAAGGTTTTCTGTACGGTTTTTGCATTGCGCTCGTCGTGTCGTTCCTGCGCTGGTTCGGTGTACTGCACGATATGGGCGGCGTCGGCCCCTACGCGGGATTCGGCGGGCATACCGGATTTTCGACGATGCTCGCCTTCGTGAGCTTCGCCTGCCTCTGGCTCGCGCGCGAATGGCCTGCGCGGCGCTGGGCCTGGTATGCGCTAGGTATTGTTTGCGTCGGCAATCTTTTCTTCATCAACACCGGGCGGACCGGGCATTTCATCTTCCTCGCCCTGCTACCGCTCGCCGCCTATTCGCGCTTCCGACTCAAGGGCGTGGCGCTTGGTATTTTGGCCGCCTGCGTCGCGGCTGCCGCGCTTTATGCGGTTTCGCCACGCGTCAAGGCGCGTACCGACCAGATGCTCTCCGACGCCCACAAGTTCGAGCAAGGCGATGTCAAGACCAACGATGGGCTGCGCGTCGGTTTCTGGAAGAATGCGGTCGTGCTAATCGAACGCCATGTCGTGGTCGGCGGCGGCATGGGAAGCTTCCGGCCGGAGTTCCGCCTGCTTGCCGAAAGCAAAGGCCAGAGCGGCGACCAGATCACGCCGAATCCGCACAACGAATATCTGCTCGTCTGGAGCCAGACCGGCCTTGTCGGGCTCGCCTTACTCGTTTGGCTCTGGGCGGCCCAGTGGCGCAGGGGGCGCACGCTGGGATTGAACGAGCGTTACCTGACGCACGGCCTACTCGTTGCAATGATCGTCGGCGACAGCTTCAATTCCTTCATCCTCGACAATCTCGAAGGGCACTTCTACGCCCTGCTGACGGTCGCGCTCGCCTACGCCTGGCCGCGCAGCGAGGCCAGCTTGGCGAGCGCTTGAAACCGAACGATGAAAGCACCGATTCCGATCCTGATGTACCACCAGATCGACGCGCCACCGCCTTCCGGCACGCCGCTGCGCGGCATGGTCGTCTCGCCGCGCGCCTTCGCGCGCCAGATGAAGCTCCTGAAGCTGCTCGGCTACCGGGGGCTCGCGCTGCGCGAATTGATGCCATATCTTTCCGGCGCGCAGCGCGGCAATGTCGTCGGCATCACCTTCGACGACGGCTATCGAAACAATCTCGACAATGCGCTGCCCGCCCTTCATGCCAATGGTTTTTCAGCCACCTGCTATGTAGTCAGTCATGCGCTCGGTGGCACCAACGCCTGGGATGCGCAGTTCGGTGTGCCGGCCAAGCCCTTGATGCGGGAGGAAGACTTGCGCGCCTGGCTGGACGCTGGCATGGAGGTCGGCGCCCACTCACGCGACCACGTCGACCTCTTGCGCTGCTCTCCTGAACAAGCGCACGAGCAGATCGCGGGCTGCCGCGACGACCTCGAAAACGCGCTAGGCATCGAGGTCCGCCATTTCTGCTACCCCTATGGCCGCCACAACGCCGAGCACCAGAAACTCGCCGAAGCGGCCGGCTACCACACGGCTACTACCGTCCAGCGCGGGCGCGCCCGCGCTGGCGACAACCTCTTCGCGCTACCGCGCGTGCTGATCGCCCAATCGACGCATCTGGGTCATCTGCTGCTCAAGCTCAAAACCGCTTACGAAGACAAGCGTCGATGAGCGAGAACACGACAAACCTCCGTTTGCGAATCGCAGTGCTGACGCGGCGCTTCGATCCGGCTGGCGGCGGCGCCGAGCGCTATGCCATCGCGCTTGTCGAGCAGCTTGCGCAGCGGCACGAAGTACATGTTTTCGCGCAGGAATTCTGCATTGCGATTCCCGGCGTCGTCGTGCACCGCGTTCCGCATTTGCTGACACGCCCACGCTGGCTCAACATGCTGCTCTTTGCCATGTGGACCGCGCGCGCCACACGGCGCGGTTTCGATATCGTACATTCGCACGAAGCCTGCTGGCATGGCAATGTGCAGACCGTCCATGTGCGGCCGATTCGTGCGACGCGGCTTGGCGGCGTCACCGGCATCAAGCGCGTCACTCGCCAGATAGCGGCGCTGACAAGCCCGCGCCTCCTCTATTACTTCTGGGTCGAACGCGCGCGCCTGCGCGCATCCGCCACGCGCGCGATTGTCGCGGTGTCCGACGCGCTACGCGACGAACTCGCCACAAGCTATCCGGCCCTGCGCGGCCATGTCGACGTCATTCCGCCGGGGGTCACACCCGCCATCACCGGCGTTGATCGCGAACAAACGCGGCAAGACTACGGCATCCCGTCCGATGTGCCACTGCTGCTTTTCATTGCTGGCGACTACGACAAAAAGGGCCTGCCGGCCTTGATGGAAGCCATGACCCACGATGCACGTGTGCAGCTTCTAGTCGTCGGTAATGAAAACTACATTCCGCCGGCGCGCCGCCGCGCGCAAGCACTCGGCATAACGGCGCGGGTGCATTTTGCCGGCGTGCTCAATGACCCGGCCCCGGCCTACCGCGCGGCAGACCTGCTCGTGCACCCGACGCTGGAAGATACCTTCGGCATGGTCGTCGCCGAAGCGATGAGTTATGGTTTGCCGGTCATCGTGAGCGCCGCCGCATGGTGCGGCATTACAGCCCGCATCGAGGACGGCATCGATGCGCTCGTACTCGACGACCCGCGCGACGGCCGTGCAATCGCCGCCGCGATCGGCCGTATCCTTGACGATGCAAAGCTGCGCACCGACCTCGCCCAAGCCGGCCGCCGTTTCGCCGCCCAATACGACTGGCCCGCACTCGCGCGCCAACAGGAAACGCTCTACCGCCGCATTATTGCAGCGGAACAAAGAGGAAACCCGGCATGAACACCGAGCGGCCTGCTCTATCGATCCTGATCCCTACCTGGAACAACCTGGCCTGTCTGCAACACAGCCTCGCAAGCCTCTTAGCAAACATCTCGCCTGGCGTAGAAGTCGTCCTGCATATTAACGACGGCTCGGACGGTACCCTGGAATGGGTGCGCGAACAGGGCATTGCGCATACGCACACGGCGCGCAATGTCGGCATCTGCCATGCGATGAACCTCGCGCGCAGCCGCGCGCGAGGCGACTACATCATGTACCTGAACGACGACATGTACGTCTGTCCGGGACTCGACCGTATCCTGCTCGCGCGCGCCGCCGCGCTTCATGCCGAAGGCATCGAGCATTTCATGCTCTCCGGCACCATGATAGAAGCGCGCGAATCCGGTAACGACGCGGCAATCGTCGCCGACTACGGCAGCGAATGGGCGAACTTTCGCGAGCAGGATCTGCTGAACGATCTAGCCAAGCTTGCCAAACCCGACTGGACCGGCGCGACCTGGCCACCGCTTATGCTTCCAGCCGACACCTGGGACATTGTTGGCGGCTTCTCGATTGAATTTTCGCCCGGCATGTACTCTGATCCGGATCTATCGAAAAAGCTTTGGCATATCGGCTGCCGGCACTTTCTTGGCGTCGGCGACGCGCTTGTCTATCACTTCCCCTCGCGTTCGACCAAACGCATCGTCCACAACCACGGTCGCCTGCAATTTCTACGTAAATGGGGTATATCGTCCTCGACCTTCACGCGCCACGTATTGCAACGTGGTTCAAAGTGGCAGGGCGCGCTGCCCGAGCCCGAGAACGATCCGGCCTACCGCCGCCGCGCGGCACTCGATGCGCTGAAGCTGCATTTGAGGTTCCGCTAGAAGCCGGCGCTCAGCGCCCGTAGGTATCCTCAAAGCGCACGATATCGTCCTCGCCGAGATAGGAACCCGACTGGACCTCGATGATTTCAAGCGGAACCTTGCCGGGATTGGCGAGGCGGTGCGTGTGCCCTAATGGAATATAGGTCGACTGGTTTTCGGTCAGCAGGAAAACCTTGTCGCCGTTCGTCACCTCTGCTGTACCGCGAACGACGATCCAGTGTTCGGCGCGATGGTGATGCATCTGTAGCGAGAGCTTTGCGCCGGGATTTACGACGATGTGCTTGACCTGAAAGCGCGCACCCGAGTCTATCGAGTCGTACCAGCCCCAGGGACGATAGACCTTGCGGTGATTGAGTGCATGCGATTTGCCCTCGGCCTTGAGCCGTGCAACGATCTTCTTGACGTCCTGAGTGTGGCGTTTGTCGGTCACCATCACCGCATCGGGCGTCTCGACGACGATCATGTCCTTCAAACCGATACCCGCAACGAGGCGGGATTCGGCCAGGACCAAGCTGTCGCGGCTCTCTTCGAGCATGACTTCCCCGCGCGTTACGTTACCCGCTTCGTCCTTTGCACAGACTTGCCACAGCGCATCCCAGGCGCCAACGTCGGACCACCCGGCAGACAGCGGCACGACAACGCCGGGCCCCAACTGCGGCGTATTAGCAAGCTTTTCCATCACGGCATAGTCAATGGAATCCGCCGCGCAGGAAAGGAAGGCAGCTTTGTCGACGCGCACGAAGTCGCCATCGTCGTGCGCACCCGCCGCAGCGGCCTGGCAAGCCTGCGCGATTTCTGGCCGCAGCAATTTTACGGCCGCAAGCCAGGCAGAGCTTTTCATCAGGAATATGCCGCTATTCCAGAGGTATTCTCCGGAACTCACATACCGCTCGGCGGTGGCAAGGTCGGGCTTTTCGACGAAGGCTGCGAGCAGACGCGCGCTGCCGCGGTCATCGACCGAAGCTCCGGCGCGGATATAGCCGTAACCGGTTTCCGGCCGATCCGGCACGATGCCAAAAGTAACGAAGGCCCCGCGCTCGGCAGCTCGCGCGCCTTCCGCGATAGCAGCCTGAAATGCAGCAACATCGTTAATCACATGATCGGCGGGCATCACGAGCAGAACCGGGTCCGCGTCTTCGACTGTCGCAACGAGTGCAGCGAGGCTCAAAGCCGGCGCGGTATTGCGCCCTGCCGGTTCGAGCACGATGCGTCCGCGCTTGCCAATCTGGCGTAACTGCTCCGCAATGGCGAATCGGTATTCCTCGTTGCTGACAACGATAATTTGCGAGGCAACATCGCCTTCGAAGCCATCGAGCCGCGCGGCGGTAGCCTGCAGCATCGTATCGCGTCCGGCCAACGGCAACAGTTGCTTCGGATACTGCTCGCGCGAAGCCGGCCACAGCCGGGTGCCGGAACCACCGGAAAGAATGACGGGCTGAATGCTCATTGGATTGTTCCTGTGAATGGATTCCGAATACCTGCATCCCGAACGCGCTTCACTCGGTAGAAAAACCCTGCGGATTCTGTTGTTGCCAGCGCCAGGTGTCGGCGCACATCTCATCGAGTCCGCGCACAGCATCCCATCCGAGTAAATTCCGCGCAAGCGCCGGGTCCGCGAAGCAGGCGGCAATATCGCCAGCGCGGCGCGGCGCAAGCTTGTAAGGCACGGCGCGACCACTGGCCTTCTCGAAGGCCTTGACCATATCGAGCACGCTATAGCCTTGTCCCGTGCCGAGATTCACGGCAAAGCAGCCGGCTTCCTGTTCGAGCCGTGTCAGCGCGCGAACATGGCCAACGGCAAGGTCGACGACATGGATGTAATCGCGCACACCGGTCCCATCGGGCGTCGGGTAGTCGCCGCCCCAGACATTCAGGTGCTCGCGCCGGCCGACAGCCACCTGAGCGACGAAGGGCATCAGGTTGTTCGGAATACCCTGCGGGTCCTCACCTATCATGCCGCTCTCATGCGCGCCGACCGGATTGAAATATCGCAGAATGCCGATACGCCATTGGGGTGCGCTGCGCGCAAATTCGCGCAGCATGTCTTCGATGACAAGCTTGGTGCGTCCGTAGGGATTGGTCGCCGAGAGCGGATGATCCTCAGCCAGCGGCAGGCGTTGTGGATCGCCGTAAACCGTTGCGGATGAGCTGAAGACCAGCGTCTTGACGCCGACCTCGCGCATCGCTTCGAGCAAGCGGAGACTGCCTACGACATTGTTGTCGTAATAGGCCAATGGGTTTTCGACGGATTCGCCAACCGCTTTGAGACCGGCGAAATGGATGACCGCCTTGCAGCGGTATTCGCGCAGCACCGAGGCGAGCAGCGCCTGATCGCGGATGTCGCCGCGCACGACCGACACGCGCTTAGCCGTGATTTTCTCGACGCGTGCGATCGCTTCCGGGTGGCTATTGCAGAAATTGTCGAGCACGACGATTTCGTGCCCCGCCGCGATAAGTTCGACGCAGGTATGGGTGCCGATGTAGCCGGCCCCGCCGGTAACGAGGATCATGTGCGTCCGCTCCCATTCATTCGAAGTATTGTGCGTCGGCAAATGCCTTGCCTGCCGCATCCTTGGCCGACACTTGCGGCACGATGTCGCCGAAAGGCCATTCGATGCCGAGCGAGGGATCGTCCCAGCGGATGCAATGCTCGTGCTGCGGCGCGTAGTAGTCGCTTGTTTTATAGAGGAAGTCGGCCGAGTCGGAGAGCACGACGAAGCCGTGCGCAAAACCCGGTGGCACCCACATCTGGCGGTGATTGTCGTCGGAGAGTTCCACACCGACCCACTTACCGAAAGTCGGGCTGGATTTGCGGATATCGACCGCGACATCGAATACGCTGCCAGATGTCACGCGCACAAGCTTGCCCTGCGGCTGCGGTAACTGGTAATGCAGGCCGCGCAATACGCCACGGCCGGAGCGCGAATGGTTGTCCTGCACGAACGAAACATCGCAACCTGTCTGCTCACAGAAACTGCGCGCATTGAAGCTTTCCATGAAGAAGCCGCGCGCATCGCCAAACACGCGCGGCTCGATGATTAGAAGGTCGGGAATTGCGGTTTTTATGATGTTCATTCTGGGCGCCTCGAAAAACCTCGGTTTCTAAGCGAGACAAGGCACAAGTGAAAAACTTCGACGCCGCATATGATTGATATGTGAGGAGTAATTTTTTGCGAGCAACGCAGCATCGCGACGAAAGAAGGAGTTTTTCGAGGTGCCCATCTGTGCATGAATGCCGAAGCTTCCCACAAGTTAGAGCGAACGCCCGCCGGGCGTTCTGGGTTTCGGTCAATATTTCCAGGTTCTAATTAACCGCGTGCATCGCCCCAGCGCAGCATCGTGCGCTCGTCGCCGACATAAGTCGTGCCGCCCGAACGATCCACGCAATACTGCGGCGAAACGATCATTTCCGAGAACTGCATGCCCTCGGCAATGCGGGTGTATTCGAACAGGATACTTCGCGTAATTCTCGCGCCGGGTCTGATATGGCTGCCATGACCGATCCATGCTGGTCCAATAATGGAAGCACCCGGCTCGATTCGAACGTTCGAACCGATATACACCGGGCCTGCGATGTGTACGCTGTCCCAGGCGATGGAGGTATTGAGCCCGACCCATACGCCAGGGCGAGTTTCCTTGCCCGGCATGTCCATCTGCGCAACCTCGCCGCGCAGGACGCGTTGCAGTACGGTCCAATAATCGGTTACACGGCCGATATCGATCCAGTTGAAATGCCGCTTCTGCACATAAAATGGCAGGCCGCGCTCGACAAGCAGCGGGAAAAGCTCCGCGCCGATATCGAACACTGTGCCCGAAGGCACAAAATCCAGCACTTCGGGTTCGAAAATATAGATACCAGTGCTCGCCAGCGTTGATTTCGCTTCTTCTGGCATCGGCTTTTCCTGGAACGACTCAATACGTCCGTCATCGTCTGCCACCACGATGCCGTAGTTCTTGACGGCCTCGCGCGGTACGTTGAGCGCGACTACGCTTGCCAGCGCGCCCTTCGTGCGGTGCTCGTACAGCGCGGCGCCAATGTCGAGATCGACGATTGCGTCGCCGCAGAGTACGAGCGTCGTCTCGTCGAAGAATCCGCCACGATCCTGGATCTGCTTCATGCCGCCGGCCGAGCCCATCGGTGTCGACACGATATCGCCCTGCTCGCGTACGCCCTCGAACGAATAGCCAAGCTCAACCCCCCAGCGATGGCCATCGCCGAAGTAGTTCTCGATCTTGTAATGATTGAAGGCGACGTTAACCATGATCTCGCGTACGCCATAGCGCGCAAGATGCTCGATCAGGTATTCCATGACAGGCCGCCCGAGGATGGGGATCATCGGTTTCGGTATGTTCTTCGTCAGCGGTCTGACACGCGTGCCCTGGCCCGCCGCCAGGATCATGCCCTTTGCCATCATCGACTCCGGTTTTAATGGCGACGAATTCCGAGCTTCGTCGCCCTTGCTATTTCAGAATACGCGCTCTTCGAGCACGCGCAGCAGGTATTGTCCGTAGCCGCTCTTCGCAAGAGGCTTGGCCAATGCGGCCATCTCTACGTCATCGATCCATTTCTGGCGCCAGCAGATCTCCTCGGGACAACAGATCTTCAGACCCTGCCGTTTTTCGAGCGTCTGGATGAACTGACCCGCTTCGACCAAGCTGTCGTGCGTGCCGGTGTCGAGCCAGGCATCGCCGCGCCCCATGACTTGCACATCGAGCTGATCGCGTTCGAGGTAGACGCGGTTCAGATCGGTGATTTCAAGTTCGCCGCGCGGCGAGGGTTTCAGGCTGCGCGCGATCTCCACGACCGACGTGTCATAGAAATAAAGGCCCGTGACCGCATAGCGGCTCTTCGCGATCTGCGGTTTTTCTTCGAGGCTGATCGCATGTCCCGCGGCATCGAACTCGACGACGCCATAGCGCTCCGGGTCCTGCACCGGGTAGGCGAAGACCGTGGCACCGCTTTCGCGTCGATCCGCTTCGAGCAAACGCCGTTGCAGATCGTGTCCATAGAATATATTGTCGCCGAGTACGAGAGCCGAACGACTAGCGCCAAGGAAATCCGCCCCGATGATGAATGCCTGCGCCAATCCGTCGGGGCTAGCCTGCACCGCGTAGGAAAGCGCGATGCCCCATTGCCTGCCGTCGCCGAGCAACTGCTGGAAGCGCGGCGTATCTTGCGGCGTCGAAATGATCAGAATCTCGCGAATCCCTGCCAGCAGCAGTGCCGACAGCGGATAGTAGATCATTGGCTTGTCATACACAGGCATGAGCTGCTTACTCACCGCCAGCGTCACCGGATGCAGGCGGGTTCCCGATCCTCCCGCGAGGATGATGCCCTTGCGATTACTCATTGCCACCCCTCCATTTGTTTGCATGCGGACGATTGCGTCCGTCGCCATGACGGGCACCTCGAAAAACGCCCACTTTCGTCGCGATACTGCATTGCATATGCGGCGTCGCAATTTTTTACGCCCGGCCTTGTTTCGCTCAGAAACCGGGGGTTTTCGAGGCGCTCTTGAGTTACTTGCCAAGGTACTCGATCAGCATCCGATCTACGCCACACTGCCACGTCGGCAAGACGAGTCCAAACGCTTCGCGCAATTTGTTCGTGTTCATGCGGGAATTAGCCGGCCTCCTGGCGGGCGTCGGAAAGGCGCTCGTCGGTACCGCTGCGATTTCGCCAACCTTGAGCGTCTCGCCAAGGCTGCGCGCCTTGGCGATCACATGGTTGGCATAGCCATGCCAAGAGGTTTCGCCGGCGGCTACGAGATGATAGATGCCGGCCAGTTCCGGCCGCATCAACGCTACCCGAATCGCATGTGCGGTCGCATCGGCAAGCAGATCAGCCCCCGTCGGCGCGCCGATTTGATCGTCGATGACGGTCAGGCGCTCGCGATCGCGTGCGAGCCCCAGCATCGTCTTGGCGAAATTGCCGCCGCGCGCAGCAAACACCCAACTCGTGCGAAAGATCAGATGCCGCGCACCGCTTGCGAGGATCGAGGCTTCGCCTTCGAGTTTCGTTGCGCCATAGACGGAAAGCGGCGCGGGCGTATCGGTCTCGACCCAGGGCCGCACACCACCGCCATCGAATACATAATCGGTCGAATAGTGCACCAGCCAGGCACCGAGCATGGCTGCCTCCTGCGCGAGCACACCGGGCGCCGCCGCATTGATCGTGCGCGCGAGTTCGGGCTCGCTTTCGGCTTTGTCGACCGCAGTATGCGCAGCGGCGTTAACGATCACGGCGGGCCGCACCGTCCGCACAGTCTCGGCCAGCGCAGTTAGCCGCGTGAAATCGCCGCAGAGATCGGTGGAATCGAAATCGACAGCCACAAGCTCGCCGAGCGGCGCAAGCGCGCGCTGCAATTCCCATCCAACCTGGCCGCCTTTTCCGAACAGGAGAATCTTCATCATCCCCCCGCGCGGTCGCTGTAGTTACTAGTTACCCAGTCGCGATAGGCGCCGCTCTGGACATTGCGCACCCAGGCTTGATTGTCCAGATACCACTGGACCGTTTTACGAATGCCGGTCTCGAAGGTTTCGGCCGGCCGCCAGCCAAGCTCACGTTCGATCTTGCGCGCATCGATGGCATAGCGCCGATCGTGCCCCGGGCGGTCGGTCACATAAGTGATCAAGCGTGCGTAACTGCCGGCAGGGTCTGGCTGTAGCTCGTCGAGTAAGGCGCAGATGGTTTGCACAATCGCAATATTCGGTTTTTCGTTCCAGCCGCCAACGTTGTAAGTCTCGCCGGGCTTGCCACATTCGAGTACCGCACGAATCGCGCTGCAATGGTCTTTCACATAGAGCCAGTCGCGAACCTGTTGACCGTCGCCGTAGATCGGCAAGGGCTTGCCGGCCAAGGCATTGACGATCATCAGCGGAATCAATTTTTCGGGAAAGTGATAAGGCCCGTAATTGTTTGAGCAGTTCGTCGTGGTCACCGGCAAGCCGTAGGTGTGGAACCAGGCGCGTATCAGATGATCACTTGCCGCCTTGCTCGCTGAATACGGGCTGTTCGGCGCGTAAGTATTCTGTTCGGTGAAGGGGGGATCGTTTGGGGCCAGCGAGCCGTAAACCTCGTCGGTCGAAATATGCTGGAAGCGGAACGCCGCCTTTGCTACATCATCCAGACCACTCCAGTACGCGCGCGCCGCTTCGAGCAGCGTGAAACACCCCTCGATATTCGTGCGAACGAATTCGCCAGGGCCGTGAATCGACCGATCCACATGCGACTCGGCCGCAAAATGCACGATTGCACGCGGCTTATGCACCGCAAGCAATTCATCGACAAGAGTGCGGTCGCAAATATCTCCTTGCACGAAAACATGGCGCGCATCGCCTTCGAGCGACGTCAGCGTTTCGAGATTACCCGCATAAGTCAGTTTATCGAGATTGACGACTGGCTCGCCGGTCGAGGCGAGCCAGTCGAGCACGAAATTACCGCCGATGAAACCGGCGCCACCGGTAACCAAAATCATGAATTGTTCCTAAGGAATGGCTTGCTTGAGGCGCGGTGCCCCATATTCAGTCACGCTGAGAATCAGTAATTATCCTGCATCGGTCCGTCGATTTCACGCCCCTACTTGCAAAGCCTTGCTGATCAAGGCTTCAACGAGGGCGGATCCGCGCAGAACCAAGCGTTTCGACCGCAGGACGCCCCGCACTGTCTTTGCTCCCCGCACGCGCGCGCAGGGCCAGCACGAAGGCCAACAGCGAGGAACCCGCGATCATCAACGCCCCCGGCCCGGCAAGCCAAAAAAAGAACACCACGAACCCGCAACTCCAAATGAGGGTCAGCCCGACTGCTAGAAACAATCTTCCCGACGAAAGATACGCCGCGAAAGGTACGATCAAGCTCAAAAAGGCGATCAGCACGCGGATGAACATGACGTTTTCGACTTCACGCAGTCATTGATTTGAGGTGAGCCGCCAAGCGAATGGCGAAGGCGATCAGCATCATCGTCGGTCCGGAATAACCCGAAGTCGGGAATACTGCGCTGCCTGCAACATAAAGATTCTCGACGCCATGAACCTTGCAATTGCGGTCGACCACGCCATCCTTGGGCGCGTCGCTCATACGCGTCGTGCCGATATGATGAAAATGGCCTTTTGCATTTGCATTAATCATATCGGGCGTCAGCGGATTCGATTCGCAGCGTCCCAGACCTAAGGCGCTCAATTCCTGGACCACAAGCTTGCGGCCTTCTTCGAAAGTCTTGTGGTCGAGATCCCGCAGTTCCCATTGAATATCGGCCCGCCGGTTGCCTAGCGCGTCGCGCTCCTGCGAAAGCGAAATCCTGGAATTCGGATTCGGTGCCTGTTCGATACGATGATCGAGTTCGTAAGCCAAGGGCTGTGGATTTGCGAGACCGCTATGCGCTCCCGCCATACGAACGGCCGCTGGGAAATCGGCCAGAACATCTCCCATCGCGCGCAATAAATGCATGTCGGCAGGCTCCCAAAAGCCATCCGATAGCGTACGCAATGCCTGGGCCGTCTCTTCCTTGCCGTAGATAGGCACAAAGCGGCAGTAATATTGCAGAATGCCGCGCTCCCGCATTGCCTTTTCAGATATCGAAAGGTTGAGATTCAGGTTTATCCTGCGCATGGCGTGGTAATTATAAAAATCGGGGAATTTCGAGCCGTTCGGAAAGAATAGCCCCGACACGACATATGCATGCTCCATGAAATACCGGCCAAGCTTATCGCCGGCATTTCCAAGGCCGCCGGGCACAACATCGTCGGACGCCAGCAAGAGCCGCGCATTTTCGATCGCGTGGCAAGCAAGCACGAAGCGCTTAGCGCGCACGCTAAGACTACGCCCGTTCAGCGTCCGTACCGCGAGGCTTTCGGCCGAAGCGCCATCCTTGCGAACATTGATTGCGGTTACGTTCGCATGCATGACCAAGCGCAAGTTGCGCTGTTGTTCGAGCTGCTCCTTATATAGCTCCTGAAAGCGCAGCCGCTTGCTCAACTGAAACACCTTGGTCTGAAGTTGCCGTGTGCTGCGTTCCAAAAGCCGCGAATCCGAAATTCCCCGACGTCTAAGTTGCTCCGCCGGATCGAATCCGCTCATCGAAAATCCGAGCTGGCGTGCCGCCGTTTCGATATACGCATCGAGTTCCTTTGGTCCTACCGGCCAGGGAGGAACATCGAGTTCGGGGCGGCCGGCATAATCGGCAGGGTCGTTCGGCCTGCAATATCCACCCCAATGATTTGTCGTGCCGCCAAAGTAGCGAAGTCGGCAAGCAGTCAGATCGTAGTACGGAAGTCCCTTTTGCGCGCCCTGATACAGCGCTTGGGTATCGCCCTCCAGGTGATATCCACCCGATTCAATCACCAGAATTTCCTGCCTGGAATCTGCAAGATTTACGGCAAGCGAAATGCCCGCCGCCCCAGCGCCGACAATGCAGATGTCGCATTGCAGTTGCTCGGGCACTTCACTATTGCGCGCATCGATAAAACTCGTCATTTTATTTCCGGAGAATCGGGTTATGCCTCACACGGAGGCTCCGTCAATGCGTTCGCCCGCAGCAACGCCAATCAAGGCAATTTCGATTTCTGAAAAATGCAAGCCCTTGATATTTATGACTCTTCCACTCCAATAGTCCTCAGCCGAGGCCAAAGTAAACACCTGACGGCTCTCCCGTCCGGGTATCCGTAGCCGCATGCGCGCTTCCTGCTCCGACAACAAACGCCCAAGTTCGAATTCGCCGAGTTCTGCTTTGAGTTTTGCCCAGAGCGGTAATGCAATCGGCTCAAACCCGAGATCGCCCGCGAGTCCCTTCAAAACAGATTCGCGGGCAGGCCGGCACAACGCTGGCGCCGAATAGAGGCACGTCATCGCCACCGCAATCGCCCCGATAAATTTCCGACGCTCCAAACATTCGCCCGGCTGCGCCATTACCTCACTCCCGGCTCTGAAGATATGCGATAACCGCTTTCGCATCGGATTCGCTCAAACCTTGCAACGCCATTGCCGTTCCCGGCAGGAAGCCTTGAGGCGAGCGCAGAAATTGCAAAAGCTGATCGTCCTTCCAGTCGAAATTCATCCCCTTCAAAGCCGAGGAATAATTGAAACTCGCCACGCTTCCGGCCTTGCGCCCGTAGACACCAACCAGATAAGGGCCGACGCTATTTTGCTTTCTATCGATGTTATGGCAGCTCGCGCAGGTCGCAAAAAGCTGTTTACCGCGCGCCGCCAACGCTGAATCGATCTTCGGTTCTGGCGCGCGAGAGCACGCCGCCAGGCTTGCCAAACACATTGCAGACACCAATGCACTACGGCCGATTGAATAAAAATTCTGACGAAGAAACCGCATGTTATCGACCTCGAAAAATAGCCCTATTGCGTGCCGTAGAAATTTACGATGGTTATGAATCTTTCTGCCAGGCGGTCAAGAGCGCTTCGTATTGGGAAAGCACCTGATCCCAAGTAAAAAATTCGGCATGGCGAGCTCGCATTGCCGTGCGCATGGAAGTAACAGTGGCGGGATTGGAAAGCATGTATTCCAGATGCTCCGAGAACTGATCGGAGGACGAGAAGAAACGGGCCGAGTCTCCAATAACCCAACGATTGAACGGATTGTCGTGCGCAAGAATCGCGTTTCCCGCCCCCATCGCCTCGACCAGGGAAGGGTTCGTTCCGCCAACCTGATGCCCGTGTACATAGGCCAGGCTGTGAAAGCGCAGTGCGCTGACGACTGCCTTGTCGTAAATGGCGCCGAGAAAACTGACCTCCCTACCGGCCGAATCGCGCACGGCCCTGTGGTAGGGATTTCGATTGGTATCGTAATTTCCCAGGACCGCCAGTTTCATTCCCCGCACCTTCCTGGAGAACCCGGAGACCACCTCGCGCACCGAGTTCTCCGGCTCTGCGCGGGCGATAAGGGTCAGGTATTTTCCAGGCTCCAGACCATAACGCGTGACAAGTTCGGCCCCGGCCTCGTCGATAAGATCGGCCCCATAAGGAATCGTCGTAATTTTTTTAGGACTTACCCGCGTGCTCAAATGCCTTTTGATTTCTGGATGATCCGCAATCAGATGATTGCCCAGCCAGCAGCCCGCCCAATCGTTCAAATAGAACCATGTTTTCGCGATCGCCCCCCATTTTCTACGCTTCCATTCGATTCCATCCATATTGATGAGATTGGGGATCTTTCGGATTCGTAGCGCGGCACAGAAAATAGCCGTGTTATAGCCAAGTGTCAGGCAAAGATCGCGATGCTGTGCGGCATGTTTCACGCATTTCCAATCGAATATCACGGTCCCTCGCGGTCCCTCCGTGTCGATGGGAATCCTGACTCTATCGACCCCGTTCCATTTGTCCTCATAGATAGGACCGCCGCCCTGCTCCTGGCAGTAAACGATCACTCGCCAGCCACGCGCCACGAGGTAGCATGCCAAATACTCGGCAAAGGTTTCAAAACCGCCGTGGGCAGCCGGGACGCCCCGCGTTCCGAGTATCCGGACGACTTTCGGGCGCCCTTTCATGCAATCGCCCGATAACAATCGGCCGTCAGCACGCCAATGCGCTCCCAACCGAAGCGTTCCGCCATATCTACCTTCGCCTGCATTCCCACGGCTTCGCGTGCATGCGGATTCTGCAAAGCCTGCAGAAGCTTTACCGACAGATCTTCGCTATCGCCGCTGCGAAAGAGATAACCGTTACGACCGTCCTCGACAATTTCGCGCATCGCGGCAAGATCGGAGGCTACGACCGTCTTGCCGTACGACATGGCCATCAGGAGCACCCCGCTCTGATAGATCTTTCGATACGGCAGGGCGACCACATCGGCGGCCATGTAGAAAGCATCCACTTCCGCGTCGGGGACATAACGGATATCCAGCCGCACCGAAGCGCCCAAACCGTTGTCATCGATGATCGCCTGATAACGGCTAAAGTCGGCTTTCCACACCTTTCCGGCAACGACTAGCCTGGCCTCGGGCACACAGTCCCGGACGCGCTGGAACGCTTTTAGCAGAAGGTCTAGCCCTTTGACCTCTTTGATTTGGCCGAAAAAAAGAATCAAGGGTGCCGTTGCGGGCAAATCGAGCAGACGACGCGCCTCGATTACGCCCGGCGGTTCTCCGATGTAATCGAGATAGTTGCCATGCGGTATGACATGGATTTTTTCGACTGGAACCCGCATCACACGGCATAACTCGCTTTTGCTTGTCGTGTTATGCACCACCAGACGGTCGGCTAAACGATAGGACCAGCGTTCAAGCACGCTGCTGCTTGCTGCGGCATGAAAAGCCTCGACATCGTGGACGGTAATCACGACGCTCATGGCGAGTATGCGAGCCCCCAAAACAGCCGCGAACTCAAGCGGACCAGCCTGGAAAAAATGCAGATGAACCACACCCGCGCCCCACATCCGTGCCGAGACTAGCGATCTAAAAAGCCCCATCAGGTAGCGAATGCCACGCATGTATTTCGATCCGCGTCCATAAACGCCGCGAAACCAGCGAAACAGTTCAAATTCGGCCGGCGAACCCTCGGTTTGGTCGCATGTGTATAAGCGCACTTTCACGCCGGCCGAGGCAAGACCGCGGGCAAGACCGAAATCGTAATAGTTCATCCCGCCATGGCCGCCGACCGGCTCAATGATCGCGATCTTCATCGCACATATCCGGTTGGTTTGAATTTACCGTCTCGATTCGCCAAAGGTCGCTTCTGCGCGGCGTCCTGCACCGAAGCGGCGATTAGGCCCAAGGTAATGAAGTATCCTGCACAGGAATTAGGACTTAGTGCGATTTCATTGAACGCGATATTGAGCGCAATTCCAATCAATAAGGAAAGGCCGAGAACCTGGGTGCGCAGGTCGGAATGCCTGCGGACCGCATCGAATATCATGAACATGAAATAGCCATAGCCGATCAAGCCGATCAAGCCCAGTTGCCCGACGATCACGCCAAGTCCGCTCTCCCGCACATCGCTTGTCGCCCCCGACAGCACGCCCACATTCCCCATTCCCCTGCCGAGCGGATGTGTCGGCAATTCCCTGAACGCCGCTACCAGACCGGCTGCGTGCTTCCCGACGCTATTCGTCGAATGAAACATCGAATACAGGAGGAATAATCCACCCATCAGAGCGCAACAGATGACCAATGGCATCGCAAGCGCACGCGCGCGCGTCAGGACCGCCCAGACCGCGATGAAAACGAGCAGGCCCAAAAACGCCCCTTTGCTGACCGCAAGCACGACACAGATCACACCCAGTCCGAAAAGTGTCCATTGCCTGAGAAACCAAGCCCAGGCGATGACCATGAAGAGGACCGTCCCGAAGTTAACCGGATCCGCGAACGAGGATGCCATGCGACGGATCTGTTGCCCGAAGACGAGTTCGGACGATACGAAGTTGTATGGCAAGCCCCAGGGCGCAAAATTCCGCAAACCCTTTTTATCCCACAAGGTTCTCAAATTAAAAATTTCCCAGAATTCCTTGCCCCAGAGATATTCAACCAAACCGAAGATAATCATTCCCCAACCAATGGCGAGCACGAGAAAGCCGAATTTCTCCTGACGCGTATGTCTGAATGCCAGAACACCAAGGATGAAAAACAACAGCGGCGAAGTGACGTTTCTTAAGGCCGAAAAAGCCGCCAGCGGGCTCACGCCGAACACCACGGCAAGAATGAACGAATAAGCCAGTAAACCTAGAATCATCCAGAACGTCCGGCTGAACAGCAGCCCGCCGTGTTTCCGCGCCAGCGAGACTCCCAATGCCAGCACACAGGCCGCTGCCCATATCCAGTGCATAACCAGGCTTAACTGAACCGACAACGGGTTCATCTGACGGGCGAGCAAGCCGAGATAGGCGTTCTGAAATGCGGCAATGAAAATCGGTACCACCAAGAGGGCAGACAGCTCGTAGGAGCGAAATCCGGTGGTGCAGAACATCACATAGGCAAAGATCCAGAAGACAAGACAAAGTATTCCGAGCAATGTCCCAAAAGGACCTCCGATCACGGCAGCCGATAAGCACAGCAGCAAAGGAAAGAGCACCAGCGCAATATCCAGCGCACCGCCTTCGGCAAGTGAAATGGCATGCAAAGGATTTTCGGTGAAGACCCTGGCATGAATGGCGGGGTGAGCAACGAAACGCGTGGCCAAAGCTTGCGTCATCAGCCTCTCCCCGGACACGCGGTGACCTGCGTGATGGCTGGCACTGCACTACGCAAAGCGTCGAGCATGGCCGCATCCGGCATCCAGCCATCCCATATCTTGTATGCGTGATACGCCCAGGCCCAGCCGTACTTGCCGAACTCCGCCATGAGTGTCTGTATATACAAAAGACGTTGTTTGGACTCGCCCCTGTAATTGGCGCTGAATTCTCCAACGAATATCGCCGCATCGTTCTTGCATTGGAATTCGCGCACATCCTTCATGTTTTCGGCGACATCCGCCGGGCCCAAGAGCTTTTCGCCGCGCAGCGTCGGAAACGACGCGCCCTTCGGATACTGATTGACGCCCTGCAGCGCGAATTCTTCGGGCCAATACATGTGGAAGCTATAGACGACACGGGAATCCTTCATCGGCTCCAGTTCGCGGAAGCGGGCGGCCTTTGCCCAATCCACCGATTCCACAATTACCGGCACGCAGCTATCTTTTTCACGGATTGCCGCGCGCGCCTGGTCGGCGAGAACATTCCAGTCGACCAGCGTTCCCCGCCGTATTTTGTATTCCGTCCTGTAGACCTCAACCGGCGTCGGCTCGTTAATCAGGTCGAAACCGACGATAACCGTTTCGCCCTTGAATGCTTCGGCCATTGCGCGCCAAAACCGCACAAATCGATCGCGCACGGCGGGATCGCTCCACAGGCGGGACTTCGTGCCCTTTGCGCCACCTTCCAATCGGTGGAGGTCAAGAACCAGGCTCAGGTTTTTTTCGCGCGCATGCGCCACAAGCTCCGTGATACGCGAGAGGAGTTTCGGGTCGGCGCTCACGCCGCCGCTAGCGATATTTTCGAACCGCTCGTCCGAGAGCTGAAATTGAACTCTCAGGAGATTGACCTTCCAGTCGTCCGCCAGCACCCGAACATCCGATTTGTCGATTCCCAACCACACATTAGCGCCTCGGTACTCGCCGCGACGCCAACGATCCATGCGGGCGTCTCCCGCACAATCGGCTGCTGCGGCCACATTAACCACGGAAATTGCCGCAAATAGCCACGCAAGAAAAAACCGGGCAGCAGTCATTTGGCGTACCTCCTAGAAATCCTCGCCCCGAGCGAGATGAACGGAGACTCGACATATCGGTACAACATCTTGCTGACCGGGACCAGAATCACCATCGAAAATACGATCGCCAAACCGGCATCCATCCTGCTATATGTCTCGACTGCCCGGCCGACCGCAAGGCTTGAGACCGCGAATAGCGGGATATGGATCAGATACGTCGAATACGAAGCGCGCCCGAGATCTCGGGCCACTGAATTTGCCGCAATCCCGGCAATACGCCGAAGCAGCGGCGAGCTTTCCCCACGAGCGGTTTTGCGTTCGAAAACCGCCAGCACAAGGAAAAAACACCAGATGAAAAGCTCACTCCTGGCGCCATGTCCAATCAGCACCACAAGCGCGGCGCCCGCCAACAGCGTTTTCAAGCTCTGATTTGTCAGTCTATCTACAATAAGCCTGCTGGCGATCCCGATCAGAAAGAAAGGAATCGACAGCAATAGCATCGATGGGTAGATCCAGGTTCCAAGCATTCCGCTGCGGAAGCACATTCCGGCACCCACCAGCGCAAGTGCGATGAAAAAGAATGATCGAATGCCTTTTGCCGCAAGGCCAACGATCAATGGCGCAACAAGGTAGAACTGCCATTCCAGGCTCAAGCTCCAGGCGGGACTCAGTAGCGAGCTGGAACTGTATTTGAGCAGCGAATCCGGAATCGCGCCGTGCAGCATGGTCAGGTGAAGCAGGACATGCGTCCACATGTACTCGCCAACCTGCACAAGCCTGTCGGCCTTCATGTCGCGCCCGAAGACCCAGTCCTGGGAATAGGCGAATTCATATGCGGTATGCGTGAGTAGCGCGATAAGCAGGCAGACGAAATAAATCGGGAAAATCCTGAACGCCCGGCGAACGACAAAACTTCCGTAAGTTTCTTTTCGGACAAGCAACAAATGCGTGATTACAAATCCGCTCAAAATAATGAAGACATTGACCGCAATATCGCCCGAAGTCAGCAGCAATCTGAAAAAACGCGGCATCTCTACTTCTAGCCCCAGGAGATGAATCGCATGCCCGATCACGACCCACCATGCCATATACGCACGTAGCGCCTCGAATACCATAAAGGGCGCAACCGAATGCTGCGCCGGCGATCCAATGGTCGAAAGCGGTGCAGTCGTCGTTTCCGCAAGCGAGATTTGCTGCATTCTCATGCCTCGAAATTTCTCAACGCCAATTCGCGCAGCAGCGGCGCTTTGATTCGGATCTGACGCGAAAGCGACTCCAGGCGAGCCTGCCACAACCGGAAGAAAGCGCAGACCGTTTCGACGTTGGCCGCAGCCACAGGATCGATGGTCAAATCTGTGCCCAATTCATAGTGTTCGAGCAGCCCTTCGAATTTTCCTTGATAGACGATTCCCGCGATGGGTACGCCTTGCCCCAGGGCGGCAATGGAAAGATGCATGCGACCGGTGAATACGCCATCCATATAAGCGCTGATTTCCTTGATTTCGGAGGCAAAGAGCGGCTGCGTGACGAGCAGCGTCCGGTCCTGCGTTGCGGGCGCAGCCTGCAAAATCTTTTTCAGCGCAATCCGGTCGTCGAAATGAGGCCGGTAATCGTGAGGAATCAGCACAAATGCGCAGTCGGTATTGCGCCGGATAAGTTCGCCCAACGATAGCGCCAGCGCGTCGACCAAACCGGAACCATGCGTCTTATCGAAAAGTAGATGGGCATTGAGTCCGATTACGCGGCGGCCGATTTTTCTCTGGGCGCTGACGAATTCCCATACGCCCGCCGTGTGTTCGGTAGGCCCGCTGGCATCGACGAGGAAGGCCACGTCCGCCACCAGCCGCGTTTGCGCGCCGCAGCGGCTTTCGAAACGCGCAAGCGATATTGGATCGCGCAAACAAAAAGTTACGCCTTGCTCGATATTTGCGAGTTCGCGGCTTATCACCGGATGAGGCGCTGCATTGAAACTGAAGCCGAGCAGGCGTGATTGCAACCCGAGGTTGGCTGCAAGACACGCGTAACGTAAACGCCGGACGGCATCCGGCGGCGAATAGAGTCCATCCATCACGTCGGCGCCCAGAATCATCAGATCCGAATAGCGTTTGAAAATCTCGCTGGCGGAATTGATGCTGCGCCACGGTCCCCAGAAATATTCCCGCGGCAGGGATTTTTCGAACGCGCCGGTCCAGCCCGCCGTGCGATAAGCCCCCAGGGCGAGGGGAATGGCGCCCATGACCGCCTCTATTCCGGCTTGGGTGCCGCTCACCATGGCGTCGTCGCCAATTCCGCCCGGATCGGCTGCCGGTAGCAGCAATACGCGCCGCGCCGCGGCTTCACGCACGACTCCCGCAGCGGGTGCGCCCATCAGTAACAGTTGAGCCTCGTTACGCAATTGTTTGAGATTTCCACGAACCAGGTCGAGCACGTATGGCCTCTTTCAGATGTAGGAAATCACTTCGCGGACCGGCAAACGCGGCGATTGGCAGACGGAGTAGGTCGCGCGATGATGGCCCACGGCGATCATCATGATCACGATCTCATCAAAGGGAATCGCAAAGGCGTTCCGAAATGCGGCGTCGGCACTCGAATCAACGCTCCAATTCAAAGGGCATGAAGCCAGACCATGCATATGCAAGGCGGTCAGCAAGGACATCGAGAACATGCCGCCGTCTATCCAGCCTTGATTGCGCTCGCCGGACGACACGAAAGCGCCGAGGCGGCAGGTGACGACCAGGAGTTTGTCCGCGGTATGGCCGAATCCGCGATTGCCGTTTTGATAACGCAAGGCCTTGTCTATCGTTTCGCGTTCGAGCAGGCAACGCACGCGCCATGCCTGGCGATTGCAAACGGAAGGCGTAGACAGCGCGAGCGCCACCGCCGATTCGACTAGATCGACGGCAACGGGTTCGACTGAGAAATCGCGCACCGAGCGTCGTTCGCGCAGCACGCGGTCGCGCAGTTCCGGACTCAAGGCCACAGGCGGCGTCGCGATCACCTCGGTGCCCCCGCGCGGCGGCAATGTCGATGTCGCAAAGCTTGTACGGATTTCGGCCAGCCCTGCGCGTAGTCTGTCGAGAAACGGCGAATTCAAGCCGCGCGCAACATGCCAATGCAGATACTGCGACAAGGCGTTCATGGCCACGCCGGAACACTCGGCCGCCGGGTAGCGCGGCCCATATTCGCGCAGCAAGCTCAGTAGTTCACAAATCGGCACTTCGCCAAAAAAGGGTTTTGGCTGAGGCAGGGACAGCCCCTTTTCGATCCGGTGATAGTTCATCGTTACCAGCGCTTCATAGTGCGCGGCGTTTCGCGGCACCGCGCAAAGCGCACTGGCGCGCAGAAACCGCTGGGCGTCGTAGACATAGTCGAACAGCAGCCGCAGCCTGGCGCGCATGCGCAGCAATCGAAAAACCACCGAGGGCGGCAGCACGCGCTTGATCGCGCGGTATCGCCCACCCTCGCTCACTGCGTATCCGGCTCCCATGCGAACGTCCTCCAAACGAAGTCGATCTTCTTGCCAAAGGCATAGCAAGAACTTTGCCGCTTTAGACAAGCATGCGCTGACGCGTACGAATCCACGCCGTCGCCATATATGCGCAACAGATCGCCATCTCGCAAACGACAAGGAGCTTGGCCACGCCCAGGCTGGAAGCACGGGCGCCGATCTGACAGGCCAGCACGGCAAAGACGACGAGAACAAATGCCTGAATGAAGACCCGCAGCCGCGTGTCGCCGTGGCTGTTGAGCGTTCCGCCTGAGGCGGTCGCAAGGAATCGAAACGGAATCGCCAGCGCGGCGACTTGCAGCACCGGAATGGCAAGCGCGTATTTCGCGCCAAATAGCAACTCTATCGCTGGACTTGCCACGAACATGAGAAGTACGCAGACGGCGACGCCGGTCAGGCCGCTGGCGACGACGGCCCGTTTTAGATAGACCAGCAGTTTGTGGGGTTCGCGCGCAGCCCAGTCATTCACGCGCTTGGCCTGAACGCGCTGGAATACCGCAAACGGCAGCAGATAGGCGGCGGCCAGAATATTGAGCGCCAGCGCGAAGTTTGCGGCTGCCGCGCCGCTGTCCACAGCCTGGAGAATCACCACGCCACCTTGCGTATAAGCGAGGTAGATGGTCATGCTAAGTCCATACGGCCAGGCTTGCGCGAGTACGTCTGCGACAGTGATTGCAACACCGCTTTCCGCTTCGGCATTTGCGTCTTTCATTCGACATTGCCTGTACGCAGCCACTGCGGCGAGAAAGGAGCCTATGCCAAGCGCGATCGCGACAAGGCCCGGACGATTCGTCAGCGATACGGCTGCAATGCCGAACAGGAAGCGCAGAAGATTCGGCAGCAGTTGGGTCGCCGCAACGCCGCGATAGCGTTCGAGCAGTTGCAGGCGGGCTATCGCGATTTCGGAAAGCGTGTAGGAATAGCCGACCGGCAACATCGCGAGCAGCAACTCGCCGAAGGAATCCCTCGCCACGAGCGCGAACAGCGCGACGACGACGGTAATGAGCAAGGAAGTCAGTAGCGCGAAGCGCAGCGAGGCGCGCAGCCAGGCGGACACGGTAGCGCTTGCCTCGGCATGGCGTCGCAGCAGCAGATTTCCGAGTCCGAAGTGGCCGAGCGTTCCAGTGATCGCAAACACGGCAAGTCCGGTCACGATTGCACCATAGTCGTGCGGATCGAGACGGCGCGCGACTATCACCTGCGTCGCCAATGCGAGCAGTGCAGCCGCTACGGACGAAAACCATACCGCTAGCGTATGCCATGCATCTCTTTTTAGCGCTGCGCTCACGATTTGGCCGCGCCCAGAAGCTGGCTGCGGGCATTCGGCCCGAGGCCGGATATCAGATCGCGGATGAAATCCTCCTGCACGGAATAGGCGTGAGGAATATCGGCATCGACGGAAGAAATGCGCACGAGCAAGCCATCGGGAATCCGGCGCTGCAACGCAAACTGGAAACGCGTAAGCGCTTGTTCCACGCCGCTGAGCACCGTGCGATCCCCCATGCGAATCCAGTAGGTGATCGGTTCGATGCGTTGCCCGTGCTGGGCCAGCAGGCGGCGCACGCGAAACTGCCCCTGCGGGCTCTCGGCGAGCCCTTCGTGGCTGCGGCTGACCGCGAATCCCTGTGCCGTGTAGCACACTTCCGGTCTATGTACCTGCAGGCTGCGCGACTGTCGTCCGCCGTACGCCACCGAGACCATCACGCGGCCGCCGTCGGGCCTTACATAAGTGCGCGCGAGCGTGTAGTCGTAAAGCTGGCCGAGCTTCTGCAAAGTCTCGGGCGGCACCAGCAGCGGGACAATGCTCTTGTCCTCGTCCCATTTGCCGATCCGGTCGGGGAAGATTCGTTCGAGATCGGCCTTGGGATCGTTCAGCGTAGGCGCCTCGCGAGGCACCAGAAACGGCGTGACCACCGCCGCCACGATCATGGACAGCGCGATAATCCATGCCCGCTGCCTGGTCGTATCCAAAAAGGGATGGCGAAGCCTGCGCTGTGCAGCGTGGTCAAGCATTCCGGAGCCTCCTGCCTAAGCGAAAGCTCGCGGCCAGCGTGCTGTCCAGGGCGAACAGGAACAACAGCGCGGCCACCAGCAGGACGATACCTGCCGCGCCGTGCAGAAAACCCTGCCCGGCTGCATCGCCGAAATAGTGCGTGATCAATATCAGGACAATGACGCGGATCACGTTCGCCACGAATGCGATGGGAACGATGGCACCGAGCATGATCAGATTGTGGAGCCAACTGGTTCTGCCGATCAGATACATGAACAGAATGCCCAGGGCAGAGAGACTGA
The DNA here is from genome assembly GCA_031554255.1 of Niveibacterium sp. Lineage (GTDB taxonomy): Bacteria > Pseudomonadota > Gammaproteobacteria > Burkholderiales > Rhodocyclaceae > Niveibacterium. Next base: position 46,839 of record JAVBKC010000037.1, read on the forward strand.
TGATCGAATTCAAGCCCGAGCACGCATCGGCAACCAGAAGCTGGTACTGGCCCACTTGAAGAATGACGCCCTCGCGGGCGACCGGATATCCGGCGTGATACAGAATCATCTCGGCGGCAGCCGACACCAGGCTTTTTAGATAACCCGTCATCGCATCGACGACAATGCCGGGAATAGGTACGAGAAAGATCATGTAGAACAGCGGGAAACCGAGCCGCGCGATGGCCTCGCGCCCGTGCAACAGCAGAACCGTGGCGCTAAGAACCAGCGGAAGCGAGGCGACCTCCAGCACCAGGATTCCCTGCGAGCGGCCCGCCACGAAAAAAAACAGGCCCAGCACGAGCAGCGGCGTGCCGAGCAGCGAGGGCTTGACGCTTCCCGGCGATTGAAGGGATGGCGCGGTTCTCCAGATCAGCCATAAAACGACCGCAAGCACGATGGGGCCATGTGCATGCTCCTCGGTCTGCCATATGCCCGTGGCAAGCTCCCATAGGGTCGGCAGGTAAAGCGCGGCCAAACCGCAGGCGACAGGCAACCAGATCACCGGGCGGCCGAGTCGGGTCGGCATGGAAACCGAAGAGTTCATTGGCGGTAAATGAATTTCAAATATATGAAGATAGATTGCGATGCGGTGCGCGCTATTAAGCGTCGTTGATGACCGTTCCGACCACCGGAATGCCAGCCGCATCGAGGTCGCTGGCCACGCTGCGCACATCGGCGGTGCGCGTGGCGTGACGCCGCGTCAACAGCAATGCGGCACCGGCACGCATGCCGACGGTGTATACGTCCGCCCCTGTACTGGTGGCAGGCGTGTCCACAATGATCTGATCATAGTCGGCCGAAAACGAGCGAATAGCATCGTCGAACGCTGCACGGGCGAGCAACTCTTGCGGATTGGGCGAGGCCGCGCCGGCACAAAGCAGGCTCACGCCGGGCAGATCTTCGACGGGCACCACGGCTTGTCGCGCCTCGCAGCGTCCCGACAAAACGGAAGTCAGCCCGATGCGCCCGTCCACGCCGAACAGCGCATGCTGTCGCGGATTTCGCAGATCGGCATCGATCAGCAGAATCCTGCCGCCAAGTTGTGCGCATACGACGGCCAGATTGGCCGCCAGCCAGCTTCTCCCGTCCTTGCGCGCGGCGCTCACGACAGCCAGCGCCGTACGCTCGCGGTCGCGCAGAAACCATCGCAGCATCAACTGGCTGCGCAGCGCTCGCAAGGATTCGCTAACCCGCCCGAACGGATTGTAGGCGGCCACGACTTCCTCGCTCACCGCGCTCTGCCCGCGTAGCAGATACGAATACTCGAACTGCGTGGCGAGGGCAGCGAACAGCTCAGGCTCGGAGAGCAAACCCAGATGCTTCGCGGCCTCGCCGAACGGAAGTCCGAGATCCTCTTGCCGCGCCACGATGCGGCCAGCATCCTCGGACGTCAGGACGCCACGCCTGACAAGAATGGAGCCGATCTGCAGAGCATGTGCTGCAACACCATTGGGTACGCTAGGAGCATTCATTTCATTGCTTCCATTCGTTACGGATCGAAATGCTGCTTCGGTGGAATCTCTCAATGCGCCGCAATGGGGCCCAGCAGCTTCTGCTTGCGGGAGCGTCCGAACAGACGTCGCCTGGCTGGCTTGCCGGCCCAAGGAATGCTGGCGAGAACTGGCCATTCGACGAGCATTGCAAGGTCTTCCGGCGAACGTACGCGCTGGTCCATGAGTTCAGCGACGAAGGCACCCGCCGGCGCAAGAATCAACCCCAGCGCGAGCGCAATCGCAATAACCAATAGCGGGCGCGGGAACGACGGCAAGGCCGGCACCGTCGCCGTTGTCAGCACCACCACGTTCGTCTGCTGCGTCTGGCTTTCAAGATTCGTTTGCGCAAGACGCTGAGACACCAGATCGAAACTGCGCTGCGCGTTTTCCATCTCGCGTTGCAAAACGGAAAGTTCGTCCTTGGTCTGGGTGAGTTCGAGCACGCGCTTCTTTTGTACTTCCAGCGAAGCCCTCAGCACGGTTTCGCGCTGACGATTGACCGCGTCCGCGGTGCCAATCGAACTACTGACCTGGCGCATTTCGGCGTCGAGCTTGTTGCGCAGAGAATCCAGCTCGCTTTGGGACTTCAGGTATTCCGGATGGTTTTTCCCGTACTGCGCCGAAACCTGCATCAAATTGGCTTCCGCCCTCGCCACTGCGGCACGCAGGTTCGCGATGACCTGATTGTTGATGACATCGGGCGAACTCGCCATATCGTTCGAGGCCATTCGCTGTCGCGACGCCGATTCGCTGTGCTGCGCCTGCACCGCAACCAGTTGACTCGAAAGCTCGCCCAGCCGCGTATTCTCGATATCGAGCTGCCCTTGCGTGGGAATGAAGATCCCCTTGTCGCGTTGATAGGCCGAAAACTTGGCCTGTGCGGCTTCGAGGGTTTTCCTCAATTGCAGGGTGCGTGCATCGAACCATTGGGCATACTGCCTCGCCGGTTCGACCTTGAGTTCCAGATTCGTGTCGATATAAACCTGGGCAAACGTGTTGGCGACCTGCGTGGCGAATCCTGCATCGCGGTTCGTAAAATTGATCGTCACGACGTTGGAATCGCGCGTCGGCAGCACTTCGAGCTTCTTTTGCAGCAGATTCGCGTAGTAATCCTCGATGGTTCCCTTGCCTTCGGTGTCGTCCAGCCACTGACGGCGAGCTTCGGGCGACTTCGGTATACCAAGCTGCGTGACGACGCGTCGCGCAATGCGCGGCGAATTAATGACATCGAGCTGGGTCGCCATGTAACCCGGAAGAAACTGCGCGGGCACGGCGCCCCCGTTGATCGGGTCCGCGCTCTTGGCGTCGATCAAAACCTCGGTCGTCGCGGTGTACTGGTTGGGAAACAGCATCACCAGACCGGCCACGAGCATGACACCGAGGAACACATAAAGGGAAACGCGCCAACGCGCTCTCAAGATGAAAAGAAACTGCTTCAGAGACATAACGGCCTCCTAGAAAATGCTTTCTTTGACATACACAACATCGTCGGGCTTCAAGACATCCTCAAGAGAAGGCTCGATGACCTTCAACTGCCCATCGGCGTCCCGTCGATGTATCCGCAATCCGCGCTGGGTGCCTTTCGGCGTCAATCCGCCGCCCGTCGCCAGCGCCTGCATGATCGTCATGTCGCGCTCCAGCCTGAAGGCGCCGGGACGCTGCACTTCGCCGTAGATATAGAAGACGGAGGCGCGGGCCACATAGACCACATCGCCGTTTCTAAGCACGATGTTGTCAGCGGTGCTCCCATGCGTCAGCACTGCGGGCAGATCGATCGCCTGCCGAAACGCCCTCCCGCTGCGCGCACCGGAAACAACGACTTCGTCCGACCCGCCCTGTACCACACCGCCCGCTTGCGCGAGTACGTCCGAAAGCTTTGTCTCCGCCGTTTCGAGCGGATAGCGCCCTGGCTTGGAAACCCACCCGAACACTGCTACCTGGTTACCGCGAATTTGCACCAGTTGCATCGTGACCTGCGGCTGCACCACAAAACCCCCGTCCTTGAGCAATTGGGCAATCTTCTTTTCGGCATCCGAAACGGAAATGCCGCCGACAGATACATCGCCGACCAGCGGATAGCTGATTGCACCCGATTCCGCCACCCGCGACTCGAGCGTCAGGTCGGGGTTCTGAAATACGCTCACACGCACCACGTCGCCAGGGCCCAGCAGATATTCCGCATTCCGCTCCGCCGCCAAAGCCGGGGGCAGCAAAAGCAACGCCAGCGCCGCGAACAGAAAGCTGCGCGCGAAAGAAAAAAAGATTTTGGTGATCGCCATCATCGGTTGGGGCTCTTTCGCTCGCCGGGCGCAAACCTCTCCCGGCCGGTTGGACAACGCCGCAGGCAAACGCCCGCTCGACTCGTCATTTCAAGCTCTTGATGCCTTCTTTCAGCGGATCCTTAAGTGCCGGTTCCGACGCGGCCGCATCAGTGTTCGTCGGCAGCGCGGCGTCGGCATCCGGCGACTTGGCGAATTCTCCGAGCAGTTGCAGCTTGGCCTGATCCCGCAAATGCTTGATCTCAAGTTTCGCGACTTCGTTTCTTTGCCGATTCGCTAAAAACTGCTCGATCATCGGACGCGCCTTGACGCGATCGATAGGCTCGCTGCGCGAATCGACAAGCTGCAGCACGACCACTTCCTGCTTGGAAGTCGAGAGCTTGATTTCGCCATCCTTCATTGCATGCAGACGGGGCAGCGCATCGAGCGGTAACTGTTCCGCCGGCTTCACGAAGGAATTCGCAGCAAAACCAAGATTTTCGGCCCTCAACGACATTTGCAACGCTTCGAGATTGGTGCTTTTCGTGAGCTGCGCCCGAACTTTCTCGGCGATCTCGGGACCGTCACGAACAACGATTTCACGCAGGTTGTAAATACGGCGCTCGGAGAACAATTCGGGGTGCTCGTCGTAATAGCTTGCGATGTCCTGTTCGCCTGGCTTGTGCGCAGCGCCAGCCGCCAATCGTTCGAGATACGCCCTGGCCAGCACATCTCGCTTTGCCGCTTCCATTGCCTGCGCCACGCGCGGATCGCGGTCGAGCTTTTGGCCCATCGCTGCCTGAACGAGCAGCTCCTGATCGATGAGGCGATCCAGAATCTGACGCGATGCCGGCTTCATTTCCTCCGGGGACGAAATATTCGTGCGCTGCAACGCGAAATTGAGCTGATGAACGGTGATTTCTCCGTTATTGACCTTCGCTACAACCTGTGAGGCAGCTTCGTTCTTCCCCTTGTCACCACAGGACGTCAATGTCATGACAGAAACAACTGCCAGGACAAGACCGCGAAGCGGCACATTTCTCATGGGAACCCCTGTCTTTGCAAGCCTGGTAATTAAGAAAAACGATGCGAGCAACACCGTGACATCGCCAAACATGTTGCATGCTCGCAAGCGAGTTCCGACAGGAAGCATTCCGCATCGGGAGATCGATTTAAACCTCCGGCTCAGAGTCCCTACGCTATGACGTGAAATTTTTAACATGCTAAGTTCATGCGAACTATTATTGCAAGTTAGTTCGCACGAGCAGCGTGTCTATTTCAATCCTTGTCGTGCGCAACACAATCCAACGCAATGTCCATGCCATTTATCGGCCTACGTTTTAAAACGTCAAAATAATGACAATTTAATAAATAAACGATTTTATACTGCACAATGTCGCATTGCGGCTACGCCAGCGAGAAAGGTGTGACTGCCAGCCGTAGGCATTTTTAACGCCTCGGCTTCTTGTCTGCGGGCAGCGACGGTACTCTGAAGCGACACTTTAAAACCACAACTGCAGCGTTACCGTGCCCGTCTGATCGGTATAGCTTCGCAAGGGGCGATTGGAGTCCCGCTGCTGCGCGCTGTAATCCGCGCTCAACTGGAGCCAGCGCGTCGGGAAATAGGCCACGCCTATCTTGCCAGTCCAGGTTTTGTCGTTCCGATCGGGGTCGCTTACAGGAAGACCGCTTATTTCTGAGAACAGATTTCCAAGATAGCGCCGGTCGGACCATTCGATCCGCCCGTTCAGCTTGATCTTTTCAGTCACGCTCCACACCGGCTCGATATGCACGCCTTTAGTGACGGCATAGTCGAATTCGTTGTCGCCCGCAGCTCCGATCTGTCGATAGATCGTGCTGACTATCGTCGTGGCTGCCGTCACATCCCAGGTATCGGAGAGATGAAAGCTCGGGCCGGAAAAATCGCGATAGGTCAGCGTGTCATTTTTGCGTGTGATGTAGCCCGCATGCCCTTCGATCCGGTTGTTCCCGGTGATCTGCCATGCGACGCGCAGATCTCCTGCCTGATCGCGGTAGCCCGTGTCGGTCACGGAAGCGACGGACCTGTCGGGAAACTGCGACTTGGACGTTCGATAAACGAGATCGAGCTTGTTGCCATATGGCGTCACATAGCGGACACCAGCCTCAAGCCCTTCGCCTTCGCGGTTATTGCTGCGATCCAGTTCATTGCTGTTTTTTGTCTTCACGAGATCCGCGCCGCCGACCGCGTGCCAGTTATTGACAACCGGAACATCCAGGTCCAGCGACAGCTTGTCCGCTGTGATCACATTACGCCGGGGAACGACGAGATCGGCAAAGTTGGAGAGGTGCTGATCGCGCGCCCATTCGAGCTTACTGTGAATTCCTGCGGGAAAGTTTCCGTTCCAGCCAGCCTTGAGATCTTGATTGTCATAATCCAGCTCGGAAAAACGGCTAAACTTCGTTTTACCAAAAATGAAATTGCCATAGAGTTCCTGGCGTCCGATGGTTTTATCGAAACCTATGATTCCGTAGAAATTCGTCAAATTGTCCGAACGTTGGCCGCCCGGCGCATCCGGGTCCGTTCTGAAAATGTTGCTATCGGAGAGGTAGGTCAGGCCGCCGCCGAAATGAAATGCGTCGCCTTCTTCGGCGCATGCGGGGAAATTACACGCGAGCAAGCCGGGCAAGGCGAGGCTCAGCACCAAACGGGTAGGTTTCTTGCTGTGTAGTGGGCTCATTGGTTTCGTACCGGCAATTTCCGGTCGGGACAGGGATTCATCACATGGAAGCACGGTTGCGCACAGCTATTGCAAACCTGCTTTCCGCCAGATTCCAATCGGATACTAGATTAAAGAATCATGCTGGTTACATTGGATAAACAACGCACGCCACTGCGCAACACCATCACGCTTGCCGGTTCGGTAGAAGCATTTCTCGATCCATGCGTGGTCGTCGTGACGCTTTTCTGCTGTGTTTTCACGTTCGACGAGAGCTTCGATGCCAAATACGTGATTCTTGCGCTGATCGCTTTCTCGCTGAGCTTCCCCGGAAACATTCAGCTCATCGACAAACCACGCCGCATGGCACGCAAGAGCTTTGTTAACGCAATGATGATGACTGGCATTCTTTTGCTCTTCGGTTATGCCAGCGGTTATGTGGCGCATTTCTCGCACGATGCGCTTTTCACCTGGTTCGCTGTTTTGCCGTTCGCGCTGCTGATCGCCAATCTCGCGGCGCGGGCCGCCGTGCCGCGCGTATTGTCGATTTCCGAAGCCGAGTCCACGGCTGTCATTTGTGGCGTCAGCGACGTTGGCGCGCAACTCGTTACGCAGTTCTTCGAGAATCGCTATCTCGGTGTGCGCTTTCTGGGTTATTTCGACGACCGCGACCGCGACCGGCTCAGCCAGATTGGCGGTACGTCCTTGCTAGGCTCGCTGCGTGGCCTGGCCGACTTCGTCAAGACGAATCATGTCGATCGTATCTACCTCGCATTGCCGATGGTGACGCAGCCACGCATCCTGAGCCTGCTCGAAGACCTCAAGGACACCACCGCCTCGATCTATTTCGTACCGGACATCTTCGTTACCGATCTGATAAACGGACGCATGGAGTCGGTCGCAGGAATGCCTGTCGTGGCCGTGTGCGACACGCCTTTCACGGGTTTCAATGGCATCACGAAGCGATTCGAGGACATCGTTCTGTCGACCCTGATCCTGCTTCTAATTTCGCCGGTATTGCTGGCGGTCGCGCTAGGGGTGAAGATGTCTTCGTCGGGTCCGGTCATTTTCAAGCAGCGTCGCTACGGACTCGACGGCAAGGAAATCATCGTCTACAAGTTTCGCTCGATGCGCGTAACCGAAGATGGCGAAAAGGTTACGCAGGCCACGCGCAACGATTCGCGCATCACGCAGTTTGGCGCCTTCATCCGCAGAACCTCGCTAGACGAGTTGCCCCAGTTCATCAATGTTTTGCAGGGTCGCATGAGCATAGTGGGGCCAAGGCCGCACGCGGTAGCCCACAATGAAACCTACCGCAAGCTGATCAAGGGCTACATGGTCCGTCACAAGGTCAGGCCGGGCATCACGGGTTGGGCTCAGGTCAGCGGCTATCGCGGCGAAACCGAAACCGTCGCGAAGATGGCCAAGCGGATCGAATACGATCTCGAATACCTGCGCAACTGGTCGCTCGGCCTCGACCTCTGGATCATCATCAAGACTGCCCTGCTCGTGGCGAAGGACGACACGGCTTTCTGATCGGGTTTCGCGCCGGGGCGTCTTTCTCGATACCGCAGCGTGTAGCCTTACCAATACTTCCAGTTCCCGGTAGTGATCACATAGATCCCGAGCGCAAGATTCGTCGTCGCATGCGCAATGATGGCCAGCCACAGGCTGCCTTGGCGGTAGAGCCAAGCATAGACGAGGCCAGCGACGAAACCTGCGAACCACATCTGGTGTTCGACGCCGAACACCAACGAACTGAGCAACACGGCCTTAAGGCTGGTTCGCGCAGCGGCATGCGCGCGAAAATCCGTTGCATCGATCCAGCGCATGACAAAACTGCGCCAGAACAGTTCTTCCATGACCGGCACGACCATTACCGCGCCGAAAACGCGGATGAGCAACCACAGGTAATCGGGCGCGCCGTCCTGCATCGGCGGAACGAAACTCGCATCCTGTCCGAAGGACAACCAGGGCAGATCGAGCCGTATCCATGCAAGGAATACGAGCAGCCCGAGCGCCACGGCGAGCGATACCGACGCAAGGCTTACGCCCGCGCCGCGCCACAGTTCCTCGCAGCGCGGCATCGCCCAGGCGAGCACAAGCATCACCGCACCAATTTGGAGGGCGTAGCTCCACGGCAGTGCAGGGCCGAGCAGTGCAACGAGCAGCGGCCGCAGCGCAATAAACGCCATGTAGAGCGCGAAAGGAGCAATACGCGTGAGGGCTGCAGGGTCGAGTCGCATGATCGAGGCATTATTTCTCGGGGGGAGCGCAGCATGCTCCCATGCCGCAGCGCACTGTTTGCGTGATGGATTAACGCGTTTTCGACCGAACGGATTGCGGACGCCTGGCCGGCGTCGAAAAAGTCCGCTACGTGACACTTTTCCGAAAAAAGAAAAGGCAACCGAAGGTCGCCTTTTCTTTTTCCCCGGAAGCGGGCGGCTCAAGCTTGCCCGGCCGCCTTCTCGATTTCGGCCAGACGCGCATGGCGCATATCCTCGCCCTTGGCCATGTAGAACACGTACTGGGCCATGTTCTTGGCGTGATCACCAATGCGTTCGAGCGCCTTGGCCACGAAAATCATGTCGATACCGCCCGAAATCGTGCGCGGGTCTTCCATCATGAACGTAATGACTTGACGCATCAGGCCCTTGAATTCGGCATCGATCGCCTTGTCGTCGCGCACAACTTGCGTCGCGCCTTCCATATCGAGCCGCGCGAAGCAATCGAGCGCGCGACGCAGTTGCGCAATCGCCAGATCGGCCATGTGCCGAACCTGCACCTTGGGCGCGGCGAGCGCGCCTTCGTGGATCGCCTTAGCCATCTTCGCGATCTTTTTCGCTTCGTCGCCGATGCGTTCGAGATCAGTGATCGTCTTGATCACGGCAACGATCAAGCGCAAATCGACCGCCGTGGGCTGGCGTCTGGCGATCACATGCGAGCAGGTTTCGTCGAGTTCGAGCTCGAATTCGTTAACGCGATGATCGTCTTCGATGACCGCCTCGGCCAGCGCAAGATTTTCGTCGACGAGGCCCTCGATCGCGCGCGCAATCTGTTGCTCGACGAGCCCGCCCATTTGCAGCACACGCGTGCGGATGTTTTCGAGTTCGAGATCGAACTGCTTCGAAGTATGTTCTGCCATGCGAGCCCCCGAGCGCCTTTAGCGCGAAACATGCATATTAACTAACCGATATTGCATTACCGTTGCACGCGTTCGACGCCCGTAGCACTGCCAATCAGCAGAAGATCCACGCCGCGCGCGGCAAAGAGTCCGTTGGTGACCACGCCGGCAATCTGGTTGATCTCGTACTCGGTGCGGCGCGGATCGACGATGGACAGGCCATGCACATCGAGAATCAGGTTGCCGTTGTCGGTCGCAACGCCTTTGCGCCAGCGCGGATCGCCACCGAGTTTGCGCAACTGCCGCGCCACATGCTCGCGCGCCATCGGAATCACTTCGACCGGCAGCGGAAACTTGCCGAGCACGCTCACGCGCTTGCTGGCGTCGGCGATGCAGACGAATTCACTCGCCACGGCCGCAACGATTTTCTCGCGCGTCAGCGCCGCCCCGCCGCCCTTGATCGCCGACAAGCCCGGATCAATTTCGTCCGCGCCATCGACATAGATCGGAATTTCGCTGACTTCGTTCAGATCGAAGACACGAAAACCCAGCTTTTCGAGCCGTTCGCGACTGGCCTCCGAACTTGCGACCACCCCGGCAAAGCGGTCCTTGAGCCGACCGAGTTCGTCGATGAACAGATTCGCAGTCGAACCCGTGCCGACACCGATAATGCCGCCGCGCGGCGCTTTCTCTTCGACGTAATCCGCCGCAGCACGCGCCACGAGCGCCTTTAACTGATCCTGATTCATTCGAACGACCGCAAGCAAGGAAATAAAGCGCGATTGTAGCGGAGTCGAAAAATGCATCTGGACGTCTCGAAAAACCTCGGTTTCTAAGCGAGACAAGGCGCGAGTGAAAAATTTCGACGCCGCATATGATTGATATGCAAGGAGAAAATTTTCACGAACAGCGCCGTGTCGCGACGAAAGCGGGAGTTTTTCGAGGTGCCCATCTATCGGATGCAGAAGAGGCTGCACCTGTGCTTTCCGCGGATTTCTCGCGCATGCCCCGAAGGCGTTTTCGTCCTAACCGGCTCTATGCACACGGGCGGCGGCGACAATACGCTTATCCAGCTCGCCATGCAGCTTTTGCAAAACCATCAGAGTGGTATGAGTGGCCTCCTGCAGCAGCTCTCGGCTTCCGGGCTTGGCGATTCCGTGCAATCGTGGATCGGCACCGGCGCGAATCAACCGGTTTCGGCCGATGCGCTAGGCGCGCTCGCGGCCAAGCTCGGCCTCGATCCGTCCGTCGCCGCTCAAGGCCTCGCCCAAGTGCTGCCTCAGGTTGAGGGTCAGGCCACCCCGAACGGTTCGCTGGAGGACTCGGATAAGTTGCTGCAAGATGGCCTTGCCGCGCTCGGCGGCCTGTTCCGCTAGACTCTCGGCGCGCGGGACGAAATACTTTGTCACCTCTAGCGTCCGAACTTTGTCACGCTTTGGACTCAAGAATCGAATATCCGGGCCGTTCATTAGGGTAGACCATAATCGCGGGGCTCGCCCCTCGTTCTCCTCCCAAACCCTATATGTTGCATTGGCTCGTATCCGCCGCGTTCGTCGGCCTGATTGCCCTGCTCGGCATTGCCTTAGCGCATTGCCGGAGCAGGCTCGTTCGCGAGCGGCAGAGCAGACAGGCCACCGAAACAGCGCTTGTACTCACGCAAGCGCGCAAGAGAGCTTTGCTGGATTGCATCGACGATCTCGCCTGGATCAAGGACCGAGAACACCGCCTCCTGGTTGTCAACCGCAAATTCCAGGAAACCTTTGGCACGGCCTCCGAAAGCCTGGTTGGAAAAAGCGATTTCGATGTCTTGCCGCCCGAAGTGGCCAACCACTGCTGGAAAGAAGATTCCGTGGTCGCAAACTCCGGTTTGACGCGGCGCGCCGAGGAGCAGATCGACGGCGAGGGTGGTACTACCTGGATCGAAACAGTCAAGGCGCCCGTTTTCGGCGTCAACGGAGAGGTCATCGGCACAGTCGGTATCGCACGCGACATTACGCCATACAAACACTACGCGCAGCATGTCGACTTTCTCGCCCACAACGATCCTTTGACCGGGCTTTACAACCGGCGCCTCCTCGAAGATCGGTTCGATGCCTTCGCGCAGCGGAATCCGAGCTTTGCCGCACTCTCGCTCGATCTCGACAATTTCAAGAGCATCAACGACACCGATGGCCATGCCGTTGGCGATGAGTTGTTACGCCAGCTCGCCAAGCGGCTTTCCGCCGAAACGAATTCCAACGATCTGCTGGTGCGGCTCGGCGGCGACGAATTCCTGCTGCTCAAGCCGATGCCGGGAATGGACGTCACGGCGATCGACATGCTGGTGCAACGGATCGAACAGGCTATCGACAGCCCCTACATGATCGCCGGCACGAAGTATGTGATCAGCACGAGTATCGGCATCGCGAACTATCCGGAGCACGGTAGCGACAGGCTCACGCTCATCAAGCATGCCGACATCGCGATGCACGAGGCTAAAAAAGCCGGACGCAACCGCTATTGCTGGTTTCACGAGGCACTCGCCAGCGACGCGGCGCGGCGGCGCAAGATCGAACTGCGCCTGCGCGAAGCGCTCGAAACCGGCGATTTCGAACTTCACTACCAGCCCGTCTGCGATACGAAGAGCGGTCAGGTGATCGGCGCCGAGGCCTTGGTCCGCCTGCGCGACACCGAGGAAATGCCGATCTCGCCTGCACTGTTCATTCCCATCGCCGAGCAGGCCGGTTTGATCGAACCGCTAGGCAAATGGGTGATCCGGACCGGGCTCGCGCAACTGGCCTTCTGGCGGCGCTGCGGTCATACGTCGCTCAGACTCGCCATCAATATTTCAGGAATCCAGCTCGCAAACCCCCGCTTCGTCGAACAACTCAAAGCTTGGCTTCATGAAGCCGACGTGCCCGGCGACGCGCTCGAACTCGAACTCACCGAAGGCATCCTTATGGCCGACATCGAGAGCATTTTGACCGTGCTCGGCCAGATTCGCGAACTCGGCATCCAACTTGCCGTCGACGACTTCGGCACCGGCTATTCGAGCCTGGCTTACCTGAAACAGCTCCCGATCCACCGGCTCAAGATCGACCGTAGCTTCGTTGACGGTCTGCCGACCGATTCGGGCGATACGGCAATCACGCGTACGATCTTGCAACTGGCGCGCACCTTCCAGCTCGAAGTCACTGCCGAGGGCGTGGAAACTCAGGAACAACTCGTATTTCTGCGCGATGCAGGCTGCGAGGCAATCCAGGGCTATCTGGTGAGTCGGCCCTGCCCGGCTCGCGAATTCGAGCGCATGCTCGAATCGGTCGAAATCGCATGAGGTCCGCCGCCTGAACTACGCGCCGGCCTCCGGCTTACCAGAGCTTCCACCAAGGCTTGCGCACACCCAGCGAATCCTGCGGTAAACCGACGCCGAACAATTGATCGTCCGAGGCGCAATAGTAGTCGCCGAAGTACTTATCGGATTCGTTGATGTGATGGATCAGCCAGTGTTTGAGGAAGTGCAGCAATTCAAAGCTGATCGTCGCCTGCCCCGCATCGAGCTTGTTCTGTAACGCCCGCACCTGGCCCAGCAGATCCGCGTGATTCTGTTTGTGCCCCGCCAAGCCCGGATACTCCGAGACGCGCATCATTCCTTCCTCGACGGCAAAGTGCATGCGCGTATGGTCGGCCAGCGTATCCAGGATTTCCCGGCTATCTTCCGGCGCACTTTGTTCGCGCAAGGCGATATGCAAGGCGTTAAGCAGACGAACCAGTTCTTTGTGCTGTTCGTCGATTTTGGGGAGTCCGATATTGAAGTCGTCGCTCCATTGAAACAGATCCTGATTCATCCGTACTCCCGAAAATCGTCGCTATTGCTCAAGCAGCCGGCGGCACATATCCCGAAACCTGATCCGCACCGGCACCGAAGAAGTATTTCTCCATCTGCTCGGCAAGATATTTGCGTGCGCGCGCGTCCATGAGATTCAGCCGATTTTCGTTGATTAACATCGTTTGATGTTTGATCCAACCGGCCCAAGCCTCTTTTGAGACGCTTTCGTACACACGTAAACCGAGCGCGCCCGGGTAAGGCGGGCGATCTAAGCCCTCGGCCTCGCAGCCGAGCTTCACGCAATTGACCATACGAGTCATGGCATTCCTTTTCTGACCGTGCGTTGCAACATCAGCCCCGCCATGCATGGGGTTAGCTGCAACAAGACTGAAACCAGAACGCCCAACGGGCGTTCGCTCAAGCTCGAATTGTATCGGTTGAATGCAATTTAGCGGACCAGGCAGATTTGATTGCAAAGCGACTGGGCAGCCCTCAAAGCGTTTTCGCGAGGACCTTCGAGCGGCGCTGTAAGTTATAGAGTTCGCGCTTTTGTTGCGGCAGTTCGTCGGGCGAGACTTCGACGAACCCACGCTCGCGGAACCAATGCTCGGTGCGCGTCGTGAGCACGAACAAGCGAGTCAGGCCGCAGGCGCGCGCACGCTGTTCGATGTGCTGCATCAGGCGTTCGCCCAAGCCGCCACGGCGAAATTGCGGCGTCACGGCCAGACAGGCCAGTTCCGCCGCGCGCTCCTCGGAGAACGGATAGAGCGCGGCGCAACCGACGATCACGCCGTCATGATCGACGACCGAGAAGCGATTGGCCTCCATTTCGATGAGTTCGCGCGAGCGCCGTACCAGCGTGCCGTCGGCTTCGAGCGGCGCGATGATGGAGAGCAGCGCACCGACATCCTCGACCGAGGCTTCGCGGAAACGCGCAAGCGTCTCGCGCGTCACCATCGTGCCAACCCCCTGCCGCGTGAAGAATTCGAGCAACAGCGCACCGTCCTTGTCGCGATCGATCAAGTGCGCGCGCGTCACGCCGTTGCGCACCGCGTTGATCGCGCGCGGCAGAAAGAGGTGCATGTCCTCGGTCAGCCCCTTGTCCTCGCGGAACATGCGCTCGGCCTCGTCGGCCGTAATCGCTTCGATCAAGCGGCCTTCCTCGTCGAGCAGCCCTGGCGCATCGCACAGGTAGATCAGCTTCTCGGCCTTCAGCGCCGTCGCGACGGCCTCGGCGAGCTCCTCCATCGCAAGATTGAAAATCTCGCCCGAGGGCGAGACCCCCAGCGAGGAAATCAACACAACGTTCTGCTGATCGAGATCGGCCTCGATCTCTTCGGCGATGACCTTGCGCACGCGGCCCGTGTATTGAAAGTCGACACCATCGACAACGCCCATCGGTTTTGCGGTGACGAAGTTGCCGCCGGTCACGCGCATCCAGGCCCCGGCCATCGGCGTATTCGGCAAGCCTTGCGAAAGCCGCGCCTCGATTTCGATCCGCGAAATCCCGATTGCCGCTTTGACGCATTCGAGCGCCTCGGCATCGGTCACGCGGATGCCGCCGTGCAGCTTCGAGGCTAAGTTGCGCCGCGCGAGTTCCTCTTCGATCTGTGGTCGCGCGCCATGCACCAGCACGAGGCGCACACCGAGTGCAGCCAGCAGGTTGCAGTCATAGCAGAGCTTGTCGAGCCGGTCGCCTTCGGCGACTTCGCCGCCAAAACCCAACACGAAAGTCTTGCCACGAAAGCCGTGCACGTACGGGGCGGCGCTTCGCACCCAGTCTACGAAACGGATCGCATCCGATTCATTCATCATCGTTGCCGCCGAAATACCCTCGCTGAGAACCCGGTTCTCCTGCGCGTCCGAAGCCTGCATTGCTCGCCTTTCGATTATTTCGTTCTACGCTTTTACTCAAAGCGCCGTACGATGAAAACCCGGGCTGCGCCCGCGCCTCCCCTGTTTCAGAAATCGCCCCACAGCGCCAGCATGGCCGCCATCGCCGCCACACCAGCCGTTTCGGTCCGCAGCACACGGGGCCCTAGCGAAACCTCTTCGCATCCAGCCGCCTGCAAGGCCATAAGTTCGCCTTCGGCCCAACCGCCTTCGGGGCCGATCAAAAGCGCCACCGGCGCTTTCGGCGCAGGCTTCGCCGACAAGCGCACGCCGGCTTGCGGGTCGAGCATCCAGCGCGACATGCCGTGCGAGACCGCCAACCATTGCGGCAGGCCGATAAGCGGTTCGAGGCGCATCAGACGATTGCGCCCGCACTGCTCGGCCGCCGCAATCGCTACCTGGCGCCAATGTTCGACGCGCTTTGCCGCGCGTTCGCCGTCTAGCCGCAGCACGCTGCGTTCCGCGCTCACCGGCTGGAAACACGCGACCCCGAGTTCGACGGCTTTTTGCACAATCCAGTCCATCTTGTCGCCAGTCGCCAAGGCTTGCACGAGCGTAATCGAAAGCGGCGGTTCGCGATCCATCTGGGCAAGCACATCGATCCGGACGCGGGAATCGCGCCCGAACGCAAGGATTTGCGCGCGCGCTTCGCCCCCCTCACCATCGAAGAGCAGCACATGCTGGCCAGGTCGTAGGCGCAACACGCGATCGGCATGATGCGCGGCGGCGGCGGGCAAGGTCATTTCTTCGCCGGCCGAGGCCAGCGCTGGGCAAAAGAATCGAGGCAACATTGCACTATTATAAGTTCGCGACTTCTGCGGAGATTCCTGTGGTCAGCACCGCAACACCTCTTTGCGCCTTCGGCGCGCCTGCCCTCGATTTCACGCTGCCCGGCACCGACGGTCGCCTGCACGATTTGGCTTCCTGTCGCGGGCCGAACGGCCTGCTCGTGATGTTCATCTGCAACCACTGCCCGTACGTGAAGGCCGTGATCGAGCGTATTGTCCGCGATTGCCGCGAACTCGCGACACTCGGCGTGGGCAGCGTCGCGATCATGTCGAACGATCCGCGCGAGTATCCCGAGGACAGTTTCGAAAACATGGCCGTTTTCGCCCGCGAGAAACACTTCCCGTTTCCCTACCTGATCGACGCCAGCCAGGACGTCGCTCGCGCCTACGGCGCGGTCTGCACGCCGGACTTCTTCGGCTATGACGCGCAGCTCGACCTGCAGTACCGTGGCCGGCTCGACGCATCGGGCAAGCAGCCCGCGCCGCCGGATGCGCGCCGCGAACTCTTCGAAGCACTGCGCCAGATCGCCGCGACCGGCCACGGTCCGGCGCAGCAGGTCGCGAGCATAGGCTGCTCGATCAAATGGAAGGAGGCCTGAATGTCGCAACTTGCCTCGGTTCGCGCGCTCGACTCAGTGGTGCGCGAAATCGCGCGCGAAGTCACGATGCCGCGCTACCTGAAGACCGTGCGGGCAGCGAAAGCCGATGGCAGCGCGCTGACCGAAGCGGACGAACTGACCCAGCATGCGCTCGCACAAAACCTGCCCGAAGTGTGCAACGCGCCCGTGCTCGGCGAGGAAATGAGCCCGACTCAACAGCGAGAGGTCTGGGAGGCGGGCAGCAAAGGGCTCTGGGTGATCGATCCCGTAGACGGCACCACGAATTTTGCCAACGGCATCCCGATTTTCAGCCTCTCTGTGGCCTATCTCGTCGATGGCATCACGCAATTTGGCGTCGTCTACAACCCGATTGCCGACGAATCCTTTTACGCGGCACGCGGCGCGGGCGCCTGGCTCAATGGCATCCGGCTGCCGCTGCGCCACTGCGCCGCCCGGCTGTCCGAGGCGGTGGCCGGCGCCGATATGAAACGCCTGCCTGCTGCGCTCGCCGCGAACCTCGCGGTCAGGCCGCCGTGTTATTCGGTGCGTAATTTCGGATCGAGCGCGCTCGAATGGTGCTATGTCGCGGCGGGCCGGCTCGATGTCTACCTGCACGGCGGCCAGATGCTCTGGGATTTTGCCGCCGGCAGCCTGCTCATCGAAGAAGCCGGCGGCCTCGCCAGCACGCTTGCCGGCGCGCCGCTGGCAGCCGACCCACTGGCCAAACAAGCCGTGGCGGTTGCCGCAACCCCGGCGCTGCATGTCGAGTGGCTGGCCTGGCTCGGACACGCCTCGCGCTGAACCGGACTGAGCTGCTTGTCTGCCGGACAGGCACTTGGCTACTATCGAAATCCGCAACCAGCCAAACGGGGACGCGCATGTCGGTCAAGCATCCAATCATTGCCGTGACCGGCTCGTCCGGCGCCGGCACAACGACCGCGCAGCGAAGTTTCGAATGGATCTTCCGGCGCGAACACATCCGTGCTGCCCTCGTTGCGGGCGATGCCTTTCATCGGTACGACCACGACACGATGACGCGCGAAGTTCAGCTCGGCGAACAGGGCGCACGCCCGCGAATCAGCCACTTCGGGCCAGAGGGCAATCTATTCGACGAGCTGGAAAACTGCTTTCGTAGTTATGGCACGACAGGATGCGCAAAAACGCGCCGCTATATTCACGATCCGGCCGAAGCCGCCTCGTGGCAAACGCCACAGGGCGGCTTCACGCAGTGGGAAGACCTGCCCGCCAACACTGATTGTCTATTCTATGAAGGCCTGCACGGCGGCGTGGTGACCGATGCAATCGATATCGCACGGCATGTCGACCTTTTGATCGGCGTCGTGCCCATCATCAATCTCGAATGGATACAAAAGCTTTTGCGCGATACGCGCGAGCGCGGCTATTCGAAGGAAGCCGTGCAGGACACGATCCTGCGCCGCATGCCGGACTATATTCATTACATCGTCCCGCAGTTCGCACGCACGCATATCAATTTCCAGCGCGTGCCGGTCGTCGATACCTCGAACCCCTTTATCGCCCGCGACGTGCCGACGCAGGACGAGTCGATTGTCGTTATCCGCTTCCGCGATCCGCATTCGGTCGATTTCCCATACCTGCTCAGGATGCTCGCCGGCGCCTGGATGAGCCGGCCGAACACACTCGTAGTGCCGGGCGGCAAGATGGATCTGGCCATCCAGATCATCCTTACGCCATTGATCTTGAGCCTCGTCGAGGCGCGCCGCGCTGCAATGGGCGGATAAACCGGCGCTATTCGTACCGACATTCCCGGCAGGTCGCTTTTGCTTGATAATCGCGATCTTTCCGCGCCGTCCGGCGCCTATCCTTTCCGCTCGAAAGCTCGCGCCATGTCGATCAATCGTCCGCTTCCCGTCTTCACTCCGATCACCGGCGCGATCCGCGCCCTCGCGATGGATGCCGTTCAGAAAGCCAATTCCGGCCATCCCGGAATGCCGATGGGCATGGCCGAGATTGCCGAAGTGCTGTGGCGCCGCCATCTGCGTCACAACCCTGCCAATCCGCACTGGGCCGATCGCGACCGCTTCATCCTGTCGAACGGCCACGGTTCGATGCTGATCTATGCGCTGCTCCATCTGACCGGCTACGACGTAACAATCGAGGATCTGAAGAACTTCCGCCAGATGCATTCGCGCACGCCGGGCCATCCGGAAGTCGGCTACACGGCAGGCGTGGAAACCACGACCGGCCCGCTCGGCCAAGGCTTGGCGAACGCAGTCGGCTTCGCGCTCGCGGAAAAGCTGCTCGCGTCGGAATTCAACCGCCCCGGACACGCAATCGTCGATCACCACACCTATGTTTTCCTCGGCGACGGCTGTCTGATGGAAGGCATCTCGCACGAGGCGTGCTCGCTTGCGGGAACCTGGGGTCTGGCCAAGCTGATCGCCTATTACGACGACAACGGCATTTCAATCGATGGTCATGTGGCGGGTTGGTTCACCGACGACACCGTTAAGCGTTTCGAAGCCTACGGCTGGCAGGTAATCGGCCCGATCGACGGCCACGACCCAGCCGCAATCGAAGCGGCTACCATCGCCGCCAAAGCCGAAACCACGAAGCCCAGCCTGATCGTCTGTAAAACCATCATCGGGATGGGCGCGCCGAACAAGGCCAATAGCCACGACGCGCACGGCGCGGCGCTAGGCGCGGCCGAGGTCGAAGCCGCCCGCCGCGTCATCGGCTGGAGCCACCCACCGTTCGAAGTGCCGTCCGAAGTCTATGCGGCGTGGAACGCGTGCGAAGCCGGCGCGGCACGCGAAGCCGAATGGAACGCAAAGTTCGCCGCCTACCGCGCGGCCTATCCCGAACTCGCCGTCGATTTCGCACGCCGCATGGCCGGCGACTTGCCCACGGACTGGGCGGCGCAGCGCGATGCGGCAATCGCCAGGATCATCGAAAAGGCCGAAACAATCGCCACGCGCAAGGCCAGCCAGAACACCATCGAAGCCTTCGCGCCCAAGCTGCCCGAACTCATCGGCGGCTCGGCCGACCTGGCCGGCTCCAATCTGACGATCTGGTCCGGCTCCAAAAGCATTACACGCGACCAAGGCGGCAACTACATCCATTATGGCGTGCGCGAATTCGGCATGACGGCGATTGCCAACGGCCTCGGCCTCCACGGCGGCCTGATACCCTATACGGCAACCTTCCTCGTCTTCTCGGATTACGCACGCAATGCGATCCGCATGGCAGCGCTGATGAAGCAGCGTCAGATCATGGTCTACACACACGATTCGATCGGCCTCGGCGAAGACGGTCCGACCCATCAGCCGGTCGAGCACGTCGCCAGCCTGCGTCTGATCCCGAATCTCGATGTCTGGCGCCCCTGCGATACGACCGAGACGGCCGTGGCCTGGGCGTACGCCATCGAGCGCCGCGACGGGCCCAGCCTGCTGGCGCTTTCGCGCCAGAACCTCGCTTTCGTTCCACGGTCTGCGGCGCAGCTTGCGACAATCCGCCGCGGTGGCTATGTGATTGCGGACGCCGCGAACGCGCGCGCGATCATCATCGCGACCGGCTCGGAAATCGGGCTCGCCTTGCAAGCCCAGAAATTGCTCGCCGACGCGAATATCGCAGTGCGCGTCGTATCGATGCCGTGCACAAATATTTTCGATCGTCAGGATGCAGACTACAAATCAAGTGTGCTGCCCGAGGGAATCCCGAAAGTCGCTGTTGAGGCAGGCGTAACGGCAATTTGGTATCGGTATGTCGGCACGCAAGGCAAGGTATTGGGCCTCGATCATTTTGGGGAGTCGGCGCCCGCTGGCGAATTGTTCGAGCATTTCGGCTTCACCCCGGATTGCGTCAAGAAGGCCGTCGAAGAGTTGCTGTAAACTCTTATTGTTTTGCTCGCCCGCTTTCGCCGTGGCCCTTCGGCAAGCGGGCTCGAAGTTCCGAGGGCGCGGCAACAGCGTCCGGATGAACGTGCAGGACTGACCCTCCCTCTTCCCTATGAATCAGGAGAACACAATGGCTATCAAGGTTGGTATCAACGGATTTGGTCGTATCGGTCGCATGGTGTTCCGCGCTGCGGTGCAAAATTTCAAGGACATCGAAATCGTCGGCATCAACGACCTGCTCGAACCCGACTATCTCGCTTACATGCTGAAGTACGACTCCGTGCATGGTCGCTTCAAAGGCGAGATCGCAGTCGATGGCAACACGCTGATCGTCAATGGCAACAAGATCCGCCTCACCGCGGTCAAAGACCCGGCCGAACTGAAGTGGAACGAAGTCGGCGCCGATATCGTCGTCGAGGCGACCGGCCTGTTCCTGACCAAGGAAACTTGCCAGAAGCACATCACGGCGGGCGCCAAAAAAGTCATCCAGTCGGCGCCGTCGAAGGACGACACCCCGATGTTCGTCTATGGCGTGAATCATGCGTCCTACGCCGGCGAAGCCATCATCTCGAACGCCTCCTGCACGACGAACTGTCTGGCCCCGCTGGCCAAGGTGATCAACGACGCCTTTGGCATCAAGCGCGGCCTGATGACGACGGTGCACGCTGCTACCGCTACGCAAAAGACGGTCGATGGCCCCTCGAACAAGGATTGGCGCGGCGGTCGCGGCATCCTCGAAAACATCATTCCGTCCTCGACTGGCGCGGCCAAGGCTGTCGGCAAGGTCATCCCCGAGCTGAACAAGAAGCTGACCGGCATGGCCTTCCGCGTGCCGACCTCCGACGTTTCGGTCGTCGACCTAACGATCGAGCTGAACAAGGCCGCCACGTACGAGCAGATCTGCGCCGCCGTGAAGGCGGCTTCCGACGGCCCGATGAAGGGCGTGCTCGGCTACACGACCGAGAAGGTCGTTTCGACCGATTTCCGTGGCGAGGCGCAAACCTCGGTCTTCGACGCCGAAGCCGGTCTTGCGCTCGACGATACCTTCGTCAAGCTCGTCGCCTGGTACGACAACGAGTGGGGCTATTCCAACAAGGTGCTGGAAATGGTCCGCGTCGTCGCCAAGTAATTCATCGGTTTTCGGCATGAACGAACACGGAGGCGTGTAGCTGGATTTCCCGCTGCATCCTCCGTGTTTTTTTGCAATATCGAGCAGCGCCGGTAAGCGAATACACGCGCTGTACTTACGCACTGGCAATCGCCGGCACTCCACTCCTTTAATCGAGAAAACTGCCATGCAATTCAAGAAATTGTCCGAACTGGATCTCGCGGGCAAGCGCGTTTTCATTCGAGCCGACATGAACGTCCCGCAGGACGACGCCGGCAATATCACCGACGATACGCGTATCCGCGCATCGGTCACCGGCATCAAAATGGCGCTGGCAAAAGGCGCAGGCGTGATGGTCACGTCCCACCTCGGCCGTCCGACCGAAGGCGAGTTCAAGTCCGAGGATTCGCTCGCCCCTTGCGCCGCACGCCTATCCGAACTCCTCAATCAGCCGGTGCGCCTCGTGCAAAACTGGGTGGACGGGGGTTTTGAAGTCAAACCCGGTGAAGTCGTCGTGCTCGAAAACTGCCGCGTCAACAAAGGCGAGAAAAAAAATAACGAAGAACTGGCCGCCAAAATGGCCAAGCTCTGCGATGTTTACGTCAATGACGCCTTCGGCACTGCCCACCGCGCCGAAGCCACGACGCACGCGCTCGCGCTGGCTGCGCCCGTCGCCTGCGCCGGCCCGCTGATGGCCGCCGAACTCGAAGCCATCGGCCGTGCGCTCGGCAATCCCGCACGCCCGCTTGTCGCAATCGTCGCTGGCTCCAAGGTTTCGACCAAGCTCACGATCCTCGACAGCCTTGCCGATAAGGTCGATCAACTGATCGTCGGCGGCGGCATAGCCAACACCTTCATGGCGGCCGTCGGCCTACCGGTCGGCAAGTCGCTGATGGAAGCCGATCTGCTACCCGAAGCGCGCCGCATCATCGACAAAATGGCGGCTCGCGGCGCTTCGGTGCCGATCCCGACCGACGTCGTCGTCGCCAAGGAATTCTCGGCCACGGCTGCGGCGACAACCAAGGATGCCAAGGACGTCGCAGCCGACGAGATGATTCTCGACATCGGCCCGCAAAGCGCCGCACAACTCGCAACGCAATTGGCCGCAGCCGGCACTGTGGTCTGGAACGGCCCGGTCGGTGTGTTCGAGTTCGACCAGTTCGCCGGCGGCACCCGCGCCATCGCGCACGCAATTGCCAATTCCAAGGCATTTTCGATTGCTGGAGGCGGCGACACCGTCGCGGCGATCGGTAAGTTCGGCATTACCGATAAGGTCGGCTACATTTCAACAGGCGGCGGCGCTTTCCTCGAATTCCTCGAGGGCAAGGTTCTGCCGGCAGTCGATGCCTTGAGCAAACGCGCGAACGGCTGATCACGCAAGGGGCGGCGGCCGATCCGCCGTCCCGCGTTCGCAGCGCCCCCCGTAAGCAGAACGCCGCGCTACGCAAAGCTTCCTCTTTCCCCTGTGACGGCCATGCCGTCACGCAAGTCCCCCAAGGAGTTCGGATGCAACGCCATACCAAAATCGTCGCCACGCTCGGACCATCGAGTTCGGATGCCGACACGCTGGAGCGCATGATCGCTGCCGGCGTCGACGTGGTACGTATGAATTTTTCGCACGGAACCGTGGAAGATCACATCAACCGTGCCAAGCTCGTTCGCGAAGCCGCAGCCAAGGTCGGCCGCACAGTCGGTATCTTGGGCGATCTGCAAGGACCGAAGATTCGCGTCGGCAAATTCGAAAACGGCAAGACCTTCCTCGAAAAGGGCGCCAAGTTCGTCCTCGACGCCGCCTGCGAACTCGGCAATGACGAACGCGTCGGCCTCGATTACAAGGATCTGCCGCGCGATGTCACGCAGGGCACGATTCTGCTGCTCGACGACGGCAAGATCACGCTTGAGGTCGAAAAAGTTCGCGGCACCGAGATCCACACCAAGGTGATCCAGGGCGGCGACCTCTCGAACAACAAGGGCATCAACCGCAAGGGCGGTGGCCTCACGGCACCGGCGCTGACCGCCAAGGACATGGAGGACATCAAGACGGCGGCCATGATGGGCGTGGACTTCCTCGCCGTGTCCTTCCCCAAGAGCGCGGCCGACATGTATATGGCCAAAACATTGATGCGTGCGGCTGGCGGCCAGGCGCTGACGATTGCGAAGATCGAGCGGACCGAGGCCGTCGAACCGCATGTGCTGGAAGAAATTCTCAACGCTTGCGACGGCATCATGGTTGCGCGCGGCGACCTCGCGGTCGAAGTTGGCGAAGCGGCTGTGCCGGCGCTACAAAAGCGCATGATCCGCACGGCGCGCGAAATGAACAAGCTCACGATCACCGCAACCCAGATGATGGAATCGATGATTTCGAGCCCGGTGCCGACGCGTGCGGAAGTCTCCGACGTCGCCAACGCCGTACTCGACGGCACCGATGCGGTCATGCTCTCGGCCGAAACGGCCGCCGGCAAATTCCCGGTCGAAACCGTGGAAACCATGGCACGCGTCGCAACCGAGGCGGAAAAGTTCAATCCCATCCGCCTCGACCAGGAATTCCTCGACCGCAGCTTCAGCCGCATCGACCAGTCGATCGCCATGGCAGCCCTGCTGACCGCCCACCACATGGGCGCAACCGCCATCGCGGCGCTGACCCAATCGGGTTCGACGGCGCTCTGGATGAGCCGCCTGAATTCTGGCGTACCGATCTATGCGCTGACCCCGGACGAGGACACGGTGCGCAAGGTCGCGCTGATGCGCGAGGTCTATCCGATCCTGACTCCGCCGCAAAACGGCATGGATCGCGATCGCCTGCTGCGCGACACCGAAAAAATGCTGCTTAAGGCCAAGGTCGTGAAGCAGGGCGACATCGTCGTCTTCACGGTCGGCGAGCCGATCGGGCAATCGGGCGGTACCAACAGCCTCAAGGTCGTCCGGATCGGCGAGCACCACTGATACAACCCACAGTTCAAGGGAGTAGCCATGTCGAAGGTTTTTGATTTTCTCAAGCCCGGTGTCGTTACGGGCGACGATGTGCAGAAGTTGTTCGAAATTGCGAAGGCCAATCACTTCGCGCTGCCGGCAGTCAATTGCGTCGGCACCGACTCGATCAACGCCGTGCTCGAAGCAGCTGCAAAGGTTAAGTCGCCGGTCGTCATTCAGTTTTCTAATGGCGGCGCACAATTCATCGCCGGCAAGGGGCTCAAGCTCGAAGGCCAGAAGGCGGCGATCCTCGGCGCAGTCTCGGGCGCAAAGCATGTCCACGCAGTCGCCGAGTCTTACGGCGTGCCGGTCATCGTGCACACCGATCATGCCGCGAAAAAGCTTTTGCCCTGGATCGACGGCCTGCTCGACGCCGGAGAGAAGCACTTCAAGGAAACCGGCAAACCCTTGTTCTCCTCGCATATGCTCGACCTGTCGGAAGAACCTCTGCACGAGAACCTCGAAATCTGCGCGAAGTATCTCGAACGCATGACCCGGCTCGGCATGACGCTGGAAATCGAACTCGGCGTGACCGGCGGCGAGGAAGACGGCGTCGACAACTCCGGTATCGATCAGTCCTCGCTCTACACGCAACCGGAAGACGTCGCGCTGGCCTACGAAACGCTATCGAAGGTCAGCAAGCGTTTCACGATTGCGGCCTCGTTCGGCAACGTCCACGGTGTGTACAAGCCCGGCAACGTGAAGCTCACGCCGAAGATTCTCGATAACTCGCAGAAGTATGTCGCCGAGAAATTCCATCTGCCGCAGAATTCACTGAACTTCGTATTCCACGGCGGCTCGGGTTCGACGGCCGCCGAGATCAAGGAATCCGTCGGTTACGGCGTGGTGAAGATGAATATCGACACCGATACGCAATGGGCCTGCTGGGATGGCATCAGAGGTTACTACAAGGACAAGGAAGCCTATCTGCAAGGCCAGCTCGGCAATCCGGAAGGCCCGGATGCACCGAACAAGAAGTACTACGATCCGCGCGTCTGGCTGCGTAAGGGCCAGGAAAGCATGATCGCCCGGCTTCAGCAGGCCTTTACCGAACTCAATGCGGTAAACGTGCTGTAAATCGGTAAAAAGGGCCGGCTACGCCGGCCCTTTCCCGTTGGAAATCGACTGCCGAAGCTGGAAAGCCTGCGGCTAGCCAGGTAGACTCGTTTTTACCGTGTTTTTAGAAAAAATATGCCGGACGCCCAAGGGCGAAGCCGGAGCCTGTCGCAAGAGCGGGCCGCGCGCGATGAACTTTCCGACCTTTCGTAGATTCTGAGGAGTCCGCCCAAATGTTTAGCAAACGTCATTTCCTGAAAGCCCTTGCAATCGTAGCGCTCGCCACGACGGCGCTACCTTCTTTCGCCGACGAGTCCGACCCTCCCGAAGGTTTTGTGACCATCAATTACTGGCGCGCCGACGGCAACTACGGCGGCTGGGGCCTGCACGCCTGGAACGGCGTACCGGGCAGCGGCCGGGGCACGCCTATCGATGGCGTCGACTGGTTCGCGGCGCTCAAGCCGAAAGGCAAGACCGACGAAGGCGGCGTCTACTGGCAGGCCCCGCTCGTTCAGTTTGGCGCCAAGCATGATGTGAACTACATCATTCACAAAGGCGACACGAAAGAACAAGGCGGCAAGGACATGACGTTCAACGGCGCCGAGCACAACCAAGTCTGGGTGAACCAGGGCGACAAAACCCTCTATTTCACCAAGGGCGACGCAGTCAAGGCGCGCAGCGAAGCGAAGTAATCGCACGCGCCGCCTGCTGCATAGAACGAACGCCCCGGCGCTGTCCGGGGCGTTTGCTTTTGAGCCCATCGCCCAGTTCATATTTGTTCATGCAGAGATTTGCGATTCCTTCATACAACCGGCTTCCTTTATCCTTGCGGTTTCCGGTTGCTAGGAGTTGGCGGTGCGAGTCCTGATGGTGGCGAATCCGAAGGGGGGCGTCGGCAAAAGTACGCTCGCGACAAATCTGGCCGGGATGCTCGCACAGCGCCGGAACGGCGAGCCGGTTCAAGTCATGCTCGGCGATGTCGATTGCCAGCAATCCGCACGGCAATGGCTCGCATTGAGGCAAACAGACCTGGCAAAGATCCACGGCTGGGAACTCGATCCGAACAAACCGGCGCGCCCGCCCAAGGGCACGACGCACGCAGTCATCGACACGCCGGCAGGTCTGCATGGCGACAAGCTCCGGGGCCTGCTGCGGCGCGCCGATGCGATCCTCGTGCCGATCCAGCCTTCGCTGTTCGATATTCTCGCCACACGCGCCTTCCTTGATGATCTACTCGAATTGCGCGCGGCCAAAGGGATCGCCATCGCGTTGATCGGCATGCGCGTCGATGCGCGCACACGCGCAGCGGAAGAACTGCACCGCTTTACCGATAGCGTAGGCCTGCCCGTGCTCGCCTGCCTGCGCAACACCCAAAACTACGTCCAGCTCGCGGCCCACGGCCTGACCTTGTTCGATGTCTCACCCGCGCGCGTAGAAAAGGACCTCGCGCAGTGGGAGCCCATCGACCGGTGGGTCCGCCTAATCGAAAGCTGATGGGCTTTACGCCAAAATTTCGGCCTCTTCCTGCTGCTGCAGCGTCCACATTTGGGTATAGGCGCCATCGCGCGCAAGCAAATCGGCATGCGCGCCGCGCTCGATGATCCGGCCGCCGTCGAGCACAAGGATTTCGTCGGCATTCATCACGGTCGAGAGTCGATGCGCGATCACGATTGCGGTGCGCCCACGCGCGGCGGCTTCGAGCTGGGCCTGGATCGCTTTTTCCGTTTTCGAATCGAGCGCCGAGGTCGCTTCATCGAAGATCAGGATTGCGGGGTCCTTGAGCAAGGCGCGGGCAATCGCGACGCGCTGCTTTTCGCCGCCAGAGAGCTTGAGCCCGCGTTCGCCGACGCGGGTTTCATAACCCTCGGGCAATGCCGCAATGAAATCGTGTAGTTGGGCCGCACGCGCAGCAGCAGCGACTTCGGCCTCGCTGGCATCGGGCCTGCCGTACTGGATGTTGTAGCGAATCGTATCGTTAAAGAGCACCGTGTCCTGCGGAACAATCCCAATTGCATGGCGCAGACTGGCTTGCGCGAGCGCGCGGATGTCGCTGCCGCCCACTTCGAGACTGCCGCCCGTCACGTCGTAGAAGCGGTAGAGCAGGCGCGCCAGCGTCGATTTGCCCGAGCCCGAGTGCCCGACGACCGCGACGGTGCGGCCGGGCGGTACTTCGAAATTCACATCGAACAGGATTTGACGCTGCGCTTCATAAGCGAAGTTCACATGCGCAAAACGCACGCCAACGGGGCCGGCCGGTAATTCGCGCGCGGTGGGCGCATCGCGGACTTCGCGGTGGGTGGCCAAGAGTCCGAACATGCGTTCGATATCGGTCAGCGCCTGACGAATCTCGCGGTAGATCACACCAAGGAAGTTCAGCGGAATATAGAGCTGGATCATGAAGGCGTTGACGAGAACGATGTCGCCCAGACTCATGTGGCCGGCAACCACGCCGGCCGTAGCGCGCCACATGATCGCCGTGACGCCGAGCACGATGATCAGCGCCTGCCCAAGATTGAGCGCCGAGAGCGAATACTGATTGCGAATCTGCGCCGAAATGAAGCGTTCGA
Source organism: Niveibacterium sp. (assembly GCA_031554255.1). Classification (GTDB taxonomy): domain Bacteria; phylum Pseudomonadota; class Gammaproteobacteria; order Burkholderiales; family Rhodocyclaceae; genus Niveibacterium. The sequence continues at coordinate 75,116 of JAVBKC010000037.1, forward strand.
GCTGGCTGTCGTAGCGCCTGGCCTCGAATTCCTCGTTGTTGAAATACTTTACGGTTTCGTAATTGATCAGACTATCGATTGCCCGCGAATTGGCAGCCGAATCGAGTTCGTTGGCCTGTCGCCGCAAGGCGGTGCGCCAGTTCGTAATGCTGACCGTGAAACCGATGTAGATCACGAGCGTAGCAAAGGTTATCAGCGCGAAGCCCGGCTCGTAGCGCTTGAGCAAAATGCCGATCACGAGCGAGATTTCGACGAACGTCGGCAGGATGCTGTAGAGCGTATAGCTGATCAGCGAGCCGATAGAGCGCGTGCCGCGTTCGATGTCGCGCGTAAGTCCGCCAGTCTGCCGTTCGAGGTGGAAACGTAATGACAGCGCATGCAAATGACGGAAGACTTCGAGCGAGACATTGCGCACCGCCTCCTGCGTCACGCGCGCGAACGCGATTTCGCGCAGCTCGGTAAATAACGAAGTTGCGAAGCGCAGCGCGCCGTAGGCGAGCAACAGGGCCGCCGGCACGACGACAAAAGCCTGCGCGTGCGTGATTGCGAGACTGTCGATCAGGTCCTTGAAGATCAGCGGGACGCCGACGTTCGCAAACTTGGCGCCGATCAGGCAGGCGAGCGCAAAACTCACGCGTCGCGGAAAGCGCCAAAGATAAGGGAACAGCGCGCGTATGGTTTGCCAGTCGCGACGTTCGCCGCTCGCGGGCGCCGGCAGGGGCCGGTTCGATGCATGTCTCATTGATGCATTGTAAGAGCGCCCGCTGCCGATTCGTGGTCAGTGTCTCGATGCACACGTATGCGTATGGAAATTTGTTGACAGCAATTCAGTCCAACGTATGATTAAAACGATTGTTTGAAACCAGAGACCCCGTGGATACTCAATCGCAAACCGGAACGGATACACGAGATACGCGCGAACGCATCCTCGACGTAGCGGAAGTGCTATTCACCGAGCATGGCTTCGACGGCACCTCGATGCGGATGATCACGGGCCAGGCAGGGGTCAATCTTGCTGCAGCGAATTACCACTTCGGCACCAAGGAAGCTTTGTTCCAGGCCGTGTTCCAGCGCCGGATCGAACAATTGAATCGTGCGCGCGTCGCGGCGCTTGCGGCGCTGGAAGCGGAAGCCAACGGTGTTCCGCTCAAACCGAGCCGGATTCTCGAAGGTTTTTTCGGACCCGCGCTTGCGATGGCGGCCGATACCGAGCATGGCGGCCACACCTTCATGCGCCTGCTCGGCCGAACCTACACGGAACCGACCCAGTTCGTCCGCCGCTTCATGGCAGAAGAATACGCTGATGTAATGAACCGTTACGCCGATGCGCTTTACAAGGCGCTACCCGGCGTGCCGGTGTCGGAGATTCTGTGGCGACTGCATTTCATGATGGGCGCAGTCTCCTACGCGATCTCGGGAATCGACGCACTCAAGCTGGCCGTGCGCGAGCTGGACGACGATCCAGCCAAACTCGGACCACGCCTGATGGCATTTCTGCTCGGGGGTTTGCGGGCACCCCTGGTGGAGTCTTTGCGCCTGCACACACCGGCAACGGCCGCGCGATCCGAGGATGCGGACGCGAACGACGGCCCCGACGCCACACATGCTTAACGCTTTAGGAGACTGCGAATGTTCTGGGTTCTGGTTTGCTTGCTGCCGCTGATCGCAATCGCGCTCGCCTTCTGGCGCGCGCCGCTGACAGCCTGGCTGCTTGTCGGCGTGGCCTGGCTGGCCGGTGCTTCATGGCTTAACGCCTGGTCGCAGACGACAAGCTCCATCGCGCTTGGTGTCTATGTCGTCGTACTGGGGCTCTTCATGCTCGCGCCGCTGCGCCGTGCCTTGATCAGTCGGCCACTCTTCAATACCTACCGGAAAATCCTGCCGGCGATGTCGGATACTGAGAAAACAGCGCTCGAAGCCGGTACGGTCTGGTGGGAAGGCGAACTCTTCGCTGGTCGCCCGAACTGGCAGCGCATGCTGGATATTCCGACGCCCGTGCTCAATGCCGAAGAAAAGCACTTCCTCGACTTCGAAACCGAAGAACTCTGCCGCATGGTGAGCGATTGGCAGACGACGCATGTCCACAACGACATGTCGGCCGATGTCTGGCGGTACATCAAGGACAAAGGCTTCCTCGGCATGATCATTCCGAAGGAATACGGCGGCAAAGGCTTCTCGGCCTTCGCCCATTCCGAAGTTGTGACCAAGCTCGCGACGCGCTCCTCGGCTTCGGCGGTCAGCGTCATGGTGCCGAACTCGCTCGGCCCGGCCGAGCTGCTGCTGCACTATGGCACCGACGAGCAGAAGCGCCACTATCTGCCGCGTCTTGCGCAAGGCATCGAAATCCCGGCTTTCGCGCTGACCAGCCCGGTCGCCGGCTCCGACGCCGCTTCGATTCCCGACCGTGGCGTGATCTGCAAAGGCCAATACCAAGGCCGCGAAGTGCTCGGCATGCGCGTGACATGGGACAAGCGCTACATCACGCTCGGCCCGATCTGCACGGTGCTCGGCCTCGCGTTCCGTTTGTTCGACCCGGACCACCTGCTCGGCGATGTCGAGGACATAGGCATCACCTGCGCGCTGGTGCCGCACGACCATCCGGGCGTCAACATCGGCCGCCGCCACTTTCCGCTCAACGCCGTGTTCCAGAACGGTCCCAACTGGGGCAACGACGTCTTCATGCCGTTGGAATTCATCATCGGCGGCCCGAAGATGGCGGGCCAAGGCTGGCGCATGTTAATGGAATGCCTCGCGGCGGGCCGCTCGATCTCGCTGCCGGGTTCGCACACCGGCATGATGCGGCTCACGGCCAAAGGGGTCGGTGCCTATTCGCGCGTACGCGTCCAGTTCAAGACCGCAATCGGCAAGTTCGAAGGCATAGAGGAACCGCTCGCACGCATCGGCGGCAACCTCTATATGTGCGACGCCGCACGCCAATTCACCGCAGGCGCGATAGACCTGGGCGAGAAGCCTTCCGTCGCCTCGGCAATCGTCAAATACCACCTCACCGAGCGCGCCCGCCAAGCGGTTATCGACGGCATGGACATTCTCGGCGGCAAGGGTATTTGCCTGGGGCCGCAGAATTTCCTCGGCCGCGCCTATCAACAGCTCCCGATTGGCATCACGGTGGAAGGCGCGAACATCCTGACGCGCAGCCTGATCATTTTCGGCCAAGGCGCGATTCGCTGCCATCCATACGTGTTGCGCGAAATGCAGGCGGCGCACGACGAAGACAACGCACGCGGCCTCGCAACGTTCGACGGCGCATTGTTCGGGCATATCGGATTTACCGTCAGCAATGCCGCGCGCGCCCTTGTGCATGGCTTGACCGGCTCGCACTGGGTCGGCACACCGGACGTTGCGCCGGAAACGCGCCGCTATTACCAACAACTCACACGCTTCTCGGCGGCCTTTGCTTTCCTCGCAGACGTTTCGATGCTGACGATGGGCGGCGATCTCAAGCGCAAGGAAAAGCTCTCGGCCCGCCTTGGCGACATTCTGTCGCAGATGTACCTCTGTTCGGCCACTCTCAAGCGTTACGAGGAAGATGGCCGGCCGGCCGCCGATGCGCCATTGCTGCACTGGGCGATCTGGGATGCGATGTTCCGCGCCCAGAGCGCGTTCGAGGGCGTGATCTCGAATTTCCCCAACCGCTTCATCGCCTTTGTGCTGCGGCGGATGATCTTTCCGCTCGGTCGCCCGTACGTCGTACCGTCGGACAAGCTAGGCCACAAGATCGCCACAATCATGATCACGCCGAGCGAAACACGCGAGCGCCTGACGCGCAACACCTTCGTCGATCGCAGCAACGAGGAAGACCCGCTCGGCGCGCTCGAACTCGCACTGGAAGCCTCAGTCGCGGCGGAAGCCATCGAAACGAAGCTGCGCGCGGCGCAGAAGTCTGGCAAGTTGAGCGCCCGAGTGCCGAACGAAATTATTGCCCAGGCGCTTGCCGCAGGCGTGGTGTCGCACGACGAAGCCGATCTCCTGGCGCGCCGCGATGCGCTACGTGCCAAGGTGATCCGCGTCGACGATTTCCCGCAGGATTTCGGCATCGGCAACGCAGAGGCGCATGTGCGGCCGGCCGATCTTGTCGCACCGAGCGTAGAACGCGTAGCGGCCTGATCGGACAATGCGAAGACGCATGTGCTGCTTGCGTCTTCGCACGGATAACGGGGCGCTCTTTGCGGCACCCTTCATCTGGTAAAGGAAACCCATGAAACAGGCGATCTACATCATCGACGGCGCCCGCACGCCGTTTCTCAAATCGCGCAATACGCCAGGTCCGTTCGCAGCCGCCGATCTTGCGACGGCAGCAGGCCGCGCCTTGCTCGTGCGTCAGCCTTTTGCGCCGCATGAGCTCGACGAGGTGATTCTCGGCTGCGCCTCGCCCTCGCCCGACGAGGTAAATATCGGCCGCGTCGTCGCGCTGCGCATGGGCTGCGGCCAAGCCGTGCCGGGCTGGACCGTGATGCGCAACTGCGCCTCCGGCATGCAGGCGCTCGATTCGGCGATCAACAACATCCTCGCCGGGCGCTCGCAGCTTGTGCTCGCCGGCGGCGTCGATGCGCTCTCGCGTGCGCCGCTGCTACTCTCCGACGCGATGGTGCGCTGGCTTGCCGGTTGGTACGCAACGAAGTCCGTCGGGCAAAAGTTCGCCGCGCTGCGCAGGTTCAAACTCGGCTACCTCGCGCCGGTTATCGGCCTCATGAAAGGTTTGACCGATCCCATCGTTGGCCAACTCATGGGCCAGACGGCCGAGAACCTCGCCTATCGCTTCGGCATCACGCGACGCCAGATGGACGCGTATTCCGCGCGCAGCCACCAGCGCGTGTCCGCCGCCCAGAAAGCCGGGCGCTTCGCGACCGAACTCGTTCCCTTGATCGACGAACGCGGGAATGTCTTTGCCGAGGACGACGGCGTGCGTCACGACTCCACGACCGACGGACTCGCGAAACTCAGACCCTTCTTCGACAAGAGATTCGGCAACGTAACCGCCGGCAACAGTTCGCAGATCAGCGATGGCGCCGCCTGGCTGCTGCTCGCCTCGGAAGAGGCAGTGCAAAAGTACGCGCTCGCACCGATGGGGAAGATCGTCGACACCGAGTGGGCGGGGCTCGCGCCCGAGCATATGGGGCTTGGGCCCGTCCACGCCGCAACGCCGCTATTGCAACGCCACGGGCTTGCGCTCGACGATCTCGATGCCTGGGAAATCAACGAGGCATTCGCCGCCCAGGTGCTTGCCTGTATCGAAGCCTGGAAGGACACCGACTACTGTCGCAAAGAGCTTGGCCTCGACCACCCGCTCGGCGCACTCGATGAAGCGAAGCTCAATAGCGACGGCGGCGCGGTTGCGCTAGGCCATCCGGTCGGCGCTTCGGGCGCGCGGATCGTGCTTCATCTGTTGCAAACGCTGCGACGCAACAACGGAAAACGCGGGATCGCGACGATTTGCATCGGCGGCGGTCAGGGCGGCGCGATGCTGGTCGAGACGGTGTAATTCCGTTTCTAAATCAGTCAAGCCACGAAGACCAGCCGTAGACAGTGCTCCTAGCACGGCAAGGCGACGTCAACACGGCATGGTTGGTTTAGAAATGAAATAAGCCACAAAAAGAGATAGAAGGAGCTTCAAATCATGCAAGGTTTCAAGCACTGGCAAATCAAGCGCGATGCCGATGGGCTGGCCTGGATCACGCTCGATGTCGCGGAGTCTTCCGCCAACACGCTGGGTCGCGAGGTGCTCGAAGAGTTTTCCGCCGTGCTCGATAGCCTGGATCGCGAGAGGCCGAAAGGCGCGGTGATCCGCTCCGGAAAAAATGCCGGCTTCATTGCCGGCGCGAACATCGAGGAATTCACGCAGCTCGCGAGCCCGGCCGATGCACGGGCGATGGTTGCGCGCGGCTGGGATCTTTACAACCGGCTCGCGGCGGTCGCCTACCCGACGCTGGCCTTGATTCGCGGCCATTGCATGGGCGGCGGGCTCGAACTCTCGCTCGCCTGCCGCTATCGCATCGTCATCGACGAACCGGCAACCAAACTCGCACTGCCCGAAGTGATGCTCGGCATCGTGCCGGGCTGGGGCGGCATGTTGCGCCTGCCGCAACTTGTCGGACCGGCGGCGGCGCTGGATATGATGCTGACCGGCAAAAACATCGACGCCCGCCGCGCCAAGAAAATGGGGCTCGCCGACGAATGCGTGCCGGCGCGCGTCATGGACAATGCCGCACGCATGCTCGTGTTATCAAACCGTGCGCCCCGCGAACTGCCGTTCATGCAAAAATTGATGGCTGGGCCGCTCAAACGCTTCGTTGCAAACGGCGCGGCCAAACAGGTGGCCAAACGCGCACGCCGCGAGCATTACCCCGCGCCGTACGCGATCATCGAAACCTGGGCGAAATACGGCGGCAACGCGCTCGCCGTGCCGGCCGGCGATCCAGCTTCGCTCGAAGCGATTTTCGGCTCGAAAACGACGCAGAATCTCGTCCGCGTTTTTTTCCTGCAAGACAGGCTCAAGGGCTTCGGCAAGGACTGCGACTTTGCCCCCGCGCATGTGCATGTCGTGGGCGCGGGCGTCATGGGTGGCGACATCGCGGCGATCTGTGCAATGCGCGGTATGACGGTTACCTTGCAAGATCAAAGTGTCGAACGCATTGCGCCGGCGATCCGGCGCGCGGCCGAGCTGTATGCCAAACGCTATCGCAACGACAAAAAGCAGGTCCGTTTCGCACTCGACCGCCTGATCGCCGATCCGCAAGGCGCGGGTGTGGCACAGGCCGACGTGATTATCGAAGCGATTTTCGAAAACCTCGAAGTCAAGCAGGCTTTGTTCAAGGATATCGAGGCTCGCGCCAAATCCGACGCAGTGATTGCAACGAATACCTCCTCGCTGAAGCTGGAAGATATCGGTGCGGTATTGCACAATCCGGCCCGGCTTCTTGGCATCCATTTCTTCAATCCAGTACCGAAGATGCCGCTGGTCGAGGTCGTCTCGGCAGCCAATACGGATCAAGAAGCCGCCCATCGGGCCGCCGCCTTCGTGCGCAAGCTCGACAAGCTGCCGCTGCCAGTCAAAAGTGCGCCCGGTTTTCTCGTCAATGCCGTACTCGGGCCCTATCTGCTCGAAGCCATGCGCTGCGTAGACGAAGGCCTCGCGCCCGAAGTCGTCGACGCGGCGGCGACAGCCTTCGGCATGCCGATGGGACCAATAGAACTGGCCGATACGGTCGGACTCGACATCGCGATGGCGGCCGGCCGCAGCCTGACTGGCGCCGCCGACGCACCGCGCAAACTCACCGCGCTAATACAGGCCGGCCATCTGGGCAAGAAATCCGGCCAGGGGTTCTACGCCTGGGTCGGCGGCAAGCCGCAGAAAACGCCGAGCGGCGCAGCGCCAACCGGGCTTGCCGAGCGCTTGGTCGCGCCGCTGCTCGCTGCGACGCAGCGCTGCGTGGATCAAGGCGTGGTGGGCGACGCTGATCTTGCCGATGCTGGCGTGATTTTTGGAACCGGCTTCGCCCCATTCACGGGCGGGCCGATGAACTACCTCAATGCCCGCGACGCTTAACTAAACTAAGGAGAGCTCGCGATGAGTGACGAATTCCTGGAACGCTACGCACAGAAACAGCCCGCCTTGCGCGTGCTACCCCTGCCCAAGGATCTGAACATGGCAGGCGATGTATTCGGCGGCTGGATCATGGCCAATGTCGACATTGCCGGTTCGGTGCCGGCCGTGCGTCGCGCGCGCGGCCGTGTTGCGACGGTCGCGGTCAACTCCTTTTTGTTCAAGCAACCGGTCAGCATGGGAGACCTCGTCAGCTTCTATGCCGATATAGTGAAAATCGGACGAACCTCGATCACGGTCGATGTGCACGTCTATGCCGAACGCAATCCGGCGAATCCTCAGATCGTAAAGGTGACCGAGGCGCAACTGACCTATGTAGCGATCGATAGCGGAGGCAATAAACGCGAACTGCCTCCCGAGAGCGAATAGAGGTACGCCAAAAACAAACGCCCCGGACTTACGTCGGGGCGTTTGTTGTTGGCGCTGTTGCACATTACATGCGACAGGACGCCGTTGTCTCCATTGCAAAAAGAGCCCTGGCCAGAACTTATTTCTTGGCCGAAGCTTTCTTTGCCACGGGTTTGGCTGCAACCTTCTTGGCGGCGGCCTTGGGCGCAGCCTTGGCGCCGTTAAGCAAATCCTTGAAGCCCTTGCCAGCCTTGAAGGTTGGACGCACCTTGGCGGCGATTTTGATCGACTCGCCTGTGCGCGGATTCTTGCCGGTGCGGGCCTTGGACTTGGCGCTTGCGAAGGTACCGAAACCAACCAGGGTTACGCTATCTCCCTTCTTGACGGCCTTCTGAGTGTTTTCGACAAAGGCGCGCACAACGCTGTCGATAAGCTTGGCCTCAACGCCAGTGTCCTTGTTAATGGCTGCAATCAGTTCCAGGCGATTCATCTCATCTCACTCCATTTTTTTTATGGGTGCCTTGCACCCTGGTCTATCGTACCGGCTCGGATACAGACCGGTTACAGCGTGAAGCATGCCATGACATGCATTGTGCTGCACCCTTCCGTGCTCATTCTGTTGCACAGAAGGGCCGAAAGATGTTGTGTCAGGGCAAATACATCCGTGATCCGTTATCCCGCAGGTATCCCCTCACCCGTATGTCAGGCAGTTTTTGCCTTGCGCGCACCACGCTGAACGGGCTTCGCCTTTGCCTTTTCAGGGGTGGCCGTGTTTGCGGCGCGGCCTTTACGAATCAACAGATCGGCGAGCGCGCCTCCCGCTTCCAGATGGGCCTTGGCCCACATTGGCCGTTTGCCGTGACCGCTCCAGGTCAGCGAGGCATCGGTCGGGCAGCGATATTTCGGCGGCAGCTTCGCCTTCGGTTCCTGCGCTACCGCGCTGCGGAGACGCCCGTAAGTGCGCCCATACGCACCACCGGCGCTACCGGTTTCGACTAACTCGTCGAGTTTGAAGCCGTATTCGCGGGCAACTGCGGCAAGCTTTTGCTTTGCGTCTTTCCTTTTGGCCGCAGTGCGCCGGGATATCTCGTGCTCACCTTGTGTAATGAGTTTACGAATATCGCTGTCATTCAGTTTATCCCACTGGATCTGTGTCATCTATGTGCTCCTTGGTCGAGGGGTGCGTCATCCTAACCCGATTCGTGCGAGTACTGGACAGGCCTGCACAAATATTCTTCTATCCGTGCCTTATCTCGTCACGCTTTCCGTGTTCCGTTCGTCTATTCTTTCCGCTTAGGCTGGCGCTTGCGCGGTATTTTTTTGCATCGCGGTACAGGCGACACTCTTTTATCCAACCGAGTGCGACCTCTTCCGCCAACGCAGAACCGGTGCAATGATTTTGATCAAAATCACATTCCAGGCACTTTGGCGCATCCAATGCCGCCGTGCTCGATTGCGATTCGTCAGGCAATTGCATCCTTGAATCGGTTTGTTAGACGTAGCGCAAAGAGTGCCGTATCCAGTTGGCTCTCTGCAGCGAGCGGGCCGGGGGAAAGGCGGGCATCGCTTCTATTGCGCGAATTCGCCAACCGCGCGGTCGAGAAATTTTCCGAAACGAGAAACTACTCGTCCCCTGCGGTTTCCATCCGGCGGTTTCGTACTTCAAAGCGCCTTCCTGCGGGTTAACGGCCTTTCGCGTACGGGCTTGATAGCCCAAATGTAGAACGTTTATGCACTAATGCGTAGGCCATTCGGACAGTGTTTCCCCCCGACGCCAACCGATATAGGGACAAAAGGCTTCATGACTACTGACCACGTACTGCGGCTCAACTCACCAATTAGCAGCGAATTGAGCCACAACACGCAACGGCTCAAACTCACGCAATGCGCGGATTCATCGTGGAGTCTTCGCGACAAAGCAGAACATGCACGACGCGCGGGCCATGCGCGCCAATCTGTATCGTCTGTTCCACGTCGCCGGTGCGCGACGGCCCGGCAATCAGGTTAACTGCACGGGGCATCGCACCGCGCGTGCGCAGCAGGGCCCAGGCATCTTCTTGATGCGCGAGAATGCGATCCGCATGAAGCACGACCAGATGATGTTCGGGCACAAAGTTGTGCGTGATCGGCGAGTCGGGGCCCGAACACATCATCAGGCTGCCTGTTTCGGCGATGCCAGCAAGGGCGAGAGAGACCGCGCAGCGCACATCCTTTGTCGCGGCGCCAGAGTCGCGCCGAAGTTCCTCGGGCCACGGCAGCGCGGCAAGCGGCGCTGCCAAGGCGATACATGGCGCCAGTTCGTGCGTCGCGAGCCAGGCCATTACGCGCAAGGGCAGCTCGGCAAGGCTGGCGATTTCTTCCAGGGAGCACGCGTGGGCCGACAGCCGCTCGCATAAGCGCTCGGATGGCGTGCCCGTAAAAGCGGGGCGCAATGCTGGCGGACACGGTGCAGGTTCGGGCCGATTGCCGCCCAGTGCGTCGCGGACAGCCCGTAATACGGTTTCCCGGCTCATTGCCGTTCTCCGCGCGCACGCCATTGTTCGAGAAAACTTGGCCCTTCCGGCGCGGGTAATTCGCGCCCTCGCGTCCAGGCCGCAGCACCGGGCAGCGCTTTGACACTACCTTGCCCGCCCGCTCGGGCACGCAGCAGGCGACTGCCGAGCATCTCGAGCGCGTGATAAAGCGCCGGATGGCGCGCGACCCAGCCCCAGGCAGCGAGCGCGCGTCGCTCGCTGGCCGGCCGCATACCGAGCCGCGCCTGTTCGGAACGCAGCGTGCGGATCAGATCCTTGAGCGGGATCTTTACCGGGCAGACGCTCTGGCAACGGCCATTGAGCGTACAGGCGTTCGGCAAATCGTAGTGTTCGGCGAGCCCGTTGAAGAGTGGCGTCAGGATCGCGCCCATCGGCCCCGGATAGACCCAGCCATAGGCATGGCCACCAATAGCGCCGTAGACCGGGCAGTGATTCATGCAGGCACCGCAGCGGATGCAGCGCAGCATCTCGCGAAATGCGCCACCCAGCATTTTCGAGCGCCCGTTATCGAGCAACACGACGTGATATTCCTGCGGCCCGTCAGGATCTTCCGCGCGGCGCGGTCCGCTCGAAATCGTCGTATAGCACTCGGTGTCCTGCCCTGTTGCGCTGCGCGCCAAGAGGCGCAGGAAGACTGACAAATCGTCGAGCGTCGGAATCACGCGCTCGATGCCCGCGGTGACGATATGCACGCGAGCTAGCGTCTGCGTGAGATCGCCGTTGCCCTCGTTGGTGACGATCACGCTGCTACCGGTTTGAGCGACGAGGAAATTACCGCCGGTGATGCCGACGTCGCAGCGAAAGAATTTTTCGCGCAGGACGATGCGCGCTTCATTGACAAGGCCAGCCACGCTTGTCTCACGCGGCCGGCCCGTGTGATGCGTTTCGAATAAATCCGCCACCTGCTCCTTCGTTTTGTGGATCGCCGGTGCAATGATGTGCGAGGGCGGCTCTTTGGCAAGCTGGATGATGTATTCGCCAAGATCGGTTTCGACGACTTCGTAACCGGCCGCTTCGAGCGCCGGATTCAGCGCGATTTCCTCGCTGACCATCGACTTGCCCTTGCAGATGGTCCGCGCGTTTGCGCGCTGGCATATCCCGAGGATGATCGCGCGCGCCTCTGCCGCGTCGGAGGCGAAATGCACCGTGCCGCCGGTCGCTTCCACCGCCGTAGCGTAACGTTCAAGCCAGGTATCGAGATCCGCCAGCACGCGGTTCTTGATCGCGGCGGCATGCTCGCGCAGCAACTCGAACTCAGGCATCAGCGCAACTTGCTGTGCGCGCTTCTCGACGAATTGCGATTTGAATTTTTTGAGCGCCTTTTGCAGGTTCGCATCCCCTAGCGCTTGCTCGGCACGTGCGCCGAAATCACGAGCGACGGGCTTCATGTTTTCTCTCCCTCTCCGATCGCGGGTCCGCTGGTTCGCCCGGCCAGCACTTCGGCCGTATGCCAGACGCGAACACGCGATCCTCGACGTTTGAGCCGACCTGCTATGTTGAGCAGGCAGCCAAGATCGCCACCGAGCAAAGTATCGGCGCCGCTCGCTTCGATTGCGGCAATCTTGTCGTCGACGAGTTTTTCCGAGATGGCTGGATACTTAAGACAGAAACTACCGCCGAAACCGCAACAAACCTCGGCATCGTCCATTTCGGCGAGCGCCGCGCCGCTGACGCCTTCGAGCAAGCGGCGCGGCTGCGCCTTGAGCCCTAGCTCGCGCAAACCGCTGCAGGAATCGTGATAGGTAACAACGCCAGCATAATGCGACGCGGATGAGAAGCCACGCACGTCGACGAGGAAACTCAGCAGCTCGTGCGATTTCTCGGCGAATGCTTGCGCGCGCGCGGCCCAGGCCGGGTCGCAAGCCAGCAGCTTGGGGTAGTGGCGCAAGGTGCCAACACAAGAACCCGATGCCGCGACGATATAGTCGAAACCCTCGAATTGTTCGATTGCCTGGCGTGCCAGCGCGCGTGCGATGTCGTCCTCGCCACTCGAATAGGCGGGCTGGCCGCAGCAGGTTTGTGCCGACGGCACTTCGACCCGGCAGCCGGCACGTTCGAGCAGTTCGACCGCAGAAAAACCAAGGTTTGGCCTGAAAAGGTTCATCAGGCAGGTCGCAAAGAGGCCGACACGGGGTGACGCGGGTGCATCCATTGCAGGATTCCTCTGAACAAGACGGCACCTACATTACGGCCTGCACCTGTCTTGATTCAAGAGGGGGTGTATCGAATTACACAAGATTTTTGGACCACGCGTTACAGCTCACCCCGTCATTGATGGCGGAGTCTTCACGAGCCGGCCGGTTTCGCACGCTGCGCGACCGGCCGGGAGCGTTCATCAATTGACGCCAAGATCGGTCCAGATGAGTGAAGTGCTGCTTTCGTAGCTGCCGTCGCCATTGGCGTCGAGCTGCAACAACGAGGCGCCGCCGTTCGTGAAGCTGACCAAGATTTTCCCATTGTCGGCCGCGACCGTGTAACTGCCCGCATAGGGGACGCCATCCGCGGCGGTGACGATCGTCGACGGTGTCGCAATCGCGAGCGTACCGGTGATGTTGGACCAAGTGCCGGTCGCGGACTCCGTAACGGTCAGCGCGATGCTGCAGTCGACACCGATCCTGCTCGTGATATGGCCATTTTTTAGCACCGTACTGCGGAGCACTGTGCGATTGGCGGCAAGGTCATCGGTGGTGATCTGATCGAAGGATGCATCGGTCATGCCGGCATCGCAGCCATTGGGATTCGGGTTGCTGTTGCCCTGTATCCCAGCAGTAGTCAGGCGCATGGCACCGTTCAGGCGGTTGCCGCCCGCACTATCCTGGACCGAAAAATTCGTGAATGTCGCATTTAGAATCGCGTTGATGTCGTTGCCGGTTTGTTGAAATTGCTCAAGTCCCAGCACGATCGTGCCATCCGTGTTTACGCCATTGACCGCACAAGCCTGATACACATAGGTAAAGCTGTCGCCGGTATCGAACAGCTTGTTGTTGTTGGCGTCGTTCCACTGGATGCTGTAAGTGCCTCCGTCGGCGCAACGGGTAGGCTGCTGGGTTCCTGCAGCAGTAGGTAAAACCTTTTGGATGGTTTTGCGTAGCGCGTCGCGCGCGATATTGAGCGCAAGCACGCCACCCGGCGCGGTACTCGCTGTCGACAGGATGGAGGTGCCGCCCACTGCGTTAACGGCATGGCTTGTGTCGAAGATCGCCTGCGCGCCTGCCGCAGCGGCTGTTTGCTGTTTGCCCGAATCTATCGTCAGACCGGTGGGCTGTAGCGGCGGCGGGGTGCTGCCATCATTGGAGCCACCGCCACACGCAGCCAGCAGGCTGAGGACGGAGCACGCTGCAATATGCTTGGCGCTTGGGCTCTGCATGGGAGGAACTCCTTATTCGGGTTGGGTGCTCCGATCCTAACAAAAGCGGATATTCCGTTTGCCTGCCTAATTCACACTTCGAACGAAATCTTGTGAAGACTCCGGCATAAATGCCGGGGTCTTCACCACAACGCGCAATCGAAATCCGGGCTTTAAACCAAGCCATGACCGAAGGGCGCCTCGAAAAGCCCCGGTTTCTAAGCGATACAAGGCCTGACGTAAAAAATTGCGGCGCCGCATATGTTCGATATGTCAGGAGTAATGGTTGCGAGCAACGCGATATCGCAACGAAAGCGAGCGTTCTTCGCGGTGCCCCAAAGTCACCGGCCGATCATGCGGCCACCACGACGCCGGCTCTCGGGCGTGGCAAGTGCCGCAGCAAGTCCGGCCGCATGAGCATGGCAAATCGCGCAGGCCAGCGCGTCGGCCGCGTCTGACTGCGGCGCGCCGGTCAGTTGCAGTAAGCGCACAACCATGTGGGAAACCTGTTCCTTTGTCGCGCGGCCCTGGCCGACCAGCGCCTTCTTGACCTGCATCGTGCCGTATTCGGCAACCGGCAACCCGGCCGTCGTCAGCGCCGCGATTGCCGCGCCGCGCGCCTGGCCGAGCAGCAGCGTCGACCATGGGTTCTTATTCAGGAAAACCTCCTCGACCGCAGCCTGGTCGGGCGCGTATTTGGCGATGACTTCGCGCACGCTGTCGAAGACGACCCCCAGCCGCATAGGCAGTGCGTCGCTGGCCAGCGTGCGAATACAGCCGCTCGCCAGATAGCTCAGATGAGTACCGCGACGTTCGATGAGGCCAAAACCGGTCGATTGAAGACCCGGATCGATACCGAGAATGCGTAAGGTTTGCATGGCCCCGATTCTAGCGGCACCAGCAGCTTGTGAAGACCCCGGCAGCGATGCCGGGGCTTCCCTCAAATCAGCGCAAATTCACTCTGCGAGTTCGGCAGAGGTGTAAACCTCCTGCACGTCATCGAGCGATTCGAGCGCGTCGAGCAGCTTCTGCATGCGTTCGGCATCATCGCCGACGAGTACGGTCTCGTTGAGCGCTTTCATCGAGACTTCGCCGAATTCAGCCTTGAAACCGGCCTTTTCGAGCGCATCCTTGATGTCGGAGAACTCGTAAGGCGCGGTGATGACTTCGATAGAGCCATCCTCGTTCGGCGCGACGTCTTCCGCGCCCGCTTCGAGCGCAGCTTCCATCAGCGCGTCCTCGCTAGTGCCGGGCGCGAACAGCAACTGGCCGCAGTGCTTGAACTGGAAGGCCACACAACCGTCGGTCCCCATATTGCCGCCAAACTTCGAGAAGGCATGGCGCACATCGGCCACGGTACGAATTTTATTGTCGGTCAGGCAATCGACAATGACAGCAGCGCCCGCGATGCCATAGCCCTCGTAGCGGCATTCTTCATAGACCACGCCTTCGAGCTGGCCAGTGCCGCGCTTGACCGCATTCTCGATGTTGTCCTTCGGCATCGACTCGGCCTTGGCCTTTTCGATCGCCAAACGCAGGCGCGGGTTGGTGGCGGGGTCGCCGCCGCCGAGCTTGGCCGCAACCGTGACTTCCTTGATCAGCTTGGTGAAGACCTTGCCGCGCCGAGCGTCCTGCCGCCCCTTGCGGTGCTGAATATTGGCCCACTTGGAATGACCCGCCATGATGAATCGTCCGTCCGAATCGAAACCGGCAATTCTACGTCCGCGCGGCCATGTTTGCCCGCGCGGACGTAGCGGCGGTAACGCACGCCGACATGACACACAGGCGTAGCTGGCTCAATACGGTGCATCGCCGCGCCGGCTTATCATTACGCCGTTCTCATTTTTCATTGTCGAGGCTTTTATGACAGCACCCCTCGTTGTTGCCCGCTGTGGTGATCAGGACATCGCGCTCCTGCCCGCGCTCGCCAACCGCCACGGCCTGATCACCGGCGCGACCGGCACTGGCAAAACCGTGACGCTGCAAAAACTTGCCGAGTCCTTTTCGCGCATCGGCGTTCCGGTTTTCATGGCGGACGTCAAGGGCGATCTGTCGGGTGTAGCGGCGGCCGGCGTGGCCAGCGCGAAATTGAAAGAGCGCGTGACGCAGCTCGGCGTCGAGATGCCCGGTTTCGCGGCCTGTCCGGCAGAGTTCTGGGACGTCTTCGGCACAGCCGGCCATCCGGTGCGGGCAACGATCTCCGACATGGGGCCGCTCTTGCTCGCGCGGCTTTTGAACCTCAACGATACGCAGGCCGGCGTGCTGCAACTCGTGTTCAGGATCGCCGACGACAACGGCTTGCTGCTGCTCGATCTGAAGGATCTGCGCGCGGTGATCCAGTATGTCGGCGACAACGCCAAGCAGTTCACCACCGAATACGGCAACGTCTCGGTGGCCTCGATCGGGGCAATCCAACGCGGCCTGTTGTCACTAGAAAGCGAGGGCGCGAATAATTTCTTCGGCGAACCGATGCTCGACATTGCCGACCTGATGCAGACCGACGCGAACGGACACGGCATCGTCAACATCCTGGCGGCCGAAAAACTCGCTAATTCGCCGCGTCTTTATTCGACGTTCCTGCTCTGGCTACTGTCGGAACTCTTCGAGCATCTGCCCGAGGTCGGCGATGTCGATAAGCCAAAGCTCGTTTTCTTCTTCGACGAAGCCCATCTTTTGTTCAACGAAGCGCCGCCCGCGTTGCTCGAAAAGGTCGAGCAGGTCGTACGCCTGATCCGTTCGAAAGGCGTTGGCGTGTATTTCGTGACGCAAAATCCGCTCGACGTGCCCGAAAGCGTGCTCGGCCAGCTCGGTAACCGCGTCCAGCACGCGCTGCGCGCTTTTACACCGCGCGACCAAAAGGCCGTGCAGACAGCGGCGCAGACGCTGCGGGCCAACCCGGCTTTCGACGCGGCGCTCGCAATCACCGAACTGGGCGTTGGCGAAGCGTTGGTTTCTTTCCTCGACGAAAAAGGCCGCCCCACCATCGTCGAGCGCGCCTTCATCGCCCCGCCAGGCAGCCGGATCGGGCCTTTGACGGCCGACGAGCGCAAAGCCCTGATCGAAGGCTCGGTATTGTTCGGACATTACGAGGCCATCGTCGATCGCGAGTCGGCCTACGAAAAACTGCGCGGCAATGCAACAGGCCTTGCCACCGGTGCGGCGCCAGCGCAGGCGGGCGACACACAGCCACAAGTCGAGGAAGGCGGCCTGTTCGGCGGCGCGCTCGGCGAGATCCTTTTCGGCAAGACAGGTCCGCGCGGCGCCCAGCACGACGGCATTGTCCAGACGGCAGCCAAGACCATCGTGCGCAGCTTGAGTAGCCAAGTCGGGCGCGAAATCGTTCGCGGCGTGCTCGGTTCGATTCTCGGCGGCGGTAGGTCGCGCCGCCGCTGATTACGGCGAGAATCAGCCGAAGCGATAGGCGGACATCCGCAGGCCGAGCACATCGGCCTTGAAGATCGTCCGCCCGGCATCGCCCGCAGCCGCGCCAGCCGCGACCATCAATGGCAGCAAATGCTCCTCGCGCGGATGCGCGAGCCGTGCGGCCGACGCGCTTTCCCAGTGCGTAAGCGCCGCGCGCCGCGCCGCATCCGGCGCTTCTACGGTCTCTGTCAGCCAGTCGTCGAAGGCGCGCGAGGGTGCGGCCCCGGCCGGACCAAAGGCGCGCAGATTGTGATAGCTCATGCCACTGCCGAGGATTAGCACGCCTTCGTCGCGCAAGGGCGCGAGCGCCGCGCCCAGCGCCAAATGCTCGGTCGCATCGAGGCCTCGGCGTAGCGAAAGCTGAACCAGCGGAATCTCCGCGGAAGGAAAGACAAGCTTGAACGGAATGAAAACCCCGTGATCGAGGCCGCGCGCGGTATCCGATGCCGTCTCGAAGCCCGCCGCGCCTAACAGGGTAAGGACGCGTTGCGCAAGCTCGGGCGAACCGCTGGCTGGATATTCGAGCCGATACGTGTGCTCGGGGAACCCGTAGTAGTCGTAGAGCAGCGGCGGTTTTGCCGCGTCATTGACGGTGAAGCGCGGCGCTTCCCAGTGGGCCGAAATCACGAGAATCGCTTGCGGCATCGATATCAGTGTTGCTGCCAGACCTTCGAGAAAACCCCGCATCCCGTCCCAGGCATCTGGCGGATTCCATTCCATAAAGAAACAGGGCCCGCCGCCATGCGGGATGAAGAACGTCGGCTGTCTGGCGCTTGTCATCGCAGGACTCGAGTGGGCTCAAAGAGTAAAGATAAGGGCCGGACTGGAAAACGCAAGGCGTGCACGCAGGAGAATGGCCTGCCGGTCGGAGGAAGATCGAGATGTGTTTCAATGTCAGGCGCCCCGAAATCCCCGCTATGGCTATCTCTCGCATGGCAAGTCCGGCTTTTCGGAGTGCTAGAAAAAGTCGTTGCAACAACATAAGCGCCGGGGAATCCGGTGCATGGAGATGGAGAAATACCCGATGAAACAGAAACGGATCGCTCGCCTTGTCGCCATCGCAATTGGCACGGCGGCGGCGGGATCGGCTTTTGCATCCGGCTTCCAGCTGCTGGAGCAAAGTGCAACCGGCCTCGGCCAGGCTTTTGCCGGGTCCGGCGCCAATGCCGAAGATGCGAGCACCGCGTTTTTCAACCCCGCCGCGATGGTCTTCATGGCCAGACGCAATCAGATCTCGGTCGGCGTCGTGATGATCAAGCCGACAATCGAGTTCGCCGACAAGGGCAGCACGCCTGCCGTGCTGACCCGCTCGGGCGGCGATGGCGGCGATGCGGGGCCCTGGGCGGGCGTGCCGAATATTCATGCGACATGGGGCGTGACGGACCGCGTTTCGCTCGGGTTCTCGGCCGGTGGCACCTTTGGCTTGCGCACGAACTACGAGGACGACTGGCGCGGCCGCTTTCTTGCGGTCAAGTCGGATCTCAAGGGCAAGAACTTCAACCCGTCGATTGCCTGGCGCGTGACCGACACGGTTTCGCTCGGTGCGGGCGCAAGCTACCAGACCTTCGACGCCGAGCTGACCCAGGCGATCAATTTCAGCGCCCTGATGTGCGGCAACCCTGGCGTCGCCGCGCTCTGCGGCGCGGGCCTCTTGAACAATAACGACGGCTTCTCCTCGCTCAAGGGTTCGTCCGACGCGTGGGGCTGGAATATCGGCATCGCGCTGCAACCTTCAGACACGACGCGCATCGGTGTGAGCTATCGCTCGGCGATCAAGCATCACCTGACCGGCGACGTAACGATGTCCTACCCGGACGTCGCGTTGCCGGTCGTCGTGCCCGGCGGCGCACAGATCGCCGGGGGGCTGAACACGGCGATCCGCACTGCGGCGCCAAGCGGGCCAGCCGAGGTCGATATCAAGCTGCCCGCCACCTGGATCGTTTCGACCTTCCAGCAGCTCGACGACAAATGGACGCTGTCCGGCGACATCTCCTGGACCGGCTGGTCTTCGCTGCAATCGCTCGACGTCTACCGCGCGAACGGCGTGCTGCTATCGAGCACGCCCTACAACTGGAAGGACACCTGGCGCGTGGCGCTCGGCGGCGCCTATCTATTGAACGAACAGTGGAAGCTGCGCGCGGGCGTAGGCTACGACCAATCGCCCGTGCCGGACGCTTACCGCCATGCGCGCCTGCCCGATAACGATCGTGCCTGGGTGTCGTTCGGCGCAAACTGGGCGCTTACGAAATCGCTTTCCCTCGATACGGCTTACTCGCATCTGTTCATGCACAAGACGCAAATTTACGAAACCTCGCCGCAACCCGCAGCCTCCGGCACGCTGGTCGGCGAATACTCGGGCTATGTCGACATGTTCGGCGTGCAGATGAACTATGCGTTCTGAGTGATCCGAAAGAGGGCGCCGGGCCTTGCGCGGCGCCCTTTTGTACAGGCACACCTTGACCATACGTATAAGTATGGAAAAATGTCGCGTCGTTGCGTATTTCCTGCTGCCCGCCTAGGCGACCGCCATAAGGCGCGTTCATCAATTGGAGGAGTCAAAGCGTGAGTAACTTCATCATCCGCAAACTCGCGGTGCTCGGCGCGGGGGTCATGGGGGCGCAAATCGCGGCGCACTGTGCGAACGCCGAAGTACCCGTCATCCTGTTCGACCTGCCGGCCAAGGAAGGCGATCCCAACGGAATCGTCAAGCGCGCGCTGGACGGCCTCAAAAAACTCGAACCGAGCCCGCTCGCCACAGCCGATCGCGTGCAATACATCGAAGCGGCGAACTACGAGCAAGATCTGTCCAAGCTCGCAGAATGCGATCTGATTATCGAGGCGATCGCCGAGAAAATGGAGTGGAAGCGCGATCTCTATGCCAAAGTCGCGCCGCATATCCGCTCCGACGCGATATTCGCGACAAATACCTCGGGCCTGTCGATCAATAAGCTCGCGGAAGGCTGCCCGGATTCGCTGCGTCCGCGTTTCTGCGGTGTGCATTTTTTCAATCCACCGCGCTATATGTCGCTCGTCGAGCTGATCCCGTGCAAGGGCACCGACACTCAGCTCATCGACGACCTCGAACAGTTTCTGACCACCACGCTAGGCAAGGGCGTTGTGCGCGCGTTCGATACGCCGAACTTTATCGCCAACCGCGTCGGCGTGTTCTCGATCCTCGCGGTCATGCACCACACGCAGCGCATGGGCCGGGGTTTCGACGAGGTAGACGCTTTGACCGGCCCCTTGATCGGCCGCCCGAAGTCGGCGACCTTCCGCACGGCCGACGTCGTCGGTCTCGATACAATGTCGCATGTCATCAAGACGATGACCGACAACCTGCCCGACGATCCTTGGGCGCGCTACTACGCTGCGCCGCAGTGGCTCTCCGCGCTGATCGCCAAGGGCGCGCTGGGCCAAAAGACGCGCGCCGGGGTTTTCCGCAAGGATGGCAAACAGATCAAGGTGCTGGATCTCGCGACGCAGGACTATCGCGATTCCACCGGCATGGCCGCCGACGAAGTCGTGGCCATCCTCAAGAACAAGAACCCGGTCGAGAAATTCGCCCAATTGCGCGCCTCCAGCCATCCGCAGGCGCAATTTTTGTGGGCGATCTTCCGCGACGTATTTCATTACGTTGCCCATCATCTGGCCGCCATCGCGAACAATGCGCGCGACGTAGATTTTGCGATGCGCAGGGGCTTCGGATGGACGCAAGGTCCGTTCGAGACCTGGCAGGCTGCCGGCTGGAAGGCAATTGCCGAGGCGGTCGCCGCCGATATCGAGAATGGCAAGAGCATGGCGTCGACGCCATTGCCAGCCTGGGTTTTCGAGCGCACGGGCGTGCATGAGGCCACCGGTTCCTATTCCGCGTCGCAAAACGCGCTGCAGGGCCGCTCGCAGTTGTCGGTCTACCAGCGCCAGCTCTTCCCCGAGCGCGTTTTCGGCGAAGTCGAAACGCACGGCACCACGCTATGGGAGAACGATGGCGTACGCATGTGGACGCCGGACGACGAAGACGGCAAGCGCGTCCCTGTCCTGTCGTTCAAGAGCAAGATGTGCGCAGTCGGCGCCGAAGTGCTCGATGGCGTGCAAGAGGCCATCAAGCGCGCCGAGCGCGATTACAGCGGCCTCGTGATCTGGCAAGCCAAGCCGCCGTTCTCGGTTGGCGCCAACCTGCAACAGATCCTGCCGGTGCTCGAAGCTGGCGATTTCGCGACGCTCGAAAAGGTCATCGCTAATTTCCAGGCCACTTCGATGGCGATCAAATATGCCAAGGTGCCGGTAATCACGGCGGTTACCGGCATGGCGCTCGGCGGCGGTTGCGAATTCATTATGCATTCGCCGCGTGCGGTGCTCGCACTCGAAAGTTATATCGGCCTTGTCGAAGCCGGCGTCGGCCTGATTCCGGCGGGTGGCGGTTGCAAGGAATTCGCGCTGCGCGCTGCGCAGGCCGCAGCCCGCAGCGCCACCAACGACCCGCTGAATTTCCTCCAATCGGTCTTCACGACGATCGCGATGGCCAACGTCAGCAAGAGCGCCAAGAACGCGAAGGAACTCGGCCTTGCCAAGCAGGACGATGTCATCGTCTTCAATGCGGCCGAAGTGCTCCATGTCGCACGCAAGAACGCGCTTGCGATGTACGAGTCGGCCTACCGCCCGGCGCTATCGCCGGCCGGTATACCTGTCGCGGGCCGCAGCGGTATCGCCACGCTGGAGATGATGCTGGTGAACATGCGCGAAGGCGGAATGATCTCGCAACACGACTACAGGGTCGCCCGCGCCGCAGCCGTCGCGCTTTGCGGCGGCGAAGTCGAGCCTGGCACGCTGGTTTCGGAAAAATGGCTGCTCGACGTCGAACGCGCCCAGTTTCTCGATCTGCTCAAAACTGCAGAGACACAGCAGCGCATCGCACACATGCTCGACACCGGCAAGCCCCTGCGCAACTGATGAACTACCCCCACGCTCACTGTGTTCGCTGCCCCCGAGGGGGGCGCGGCACGCTTGGGACGGCCCGGCGCGTGCCGGGTCTGCCCTTGAAGGAGAACTGCAAATGAACCGTCAAATCCAGGACGTCTACATCGTTGCCGCCACGCGCACGCCGGTGGCCAAGCGTCGCGGCGCATTCAAAAACGTGCGGCCGGACGATATGCTCGCGCATGTTTTGTCCGCAGTCGTCAAACAGGCGCCAGCCTTCGATCTGGCCGAAATCGGCGATGTCGTCGTCGGCTGCGCAATGCCGGAAGCCGAGCAAGGCATGAATGTCGCGCGTATCAGCACGCTGCTCGCCGGCTTTCCGAACAGCGTGCCGGCCATCACGATCAACCGCTTCTGCTCGTCGGGCCTCAATGCCGTGGCGGACGCGGCGATGAAGATCATGATCGGCGAGTACGACATTGCAATTGGGGCCGGCACCGAATCGATGACGATCATGCCGACGATGATGGGCAATAAAATCTCGCTGAATCCGGCGGCCTTCGAGAAGAGCGAGAACGTCGCAATTGCCTACGGCATGGGTCTGACCGCCGAGAAAGTCGCGCAGCAATATGCAATTTCGCGCGACGACCAGGACGCCTTTGCTCAAGCGTCGCATCAGAAAGCAACGGCGGCAATCGCGGCGGGCAAGTTCCGCGCCGAGATCGCGCCTTACCTCGTGCGCGATCATCTGCCCGACTTCAAAACCGGCGACGTGAAGATTGTCGAGCGCCTGGTCGAGAACGATGAAGGCCCGCGCGCCGACTCTTCGCGCGAAGGGCTCGCCAGGCTCAAAACTATATTCGCCGCGCGCGGTAGCGTGACCGCCGGCAATAGCTCGCAGATGTCGGACGGCGCGGCCGCCGTACTGCTGATGTCGGAAGCCGCGATCAAACGCACCGGCGCTGTGCCGATCGCGCGCTTTCGCGGTTTTTCGGTCGCCGGCGTGGCGCCCGAGATCATGGGCATCGGCCCGATCGCCGCAATCCCGAAGCTGCTCGCGCGCACCGACGCAAATCTGGCCGACATAGACTGGATCGAGCTTAACGAAGCCTTTGCCGCTCAGGCGCTGGCCGTCATGCGCACGCTGGCCATCGATCCGGCGCGCGTCAATCCGCTAGGCGGAGCGATTGCGCTCGGCCACCCGCTCGGCGCGACCGGCGCGATCCGCGTCGCAACGCTAATGGCGGCAATGCAGCGCGGCGAGGCGAAACGCGGCATGGTGACAATGTGCATCGGCACCGGCATGGGCGCGGCGGGCTTGTTCGAAGCCGTTTAGACGCGCATCGCGCCAACAAAAAAGGGCACGCAAGCGGTGCCCTTTTTTGTTGGGGGGCGTCCGGTGTGTGCTGCGCTTTGGCGCAGGCGGCAAGCTGCTCTTGCGCCTGAATCGCAGCCTTGGCACGCGGATCGGACATCGTTTAATTTCAATCGAACAAATTTAACAGAATTTAACGTTTCAAGCGGTTTTTCGCCTTCGACGCCAATATCGGACTTTTCTTATATGAGGGAAAGTTGGCGCAAATGCCACGCATGTGCCCGCACACGAGGGTATCGTCGTCGATGCACAGAGCCATGGCGCGCAGATAGCCAGCGCATACGTCGGCAGCGAAATAGCCAATGGTGGCAGCGACGGCAGTTCAGCAACGAACGGCGGCAGTGGAATTCCGCTTCCTGGCGGCGATGCCGATACCACGCCCCCGATCTCCGGTGGCGCCGACGGCTCGGGTACGAGCGGCGGTAACGACGTTGGCGGGACTGGCGAAGGCACGGGTACGGGCAATGGTGACACCGGCGAAACGGGCGGCGGCACCGTTGTCACACCGCCGCCGGTCAATCACGCGCCGACGATGGCGAACCAAAGCTTCTCGACGAAAGAAGACACACCGGTGGCCGGCCGCGTCGTCGCCTCCGATGCAGACGGCGACACGCTGGCCTTCGCCAAGGGCAACGACCCGGCGCATGGCACGGTCGCGGTCAATGCCGACGGCACCTTCACCTACACACCGGCCAAGGGCTACCACGGCGCCGATAGTTTCACCGTCACGGTCAGCGACGGCAACGGCGGCAGCACCACGGCCACGGTCAATGTCGGTGTCGCGCACGTCAATCACGCGCCGACGATGGCGAACCAGAGCTTCTCGACGAGCGAAGACACGTCGGTCGTCGGCCGCCTCACTGCATCCGACAGCGACGGCGATACGCTGGCCTTTGCCAAGGGCAGCAACCCGGCGCACGGCACGGTCGCGGTCAATGCCGACGGCACTTTCAATTACACGCCGAACGCCGGTTACTCCGGCAACGATAGCTTCACCGTCAAGGTCAGCGATGGCCAGGGCGGCAGCACCACGGCCACCGTCAATGTCGGCGTCGCACACGTCAATCACGCGCCGACGACGGCCAATGTGCGCGTCTCGACGTCTGAGGACACGCCGGTCAGCGGCCGCGTTACCGCCTCCGATCGCGATGGCGACACGCTGGCCTTTGCCAAGGGCAATGACCCGGTGCACGGCACGGTCACGGTCAATAACGACGGCACCTTCATCTACACGCCGAGCGCCAGCTACCAAGGCAACGATAGTTTCACCGTCACGGTCAGCGACGGCCACGGCGGCAGCACGACAGCCACGGTCAGCGTCGGCGTCACGCCCACGATCATCGATCCGCCGCCGGTGACCAACCACGCGCCGGTCGCTACCGATCTGCTCATCTCGACAGATGAAAATACGCAGACGAACGGCCAGGTCACCGCCACCGACCCGGACGGCGATACGCTGACCTTCGCCAAGGGCCGCGACCCGGATCACGGCACGGTTGCAGTCAATGCCGACGGCACCTTCACTTACACGCCGGCCAACGGCTACCACGGCAACGACAGCTTCACCGTCACAGTCAGCGACGGCCACGACGGCGGCACCACGACGACGACTGTCAGCGTCGAAGTCAAGCACTTCAATCACGCTCCCATCGTCGATAGCGCGCCGCCCGCGACCAGCGACACGAGCAACGTCATTACGGGTACGGTCACGGCTTCCGACGAGGACGGCGACACACTCACTTTCGCCAAGGGCAGCGATCCGGCCAACGGTACGGTCGTCGTCAATGCCGACGGCAGCTTCGCATACACGCCGAACGCCGGTTCCCACGCGGCCGACAGCTTCGAGGTCAAGATCAGCGACGGCCAGGGCGGCAATGTCACGACGACGGTCAACGTTGCGCCGACCAACCACGATCCGGTCGCAACGGATGACAATCCGACGCAAGGCCGCGCGGATACCGGGCTGACGATTTCGGCGGCGACGCTGCTGGCCAACGACAGCGATATGGACGGCGACACGCTGAGCCTCGTCTCGGTGCAGGACGCCACGCACGGCTCGGTGGCGATCGTCGGCGGCAACGTCGTTTTCACGCCCACGGAGGCAGGCTACGTCGGTCCGGCGTCCTTCACCTACACGATAAACGACGGCCACGGCAGTACGAGCACCGCCACGGTCAGCTTCCAACTCTCCGCGGTGGCGGCCGCGCCGGTTTTGTCGCTGCAGGCCTCCCACGTACCGCAGCATGTCGCGACGTTCAATCCGGCTGATTTCGGTCTCAGCCCAAGCACAGGATCTTCCGCAAAAATTTCGGATAGCGATCTCGCTACCAAAGTGGGGGAGTCGATCAACGGCGCGCATTGGCATACCGACGGCACTTCCTTGGCGGTGAGCAACAGTGCCGTGGTGGCGGGCAACAGCTTGTCGGGGTTGGGCAACGCGGTGCTCTCTCTGGGCAACAGCCGCTTCGATCCCACAAGCAATCTGTACACGGAATTCAGCGCCAAGGCGGGGCAAACGTACGAACTGTCGTTCGACTATGCTGCGTCAAATACGCCTCTAGGCCTTGCCGATAACGCGAAAATCCAGGTGTACTGGGAGGGCCATCAGATTGCCGTGCTCGACGGTGCTCAGTTTGTCTCTCAGCATGTCAAGCTGGATCTGGTCGCAACACAGGACGGTCCGGCGCGGCTGGAATTTCGTGCGAACGACGGACCTGTCGGAGTCCTCGACAATCTCGCCCTGGTGAGCCAGCCCGACAACCACGGCGCGGTGGACAACTGGATCACCCTGAACCCGATTTCGGCTCAACTGCAAGCGGCGGACCAAGACTCGGCGAGGCTGGCGGTTGCGCTGACCGACATCCCGGTCGGGGCCCAACTGAGCGACGGAAATCCCGCGCACAGCTTTACCGCCACGGCGGGCGCGACCTCGCTAGATGTGAGCGCCTGGGATCTTGCACACCTGCAGATCAAGCCGCCGGCCGGATTCGTCGGCACGATAGCGCTGGGCGTAGCGGCCACCGCCACGGACAACGGCACGGGTAATCCGACCACGACGACCGGCCATATCGACGTCGAGGTGTGCGTGCCGACGCCGACGCTGCATGTCGCGCCGCTGTCGAACACCTGGACTTTCGACGAAGGCTCCGGCGCGACGACGCAAACCGGCCTGGGCCAGAGCGGCCAGTTGGTGAACCTGAATCCGGCGGGGGGCGGCAGCGCACCGACCTGGGCGATGGGCGGTATGGCAGCCGGCACGGCGCTTACGCTCGATGGCAAGGGCGCGGCCCTCGCCGTCGATCCTTCGGCGGTCGCCGCGCTGGGCGACTCGGCGACGCTGACGTTTTCCTTGACCAATCTACCTAAGGCCGGGGCCCCCACGGTGGGCATCCCTCCCTCGGCCGGCGCCAGCCTTATCGGCTCGACGAACACCGATGGCGGCGGCGAGGATATCCGCTGGGGCGTGTGCGATGGGAGCGGCAGGGTCGGCCTCCAGATCGGTGGCCAGGCCGTGTATAGCACCACTGCCATCACCGATACGAGTACGCACATGATCTCGATCTCGCGCTCGGTCGGCGCCGACGGCGTTTCCACCGTGAAGATCTATATCGACGGCAAGGATTGCACCCCCGCAAGCAACACGATTGCCGCGCCCGCCGGCGCGCCGGACGGACATGTGGACACCAGCCACCTTGTCGGTTTCGGCCTCACGAACGGTTGGAGTTCGGCGGGGGATACGACCGCTGGCGACAAATACCTCAGCGGTACGATAGACAATATCCGCGTCGACAGTGCGGTCCTGACGCTCCCGCAGGTCAATGCGATCTACCACACTGTGCACGGTTTTTCGGACGTGGCCGTCGCTAACGATGGCCAGCCGCTCCACCTGAATCTGGATGGCACGCACTACACGGCGCTGACGGTAAACGGGCTCGAAAGCGGCATGACGATCAGCGACGGGCAGCATTCGGTCACGAGCGCCAGCGCGGCAAGCAGCATAGACCTGACGGGCTGGGACCTCGCCAATGTCCAGATCACGGGGATCGGCCCCAGCGGCTCGGCCACCGAATCGGCAACGCTCGCCTTCCATGCGACGAACACGATCAACGGCGCGAGCGCCGACACGACGAGCTACCTCAATATCGTTAGCGACAAGACGATCTGGGAAGGCACCCGCAGCGTTGACTCGCTGACCGCCGCTCCAGGCTCCCACGCCAGTCTGCTGCTGGGCGGCGCCGGTAATGACACGCTGACCGGTAACGACGGCAACGACCGCCTTATCGGCGGCGGCGGTAATGACATACTCAAGGGCGGCAACGGCGATGACGTGCTGATCGGCGGGGCCGGCAACGACACGATGACCGGCGGCGGCGGCCACAACACCTTCGTCTGGAATCTCACCGATCAAGGCGCCAAGGGAGCGGGGACCGTCGGCCACGCGACCGACACGATCACCGACTTCAAGTCCGGCGACACGCTCGACCTGCGCGACCTGCTGCAGGGCGAACACCATGTCGGCGACGAAATCGGCAACCTCGCGAAATACCTGCACATCGATGCCGCGAGCGGCAACACGACGATCCACGTCAGCACCCAGGGCGAATTCTCGGGCGCGTCCGGGGTCGCCAGTCTGGAGGATCAGACGATCGTGCTGCAAAACATCGATCTGACGCAGGGCGGCACGCTCAACGATCAGCAGATGATCGTGGACCTGCTCAAGAGCGGCAAGCTGCATACGGACTGAGGTTTCAGCCCGAGTCTGTCGTTGAACCCATTGACGCGGCGCCTTTCGAGGCGCCGCTTTTTTTATTTCACCATGACTCCAGCACCGAAATTGGCTGATCTACGCTGAGGCCCGCTACAACGAGTTTTCTTTGGGATTAAGCGGATTCACCATACCCCGGTGCTTTCCGTAATGCGATCTGGTTTCCATCCGCTTGGCTCTCAGCCGACACCTGGAATCGGATCTTCTCAAAGGAGTCGTCATGGCTAAAATCAAACTCACCAAGTCCGCAGTCGATGCGGCACAACCCCAGGCGCAGCCGGTCGAGCTGCGCGATACCCAGGGCCATCGCACTCGGGAGTCATAACGGATGAATGCCGAGCATGCGCATGCGGATATCGTCATCCCATGCGGCCCGCTTGCGTTTGAGTCGTAAGCTGGTCTTGGCTGTATCCGTGGTATCGGCGCGAATCAAATTGAGTACGATCTTCTTGAGCAAG
>JAVBKC010000061.1:0-77675 GCA_031554255.1 Niveibacterium sp.
CGCAGCCCACGCCGGCCGCCGACGCCTTGGGCGAGCGCGAAAAGCTGTTCCTGACGCAAGTCGATTCCATGCTGAACGAATTGCTCGCGGGGGGCCTTGCGCATGTCAGCGAGGTCAGCTCGGCGCGTCTCTTCGCGCTGAACATGTCGGCGCGCGGCGAGGGGCTGCCACGGCTGGCGGCACTACTACGCAACCTCGGCGGCATCGTCGAACTGCTCGTGCGGCGCGACCATCGCGCGCAGGAGCCCGACGCGCTTGCGCTGATGGCGCGCATCCATGCGCTGTGCGCGGCGCTGCCGCAGGCGCGGGGCGAGCTGGCCCGTGCCTTGTGCGGCCGTCTGCGGCGCGATTTCGACGCGACGCGGCCGCTCGATCTCTTGCCGCTGGGCGCGCACTGGTGGCAGACGCGCGGCGGCGCGCGCGGGCTCTCCGTGGCCTTTTGGGACTCCGACGCTGGCCAGGTGCTGCAAGCCGTGCTCGCGCGCCCCGACGCCAGCGATACGAGCTTCACGCGCCAAAACACCTGGAGCACGCAGGCGCTGTGGCCCGGCGCAGGCACGCCGCGGCAGATCTGCGAAGCGGCGCTGCGCTTAGAGCAGCCGCGCATGGCCGACGACGGTCGGCTTGCGCTCGGCGGCGTCACGCGCGCGCTGATGGCACCCGCTTGGGCCGCCTCCGATCCGCGCATCGCCACGCTAGGGTTTGACGATTGGGCTGTGCTTGCCGATCAATTACGCGCCGCCACCGGCCTTGCCGGCAATGCGTTCGACATGGCGCTGCTACGCCCGCAGGCCAGCCTGCCGCCGCAGCTCGACGAAGTTGCGCAGCGTTTCGACTGGCAGGTCGAAGACACACAAGGGCGTTGGCTCTCGCTGAGTATTGCCTGCGGGCCGGAACATCGGCGGCGCATCGACAACCTCGACCGCCTCGTCGCGCGCGGTGCCGAGGTTCGCGCGGTGCTCGTGCGCATCGAGCGTGACGCTGCGGCCACGCTGCTGGTGCCGGTTGCCGTGCTGACGCTCGCGGTGCGCGAGCAGACCTTGCAAGCCGTGTCGCTCGATTTCGCTGAAGAGCCGTTGCGCAGCACGTCGCTTGCCAATCGCATCCTGCGCTTGTTCGAAGCGCGCAACAAACAAGCCC
Source organism: Niveibacterium sp. (assembly GCA_031554255.1). Classification (GTDB taxonomy): domain Bacteria; phylum Pseudomonadota; class Gammaproteobacteria; order Burkholderiales; family Rhodocyclaceae; genus Niveibacterium. The sequence continues at coordinate 1,141 of JAVBKC010000061.1, forward strand.
CAGCAGTGGCCGCACCCGCGCTGGGCGAACGCCTGCTCGCGCCGGTGATCGACGTAATCGAAACTCAGGCCGCAACAGGTCGAATGCCATTCACATCGGCGCAAGCAGCGCAGTTGCGCGAATCCCTAGGGCATATTGCCTCGGTTGGCTTGGACGGACTGGCCGGCCCGCTGCGCGCATACATCGAACACCCGACGCCGACTTCGCTGCTGCGGCTGGCCTGGATAACTCAGGTGCTCGTCGAAATGGAAGGTTTGCCGCTGGCGGAATGAAGGTCTCAAGATCAAAGGAAATGCGATGAGTTTTCTGGACAAAATCATCGGCACCCTGACGGGTAGCGCGATTGGCTCCAACGGTTTGAGCTGCGAGCAAATCAATTTGCTCAAACAGGCTTGCGAACCATTGGACAAGGCGGAAAGCGGACTATCTGTGCGGGGGCTCGAATTCGTGCTCGATGGCCGCAGCGAATATATTCTGTTCGATTTGCAGAACGCAAAGTCTTCGGAGCTGGGCCTGTTGCTTGGCAACCCCGGTCGTTTGTGTCAGCAGTTCTCCTGTTATCAGGACAAATCCTTAAAAAAACTGGGCGATAAAAGCCTGGCGGGGCGCGCGGCGTTCTATGGCGGCATTTCCGCTGATGCACCGACGCTGGCCGTGCTGGTGCGCCTAGGCAAGCTGCTGGCTGCGGCCGATGGCGGGAAATCCCTCGAGCATCCGGGGGCACCGGTTCCCGACTGGTTTCAATACCTTGTCAATGACGCGCTATTTGCGAGCTTCAATAAGCACGGGAAGCAAGATCTCGATAAAACGCGCCCCGCTTGGACGATCTATCTTTTGGCTAGCCTGCTCGCATACGAGGGGCTGGACGAAACCCTCGCACTGCAAGTGGTGTTCGAACGCAAGGGGCTAGACGCTTACTACCACGATCATATCGAGGGCTTGGTAAGCGCCGCAGCGGTAGCCGATTACCTGTGCTCTCACCGCCTCGCCGCGAATGCCTTGTCGGCGCAACTCTCCGCAGCCGGTCGCGTGCTGCTCGCGCAGCGCATCGGCGGGGATGAACCCTTGCTCGCCGAATTGGCGCCACTTCTTGTTCGGCTTTCGATAGACAGTAGCAAGGCCGTGCGCAGCGAGGCGGCGCGATATCTCGAAAGCATAGACTCCATACAACGGATCGATCTGCTCGACCAGTTTTTGCGCGAGGGCGACACCGCGCAGCGCAGCCAGGCGGCCGAACTACTCGCACGCCTGCCTGGCGAGGCGGCGCGCGTGCGACTTGCAGCGGCCGCCGAGCACCAAACGAGCAAGACGGTGCAGCAGGCGATTCGCGCGGCGCTATCGAGACTCGATGCTGCCGACGATGCGAAGGGGCTGGATCTGCCCGAGGCCCCTGCGTGGCAGCCCTTCGATGACAATGCGCTGGGCGAGGACGCTGTGGCACTCCTGATTGCCAACCGCATCGAACTTCTCGAAAAAAGTCGTTTGGCCGCCGAGGCGGAGATCGAGGAAAACAAAGCCAAGACGCACAATTACAGCTGGCGGCAAAAAGACTACCGCGACCAGCAGAAGATCGGCGACGAGGATATGCGCGTGGCCGTGCGCGTGCTTAACGGTCAGGCTAGCAAGCACGATCTGAACCGTGTCGGATCGCACGACCTACAACAATGCGTCAGTTTCGGTAATCGCCTGCAGGCGCTTCCGTCGTACAGCCTCACGCACCTGATTCGCTGGTTCGCGGTAACGAGTGGCCGGCTCAGTTTCTGGTATGGCAACGGTTTTCAAAAGTGGTTAAGTCGGCAGGCGGTAGGCTCGGTCGATTTGCGCGCCTTGGCCGACGTGCTGCAACGTAGCGGGCTCTCCATCAACGAAGTGGCGCGTGCCGCACTGTGTTCGTTCTGGGATACGCCTTCGGCGACAGAGATTCTGCCGGCCGGATGCGTCTGGCCTTTTTTTGCCGAGCATCCCGAATTCATCGACGAGGGTTTGGGTCTTGGTGCATCGGTTCTGCGTCAGAACAACAACCAGCCGAATTTCGAACTCGGCGCCACGCTGCAAACGCTCGCCATTTTCCCGACCCTACCGGCGCGCTGGCTGCCTCGCGTAATGGAATTGGCGCTCGGCGAGAGCAAAACGCACCGCGCCGCCGCACAGCAAGTATTGTCGAAGCTGCCCGACATCGGTCGCCGCGTGGTCGAAGCGCTTGGCGCCTCGAAGAGCGAATTGCGCACTGAGGCCGCGAACTGGCTGGCCGATCTGAAATATGCACAAGCCATCCCCGCGCTGATCCAGGCGCTAGAAAAAGAAAGCCGCGAGACTGTGCGCGCGGCCTACCTGACCGCGCTCGAAGCGCTCGGCGAGGACATTGCGCCGTGGCTTGCGCCAGAAAAACTCTTGGCCGAAGCGCGTAAAGGTCTCAAGGCCAAACTCCCGGCAGGCTTCGCATGGTTTCCGCTCGATGCGCTGCCGGCTTGCCGCTGGGGCAATGGCGAGGCGGTCGAGCCAGAAATCGTCAAATGGTGGGTCGTGCTCGCCTGTAAACTCAAGGATCCCGGCGGTAATGCATTGCTCATGCGCTATATGCATCTGCTCGATACGGGCTGTCGCCAGAGCCTCGCGGCCCATGTGTTGCGTCAATTCATCGCGCAGGATACGCGTCATCCGCCGCTCGAAGAGGGTACCGCCTACGCCCAGGCCAATGCGCCGCAGCGTTACCAGCGTTATCAGAAGAGCTTTGAGCAGGCCCGCGCCGATTACCGTCAATACTACGAGGCCGACTACAACAAATCGCAAGAACAGGTCTTCGAGGAGTGCCGGCGCGAGAAGATGAGCGAATACCTTGGCAGCGCCATCGGCGAGAAAGGCATCCTCGCGCTCGCAGCAAACGCGCCGGGTCATGAAGTCGTGATAATTCTGCAGCACTACATACGCGACCACTATCAGCGCCGTGCGCAGATCGAAGCGATGTTCGAAGCCGTAGCGGCGGGCAACGACCCGGTGGTGATCCAGTTTCTGCTGGGTATATCGCGCCGTTACCGCACAGCCTCGGTGCAGGAAAAGGCGCGCGTGCTCGTGCAGCAGGTCGCCGAGCGCAACGGTTGGACGCAGGAACAGCTCGCCGACCGCACCGCACCGACGGCGGGCTTGGACGATACCGGCAAGCTCGAACTTGTGTATGGCGAACGCATTTTCACACTGAGCCTGGACGCTGCGATGAAGCCTACGCTGCGCAATCCCGACGGCAAAATCGTCAAGGCGCTGCCCGAACCGCGCCAGAACGACGACGCGGTGCTGATCAAGGAAGCCAAATCGCAGCTCTCGACGAGCAAGAAGGAATTCAAGCAAGTCATCGAACTGCAAACCGCGCGCCTTGCTGAAGCGATGTGTACGGGCCGCGCGTGGCCGCAGAGCGAATGGCGCGAATATCTTCACGGTCACCCCATCGTGGGCCGTCTGATCCAGCGCCTGGTGTGGCTGGAGGTCGGCCCCGACGGCGCGATCCGCAAGAGTTTCCGCCCGAGCGAGGACGGCAGCCTGATCGATACGCAGGACGACGAGGTCGAACTGCATGCCGACAGCCTGCTGCGCCTGAGCCACGGCTCGCTCGTGGACGACGCACTTGCCACGGCCTGGGTTGTGCATTTCAAGGACTACAAGCTCGCGCCGCTGTTCGCGCAAATGACGCGTAGATCGCCGGGCATCGCCTTCATGGATGGCAAGGGCCAGCCGGTGCGCGAAATCTGCGACCGTCAGGGCTGGGTCAGCGATACCTTCACGTTGCGCGGCATTTTCACCAAGCTCGGCTATCAACGCGCGCAGGCTGAGGACGGTGGCTTTTTCTACCGATACTTCAAGAATTTTTCGAGCGTCGGCATACGCGTAGTCATCGAATTCTCGGGTAACTGCCTGCCGGAGGAGAACGTGCCCGCCGCGCTCAAGACGCTGAGCTTCGAGGACGCCACGGCGCGCGGCTATGGCGACGGCACTCTGGCGCTCGCCAAGGTGCCGCCCGTGCTGCTGGCCGAGGCGTATGCCGATTACCTGGGCGTTGCGCAGGCCTGCGCCGGTTTCGATGCCGATTGGGAAAAAAAGATGCCCTGGTAGGCCCATCCGAGAACCTATATGAAAAATACATCCACACCATCGCAAGCCGTGCGTCTTGCGGTCGAATTGCGCCATGCCGACGAACTGGAACGTCTCGCCGCCGCCGACAAGGACGCGCGGCCCGCCGGCTGGAAGCTTTCGCCGCGCGCCGTGCGGCGTTTCATCATCGGCGACGAAGCGCTCAAGGTAAGCCGCAAGTTCTACGGTGACGACCCGCTGGTAGACCGCGCAATCGTTACGCTGATGGGCCATCAAGGCTTGATGCTGGTCGGCGAGCCGGGCACGGCAAAGTCGCTGCTTTCGGAATTGCTCGCCGCCGCGATCAGCGGCGATTCGGGCCTGACGGTGCAGGGCACGGCCGGCACCACCGAGGACCACATCAAATACAGCTGGAACTACGCGCTGCTACTCGCCGAAGGGCCGAGCCAGCGCGCGCTCGTGCCCTCGCCGTTGTATCAGGCAATGCGCGCCGGCAAGCTCGTACGCTTCGAGGAAATCACGCGCTGTCCGCCCGAGATCCAGGACGTGATGATTTCGCTGATGAGCGAAAAACAGCTCATGATCCCCGAACTCGGCGATGACGCGCGCCTGTTCGCGCAACGCGGTTTCAACATCATCGCCACCGCTAACTTGCGCGATCGCGGCGTGCATGAAATGTCTTCCGCACTCAAGCGGCGTTTCAATTTCGAGACCGTGCGGCCGATTCGCGATCACCAGTTCGAGGTCGAGCTTGTCATGGAGCAGGTGCAGCGCGAACTGGCCGGCAACCAGACCGAGGTCGCCGTGCCGCGCGACGTCGTGGCGCTGCTCGTGACGACCTTTCAGGAGCTGCGCGCCGGCCAAACGCAGGAGGGCACGGCGATCAAGGGGCTGGATGCCGTGATGTCCACCGCCGAGGCGGTTAATGTCGCCTATGCCGCCGCACTGCAAGCCTGCTACTTCGGCAATGGCGAACTATCTGCGCGCGAGATCGCGAGCCAGCTTCAAGGCGTGGTCCTGAAGGACAGTCAGGACGATGCCAAGCGCGTACGCCATTACTTCGACAGCGTAGTGCGCGAGCGCGGCAAGCGCGATGCACAGTGGAAAATCTTTCACGAGGCCGCGCGCGCGTTGTGGCAATGACGGTGCAATTGCCCGTAGCCGTGGCAGATGCACGCGCTCGCCTGTTCGGCGAGCGCGATGTCTACTTCGCGCCGATCCGCCACCACAGCCCGGCCTGCGCGCTTGCGCTGCGGTTCTTGCTACGCGAGATACGGCCTGCCGCAATACTGATCGAAGGCCCGGACGATCTGGATCATCTCTTGCCGCTTTTGCAGGATTCCCGCACGCAAGCGCCGGTCGCCTGGCTGTGCCAGACGACGCGCGAACTTGCCCCCGACGACATCGACGATGACGGAGCGCGAGCGGAAACGCGAACGGCATTTTTCCCGTTCTGCGATTACAGCCCGGAATGGGTTGCGGTGCGCGACGGTGCAAGCCTTGGCGCGCAGTTTGCATTGATCGATCTGCCGTGGCGTCACAAGGCTTGGCAGGGCGACGACGCCCAGCCGGACGATGTGCGCAGTCTGCTCGACGAACGCTACTTCGCGCATAGCCGTTATATTGCCGCGATGGCCGAGCGGCTCGGTTGCGTCGATCATCATGAATTGTGGGATCGGCTTTTCGAGTTGCGCGACCCGGCGCAGCTTTGCGACTGGCGCGCGTTCTTCGCCGACGTGTTCAGCTGGTGCGCGATGGCGCGCTGCGATTACGAACCCGAGACGCTAGAAGCCGAAATGAGCCTGCCGCGCGAACGTCATATGGCCGCGCATATCCGGGCCTGGCGCAAGAAGCTGGCTGGGCCTATCGTGGTCGTCAGCGGCGGTTTTCATACGCCCGAACTGCTGGCGGGCTGGTCTTCGGCAAAACCCGCTGTACTTAAAGCAAAGGCCGGCAAGGACAGCACCGGCGCCTGGCTGATCCGCTACAGTTTCGAGCGTCTCGACGCACTCAACGGCTACGCTGCTGGCATGCCCTCGCCAGCTTATTACCAAAGCGTTTGGGAGCAGTTCGAGCGTGGCGTGAGTGCCCCCTTTACCGCCGTTGCGCTCGATTGGCTCGTGCGTTTCGCCCGCCAAACCCGTGCGCAGGATCAGACCGACGCGGTATCCACCGCGCTGGTGCAGGCGGCCGTCGTGCAGGCGATGCGCCTCGCGGCGCTGCGCGGCAATGTAGGTCCAGGGCGTCAGGATCTGCTCGACGCGATCCGTTCCTGCTTCATCAAGGGCCCTATCGACGAAGGTACGCGCGGCTTTACCGCCGATCTGCGGCAACTCCTGGGCGGCACGCGCATTGGCGATATTCCGCCGTCAGTCGGCTCGCCGCCGCTGATCGAGGATGTACGCCGTCGCGCGCGCGACGCCGGCGTCCGGCTCGACGACAGCACGCCGCGCGTGGCGCGCTTAGATCTCTACCGCAAACCTTCGCATCGCGAACGCTCCCGCTATTTTTACGCGATGGCCTATATCGACGCGGGTCTGGCCACCTGGCTTGCGGGGCCGGATTTTCTCGCCAATAGCCGGCTCAACCTGCTATTTGAAGAGTGGCGCGCGGCCTGGTCGCCACTCGTTGAGGCGCGATTGATAGAACTGTCCGGCGAGGGCGCCACGCTCGATGCTGTCTGCATGGAACGTCTGCGGCGCGAAGAACAGTCGCTCGGCGAGCAAGGCCGCGCGCGTAGCGCCTCGGCGGCCGTGACTTTATTGCTGCGCGCTTGTTTGATCGGGCTGCATGCGCGCCTGCCCGCTTTGCTGCGGATGCTCGCAGCTCATCTCGACGAGGACGCCTCCTTCGCTTCGGTCGTCGACTGCGGCCATCGCCTCGTCACGCTCTGGCGTGCGCGCGAGCCGCTCGGCGTACAGCAGCATCCGCAGGTGGGCGAACTTTTGCAGCGCGTGTGGCCAGCGGCCTTGTTTCTGCTACCGGATCTTGCGCAATGCGACGAGGCTGGTGAAACGCAGGCCGTCAAGCAATTGCTTTCGCTGCGCGAACTCGGTCGCTTGCTTGCGGCCGATGACAACGAAACGCCCGCCGATATTGCGCTGCTGCACGCCCAGCTCGATCGCTTCGCCGGTAGCGCTTTTGCTGCGCCCGCCGTCTGCGGCGCGGCGGCGGCGCTGCTCTTTCTCGACGATGTATGGAGCGAGGCCGCGCTCGAAACCGTTATTCGACAGCGGTTCGGCCCCGGTGCGCAGCCGTCCGAGGCGGTGCGTTTCCTGCATGGCGTGATGGCGGCAGCGCCCGAGCTGTTATTGCGCCTGCCCGCTCTGCTAAGGGGCCTGGATGCACTGGTACGTCAATGGGATAATGACGATTTCATTGCCTATCTGCCCGATCTGCGGCAGACCTTCACGCAATTGCGGCCGCAGGAGACGGCGACGCTCGCGGGCCGTCTCGCCACCTTGCATGGTTCCGGCGATGCCGAGTTGCTGGCGCAAATGCATTACGAAACCTCGGAGCAGGATTTGCATCGGGGTGTGCGCTTGCAGCAGGCGCTTGCGGATTGTCTGCGCCGCGATGGCCTGGCAGACTGGTTGGCCGATGCGTAGCGGACAATGCAAGCGATTCGATTCATACCCTTCCTCTTTTTTGCAACCACGCCATGAAGCTCATCGACACAACAGCGCTCGAAGCAAAGCTGACCGAATTCGCACGCCAGCGCGACTGGGACCCGTTCCACACGCCACGCAATCTGATTCTCGCGCTGACCGGCGAAGTCGGCGAACTGGCGGAAATCTTCCAGTGGCTGGGCGAGGATGCTTCGGTGCGGATCATGGAGGGCAGCGAGGCCGAGCACGTCAGGCAGGAGGTGGCCGACGTGTTCCTTTACCTGATGCGGCTTGCGATGGTGCTCGGCATCGATCTGGACGCCGCGGTACGCGACAAGATTGCGTTAAACGCGAAAAAATATCCGCCGCTGCGGAAATGAATTAATGTGGGTGCGCGAAAAACAGCAAGCGTGTGAGAAACGTGTAATCGGACTCGGCCGCCATCATGCCGACAAAAACCAGTACGGCGAGCGGCGGTAGCAATATTGCATAGATCAGCGCGAGTCGTTCCCACATCATGTGCATGAAGACGGCGACGATGAGGCTGGCCTTCATCAGCATGAAGACGATGATCAGCGACCAGCGCAGCATGCCCTGAAGGTGGAAGTAATCCACGAGATAGGACAGCGTGCTGAGTACGAAGAGCAGTGCCCAGATCTTGAGGTAGAGACCGATCGGGTGTTGCTGGCTGTGTTCCATGGGGCCTCCCTATCCGCGCGTTTACCAAAGGTAGAAGAAGGCGAAGATGAATACCCATACGAGATCGACGAAGTGCCAGTACAGGCCTGCGATCTCGACGATTGCGTAATTGCCGTGGCTTTCGTAGCGGCCGCTGCGCACGCGCCATGCAATTATTGAAAGGTAGATCACGCCTAGCGTCACATGCAGGCCGTGAAATCCCGTGATCATGAAGAAGCAGGCACCGAACTGCGGTGCGCCCCAGGGGTTGCCCCAGGGGCGCACGCCTTCGAGTATCAGCTTGGTCCATTCGAAGCCCTGCATGCCGACGAAACAAACGCCAAAAGCAGCGGTCGCGAGCATCAGTGCGGCGGTCTTGCGGCGGTCGCGCCGGTAGGCGTAATTCACTGCCATCGCCATCGTGCCGCTGGAACTGATCAGGACGAAGGTCATGATGGCGATCAGGATCAACGGAATCTTGTGGCCCGCGATAGTCAGCGCAAAGACTTCGCTAGGATTCGGCCAGCCGTCGGTCGTGGCCATGCGCACCGACATGTAGCTGGTCAGGAAGCAGCCGAAGATGAAGGTGTCGGAGAGCAGGAAGATCCACATCATCGCCTTGCCCCAGGGCACCTTGAAGGTTTCCCTGTCGGCCGACCAGTCGCGGACGATCGCTTGCCAGCCCTGCGGCGCGGAGGGGAAGATGTGCTCCCTTGATGAATCCGTTGTCATCGCTTTACCTCAGCCCGCAGAAGCCGGCGAGCTGGTCTAGCGCTTCGCGCGGGCTCGCGAGCAATGCGAACAGCGCGAGCCAGAGCACGCCGAGAAAATGCCAGTAAAGACTACAAAGTTCGATGCGTAGTCGCAGCCATGCCGTCGGCGTGGAATGCCTTGCCCGGATTGCCGTGTCGCCCCACACGGCAATCCCGCCCAGCATATGCAGGCCGTGTAGCGCGGTAATCAGGTAGAAGAAGCTGTTCGCGGGATTGGCGTCCAGCGCGAAGCCGCGGCCCGCCAATTGCTGCCACAGCGCGAGCTGACCGAGCACGAAGCTGATCGCGAGTATGCCGCCTGCGATGAAGGCGCGGCGGGCGCGCTGCGCCTTGCCGGATGAGGCCGCGTTGCGCGCGCGCTGGAGCGCAAGGCTCGCAACGAGCAGAAGTGCGGTGTTGAGCCACGGCAGCCTGGAGGCCGACAGCGGACGCCAGGATTCGCCGCCCAGCGATTGCCAGTCGGGGAGCTGGGCGCGTGCCAGGTACGCAATCGCGAGAAGGAAGAAGAGCGTGCTTGCGACGAGCATAAAGAACAAAAGGCCGACTTTCGCGGCTGGCATGCGCGCGCGCGGCGCACCGGCCGCGCCGTGCGAAATCGCGGTTTCGCTCATGTCGCCTCTCCCGTAACGGGTGTGGCCGCCGCCGCGTGCGGTGGCGCGCCGCCATCGCCGACGCCGGCTTCCTCCGGCGCCATGTTCTGCGGTACGAAGTCCTGCGCGGCGCCGGGCACCGAGTAATCGTAGGCCCAGCGATGGACGACCGGCAGCGTGGCGCCCCAGTTGCCATGGCCTGGCGGCGTGTGCGGCGTCTGCCATTCGAGCGTCGTGGCGCGCCAGGGGTTGCCGCCAGCGATGGCGCCGCGAAAATAGCTCCATACGAGATTCACGATGAATAGCAGTTGCGTGATGCCGACGATGATTGCGACGACCGTGATGAATGCATTGAGCGTATGCGCCGAAGGCGGGATGAAGTCGTAGCCCTCGTAGGCATAGTATCGACGTGGCATGCCGATGAAACCGAGGTAGTGCATCGGGAAGTAGATTGCGTAAGTGCCGAGGAAGGTCACCCAGAAATGGAACTTGCCGAGCGTGTCGCCCAGCATGCGGCCGGTGATCTTCGGATACCAGTGATAGATGCCGCCGAAGATTGCGAGGATAGGCGATACGCCCATCACCATGTGGAAATGCGCGACCACGAAATAGGTGTCGGACAGCGGGATGTCCACGCTGACGTTGCCGAGGAAAAGCCCTGTCAGGCCGCCGATGGCGAAGGTGCTGATGAAGGCGATTGCAAACAGCATCGGCACGGTGAGGTGGATATTGCCGCGCCAAAGCGTGAGTACCCAGTTGTAAACCTTGATCGCGGTCGGAATCGCGATGATCAGCGTGGTCGTGGCGAAGAAGAAGCCGAAATACGGATTCATTCCGCTGACATACATGTGATGGGCCCAGACGACGAACGAGAGCGCACCGATGATAAGGATTGCCCACACCATCATGCGATAGCCGAAGATGTTTTTGCGCGCATGCGTGCTGATGAGGTCCGAGATGATGCCGAAGGCCGGCAGCGCGACGATATAGACCTCGGGGTGGCCGAAGAACCAGAACAGATGCTGGAACAGGATGGGGCTACCACCGCCGTGTTTGAGCGATTGACCCATCGAGACGAGCGCGGGCATGAAGAAGCTCGTGCCGAGCGAGTGGTCGAGCAGCATCATGACGGCCGAGACGAATAGCGCCGGAAACGCGAACAGCGCCAGAATCGTCGCGGTGAAGATGCCCCATACCGTGAGCGGCAGCCGCATCATCGTCATGCCCTGCGTGCGCGCCTGCAACACGGTGACGACATAGTTGAGGCCGCCCATCGTCGCGGCGGCAACGAAGACGGCGAGCGAGACGAGCATCATGACGATGCCCCAGCCCGAACCCGGCGTGCCGGGCAAGATCGCTTGCGGCGGATAGAGCGTCCAGCCAGCGCCGGAGGGGCCGCCGGGTACGAAGAAACCCGCAATCAGGATCAGCACCGCGACGAGATAGAACCAGTACGACAGCATGTTCAGGTAGGGGAACACCATGTCGCGCGCGCCGACCATCAAGGGGATCAGGTAGTTGCCGAAGCCGCCGAGGAAGAGCGCGGTCAAAAGATAAATCACCATGATCATCCCGTGCATCGTGACGAACTGGTAATACTGCTCGGGCGAAATACCGAAGCGGCCCGGAAAGCCGATTTGCAGCCGCATCAGGTTCGACAGCACCAGCGCGACGAGTCCGACAAGGATTGCGGTGATCGAATACTGGATCGCGATCACCTTGTGGTCCTGGCTCCAGACGTATTTCGTCAGAAAGCTCTGCGGTACGTGTTCCATTGTCATATCCTTCGCCGCTTCACTTCACCTGCGCCGTATCGGTGTTCGCGCGGATGTAGGCGATCAGCGCAGCGATTTCGTCGTCGCCAAGCTGCTGTGGCGGCATGATTGGCGCATAGCCCTGGACGACTTTCGCGTTCGGCGCGAGCATCGACTCCTTGAGGTAGGCGGCGTCGGCGACGATATGACTGCCGTCGGCCATTGTCTCGCTGCGGCCATATAGCCCTTTCCAGCTCGGGCCGACTTGGCGGCTGCCATCCACGCTATGACAGGCGACGCAGCCATGACTCGCGGCAAGCGCGCGTCCCTTCGATACCAGATCCGTATCTGCGCCAGAAACGGAAGCGCTCTGTGCACCGGCCGGTTTCTGCGTCTGAGCAAAGCTAGGCTGGCCGGCGAGCCAGGCGTCGAATTTGGCTTCTTCCATGACTTCGACATGGCCGCTCATTCTGTAATGGCCAAGGCCGCAATACTCGGAACAGATAATTTCAAACCTGCCGCGGCGCGTCGGCGTGAGCCAGAAGCGCGAGACGAGGCCCGGTACCATGTCGAGCTTGACGCGGAACTGTGGCACGTAGAAGTCGTGCAGCACATCCTTCGAACGCAGCAGAATTTGCACCGGGTGGTTCAGCGGTAAAACGAGGTCGCCGCTTTGCACCAGTACATCGTCCTGCGCATCGGGATCATCGGGGTCGAGGCCGAACGGGTTCGTGGCGCTCACGAAGCGCATATCGCTGCGGCCGAGCCTGGCGTCGCGGCCGGCGAAGCGAAAGCCCCATTGCCATTGCTGGCCCAGCACTTCGACCGGCATCGCGTTGGTCGGCGCATGGATCATTTCCGAGTATACGAGCAGGCCTGGAGCGAGCATTGCGGCGATGCCGACTGTCGTGATGCCGGTGAGCCAGAGTTCGAGTTTCTTGTTGTGCGGCTGATAGGCCGCTCGTGTGCCCGCGCGATGGCGGAAGCGGACTACGGCATAGGCGACGAAGAGGTTGATTGCGACGAAGACGATGCCCGTTATGACGAGCGTGATCGCCAGCGTGTGGTCGATGCCGCCCCAATTCGAAGCGACCGCGGTCTGCTGCCAGGGGCTCAGGAAGTGGAACAGCACCGAGCCTATGGCGATGACGACGAGAACGATCGCCATTGTCATGACGCAGTGATCCAGATGGGCATCGCCGATCCTCGTTTCGCACTGCGGGCCCTGTGGGGAAAAGGGCTCGGATCCGGCGGAGGGGCGTCAGTGCGCGCTAGCCGTCCGGCATCAAGCCTTTTTATAGACAAGGTCCGGACAAAACTGCGGAGATTTTTTTCTTCGCGCAGCGGTAAAGCACGGCGACTTTTGTCCTGCGCTGCGACTGCCATGGCAGACTTTGCCCCTGCTTGCGGCGAGCCTTTCGGCAGACTGATTGCCTGGCCCTTATCCGGGATCGGCTACTTCGTCGCGCGTGCCGCTGCGATCCTGCTTCGGATCGAGCTGCAGGAAGATCGCCGTCGAGATCAGCGTAAGTATGCCGAGGCAAAGGTAGGTCGGATGAAAGACGGCCGCGTCGCCGTCGAGTCCGCGGCGATCGACGCTGCCGAGAAAGGCGCCGAGCAGCGCGGCAGCCGTGCCGACGCCGAGGCTCATCGACAACTGCATGACAACCGAGAGCAGGCTGTTGCCGGTGCTCGCGTCGGATTGCGGGAGATCCTTGAGCGTCAACGTGTTCATCAGCGTGAATTGCATGCCGTTGATCCCGCCCATGACGAAGAGCTGGATCAGGATCAGCCAGTGCGGCGTATTCCGGCCGATCAGGGCGAGGCTCATGATGATGCAGCCGACGAGCGCGGTATTCACTGTCAGCATGCGGCGATAGCCGAAACGACTCACCGCCGGTTCGACGAGCGTCTTGGAAAAAATGCTCGCGAGCGCCACCGGAATGAGCATCAGGCCCGATGCCGTCGGCGACATGCCAAGTCCGAGCTGTAGCAACTGAGGCATCAGGAACGGGAGGCCGCCGATGCCCAGGCGTGCGAACAGGTTGCCGAGGATGCCGACGGAAAAACTGTTGGTCCTGAACAGGCGGGGGTTGAAGAGCGGCATCTGGGCGCGGGTGGCGTGCAGCCAGTAGGCGGTCACGCAGCTGAGGCCGAGCACGGCGAACAGCATCGCGCGCGCATGCGAGAAACCGAGTTCGCCAAGCCCATCGAGGGCGAGCGAGAGCAGAGCGATGCCAGTTCCGAAAAGGGCGAAGCCGAGCCAGTCGAAAGGGTGGCTCTCGCCGGTGAAGGCGGGCATGTAGCGTACGGCGAGTATCAGCCCAATGACGCCGACCGGCAGGTTGATCAGGAAGATCCAGTGCCAGCTCGCCGCTTCGGTCAGCCAGCCGCCGAGCGTCGGCCCCACCAGCGGGCCGACGAGCGCGGGCATGGTGATGAAGGACAGGGCCGCGAGCAGTTCGCTACGCGGGAAACCGCGCAGGATGGAGAGCCGGCCGACCGGCACCAACATCGCGCCACCGATGCCCTGCAGGACGCGGCTTGCCGTGAGTTGTTCGAGCGTGCGCGATTCGGCGCAGGCGAGCGAGCCGAGCGTGAACAACACAATTGCCGTCATGTAGATCCGTCGCGTGCCGTACCGATCTGCGAGCCAGCCCGACGCGGGCATCAGCAGGGCGACGGTCAGCATGTAGGCGATGACGACCGCTTCCATGCGGAACGGGCTCACTGCCAGATCGCGCGCGATTGCGGGCAGCGCGGTATTGACGATGGTGCCGTCGAGCGTTTGCATGAAGAGGCCCACCGCGACGAGCCAGAGGAGCGGACGGCGGCGTTCTTCCGGCAGAACGATCTGGGTGCTCATTGGTACGGGAGCCTTTCGAGCCGCGAATTAGAGATCTTCCTCAGGGGTACAGCACCTGCCTCTCCCAACCGCCATCCGTGCGGCGCGTCAGCACCAGCCGCTCATGCAGGCGGAATGGATGCGCGCGCCAGAATTCGAGGCGCTCGGGCGCGACGCGGAAACCGCTCCAGAAATCGGGCCGCGGGATTTCGCCGAGGCCGAATTTGAGCGCGTAGTTGGCGAGGCGCTTTTCGAGTTCCCAGCGGCCTTCCATCGGCGTGGATTGGATCGAGGCCCAGGCGCCGAGGCGCGAATCGCGCGCGCGGCTCTTGAAGTAGGCGTCGGCTTCCTCGCGAGAGACCGCACTGACATGGCCTTGCACGCGTACCTGCCGTTGCAGGCTCTTCCAGTGAAAGCACAGAGCGGCGCGGCCATTCGCGGCGATTTCGCGCGCTTTCTGGCTGCCGAGGTTCGTATAGAAAACGAAGCCCTGCGCATCGAAATCCTTGAGCAGGACCATGCGGAGCGAGGGCATGCCGTCTTCGCCGACCGTCGCAAGCGCCATCGCGTTCGGGTCGTTGGGCTCGGAGGCTCGTGCTTCCTGCAGCCAGTCGCTGAAGGTTGCGAAGGGGTCTTCGACGATAAGGCTCATGTTTTTTCGGGTGCGAAAAGGGGGAGGACGCTATTTTGCCTCGCCGTCATGCGCCGGATGTTCGATGCTTGCCAAAAAAGCCGCGAGCGCGTCGTCTGGCGCGCCAAGGATGTGCACGCGCTTGCGCCGCGAACTCGCGCCGACGGTAAGGCTCACCGAGGCTTTGGGAACGCGCAGACATTCGGCGAGAAAGGCAATTAGCGCAGCATTTGCGCGGCCTTCGACGGGCGGCGCGGCGAGCCGGATCTTGAGTGCGTCGCCATGCAGCCCGGCCAGCGCGCTGTGCTTGGCGCCGGGCTGGACATGGAGGTTCAGGACGAGGCTGCCGTCGGCGGCTTTTTGATACCAGATCACAGGCGCCCTTACCCTAGAAACAGCCCGCCCATGTGAGCGCGCAAGCTGGCGAGCAGGAAGAGCAGAACCTGCAGGATCAGCAGCAGGACGAGCGGCGAGAGGTCGACGCCGCCGACCGGCGGTATGCGACGCGAAAGCGGCGCGAGGAAGGGGCGTGTCAGCGCATTGACCATGGGCGCGATGGGTGCGCGCGGATTGACCCAGGACAGCACGGCCGCGACGATCACGACGATCATCACGAGGTGCAGCAAATTGCGCAGGACTTCGAAACCGCCGATCACAACCGCGCCGACGAGTAAGGCGGTCGGATTTCCGAAGCCTGAGCCAAATAGCGCGCCGATGATCACGACGAGCGCCTGGACAAACCAGGCCGGTACCCAGCAACTCATGTCGAAACCGCCCTTGGCCGGCAATACGCGCTGGGCCGGGCGGACGATCCAGTCGGTTGTGCCGAGAATGAACTGGCCGAGCGGATTGATGAAGGAAATCCGTAGCCAGCGCATCAATCCGCGAGTCAGGAGCAGCAGGGTCAGGAAACTCGCCAAAGCTTCCAGGATCAGCATTACCAGGCCGCCGAGCATGCAGTTTTCTCCGTTATAAATTGTTGTGCCGTGTACAGCTTTAATCGCGACCGAGCTCGGCGCCCATTTCGCGCCCGCGCGCCTCGGCCGCAGCCAGGGCTTGCGCGACGAGGACCTTGAAGCCGCGCGCCTCGAACACCGCCAGTGCGGCCGCGGTCGTGCCACCCTTCGAGGTGACGCGCTCGCGCAGCGTTGCCGGCTGTTCCGTGCTGTCGGCCGCGAGCCTGGCCGCGCCCAGCACTGTGTCGAGCGCAAGCCTGCGCGCGACTTCGGGCGCGAGGCCGAGCGCTGCGCCACCTTCGATAAGCGCTTCGACGAAGTAGAACACATAGGCCGGTCCGCTGCCCGAGACGGCGGTCACGGCGTCCATCTGCGCCTCATTGGCGAGCCAGGCAACCGAGCCGACTGCGCCGAGGATCGTGGCCGCAGTGTCGCACTCGGCGGCCGCTACGCTGGTGTCTGCGACGAGGCCCGTCGTGCCCGCGCCAATCAAGGCCGGCGTATTCGGCATCGCGCGCACGATGCGCCGGTAGCCACCTAGCCAGCGCGCCAGATCGTCGATGCGCAGGCCTGCCGCAATGCTGATCACGAGCGTTTGCGAAAGCCTGCCTGCCACTGCCGCGAGCGCTTCGCGCATCTGCTGCGGCTTGACCGCAAGCAAGAGCACGTCGCTGGCGCACGCCGTGTCGTCGAGGATTGCTGCGGTGCCGACGCCGAACTGTGCAGCGAGCCTTTCGCGCGCGGCCGGGAGCGGGTCTATCACGTAGAGATCGTTTGCTGCGAAACCCTTGGCCAAGAGGCCGCCGATCAGGGCCGTCGCCATGTTGCCGCCGCCCAGGAAGCTGATTTTCATCTGTTCGTTCTATCCATTCTGTTCACGTAGCGTACCGCGCGCCGAATATCGCCGTGCCAACGCGGATCAGCGTGGCGCCTTCTGCAATCGCGAGTTCGAGATCGTCCGACATGCCCATCGACAACGTATCGAGCGCGAGGCCGTGGCGCGCGTTGAGCGCATCGCGCAGCTCGCGCAGCAAACGAAAGCGCGCCGCGAGTTTGGCGCGATCGGGCGTTGGCTCCGGTATCGCCATCAGGCCGCGCAAGCAAAGGCGCGGCAGTGCGCCAATTGCCGTGGCGAGCGCAGAGACTTCACCGGGCGCCACGCCCGACTTCGAGGCTTCGCCGCTCACATTCACCTGGATGCAGACTTGCAAGGGCGGCAACCCGTCTGGCCGCTGGGCGGACAGCCGCTCGGCGATCCTGGCGCGGTCGAGCGAATGAACCCAGTCGAAATGCGCGGCGACCGCGCGCGTCTTGTTGCTCTGCAATGGGCCGATGAAATGCCATTCGAGCAGGAGGTCGCTAAGCCTGGATTGCTTGTCGAGGCCTTCCTGTACATAACTTTCGCCGAAAACACGCTGACCCAGGGCTGCCGTTTCGCGCAGGCGCTCGGCCGCCACGGTCTTGCTGACGGCGACGAGCCCGACCTCGGACGCCTGGCGTGCTGCTGCCAGGCACGCCTGCTCGATGCGTTCGTGAATTGCTTGCAGATTGGCCAGCAGGGCTGTCATACAATCGTTTCGACTCATGCGACCAAAAGTGTGCAAAGAAGTATAACAGCGCGCAAAAAGACGCCCGGCATACCCCTTCCTCTGCGGAACCCGACATGGACATCACCGAGCTGCTTGCTTTTGCGGTCAAAAACAAGGCTTCCGATCTTCACCTCTCGGCGGGACTGCCGCCGCTGATCCGGGTGCATGGCGACGTACGCCGGATCAACCTGCCGCCACTGGCGCACGGGCAGGTTCATGCGATGGTGTACGACATCATGAACGACGCCCAGCGTAAGACGTTCGAAGAGAACTGGGAGTGCGATTTCTCGTTCGATGTGCCGAATCTCGCGCGCTTTCGCGTTAATGCCTTCAACCAGGACCGCGGCGCAGCGGCGGTGCTCCGTACGATTCCGTCACGCGTGCTGACGCTAGAAGAACTCGAAGCCCCCAATATCTTCAAGGAAATCTCGCAGCAGCCGCGCGGCATCGTGCTCGTCACGGGGCCGACCGGCTCGGGCAAGTCGACCACGCTCGCGGCGATGATCGACTTCATCAACGAGAACGAATACGGCCATATCCTCACGATCGAAGACCCGATCGAATTCGTGCACGAGAGTCGCCGTTGTCTTATCAACCAGCGCGAGGTCGCGCGCGACACGCATTCGTTCGGCAACGCGCTGCGCTCGGCCTTGCGCGAAGATCCGGACGTCGTGCTCGTCGGCGAATTGCGCGACCTGGAAACGATCCGGCTCGCACTCACTGCGGCCGAAACCGGCCATCTTGTTTTCGCCACGCTGCATACTGCGTCGGCCGCCAAGACGGTAGATCGCATCATCGATGTCTTCCCGGCGCAGGAAAAGGAAATGGTCCGTGCGATGCTGTCCGAATCGCTGCGTGCCGTGATCTCGCAGACCCTGCTCAAGAAGAAGGATGCAAGCGGTCGCGTGGCCGCGCACGAGATCATGATAGGCACGCCCGCGATCCGTAACCTGATTCGCGAGAACAAGGTTGCGCAGATGTATTCGGCGATTCAGACCGGCCAGAACGTCGGCATGCAGACTTTGGACCAATGCCTGCAAGATCTTGTACGGCGCAATATCGTGGGTGTTGCGCAAGCGCGTCTGCGTGCTGCCAACAAAGACAACTTCCCCGGCTGAGGGCTGCGTTCGTGAGCGGATCGAAACTCGACAAGGCGGAGCAGATGGAACGCGATCAGGCACTCAAATTCATGCACGACCTGCTGCGCTTGATGATCTCCAAGCGCGGCTCCGACCTCTTCGTCACGGCGGGTTTCCCGCCGGCAATCAAGGTGGACGGCAAGATCGTGCCGCAGTCCAATCAGATCCTGACGCCGCAGCACACGGCCGAACTCGTGCGCGCGGTCATGAACGACCGGCAGGCGGCCGAGTTCGAGGCGACGAAGGAATGCAATTTCGCGATCTCGCCGGCCGGCGTCGGCCGCTTTCGCACCAACGCCTTTGTCCAGCAAGGCCGCATCGGCATGGTCTGCCGCACGATCCCGCAGAAAATCCCGACGCTGGACGAACTCGGCTTGCCCAAGGTGCTCAAGGACATCGCTCTGGCCAAGCGCGGCCTCGTGATCTTCGTCGGCGGCACCGGCACCGGCAAGACGACTTCGCTTGCCGCGCTCGTCGATTACCGCAACGAAAACAGCCATGACCACATCATCACGCTCGAAGACCCCATCGAATACGTCCACGCCCACAAAAACTGCGTGATCACGCAACGCGAAATTGGCGTCGATACCGATTCATGGGCCATCGGCCTGAAGAACACGCTGCGCCAGGCGCCCGACGTGATCCTGATGGGCGAGATTCGCGATCGCGACACGATGAGCTACGCCATCGCCTTCGCCGAAACCGGCCACCTGTGCCTCGCCACGCTGCACGCCAATAGCGCGAACCAGGCGATAGACCGGATCGTCAACTTCTTCCCTGAAGACCGTCGTCATCAACTACTGATGGATCTTTCCCTGAATCTGCGCGGCATGATTTCGCAAAGGCTCGTGCCGCTGAAGGATCGCAAGGGCCGCGTAGCGGCCGTCGAGGTGCTGCTGAATTCGCCGCTGATCTGCGATCTGATCTTCAAGGGCGAGGTCGCCGAGATCAAGGATCTGATGAAACGCTCGCGCGAACTCGGCATGCAGACCTTCGACCAATCGCTGTTCGAACTCTTCGAGGACAAGCGCATCGCCTACGAGGACGCATTGCGCAATGCCGATTCGGTAAACGACCTGCGGCTACAGATCAAACTCAACAGCCGGCATGCGGATCGCGAGCTTGGCGCAGGCATCCAGAATCTCGATATCGTTTGAATGGACCGTCCGGCCTTGCCGGTTGAACGAAGCGCGCCCGAATGGATCGAACAAGATGTCGTCCGCGACGGCGACAACGCATGTCTGACCGGAGGGTGCAATGGATACGACAACCGATACAAGGCCGGACGAGGAAGATCCCATCGGCGAAGCGCGCTTCCACACGGAACGGCCGCCCTTGATCGGCGATTTCGGGCAGGACTCGGCTTTTGCGACCGAACGGCATCCGGAAGGATTGCGCTATGGCGAAAAACCGCGTGCGCCGGGCGTCGAACCGCATCGCACGCCAAGCGATATGCCGCATCGCGATCCGGGCGCGATCTCTATCGGATAGAGGGCCAGTTTGAAGTCTGATTTGTAGCGGAGTAGTTACTGCGCATAACGCGATATCGGCAGTGGATCAGGTTCCTTCAGGATCGTATCGATCAGCTTGCGAACCGTATGATTCTTTGGCTCGGTGCGTTTAAGGTGTATTCCGTTCGATCAGAAAATGGCAACCTTTTTCCAGATTGGCAAAAGCACTTTCTGGATTGCTCACTTCCACAGCAATGTTTTCGTATAGAGCGGCCACGGCCTTTCCATCCGAGCTGGCGCGCAATTGAATCACTGCGCTTGCTTCATCCTCCATGCGATCTCGAAGTTCAAGTGTCCCTATTTTGGTCGGAAAATCCGTCTGTGCTTGCGACCGTGATTGGAGCTGACGCTTGGCTGTGATGGTCGCGTAGTTAGCAAGCTGTCCCGCTAAGTTGGATGAAACTTTGCATTGCTGGGGGGGCTGCCCGTCAACATACGTAACTTGCACAGCAAATATTTCCCCTGGCTTCGAGCGTTGTGCTACGAGTGTCATCTTGTCGGTTCTGAAAGCAATAGACATAACTTCATCTTCGAGAATGCTGACGACCTCAGTTTTGGGCTCTACCGAGGAAAAACCGGTTTGAGGTCGCATCACGAGCTTTGAGCCGCCAACGCCACAAACCAAGCCAGCAGCAAATGCGCAAGTGACAGCGAGATATCGCATTGGACCCTCTGTCGTCACTGAACAATGACGGTTGTGCCGACGGCCGCCCATTGATAAAGGGCTTTCGCGTCGTCTTCAGCGAGGCGGACGCAGCCATGTGAGCCAAACCACTCACTGACATCGCGGGCTTTACGTACGGTCGACAGCGGAAACGGGCCGTGATATTGATGCAGCGCCTTGCCATCAGTGGTAAAGAACATCGCATAATTCATCTGTACGTCATAGGAGCGGCTGCGGTACGGGTGCACCTTACGAAGAATCTTGAACGCACCCCGATCTGTCGGATGATCTTTGTCGCCGGTGACGCACTCGAAACGGGCCACTTTCTTACTGCCTTCGTAGGTTTCGACGATTTGCTGTGTCAGGCTGACTTTAATGATTTTTTTTGGTTGCGATTTAAGCTCTGGTGTCGCCATGGTTATCCTCTAGGCTATTTGTCTTGATATTTAGAGTAATACTTATTGGCTTTTATTAAGCTTGATTTAAATTTTTAGTAGCACGGGGCGGCCTCAAGACTCTAGATGCAGAGATCAGCTATAGTATTGCGATGGATTAAACTCCAGCCGAATCGCTTTCGACTTTCTAGGTAATTTGAGTGCCGACCAACCCAACTGAACGACTGCCATCAATCGGCTGAGCTTGTGCTTGCGGGCCCGTCAGCCTAAAACCGCAGATCGAATTTCAGCTCCAGATCCGGACTGCGCTCGCCGCTTGCGAGATTGATGTCCCACCCCATGCGGTAGCGTAGCGCGAAGCCGTCGCGGATGAAGTAGCGCCCGCTCAATTGCGGCGTCATCTGATCGAAACCGGCCTGGGGCCGGACGCCGTTTCGCCGTACCTCGCCTTGTCCATCCAGCCCAAACGATAAGGAATGATTCAGCGCGTAGGACGTGCTGAGACTGTAGCGCGCCGCGAGATCGCTGTTGTCGGCGTCGGCAAGCCGCCCGAGCGAAACGTCCGCCTTGAATGCCAAGCCGTCGCGTTCGATCCTGAACTTTGGCTTGAACGCCAGATCCCAGGCCGCCACTTCGCGCTGGCGGCTTGCCCGCACGCCAAGATCGAGCTTGCCCGGTAAGAGATCGTCGAGCCGGGGCAGCGCGAGACGCTGATCCACCACCAGCGAATCGAACTGTGGCGCTCCACCGTCCTGGGACTTGGTACCGAGTTCGAAGCGCGTTTTGCCGATTTCGTCGGGCGGCAATTCGAGGCGCATGCCAAGACTATCGGCGCCGCCCGCTTGGTCCGCAGCATTCGCGCGCAGGCTCAACTGCGGATCGTCGCCGCGTACGGAGAGCAGGTGCGTCGACGCGCCTGCCGCCATCGCCGGCGCAGCAAGGCTTGCGCATGCGACAACTAACAGCATTGAGATAGGGAGCGGCGAAGGCATCGCCTGAAAGACTACCGCAACCCGTGCTGTGTTCCCGTTACACAACTGTAAGCGGGGGCGGCCTGCCTTACGCAAGCTGCGCAGCTAACTGCCGCCGCATGCGGCGGAACGCGAAAACCTGCACGACGCTGCGCTCCCGGCTCGCCTCGTCCGCGAGTGTCGCCCTTGCAAGCGCGGCTTGTTTCAGGCTCGTGTCGAGTGTGGCCAAAGATACGGGGTCGCGGTCGATCACGGCGTTCAACGCGGCGAGCAGTTCCGTAGCAACGGCTTGCAGACTCGCGCGCTCCGCGCCAGCGGACGCCGCCTTGTGCGTACGCAGGATAAATTGCAGATCGCTGTGCAGCACGGCCAGCGGCACGAGGCGCGCGGCGGCATCGGCGGCGACCCTGCCCTTGCCGCGCGCATTGATGCCAAGTTGGCGCAACTCGCGCCGCAGGCCATCGGCATCGGGCGCCCCGGCGCGCACCGGCAAACCGAAGCCCTCGGCAAGCATCCGCGCGAGGCCCTGATTGATCCGCGCGACGCGCGCATCGCGCTCGTGCCGGACGACCGATACGAAGTCGACGCGACTGACAAAGAGGGCGGCGGCGATACCGATTGCCACCTCGGCAAGTCGCAACATGGAGATCTCGAAAGCCCCCGCAGCATGCGCGCCGGTCGAACTGACGATGATGGCCGCGACGGGCGCTGCGCGCAGTTCAGGCCATACCGACGCAATTGGCGCAAGCACGCCCAGCATCATGACGAGCGGCAGCGGATCGGCCACGTCATGTCTGCGGGCGAGCGAAGCCAGGATGCCGACCGCGCTACCGAGCAAGGTTCCACGCAGACGATGGCCTGCCTGCACGGCCGAATCCGCGGCATCGGGCCGTGCGACGATCAGTACGCTCATCACGGCCCAGTGCGCATCGGGTAAGCCAAGCAGGTGCGAAACAGCGTAGGCCAGTAAGACTGCGCAGAGCACGCGTGCGCTTGCGAGCCAGACGGCGGGTAATGAGACATCCGCGATACGCTGGGTAATCCGCGTTGGTAACCACGAAGCCAATGACATTGGGAATGCTTTCGAAAAATACTACGCATAGCGTAATATATCGAACACTCATTAAGCAAGCAGGACGACCCCGATGACAAAGCCTGAGCAATTGGCCTCGCAGCTAAGGCGCGCCACGCTGCGATTAGCGCGCCGGCTACGCGCGGAGCGGCCCGAAAATGCGGGAAGCTTGGCGCAGTTCATGCTGTTGGGGAGGCTCTATCGCGAAGGCACGGCGACGCCTGGCGCGCTGGCGAGCGGCGAAGGCTTGCAGCCGCAGTCGGTCACGCGACTCATCGCAGCCCTCGAACAGGAAGGCTGGGCCGAGCGCAGTCGCGATCCAGCCGATGGTCGCCAGGCAATCATTGCGATCACGGCGGCGGGCCGCGCCGTCGTCGAGCGCGACATGAAGCGTCGCGACGAATGGCTCGCCGGCGCGATCGGAGCGCAACTCGAACCCGCCGAGTGCGAACTGCTCCAACGCGCAGCGGCCCTAATCGAACGGGTGGCCGACAGCTAGGGGCAGCAAGGGCGTGATTTGAAAGCGCTGGGTTTGAGCGGTGTGGTTGAGGATCAAGAGGTATCAGCCAGTGGTGTTGGCCAACTCCGGTGAGTTCAGTGGCTCCACTGCCCAGGTACCGCTTCCGAAGCATGAGCGCCTCGTTGCACACGGTCAGGGGAACAATCAAGTCGCCGTGAGCGTGTTCGAGGTTGACCCCGTGCCCTTCAAATCGACCAACCCAGCAAAGACTCCGAAGGAGCTCAAGCCAGCGCCGGCGGGCTACAGAGGAAGACCTTCGTGATGCATCCTTCGACCGAACGGCTGACGAACTGGCGGCGAAAAAGCGGAGGTTCCGCAGTCCTAGATGTGTGCTCGACCATGGCGGATGGAGCGGGTGAAGGGAATCGAACCCTCGTCATCAGCTTGGGAAGCTGAGGTAATGGCCATTATACGACACCCGCGTATTTTTCCGAGATTCTCAGGAGAATAGCCTGCTGATTCTACCCTTCGGGCGCTCGTAATTCAAATTCGCGTCCACAAGCAGAATCGGGTTTGTGGCCCACGGACATGGGCCACGCCTTCCTGCTTAGAAACGAACGACGACTTTCCCGAACGGGCCGCGCGCAAGGTGTTCGAACGCTGCTGGAGCCTCCTCTGTCGGGTATGCGCCGGCGATCACGGGCTTGAGTCCGCCCACATCGATGGCGCGGATCATCTCTTCGAGCGCGCGGCGGTGTCCGACGCTGATGCCCTGAATCACGCCACGGCTGCGGTTCAGGTCGCCGAACGATGCGCTAAGTTCGAGGCCGTCGAGTACGCCTATCACCCCGACCCGGCCGCCTTGGGCCAGCGCCGCTAGCGAACGGCCAAGATTCGCGCCGCCGACGGTTTCGACGACGTGGTCCACGCCTCTTCCGGCCGTGAGCCGGCGGGCTTCGGCGGGCCAATCGGTGTCGCGCGCAAGCACATGCGCGGCGCCGAGTGCGAGCGTTTTTTCGTGTTTGTTGGTGCTGCCCGAAACCACGATGGCGGCAGCGCCATGCAGGCGTGCAAACTGTAGCGCGAACAGCGCGACACCGCCTGTGCCGTGGATCAGCACGGTCTGACCCGCTTGCATACGGCCTTCGGCGACGAGCGTGAACCAGGCCGTCAGCGCGGCGCATGGCAGGGTGCTGGCCTCGACGGCGGAGAGCGATGCGGGCGCAGCGATTGCCCAGTCTTGATCGAGCAGCACATGCGAGGCCAGCGCGCCTGGGCCTGGGCCGCCGAGCGAAAAAGCTGTGGCTGGCTCGAAACCATCAAGCCAGCCGGCGACGTAGGTGCTGATCACGCGTTCGCCGCCCTGCCAACGCGTGACGCCTTCGCCTACTGCGATCACCTGACCGGCCAGATCGGATGCGGGCACCAGCGGCAGTGTCATCGGCATGGGGTACCTGTTCTCGACAATCATCAGATCGCGGTAGTTGAGCGACGCGGCTTCGACGCGAACCAGGATCTGGCCCGGGCCGGGCTGGGGAAGCGGCAGTTCGGCCAGGCGTAGGTTATGGCGTCCGAAATCGGTGAGTTGCCATTGGCGGAGGATGTCGGTCATGGCGGATTCCTTGCGGGGATTGGAGATGTGGCGCATTCTATTGATTCCCACAGCCATCCAGTGGAGCCATTTTCTCTACTCAATGGTTCCCATTAAGCGCCAATGAACGAACGCCTGATCGGAATAGAAGCCTTCGTCGCCGCGGTGGAGGCTGGCAATTTCGCGCTCGCGGCCGAGCGCCTGCGGCTGACGCGTTCGGCCGTCGGTAAAAGCGTTGCACGGCTAGAAGCGCGGCTCGGCACCCGCTTGTTCCACCGCACGACGCGCACCCAGCGCCTGACCGAAGACGGCCAGGCCTATTACGAACGCTGCCGACGCGCGCTGGCCGAACTCGATGCCGCAGATGCTGCCGTCGAAGCGGGCCGCCAGACGCCGACGGGGCGCTTGCGCATCACACTGCCCTCGCTGATCGGGCGCATTCTGATCGCACCCTTGCTGCTCGAACTCGGTCGCGCGCATGCGCAACTGAGCTTCGATGTCTCGTTCAGCGACCGCCGCGTCGAATTGATCGATGAGGGTTGGGATCTGGCCCTGCGCAGCGGTCCGCTCGACGACAGTACGGTGCTTGCCGCACGCCTGCTCGGCCATCAGTGGGTAGGTGTTTTTGCCGCGCCGGCTTATCTTGCGCAACACGGCCATCCCGACGGCCCGGATGCGCTGCTCGCCGATGCGGCGGCACACAGAATCGTCAGCTACGCCAGCGCCAATGGACCGCACCCCTGGCAGTTTTTCGATGCGCACAGGCGCGCGCGGACCATGGCTCTACCCGCATATTTCGCGAGCAACAGCATCGAGACGAACGCCGAGGTGGCAATCGCCGGCTGCGGCATTGCGCGCCTTCCCCTGTGGCTCGCGGCCGAGGCAGTCGCCACGGGCAAGCTGGTCAGGGTCTTCGACGAGGCGCAACCCTACGGCTATCCGCTCCATGCAGTCTGGCCGCAGATGCGCGCCATGCCGCGCCGGCTGCGCGTGCTGATCGACCTGCTGGCCGCGCGCGTCCCACCGCTGCTGGAACTGCCTGCCTGAGCCGCAGCGGTGTTTCTTGAATCAAAATCCAATTGGCTCTTGAGACCGCCAACTCTAACGCTGAATAAGATAGCGTATTGTCGGGCCATCTTGGCGGATGTCCAGCACCTGATAACCGTGATTTACCGCATCAGGTGGAATGTTATTAATTGACTGCGCGCAGTCGCTTAACACTTCCAGAACCTGTCCCGATTTCAGGTTTTTCATTGCCTCCAGCATGCCAATAGTAGGGTATGGGCAGGGCTCACCCAGCATATCCAGTTGGTAATCAGGCACAATTTTCGATTGACTCATTTTTGCTCCCTGGCCAGATTCAGCCCCACAGCGTTCTGGCTACGAAAAAAACGTTTTTCCCACGCTACAACCAGCAAAAAGGCAAACAATAAAAGCAGATAGGTCGCTGCCAACCCACCTAACGGCCCAAAAACCTTCAACAGATTAACCTTGTCATATGACGTAGCTAGGGAAGGGGCCAGATTGTCCCAGTAATAAGCCAGAATGGTGGCGCCGATAATATTACCTAGTCCAACCCACCAGAAATGCACCTGTCCTTCCACGGCACGATACATCCAGCCCGTTTCACAGCCCCCTGCCAACACAATGCCAAAGCCAAACAGCAGACCGCCTATCACAGAGTTCGGGCCAGCCCACATGATTTTTGGGGCAACGCCAAGTTGCACATAGCTGAAAATGCCAATTGCACTGGCAGCCATTCCAATGATAATTGCCTTGGCCATATGGGTGCGGCCCGTGATCCAGAGGTCGCGAAATGCCGAGGTAAAGCAAATCTGGGCGCGTTCGATAATCACGCCAAAACCTATTCCGAACAACATGGCGAAGCCCAGTTTTGGCGCACTCACCGCAGCAATGCTGCCCCAGAGCGCAATAGCCAGAAAAATCACTATGCCAAGCTGGAAACGCCGACGAGCCTGCCCAGGGTTTTGTGTCGGCGGCGAGGCAGCCGACACTTTCTGCAATTTCACCTGTGCGCGAAAGACCGGCAGCAATGTGAATTTCGCACCAAAGTAAGATCCTGCTGCGGTTGCCAGTGCGAAGAACCAAGCGTGCAGGGAAAACTGTGGAATGCCAGTAAAAAACGCTGCTAGATTGCACCCCATTGCCAGACGTGCGCCAAACCCGGCAATCATGCCACCCGCAACTGCCTGCACGATGCGAATCCGGCGTTGCGGCATCCGCAACTTGATATTATTGGCCCATAAGGCCGCTGCAAAACAGCCACCAAACATACCGACAATCATCATTCCATCGATGCGATCAAGTGGCGAGCCTTGCAGGCCAATCAGTTTGAAATAGCCCCATTCTTCCGGATGCGCGCCAAATAGCTGCATGACATGACCTCCCCAGCGGGTAAATTCGCCGGTAACGGCCCAGAACGTGCCGGTTAATCCGAAATAGTAGGCAGACAGAATGCCTGCCGCGATCACGGCAGGCAGAGGGGCCCAGAATTTAATCAGATAACTGGTTTTAAAGGTTTGCCAGGACATATTGACTCGGTATTCTATCTATTGAGTTTTCGATGAAAATAAGGCAGGAAATGACATTTGTGCAGAGAGCGCTTTGCCAGGATTTTCGCGCTTATTATACGGTAATTGCCTCAAATCTACCTTGAGGGCGACATGGCGGCCTGTCTATGTTCTCAAAAAATTTGAATAGACTCTTGCCTCTACCCGCTCCATATCGTTTGATCGCAGATACGCGTTTTGCCGTTGCTCATGCCAACCTGCTGGAGCCGTAGTAGCTTCTTCAAATTGATCGATCTTGTCATGGTGCAAAACCCAGCCCCGCAAAATGTGCGATCTTCGTATTTCCGCAAACAGCTCAGGTAAAGCGTAATGGATATGTCGTCGCCACAAGAAACCGCCGGGCAGGAAGCGCATATTTGTCGCGCCGGAGTCGACCTGGGAGGGCTGATGTCGGTGTTGAGCAAGCACCTGTACTCGACACCGATGGTCGCGATCCGCGAACTGGTGCAAAACGCCCACGATTCCATCGTGCGCCGCCGTCTGGAGCAGCCTGCCTGGCTCGGTCCTGGACGGATCGAACTGATTCCCGACCGCGCCCGCCGCAGTATTCGCATCATGGATAGCGGAGCCGGGCTGACGGAGCATGAAATTCATGCCTACCTGGCCACGGTGGGCGTCGGTTATACCCGCAGCCTGCGCGAAAAAAATGACGACAGCACGCTCATCGGCATGTTCGGCCTGGGTTTTCTTTCGGCCTTCGTGCTGGCCAAGCGGGTCAGCGTATACACCAGCTCTTACCAAAGCCCGGAACTGGGCCACTGCTACCGGTCGAGCAGCGCCGAGCAATACAGCGTCACAGCCATCGAGGCACGCGACGACGCGGGTAGCGAAATCGTGCTGGAACTGCATCCCGAGTTCGAATACCTGGCCAATGCGCAGGTTTTGCGCGAGGTGCTCGGGCGCTACTGCGCCCTGCTACGCGAGCCGATCTACATCAATGGCGACGCATGCCCGATCAATCCGGAGCCGCCGCCGTGGCGGCGCACCGATTCGGTAGCCTTGCATCCGCTGCAAGCGCGTCGCGCGAACCTCGAATTCGCGGCGCGCTTCGAAGAGAGCTTCGAGCCGATCTGCACGATCCCCCTGGCGCCGGAAGGCGCCAGCGATGCGCAGGGACTGCTCTGGGTGCAGGACGGCGCAACCTATGGCACGAGCGATAATCGCAATCTTTCGGTTTTCCTGCGCGGCATGCTGCTCGACGACGATGCGCGCGATCTGTTGCCGCCCTGGGCGGGCTTCATCGGTGGCGTCATCGAATCGAGCCGGCTGACGCCGACCGCCAGCCGCGAGGATTTACAGCGCGACAAACACTACAGCGCGATTCGGCACAGCTTGAGCGAAGCCCTGATTCAGGGCTTGGCCGATATTGCGCGCCAGCAACCCGAAGCCTGGCGGCGCATTCTGCTGCGCCACAACGAGGCATTGCTGGGCGCATCTCTATGCGACGAACGCTTGTTCGATCTCTTGATGGATAGCCTGCGGATTCCCACTTCACAGGGCGATTTACCGCCGCGAGAATTGCTCAACCAAGGCGCCGTGCATGCGATGCTCGATCGCGATAACGATTTCGAATCCATGCTGTTTCGCACATTAGGCATTCCCGTCGCTCACGGCCATCGCTACGCGGTCATCCCGTTCCTGCGGCGCTGGACGCAGACCAAGGGCGTGCGCCTGGTCGAACTTGGCACCGAGCAGGGCAACCGGCAATTGTTCGAACTGGCCCGTCTTCCGGAAGCCGAGGCGGCATGGCTCGCCGCGCAGCTCGCGGACGACGAAAAGCCCGTGATCTCGCGCTTTGCGCCGGCCGAATTACCGCTCATCGTGGTCCCCGACCGCGAGGCCAAACTGAAACAGCGCCTCGAAGAAGATGCCAGCGACAAGCGCATTTCTTTCGCCGCGCTACGCCTGGCGCGGCAATTCACCGCGAATATCGACGCCGCGCACCTCACCCGCCTCTATATCAACCTGGATAACCCTGCCATCTTGGCCCTTTTGCAGGCATGGCGCGAAAACCATCCGCATGCGGGCGCTGCGGCGCAATTGCTCAAAGCCTTCAAGGTGATCGGCAATGCGCGCCAGGAACATGAAAAACCGGCTCAGCTCACTACCGCGCTACGTGCGTTGGCCGCCGCGGTACAAGGCTTGATCGACAAGACACCCGATTGCAGCCCGTGCGCTGTCCAAAAGGAAACAAACGCATGAATCACCTATGGAAATGGGTCGCAAAACTCGACGATGATTTGAACGAAGCGGGCCAGGGCGCCAGCGCGCGTATGTTGTCCCAATTCACCGACCATGTGTGCGACTTCGAGATCGAGCGTGCCGAGGCCCTGGTGCCCGAGGCGAAAGCCCTCGCCAAGAGTTTGTCCAATCCGTGGCTGGAAGTGTTCGTCGGTCATTGGGAAATGCGCAATCGCATCGGCAATAAAATGGAAGGCGAAACGGCGTTGGCCGATACCGTGGCGCTGTTCGAGCGCGCGCATCGCGCGGATGCGATCGATTGTCCGCAATCGGTTTGCGTGACGCAGGATTTGTCGGCCTGCTATGCCAACATCGATGGTCCGGGCTGGGCCACCGAGCGGCGGGAGATCGCCGAAGAGACGCTGCGGCGAATCGATCCGAGCTGGAACTGCTATATCTGCCTGAGTTCCGAATATGCCAGCGCGCTGTACGACGAAGGCCGCCATGAAGAAGTCTTGAGCTACCTCGACGCGCGCGTGGCCGAACTGGAAGCTGCCGGTATCGAGGACATCGAATCGATTCACGATACCCGCTACGACAGCATGCTCAAACTGGGCCGCGCGGACGAGGTTCTGCGCGGGCTGGAAGCCGCCGAGGCGGCAATCGACTATGTCGAGTCCGAGCAATGCCGCCTGCCGCGTCTCTTGCGCAAAACGCTCGCGCTGGCCATGCTCGAACGCGACGACGAAGCCTGGGAACTGCTACCCCAATGGTCCGACATGGCCCCCCAGTGTTATCCGAAATGGATCGCCTGCGTCGATTTGCTGCTGCAACGCGCACCCGAGCGCAACACCTGGCAATTGGGTAGCCGCTTGCAAGAGGCACTGGATCATTGCGCGCAGGTTGGCGCGCACCGCCCGCTGATCGATAACGCCGCCATTGCGATCCGCCTCGCCCTCGCGCGCGGCGCGGTCTGGAACGCCCGTCGCATACTCAAGCTCGCGCGGCGGCATCTGCCGTTGCTGCGCGGCGATCATGGCGCGCGCGCGCTGCTCGATAGGCTGGAGCAGGCCATCGATAGCAAAAGCGCCGACACGCGCTTGCCTGTCGCGGCGGAGCAATTGGTCGACTGGCTGGTGCAACGCGGCGAACAGGGCCACGCGCGCAATCCGGAAGAAGAAGTCGAATGGGTATTACAAGCGCTTACGCAACGCCCCGAGGATCAGGACTTGCTCCTTTTGGCGGTATCCGCGCAGCAAGCCTGTGCTGCCCACATTGATGCGCAGGCATTGCTCTGGAATTATGTCGAACGGCATACGGCGCAAGCCGACAGCATTAGCGCAGCGCTGCTCGATAGCCTGTTGCAACAAGGCCAAGGCCAGCAGGTCGAACGCCTGGCCTCGCTGTTTGAGCAAGGCTCACCCGTTTTCGCCGCCTGGTGTCGGGCCAAGCTTGCCGCGCAAGAAAAAAACTGGAACGCAGCGAATACAGCCTGCGAGGCAATCCTCTCCATCGATCCGCAAATGGTTGGCGCGCACCATCTCAAGGCGCTGGCGCTGCGTCAGCAAAAGCAATTCTCCGCCGCTGCAACGGCATATCAGGGCCTGATCGATCTGCTGGAAGAACCGCGCCCCGCGCTGTGGGACCACATGACCGCTGCCAGCGCCGTAGGCGACTGGGACGCCGTGCGGCGCAGCGCCAAACGCCTCGAAATGGAATTGACGGGCGAGAGCGGTCCGATCCAGGAAGAATGGCACTGGGTCATCATCCGTTTTCATGACGATGGCGATACCTTTGATTACTATGCGCAACGCACCGGGCCCGTAACCGCGCGAATCGTCGAAAATGCGGTGCCAGGAAAGACTCAGCATGTGCTGGACGAAATCGTCTTCGACGCCACCTTCCTGGAGACGCCGCCCGAGGATGAAGAAGCGCGCAAGGATTTCGTCTACACCTATGAAGCCGTGCACGTCATGAGCTCCGGCGAGCATGCGCGAAGCTGGGCCGTGGAAGGCGTAGACCCTGGCGAGGAACGCTTCGAACGCCTCCGCGCCGATTTGATCGCGCGCGCTTGCCAGGTATGGGTGTATCGCAGCGGCTATGCCCTGACATCCGAGGAAGATGAAGCGCTCACCGGCGTGCTCTTCACGATTGCCGCCCCCATTGCACGGCCGGCAATCGAACTGCATACGATGCTGGAAGAATTGACTGCGGATTTAAAACATCCGATGGCCTGGCCTTCGCTTGCCGAGCAGTGCAGTGCGAACCCTGAAATTCATCGGGCGCGCCTGGAGCGTTATGGTTTGTAATCGCGTGGTTCGAGGGTAAGCACGGGCGTACAGGGTCGCAATCTTTCTGTGAAGGTTCCGGTGCGTCTTCGATATCTGCGAAAATTCCATTTTCGCAAGGCGGGCAGCCGGCAAAGCTCCACAACAGGAACCAGGAATGACAGGTGCGCAAAACGACAGGGCCGCCATGCGGCAGTTCAGCGCCCGCTTGTTTTTTGGCGAGGGCGCCGATCTGTTCCGGCGCGGGCTTGTGCCGGTGATCGGCGTATCCCTGCTGTCGGCCCTGTTGCAGGGCATCGTCGGCGGGATGCTGCCTGCGGACATGCCCGACGCGCCGGGTGGCGATTTTTCGCTTGCGCATGTCTTGGCGCTGCTGATCCGCGCTTTCGAGGCCTGCGCCGTTTATGCCGTGCTGACAAGCCGCCATCCGGGCGCGCAATGGTCGCTGCGGGACCTGCATGCCGACACGGCGAGCCGGGTCTGTCTGATGATTCTCGCGCTATTCGCACTCGTGCTGGCTTTGATTCCGGCGCTCGGCGCCTTTGCGCTGCCGATGCTGCTGATACTGCTCGCGTTAGGCAGCATAGCCCCCGTGCCCATGCTCTGCGAACGTCTGCCCGCGCTCGTGGCGTTCCGCCAGATCGTGCGCTTGGCGATGCCCGTGATGGGCCCTTTTTTCGGCTATTCGACGCTCGTCGTCGCGATCGAGCAACTGCTGGCCTGGGGCGGCCTCATGCTTTTCGGCGAGACGCTGGCCGATCTGCCTCTAACGATGACGGTTGCGCTCGTGAATGCGCTGGCCGGCGCATTGAGCGCGGCAATTTTCGTGGCGATGTATTTCCGTTTGCGCGGTCCGCGCGGCGAGGCTTAAGTCATGGACTTTAGCGCCTGGCACAGCGCTCTGGCCGCGGTGCAGCCGCTGACCGACTGGTCGCGCCTGCCGCTCGACATGCCCGCGCTTTTTGCGCTCGCAGCCGGTCTCGGTTGGGCTGCCGGGCTGCGTCTTTATGCGCTTGTGTTCGCGCTCGGTCTGCTCGCGCGCCTTGGCGTCATCGGCTTGCCGCCGGGCCTGCACCTGCTTGCGCATCCGCTGGTAATCGGAGCGGCCGGCTTGATGCTGATTGTCGAATTCTTCGCCGACAAACTGCCCTGGCTCGATTCGATCTGGGATGCGCTCCACACCTTCATCCGGATTCCGGCCGGCGCGGCGCTTGCAGCGGCACTGCTCGGTGCCGACGGCGGCGCGACAAGCTTTGCGCTGGGCCTGCTCGGCGCGGCAACCGCTGCCGGCACGCATTTCGCCAAGGCCGGCACGCGGGCGCTGCTCAACACCTCACCCGAGCCGGTGAGCAACATCGCCGCTTCGTTTTCGGAAGACGCGCTCTTCGTCGGCGGTTTATGGACGCTGATCCAGCATCCGCTGTGGTTCCTCGGCGGCCTCGTCGTTTTCCTGGCGCTCGGCGCCTGTGCGATCTGGCTGGCCTGGCGTTTGCTCGCGCGGCTGTTCAGGCCGCTGGCACGACGATGAAGCCCCCGCCGTTTTATCGGTAACGCGTGCTCAGAGCGCGCTGAACACGCGGTCGGCCGCGGCAATCGTCGCTGCGATGTCGGCTTCGCCGTGCGCGGCCGAGACGAAGCCGGCCTCGTAGAGCGCTGGCGCGAAGTAGTGGCCTGCATCGAGCATGGCGTGGAAGAAGCGGTTGAAACGGTCTTTGTCGCTTGCCATGACTTCTGCATAGCTCGTCGGCACTTGCGCCGAAAAATAAAAACCGAACATGCCGCCAACGGCTTGGGCCGAGAAGGCGACGCCATGTTTTGCCGCCGCCGCGACAAGCCCGTCGACAAGTTGCTGCGTACGCGCCGAGAGCGCATCGAAGAAGCCGGGCTGCATGACGATTTTGAGCGTTTCGAGCCCTGCGGCGAGCGCGACCGGACTACCCGAAAGCGTGCCGGCCTGGTAGACGGGGCCGAGCGGCGCGATCTGCTGCATGATCTCGCGCCGGCCGCCGAAGGCGCCGACCGGCATGCCGCCGCCGATGACCTTGCCCAGCGTAACGAGGTCGGCATCGATGCCGAAGAGGCCCTGCGCGCCCTGGGGCCGACACGAAAGCCCGTCATCACTTCGTCGAAGATCAGGAGCGCGCCGTGTTGCGTGCACAACGCGCGCAGCGCTTGCAGGAAGGCGTCCGACGGCCGCACGAGATTCATGTTGCCGACGACGGGTTCGATGATCACGCAGGCGATATCGGCGGCGCGCGCGGCGAACACGCTTTGCAGCGCGGCCACGTCGTTGTAGGGCAGCACGAGGGTGTGCTTGGCGAAATCGGCCGGCACGCCGCCCGAGGATGGGTTGCCGAAAGTCAGCGCGCCCGAGCCGGCCTTGACGAGCAGGCTGTCGGCATGGCCGTGGTAGCAACCCTCGAACTTGACGATCGCATCGCGGCCGGTGAAGCCGCGCGCCAGCCGGATCGCGCTCATCGTCGCCTCGGTGCCCGAGGAGACGAGCCGGACCATTTCCATATTCGGCACGAGCTTGCAGAGCAGTTCGGCCATGTCGACCTCGATGTCGGTCGGTGCGCCGAACGAGAGCCCGAGTTCGGCTTTTTGCTGCACCGCGCGGATCACGTCGGGGTGCGCATGGCCGAGGATCGCCGGACCCCAGGAGCCGACGTAATCGATGTATTCGCGGCCATCGACATCCCAGACTCTGCAACCTTTTGCGCGGGCGATGAAGCGCGGCGTGCCGCCGACGGCGCGGAAGGCGCGTACGGGCGAGTTCACGCCTCCGGGAATGGTTTGCTGGGCGCGGTCGAAAAGCGCCTGATTGCGGTCTGTGGTCATTTGAGGCTCAGGGAATGGTTTTAAATAGCGCGGCAAACTGCGCCGCGCGGGCATGGGGATCGGGCGCGTCGAAGACGTCGCTGATGACGGCGAGCAAATCGGCGCCGGCTGCGATGAGTGGCGCGGCATTGTCGGCGGTAATGCCGCCAATACAGGCAATCGGACGGCCGAGGGTACGCGCTTGCGCGATCAGCGTGAGCGGTGCACGCGGCGCGGCGGGTTTGGTGGCGGATGCGAACATCGCACCGAAGGCAATGTAGTCGGCGCCGGCCGAGGCAGCGGTTGTAGCGCGCGCGGCGTCGTCGTAGCAGGAGGCGCCGAGCAAAGCATTTGGCCCGAGCAGGGTTCGCGCCTCGTCCAGCGCGCCATCCGTGCGGCCCAGATGCACGCCGTCGGCCGCCACTTCGAACCCGAGCGCCGCGTCGTCGTTAATGATCAGCGGGACGGCGTAGCGGCGCGTCAAGGCGCGCAGCGCGCAGGCTTGGCTTATCCGCAGCGTAGGCGAGGCGGTTTTGTTGCGGTATTGCAGGAGACGGCAGCCGCCGGCCAGGATCGCCTCGGTCACGGCAACGAGCCGCGCGCTGTCGGACCAGTCGGGCGTGACGGCGTAGAGGCCGCGCAGCGAAGAGGATTTCATGCGCGGAGGCCGAAGAAACGGTCGGGAATCCGCTGGCCCATGCCGGTCGCGAAAGCGTGGCGCAGGCACTGCCAGGTGAATTCCTGCGCACAGCGCACGGCCTGCGAGAGCGGCGCGCCGAGCGCAAGATGCGTGGCGATGGCGGCGGCCAGCGTGTCGCCCGCACCGTGATAGCTGCCCGGCAGGCGTTCCCAGGCGTCGGTGCGGATCACGCCTTCGCTGCCGTATAGGGTGTTTACGACCTGCGGCGTGTGTTCGTGGACGCCGGTAATCAGCACTTGCTCGGCGCCCAGATCCATCAGGCGGCGCGCGCATTCGGACAGCGCGGGCGAGTGTTCGTCGTCGTCTTCCTCGGCGAGCCGGCGCGCTTCGGAGCCGTTGGCGGTCAGCACGCAGGCGAGCGGCAAGAGCAATTCGCGCAGCGCGGCGAGCATTTCGTCGTCAAGGGCGTCGCTGGCGCCGACGTTATGCAGCGGATCGAGCACAACCGGAATCGCGGGGTAATCCGAGACGATTTCGGCGATGACGGCTGCGACGACCGGGCTGCCAACGACGCCGATCTTGAAAGCCGCGACCTGCATGTCTTCGAGCAGCATGCGGGCCTGCTCGTTCACCCATTCGGGTTCGAGCGGCCACCAGGCTTCGAGCCCGCGCGTGTCGCGTGCGGTAACGCCGGTCAAAACCGAGACCGGGTGGGCGCCGAGCGCGGCGATGGTGAGCAGATCGGCCTGCGCGCCGGCGCCGGCGGTGGGGTCGGAAGCGGCGAAACTCAGGACGACGGGAAGGCCGGCGGATACGGCGGATGGGGGCATCGGGGGCACATCGAAGGGGCCGCGAAATGCGGTAACATCGAAAATCTTAAACGAAATTCGTCGAAAAATGACTGCTACCGCTGAAGCCACGCGCACATGGATGTGCCTGATCTGCGGTTTTATTTATGACGAGGCGGCCGGTTGCCCGGCCGAGGGCATCGCCGCAGGTACGCGCTGGGACGACGTGCCCTTGAACTGGACCTGCCCAGAGTGCGGCGCGCGCAAGGAAGATTTCGAACTCGTCGAAATCTGAAGGCGCGTCGCAACACGCAAATTGCCAACGAATTGCCGTGCAATTTGCATATGTTCGGTTATATTCGCGCGTCCTGGCTCAACGGTGTTTTGGGAGGATGGCGAGTTGGCTGACGCAGCGGTTCCAAACAGCGTGAAAGTGATGGTTGTCGACGACAGCAATACCATCCGCCGCAGCGCCGAGATTTTTCTCGCCCAGGGCGGCTACGAAGTTCTGCTGGCCGAGGACGGTTTCGATGCGCTGGCGAAGATTGCGGATCACCGTCCGGACATCGTTTTCGTCGACGTCATGATGCCGCGCTTAGATGGCTACCAGACTTGCGCGCTGATCAAGAAGAACCCGCGTTTTTCGGCGATACCGGTGATCATGCTCTCGTCCAAGGACGGGCTGTTCGACCGTGCCCGTGGGCGCATGGTCGGCTCGAACGAATACTTGACGAAGCCTTTCACTAAAGATGGCTTGATCAAGGCCGTTGCTATCCACGCGGGCATGCGTGCATGAAAGCACCTGGCCGCGAGGAGCCAAGCCATGCCAATCAAAAAAATACTTGTCGTTGACGATTCCCCCACCGACCGTTTCGCCCTGACGGAGTTTCTCGTCAAGCAGGGATTTCATGTCGTGGTTGCCGAGGACGGCGCCGACGGCGTGGCGCAATCCCAGGCTGAGTTGCCCGATCTGATCCTGATGGACGTCGTGATGCCCGGCATCAACGGCTATCAGGCCACGCGCACGATTTCGCGCGAGCAGGCTACGCGGCATATCCCGATCTTCATGTGCACTTCCAAGGATCAGGAGACGGACAGGATCTGGGGCATGCGCCAGGGCGCGAACGACTATCTGACCAAGCCGCTCGATTACGCGCTTCTGCTCGGGAAGATCAGGGCGCTGGGTTGAAGCCCGCTCCGGCAGGAAACGCACCCCGTGGCTAACCGAATCAACTTGCGCGAGTTCCAGCAGGATCTCGCGAACCGGATCGCACAAACCCGCGAGAGCGAAGGCGCGCCCGTGCTGCTCGCCGTGGTGGCGGGCGCCGACGGCTGGCTGCTCGATCTGTCAGACAGCGGCGAAATTCTGTCGGTCCCGACCATCGCGCCGGTCCCGCTCGCGCGCGATTGGTTTCGCGGCCTGACGAATATCCGTGGCGATCTGTTCAGCGTTGTCGATTTCGCGGCCTTTCTGGGGCTTGCGCCCGTGGTGACGGGTAGCGCGGCGCGCTTGCTGCTCGTGGGTGTAAGGCACGGCGTGAATACCGCGCTGCTCGTGAGCCGCGCGCTCGGCCTGCGCAATCCCGAAGACTTTGTCAGCGACCGCCGCTTCAAGGACGACAGACCCTGGGTAACCGAGGGCCTGCGCGACAGCCAGGGCCGGCTCTGGAAGCGCCTTGCGGTGCGCAATCTGCTCGCCGACCCCCGCTTCCTCGATGCCGCGCGCTAGAAAAATCCCCTCAAATTGTCCAATAAAACGACGCCAGCCTCCCGGAGCACCCGCATGGCACTCAAACCCTCCGACCATTCCCCCGATCAGCAAAGCATGGGGTCGGAATCCTTCGGTGCAATCACGCTCATGGATGACGCCGTGCCCGCGCATCCGGTGAGCGCCGTCGCCAAGCTGACCCTGCTCGGTGGACGCTCTATCGACGAGCAGCTCGGTATTCTCGGCGTGGTGCTGGCGATTTTCGCTGCGCTGGCGATCATCCTGACGATGGTTCAGTTGAGCCGCGCGGGCGAGGGCACGGCATACGTCCTGGCGGCGGGCCAGATGCGAACCTTGTCGCAGCGGCTGGCCAAGGCTGCCCAGCAAACCTTGCAAGGCAATGCCAGCGCCTTCGCCGAGCTGAAAGACAGCCGGCAGAAGTTCGACAACCTGCTGCAGGCCGTCAGCAATGGCGGCAAGGTCGAGAACACGAGCGTCGGCGCGAGTCCGCGCGCGCTGCGCGGGCCGATCGACGAACTTACCCGGCTATGGGCGAAAACCGACAAGGACGCCCAACAATTGCTTGAACAGCAAAATAATCTTGCGTCCCTCGGCACGGCGGTGGCGACGATCAACGTCGAAAACCCGCGACTGCTCGAACTCTCCGAGCAGGTCGCCACAGCCAAGTTGCAGAGCGGAGCCGCCGCGCGCGAAATCGCCATCGCCAGCCAGATCGTGATGCTGACGCAGCGCATGGCCAAGAATGCCAACGCGCTACTCGTCGCCGATACGATAGATCCGGCGGTGGCCACGTTCCTCGGCAAGGACGCCAACAGTTTCGGCGAGCTGATCGAGACGCTGCTCGCGCTGACCAGCGCCAATGACCGCGACATGGTCGGCAAGATCGTCGCGCTCAAGGAAGCCGGTGCGCAACACTTGATCGGGATTCAGCAGATCCTCGGCAACATCCAGTTGCTGGTCCAGGCCAAGCAGGCGGGCAGCCAGATCTTCAACGATTCGTCCAGGCTGCTTGGCGCGACCGACGCGCTGGCCGAAGCCTATAGCAAGGAATACACGGGTTTTACCTCGCTGACGGCGCTGATCACGCTGTTCGCGATTCTGGCCACCGTGTCGCTGGCCATGCTTGCCAAGGTTTATAACGACGACCTGAAGCAGCGCCAGGTCGATGCCGACCGCCAGCGCCACCAGGCCGAAGCCGAGCAAAACGCGACCCAGCAGGCGATTTTGCGTCTCCTCAACGAAATGGGCGATCTTGCCGACGGCGACCTGACCGTGCGCGCGACCGTCACCGAGAACATCACCGGCGCGATTGCCGATTCGGTCAACTACACGATAGAGGAGCTATCGGTGTTGGTGCGCCGCCTCAACGACGCCGCCGGCCGCGTCAGCACTGCGGCCGAATCTGCGCAGATGACCTCGACCGAACTCCTCGCCGCCGCCGGCCGCCAGTCGCGCGAGATTCAGGGCGCCGGTTTGCAGATCCAGGAGATGGCCCGGTCGATGACAGGCGTGTCGGGCGCCGCGCAGCAATCGGCCCAGGCCGCACGCCGTTCGCTGGAAGCCACGCGCAAAGGGCAGGACGCGGTGCAGAACACGATTGCCGGCATGAACGAGATTCGCGAACAGATTCAGGAAACTTCGAAGCGGATCAAGCGTCTCGGCGAATCTTCGCAGGAGATCGGGGAAATCGTCGAATTGATCTCGGACCTTACCGAACAGACCAATGTGCTTGCGTTGAACGCCGCAATCCAGGCCGCCTCGGCCGGCGAAGCCGGGCGCGGTTTTACCGTGGTGGCCGAAGAAGTGCAGCGCCTCGCCGAGCGTTCGGCTGCGGCGACGAAGCAGATCGCCACGCTCGTGAGGACGATCCAGACCGATACGCAGGACGCCGTTGTAGCGATGGAAAACTCGACGCGCGGCGTCGTCGATGGCGCGCAGGCTTCGGACGCCGCCGGCCAGGCGTTGTCCGAAATCGGCGAAGTTTCGCTGGAGGTGGCCGCGCTGATCGAGCAGATCTCGGACGACACGCAGCAGCAGGCGTCGGTCGCGACCAAGGTGGCGGGCGCGATGCAGGATATTCTCACGCTCAACAAACAAACAACGCGCGGTACGCAGCAAACCGCCGTGTCGATCGGGCAACTCGCCGATCTGGCGGTCGAGCTGAAAGGCTCGGTTTCGGGTTTCAAGGTTTAGTGCAACTAAATAGGCGCAACAGATGAATCTCGCCACCGAATTCGATATTGCGCCGCTGACCTGGGTGCGCGGCGAGATCGATCGCGCCCTGACGCTTGCGCTGGAGGCGCTGACCGGCGCTATTTCCGACGCGGCCGACCGCGACGCGCTGCGCCTCGCGCATCAGCACATCCACCAGGTGCAGGGCGCGCTGGCGGTCGTCGGGCTCGCCGGCGCGACCCAGTTTGCAGAATCGCTCGATGCGCTGGCGGGCGATCTGGCGGGCGAACGCATTGCGTTCGAAACCCGTCATGCGCAACTTCTGCGCCGCGCCACGGTCGTGCTCGGCAACTATTTGTCCGAACTCGAAAACGGCGCGCCGCATCAGCCGCTGCGGCTCTACCCGCTGTATGCCGAACTCGCCCTGGCACGCGGCCTCGACCAGCCTGCCCGCAGCGCGTTGTTTTTCCCCGATTTATCTGCGCGTGCGCTCCCGCCCGCCGTGACGCCAAAGCTTGACCCAGCGCGCGCGGCGAAAGAATCGCGCCTGTTGCGCGTCCACTTCGAAAAGGGCTTATTGACCTGGCTGCGTGCGCCGACCAGCGATGCCGGCACTAAGCTCATGCAGCTCGCCATCGCGCGCCTCGCCCAGATCAATGCCGCGCCGGACGCGCACGCGTTCTGGTGGGCTTCGAGTGCTTTCTTCGATGGGCTCGTCGTCGGCGCGATTGCGCCCGATCGCGAAGCCCGGCAACTGTGC
Organism: Niveibacterium sp.; assembly: GCA_031554255.1. Classification (GTDB taxonomy): domain Bacteria; phylum Pseudomonadota; class Gammaproteobacteria; order Burkholderiales; family Rhodocyclaceae; genus Niveibacterium. The sequence goes on from JAVBKC010000061.1 coordinate 42,417, forward strand.
CGCCGTATCGATGCGCAGATGCGCCGTCTGCTCGACGGCACCCAGGTCGCCTCCGAACGTCTGATTTGCGATGTGCTGTTTCACGTCGCCGACGCGCGCGTCGATTCGCGCCAGGGGCGCGCGCTGCGCGAAGCGTTCCGGCTCGATGCGCTGATTCCGGCTCACGATGCGGCGCCGCTCGTCGAAACGCCGCTCGCGCCGCTACGGCGCGCGCTGTACGACGCATTCGAGCGGGCTCAGGAAGCCTGGGACCGCTTTGCCGCCGGCACGGCGGTGGGCCTGCCGCAGATGCAGGAACACCTTGCTGCTGCCCATCAGCCGCTCGCCGCGCTGCATCAGGGCGAAATCCTGCGTCTCGTCAAAGCGCTGGAGCGGACCGCGAACTGGCTGCGCAAGGACCCGCTGAAGTCCAGCGACGCGCTGGCGATGGATGTTGCAACCGCCCTGCTCGTCGCCGAGCTTGCGGTCGATGCGGCTGCGACCGAGCAACTCGCCCTGCAGATGGATGCGCTCATCGCGCGTCTTGCGGCGCGCGAGGCCGGCCATGATCCGGGCGAACTCGACGATGCACTGTTCGGCGAAACCTCGCGCCATGCGCGCGAAAAGCGCTTCTTCAGCCAGATCACGCGCGAAATTCTGGCTACGCTCGTGCAGGCCGAACATACGCTCGATGTTTTCTTCCGCAATCCCGCACACCGCGAATCGCTCGCCGCCCTGAGCGCGCCGCTCAAGCAGGTCGAAGGCGCGTTCACGATCCTGGGCGAGAACGCCGCCGCCGCGCTGGTGCGCGAAAACAACGCGCGCATCGATGAATTTATCGCCGCCGCAGAGCCGGATGCCTTGCAGTTCGAGATGCTGGCGCACGAGCTTTCTGCGCTCGGCTTTTTCGTCGAGGCGCTGGGACGAGGCCCCGCCACGCTGGATCGCTTTCTTGCGCCGCATGGTGGCGCCGTGGCGCAACAAACGCCGCTCGCCGTACGCGAAGGCGCGGTCTCCGAAACGCTGCGTGAGGATCTCGTCCAAAGCCACGAGGCGAAGCCCGAACAAGCGGCCTGCGCAGCGCTTGTCGCGCCGAAGGCCGGCGGTGCGGCCGCCGTGGTCGAGGAAGTCGCCGCCGGTATTGGCGGCATGCCTGTCGTGCCGGAAGCGCCGTTGCCGCCTGGCGCCAGCATCGCGCCGGCCGATGGAGAATTGCTCGCAATCTTCATCGAAGAAGCATGCGAAGTCCTGCAAACCCTCCGCGCGCATTGCGCAGCGGCCAGCGAGCAGCCGCACGAGCGGGAAAATCTCGTCACTCTGCGGCGTGGTTTTCATACGCTCAAGGGCAGTTCGCGCATGCTCGGGCTTGCCGATTTTGCCGATGCCGCGAAGTCCATCGAGTCTGCGCTGAATCGTTGGCTCCAGCAGGAGCGCGCCGCCGCGCCGCAATTGCTCGCGCTGATAGACCGCGCCAACAGCCTGTTTGGCGCCTGGGTCGAGCAGATCGGGGCAGGCGGCGGGCTCGACGCGAGCGAACTGATCGCGCAAGCGGACAGGCTCCAGAACGAATTCGACATCCTCAGTCAGCAAGAAATAGCGCCTGCTGCTGACGATCTTGCTGCGCCGATTGCCGAGGCCGAGGCGATTGCGCTCGAAGCCGAACCCGACGTCGTGAGGCTAGGCGAGCTGGCGATTTTGCGTCCGCTGTTCGAGCTTTACCTTATCGAAGCCGGCCAACATGTGGCCCAGTTGCGCGACGAATTGCCGCGTTTCCTTGCAAACCCGCGACACGTGCCGCAGGCCTCCGCGATCCGCGCCGCGCATACGCTGGGCGGCATTTCCGCCACGCTGCGCATCGACGCCGTGCACGCGCTCGCCAGAGCGCTGGAACACGCCCTCGTGCGCCTGCATCTGGCTAAGCTGCCGCCAACGCGCGATCAGGCCGAACTGCTTTGCGCCTGTGGCGAACGCCTGCGAGCCGTGCTTGCCGAGATCGGCGCGCACGCAATGCCGCGAGCCACGCCCGAACTCCTCGCCGCGCTCGAACCCGTCGGCAAGACAAACGCTGCTGCGCCCACCCCCACCGTCGAGGCAGTCGTGCCGCCCGTTGCCCTGCCGAACGCCGATGGTCTTGCGCGCGACGACATCGACGAACAACTGCTACCGGCTTTCTTCGACGAAGCCGCTGAACTGAGCCACGACCTGGCGGCGGCGGTGTGCGAACTGCGCGCCAGCGACGAACCTGCTACGCCGGCCACCGCGATAGCCCGTCTGCTCCATACGCTCAAGGGCAGCGCCCGCATGGCCGGCGCAATAACGTTGGGAGAATATGTTCACGGCATCGAGCACTGCTTGCTCCAGGCATGCGCTGCGCAGCAATTCGACCCTGATCTTGCGGACGATCTCGATGCCAGCCTCGATACCGTCGGCCAGATGATCGTGCATCTGCGGACGAGCCTGCCCGATGCGGCGGCCCATTGCGACGAGCCCGTCACGCCAAGCGGTGTGCGCATCTTGCTGCGCGTGCACGGCGAGACGATAGACCGCTGCATAAGCGAAGTCGGCGAAATCGCAATCGCGCGAACCCGCATCGAAGGCGAACTGCGCATGCTGCGCCGCTCGATGCTGGATCTGACTGACAACGTGGTGCGCCTGCGCAGCCAATTGCGCGAGGTCGAGATCGCAGCGGAAAGCCGGATGCCGGCGCGCGTTGCGGTCGAGGATACCCGCCACGGTGAATTCGACCCGCTGGAACTCGACCGTTTTACGCGCTTTCAGGAAGTCGCGCGGATGATGGCCGAATCCGTCGGCGACGTGACGACGATCCAGCAAAGCTTGTTGAAAAACCTCGATGCAGCCGATGCGACGCTACATGCGCAAGGCCGGCTCGCGCGCGATCTCCAGCAAACCTTGATGGGCGTGCGCAGGGTTCCGTTCGACGAGCTGTCCGGCCGGCTGCATCGCGTCGTACGGCAGACGGCCAAGGAACTCGGCAAACGGGTCAAGCTCGACATCCGGGGCGGCCAAATCGAAATCGACCGCTCGGTGCTCGACAAGATGACCGCGCCGATCGAACACATGCTCCGCAATGCCGTCGTCCATGGCCTGGAGGCCCCCGAAGCGCGGCGCGCGGCCGGCAAGGACGATATCGGACAGATCGTGCTCGCGGTCGCGCTACACACGAACGAAGTCTCGCTAGAACTCGCCGACGATGGCCGCGGTCTCGATCGCGCGGCCATCCAGCGCTGTGCTGAAGCGCGCGGCTTGCTTGCGCCCGGCGAAGAGGCTACCGCCGAACGGCTAGCTCAACTGATCTTCGAGCCGGGTTTCACGACGGCGGATACGCTTTCCGCAATTGCCGGACGCGGTGTCGGCATGGACGTGGTGCGCAGCGAAACGCAGGGCCTCGGCGGCCGTATCGAAGTCGCATCCACGACAGGCCAGGGCGCGCGCTTCATTGTTCATCTGCCACTCGCGCGCGCGCTCGTGCAGGCCCTGCTCGTGCGTGCGCTTGGGCGCAGCTTTGCGATTCCCTCGGGCATGATCGAACAGGTGCTGGAACTTCGCCAGGAACCGCTTGATGCAATGCGCGCCGAGGGCGCGGCCCAATGGCAGGATCGCCGCTATCCTCTGTACTACCTGCCGCGCCTGCTCGGCGACTACGAAACCCAGCCGCTCGCCGGACGCTTCCACTGGGTGCTGTTGCTGCGGTCCGATTCCGAAGTCATCGCGCTACATGTCGATGAACTGTGCGGCAACCAGGAAATCGTCGTCAAGAACGCCGGCCCGCAATTCGCCCGGCTGCAAGGTTTTACGGGCGCGACGGTGCTACCCGACGGCGAGGTTTCGCTCATCCTCGATCCGCTGGTCCTGGCCGGCATCGCGCAGGGCGAACATGTCGGCGGCGAAGTCGAAACGGCGGCGGCTGTCAGTCAATACATGCCTAGCATCATGGTCGTCGACGATTCGCTGACGGTACGCAAGATCGCAACCCGCCTGCTCGAACGCGAAGGCTACCGCGTGCTCACCGCAAAAGACGGCATCGACGCACTCGAACAGCTCATCGACTGCCAGCCCGACGTCATGCTGCTCGACATCGAAATGCCGCGCATGGACGGCTTCGACCTCGCGCGCAACATCCGCACCGACGAACGGCTCCGGGCGCTGCCCATCATCATGATCACCTCGCGCATGGCGGACAAACACCGCAACTATGCATTCGAGATCGGCGTGAACCACTACCTCGGCAAACCCTATGACGAAGGCGAGTTGTTGGGCTTGATCGCAGGTTTCGTGCGGCGGTGATTTACTGAAGGGGCTAGGCCAATGAACAAACAACGATTTGCGGTCGGGATACGCCAGAAGAGGCCTTTGCCAAGGGATTGGCTATTCTCTCCAACCATATCAAACGATATGCGGTGTCGCTATTTTTTGCGTCCGAGCTTGTCTCGCTAGAGGCGGGGGTTCCAGGATTGATTTTCTCCCGTTGTGCCGCGGACAGCGCCTATTGCTTAGGCCCAATCAGCCAGCCAGCGCCCGCAGCAGGTGCCGCGTATAGGGCCAGTAGCGCCAGCCTCCTTGCAATAGACACCTGCAATGCAGCCGCCACGCCAGTTGCAATGCGCCGCCGTCCATTGCCGTGCGCGATTGGGTATTGAGCGCCGCATGATATTTCCTGCGGATTTCCCGCCGCCATTCGTCGGGCATCGGCAGCCGCGCGAGTTCGAGCAGGAACGGTGGGTAGGCCGCTGCGTATTCGGCGCTTTTCGATGCCGATCCGGGGCTGTCCGCGTACACCCGGTAGCTTATCGATTCGTCGTAATAGATGCGTTTGCCGCGCGCGAGCAGCAGGAAGAACAGGTAGGTCCACTCGAAATGGCGGCGCTGAAAATCGAATAGTTCGGGCGGATTGGCCGCGCTGCGAAAAGTCGCTGCCGGCGAGGCGAACCAGTTGGCCCGCAGCAGGCTCGCGCCGAGGTCTTGGTGGATCTCTTGCGAACGCCCCGGTTGTACCAGGGGGGAATCGCTTCCGGATGCGGACAGGTAGCCGTTGGTGACGACGATATCCGCGTTCGCATGCTGATGGCACAAGGCCAAGCGTGTGGCCAATGCGCCGGGCAATAGCTCGTCGTCGTCGTCGAGAAAGCAAAATAATTCGCCATGCGCCTCTACTCTGCCGGCATGACGGGCCCGCGAGACATTGCCTTCGCTGTGGCGAATGACGCGAACACCTGCGCGGCCGGCTATCTTGCCAAGCAAGCCGGCGTCTTCCTGCCCGCCGTTCGCCACGAAAAGCAGTTCGAGCTGCACACCGGACTGGCTCAGGACACTATCGACAGCACGCTCGATCCGTTCCGCGCGCACCGCCTCGCAGGTGGTCGGCATGACGACGGAAATCAGGGGATTTTCGTTCATTCGCGCCTTGTCTCCGTTCGGGTCGATTTGGGTTCCGCCGCCACGAGATTCCTTACCATCCGCAGTCCGAAGCGCAGTCGGCCTTCGTCCCAGGGCGTGAATCGACGCAGCTGGAATATGTCGTCGCCATGTTTCGAGGCGCCCCAGACCGTCGAGACGGCCGCATCGAAGCCTTCTTCGCGGACTATTGCAACATGCCGATCGTCATAATCCCGGCCGGGTTTGCCGTTCGGGTAGGCGAAGAGGGTAACTGGCGCATCGATGGCTGCTTCGAGCGCGCGCCGGCCGGAGGAGATTTCCGCGCGCGCGGCGGCGTCGGGAATCCGCGCAAGGATGGGATGGCTGACGGTGTGGGCGCCGATATTGATTCCGGGGCTGCGTGCAAGCGTTGCGAGTTCGCGGCTTGTCAGCATCAAGTCTTGCGGTAGCAATGCGCGCGCGGCCTTAGCGATTGCGTGGGTCGCGGCTTCGCGCTGGGCCGGTTCCAGGTATTTGATGGCGTCGATCAATGCCTGCGCGGCGCGCGCGCGTGCAGGCCAGCCTTCGATCGAATGACATCCATATTCGCCCGCATCGAGGCTTGCGAGCGGGGAAGCGCGTACCGCCTCGATCAAGCCGTCGTTCCACATGAGGCCGCCGTCGAGATAACCGGAGGCGACGAAAACCGTCGCCGGCAGGCCGTGGCGCGCGAGTATGGGCGCGGCGACCGCAAGATTGTCGGCATAACCGTCGTCGAAGGTGATCGCCGCCGCGCGCTCGGGCAGGCTGCCGTCGCGCAGGCGCCGCACCGCCTCAGTGAGCGGTAGCACATTGAACCAGCGGGCAAGCCAGGCTGCCGTCGCCTCGAAACGCGCGGCATGGAGCGCATCGGGAAACATCGGATCGGGCGCCGGCAAAACGCGGTGCCAGATCAGGATCGAAAGCCGCGCCGAGCTTCCCGCGCGCGATAGGCACTTGAGCCCGGCACGGATCACGCGGGCACTCCGAAGAATTTTTTTGCTTTCGCGGGTTCTGACGGCGCTTCGTGCTCCCAGGCCCGCTCGACGACCCAGCGCTTCGTGACGACGACGAGCACGAGCAGGTTGTATGGCAGATCGAAATAGGCAAGGCTCAAGAAAGCGCCGCCGACGAGATAGCCGGCGAGCGCGACTTCGCACATCGCGCCGAGTTCGGCGGCCCAGCGCGCCTGCGGCAGCGCTTTTGCGTGCTGGCGCAACCAGCGGCCATCGCGCCAGACGAAGAACCAGAGCGCGAGAAATAGCAGCAGCCCGATGAAGCCATGCTCGCCGAGTACCTGAAAGTAGATGCTGTGCGCGGCGTGCACATCGGTCGGGTCCGGCGCGTAGATCTGGAAAACCGGCGAGCTGTAGATGGAAAACCCCCCGCCGAAGAAGCGGTCCTGCGCGAGATTCCAGGCCATCCACCAGGCATTGATGCGTCCCATCGCCGAGGCGTCGGCTTTGTAGGACTCTATCGTCTGCATCCGCAAGATCCATTCGCTCGGCATGAAGGCGACAAGCACAATGCCCGCCAGTACGATCGCGATTCCGCCCATGAGCTTGCTCGGGCTGCGCCACCAGAGGAAGAGCGCCATCGCAAGTATGGCGATCAAGGCGCCGCGCGAATGGCTGCCGATTGCAGCGACGGCGCACAAGAGCATCGCGGCCGTGAAGGCATGACGTTTCCATTTGCTGCTCGCGACGGGCAATTGCATTTGCAGAAAGCGCAGCAGGGGAATCATGACGATCAGCGCAAGCGCGATTTCGTTATTGCCTTCGATGAACGACTGATCCGGCCCCCAGACGCGAAAATTGCCGCCGGTGAGCAGCGTGAAAATGCCGCCCTTGACGCCATAAAAACCGAGCGAGGCGACCAGCACCCATACCAGCAGCATGATCTGTCGACGGTCGCGTATCAGCATGATCGCGACGAGGATCATCAGGTCGATCTTCATCACGCGCGACCACATCTCGTAATTGAGCGCGGGAAACATCGAGAACGGATAGGTCACGCATATCCAGAACATGAATAGCACGAGCATCACGGGCGCCGCGCCCTGAAACGGCGAACGCTTGTCGCGCGCAATTACGAGACCGATCAACGTGCAGGCGGCGACGAGCGCGGCGAGCGGCAGTTCGGTGATGCGCCAGCCGAGCCGGTGCGGGTTCATGATGCTGATCCAGGTCCAGCCGAGAACTCCGATCCAGGGGCGACGCAGCGCGGCAAGCGCAATCGCGATGATGGGCAGGACGATAACGAGGTCGCGCATGCTAAGACTCCAATCCTATGCAATGGCGAAGCGCCGCCGCGCCGCGATCTGGCTGAAGAGTTCGAGCTGCGCGCGCGAGCTTGCCTCCCAGCCGAATCCTTCGGCATAACGACGTACCGCGTGGCGCGGCGGTTTATGCGCCAGCAGCGCAGCCACGCAAGCGGCGATGCCGGCGCCGCTGCGCTCGGTAATCAGTCGCCCGGCCACCAACGCTTTGATCACTTCGGCCGTGCCGCCGACGTCGGTTGCCGCTACCGGCGTGCCGCAGGCCATGCTTTCGAGCAGCACGTTCGCCCAGCCCTCGCGACTCGATGCAAGCACGAGCGCATCGGCGGCGCTGTACCAGCGCGCAAGTTCGGTGTTCGGCCGTGCGCCCGCAAATACGACGCGGCCCGCGACATCGGGCAGCGCTGCGCGCGCTTCGAGTTCGCGCCGCAGCACACCGTCGCCGACGATTGCGAGCCGGACGCCAGGCAATTGGGCCAACGCATCGATTGCGAGGCGATGGCCCTTGAGTTCGACGAGATGACCGACGGATAGCAACAAAGTACCCGTTTCAGGTAAGCCGAGCTGGCGTCGACACTCGGCTTGCGGTAAGGGCCGGAAGCGTTCGAGATCGACGCCGTTGCGTATCACATGAAGACGCTGCGGGTCCGCGCCGAGTCCGCGCAGCTTGTCCATCAGGGCACTGCAAACGCCGATGGATGCCTCGGCGCGCGCGGCGGTCCAGCGAATCAGGCGACGCGGCAGCGGGTAATCCGCGATGAGATTCAGATCGCTGCCGCGCGCCGTGACGACGAAAGGCTTGTCGAACCAATGCGCCAGCAGCGCGGCCGCAACGCCATCCGGGTAATAGTAGTGCGCGTCGATCAGATCGAAATCGAAGCCTTCGCGGATCAGTCGCGCAAGCGTTGCGCGTGCGCCCAGCGCGATTGCCAGCGGCGCGATATTCATGCCGACCGCAGGCGGCAGCAGATAGCGCGGATGATGGATAGGCATGCCGCTGCGTACCTCGTAGGCGGGCGTGGCCGCCATGCGCGCCCAGTCGCCAAAGCGCGGCGAACGCGATGGAAACCACGGCACCGGCGCGACGACGCGAGTTTCGATTGCGCCCAGCTTATGCAATTCGCGCAGCCGCGTTTCGACGAACAGGCCATGTGTCGGGCGGGCCACACTCGGGTAGAGCGTCGAGAATAAAAGCGACCGTATCATGGGTTAAACACTTCGCATGAGGCTGCCGGCGTTCATGCCGGAGCGGGCACGAGTCCCGCGTAGATACTTTGGTAACGGGCGACGCTGCGCTTCCAGGTTCGTTCGCGTTCGACGAATGACCGCCCGGCGCAGCGCATACGCTGCCAGCGGCTGCGGTCGGCGAGCAGATCGGCGAGCGCGGCGACGAGCGCGGTGGCGTCGCCGGCCTTGAACAGCACGCCGGTTTCGCCGTCGCGAATCAGTTCCTTGTGCCCGCCGACGTCGGAGGCGACGAAGATGCGTTGCTGCGCCATCGCTTCGAGCGGTTTGAGCGGCGTGACGAGGTCCGTCAGCCGCATGGCGCGGCGCGGATAGGCGAGTACGTCGATCTGATCGTAGTAGCGTGCGATTTGCGCATGCGGCACGCGCCCGGCGAAGACGACGCGGCCGCCGATTCCTAGCCTTGTCGCATGCTCGCGCAAAGCGGCCTCTTGCGGCCCGCCGCCGACCAAGAGCAGCTTCGCGCGCGGGCGCAGCGCGATCAGTGCGGGCAGCGCTTCGAGCAGTAGGTCCAGCCCTTCGTAGGCGTAGAAGGAGCCGATGAAGCCGACGACTTCGGCGCCGCATAGCCCGAGTTGTTGCGCCAGCACCGGATCGGCTGCGCCGCCCGGCACGAAGGCTTCGGCGTCGACCGCGTTCGGAATCACCGTCACGCGGTCGGACGCTACGCCACGCGCAAGGATGTCGCCACGCAGGCCCTCGCATATACATGTCACATGACCCGCGCGTTTGAGCGCCCAGCTTTCGAACGCGCGCGTCGCGCGGTAGCGCAGGCTGCCCTGGGTGGTCGTGCCGTGATCGACGGCGGCGTCTTCCCAGAAGGCGCGCACTTCATAGACGACCGGCAGGCCGGCGCGGCGGCCGGCGCGAATGGTTGGAATTGCGTTGAGCACCGGCGAATGCGCATGCAGCACGTCGGGCCGGATTTCGCCGATCAAGGCGTCTAGGCGTTTTTCCAATGCGCGCATCAGTTCGAGTTCGCCGAGCAAGGGCGTTTTGGCCCACGGCGCGGTGGAGGGCTGCGCGCGATGAAAGGCGAGCCCGTCGCAGGTCTCGAACGCAGCCGCGCATGCGCCTTGTTTCGGCGAGGTCAGGTGATGCGTCTCCCAACCCAGCCGCTGCTGTTCGCGCAGAATCGCCGCGCTGCGAAAGGTGTAACCGCTATGCAACGGCAGCGAGTGATCGAGAATATGCAGAACCTTCATATGCAATTTCGTTTCAGCTTGCGAGAACCAGCCCGGCGTCCGGCGCCGATTCGCTCATGCAGTTGCGCAGAAACGCTTCGAACATCAGCAAGGACCAGATCGGGGCGCTGTAGTCCTTGAGTCCGGACTGGTGGTCGCCGACGAGGCGGTGCAGGGCGTTCTGGTTGAAAAACCCCGTATCGGCAAGCCGCTCGCCGAGCAGCGAATCGCGCACGCGCTGGCGCAGCGGGCCACGGAACCAGCGCGCGAGCGGCACGGCAAAACCCATTTTGGGTCGATACAGCACTTCGTCCGGCAGATAGGGCTCCATCGCCTTCTTGAGCACGTACTTGCCTTCCATACCGCGCAGCTTCAGATCGGAAGGGAGTGTCGCAAGCCATTCGACGAGCATATGGTCCATCAGCGGCTCGCGCGTTTCGAGCGAATGCGCCATCGAGGCGCGGTCTACTTTGGTATTGATGTCGCCGACGAGATACGTCTTCAGATCGAGGTATTGGATCAGCGCAAGCGGATCGTCGGTGGCGCCGCGCGCGGCATGCGCATGAAATATCGACACGGCGTTGTAACCGGCCAGCTCGGCGCGGAACGAGGTGCTGTAGAGATCGCGCCGCTGCGCGTCGCGCAAGATGGATACCGTGTTGAAGTAGGCTTCGACCGAATTGCGCGCGAGCGCTTCGAAGGTGGTCTTGGCGCGGAACATGCGTGGCGCCCAGTCGGCCTTCGGATACACGCGGCCGAGCAGGCCGAAAACCGGACGGCGCACGCCGAACGGCAGCGTGGCGCGCATTTTCTCTTCCATCATATGCAGCCGGTGGCGTCGATAGCCGGCAAAGCTTTCGTCGCCGCCGTCGCCCGACAGCGCGACCGTCACGCGCTGGCGTGCCAGCTCGCAGACGCGGTAGGTCGGGATCGCCGAGCTGTCGGCATAGGGCTCGTCGTAGAGCCGCGCGAGATCGTCGATCAGCCCGAAATCGTCGCTCGCGACGGCTTCGACGTGATGCTGCGTGCGGTAACGCCGCGCAACGCGCGCGGCGAATTCGGTTTCGTCGAAAGCCGGATCGTCGAAGGCAATCGAACAGGTATTGACCGGCGCGGTCGAGAGCTGCGCCATCATCGCGACAACCGCGCTCGAATCCACGCCGCCGGAAAGAAATGCGCCGAGCGGAACGTCGGCGATCATGCGCAAACGCACCGATTCGCGCAGACGGGCGACGAGTTCTTCGCAGGCCTCCTCCGGCGCAATTCGGTTGTCCTGCGTGAAACGCACATCCCAGTAAGGCGCAATTGCGGGTTCGGCCTGGCCGCGCCGCAGCACCAGCGTGTGCGCGGGCGGCAACTTGAATACGCGGCGGAAGATCGTGCGCGGCTCGGGAATGTAGCCGAGCGCGAAGTAATCCTCGACGCATTGCGGCTCGATCTCGCGCCGCAGCGCAGGATGTGCGCATAGCACCTTCAGTTCGGAGCCGAAGAGGAAGCTGCCATCATCGAGCATCGCGTGGAAAAGCGGTTTGACGCCGAGCCGGTCGCGCGCGAGGAAAAGCGTTTCGCGATTACGGTCCCACAGCGCGAATGCGAACATGCCGCGAAAGCGCGTAACGCAGGCCTCGCCCCACTCTTCCCAGGCGTGCACGATGACTTCGGTATCGCTCTTGGTACGGAACGCATGGCCGGCGGCTTGCAGCTCGCGCATCAGCTCCTGGTAGTTGTAGATCTCGCCATTGAAGACGACGACGACAGAATCGTCCTCGTTAAACAAAGGCTGCTGGCCGGTCGATAGGTCGATGATCGCCAGCCTGCGGTGCGCAAGGCCGACGCCTGGCTCGAAATGAAAACCGCCCGCATCCGGGCCACGGTGGTATTGCACGCTGGCCATGCGCGCAAGGACGCTGCGATCCTGCTCGCGGCGTCCTCGGGTATCGAAGATTCCGGCTATGCCACACATGTTTTATTTTTCCTCTTCCAAGTGAAGGGCGTCCCGAAGCTCAAGCACGCGCCGGCCTGGCGAGGCTCTCGTACAGCGAGCGGTAGCGGTAGACCATGCGGTCGAGACTGAATTCGGCCTCGATCCGCGCCCGCGCCGCCTTGCCATGCGCATTTATCCGGGCAGGATCGTCGACATAAGCGCGTAGCGCGGCGGCCAGCGCGTGCGGGTCGGAGGCCGGCACCAGATCGCCCGTGCGCCCGGCCTCCACAAGTTCCGGATTTCCGCCCACGGCTGTTGCGACGACCGGCAATCCGCAGGCCATCGCTTCGAGCACCGTGTTCGATATGCCCTCGGCAATCGAGGGCAGCACGAACAGATCGAAACTGCGAATCATCGCCGCCACGTCGGCGCGCGCGCCGGCGAGCCAGACGCGATCGACAAGGTTCGCGGCGCGGATTTCGGCTTCGATTGCGCCATGCTCCTGTCCTTCTCCGACGATCACGAGGCGCAGCCTTCGCTGCGCGTCGCCATGCACGAGGCGCGCAAACGCGCGCACGAGCCCGACTTGATCCTTCACGGCCTGGAGCCGCCCAACCGTGCCGATCACGCAAAGTCCAGGCGCCTGGAACGGCGACTCCGGCGGCATTGCACGAGCGGAAGCGGGCGTGAAATGCTCTGCATCGACGCCGTTGCAGATCAGCGAAATTCGTCTTTGCGTCAAGCCTACGCGCAGTTTCAGATAGTTCTCCAGCTCGCGCGACAAGGCTATGTAATGCGTCACGAAGGGGCTATATGCCCGGCGAATCCAACGCGGTTTGGGCTGGTCGCCAAAGGGATCGTCAACGTCGCGTCCATGCTCGCCATGAATCCGCACCGGTACGCGTGCAAGCATGGCCGGCAGCGTGGCTTCGAGTGCTGCAAGATTGCGCGAATGCACGATATCAGGCGCAAGTTCGCGAAACACGCGGTAGAGCGTCGGCCAGAGTTTGGCGCCAGGCCCCGGCGGTTTATGCAATTCGATATAGCGCACGTTGTCGTGCACGATGCGCTTGCAGAATTCGCGGTCGATGTCGGTCAATGCCACGATGGTGTGGGTAAAACGCTCGCGCGGCAGTCGGTTGACCAGGTTGACCATGCCGTTTTCAAGGCCGCCTATGCGAAAGCTATAGACGACATGAATTATGTGCAGTCGCCTCATTCTTGCTTCCTTGGGGCATTCGACAAGGCTTGCAGAATCGCTGCGTGATTGGCGGCGAGAAAATCGCGGATTGCCGTGTCGGCCGACGCTGCGTCGTCGGTATAGGCAGACCAAACGACTATCGCGGCCGAGTCGTCCTTGCGGCGTGCGAGCCGATCGGCGGCAAGTTCGAGTTTCGCGCGGCGCTCGTCGGTTGTCTCCAGGTCGCCAAGCCAGTACCAGGACCAAACGGCAAGGCGGTCGCGCCCGTTACCGATCAGCGTGCGTTGCGCGGCAAGGCCGGAGGGCGCGGTCAGGCTGCCCTGGTCGGTTTGCGACCAGAGCTTGTCGTTCGAGAACAGGTTGCGGTTATCCCATTGCACGAGTTCGCGGCCCGCACTCTGACGCGCGTAATAGGCGAGGAACACGCTCACCGTCGCATCGCCCTTGCGATAGTTCGCCAGAAGCCGCGCGCGCTCGCCGACGTAATGCGGCGACCAGCCGGCGACCGATGCGCCCGGCGCGAGTGTCCAGCCGTCGCGTCCGGTAGGCGTAACGAGCCGGTAGCCGGGGGCCATCGGCACTTTTTCCAGCCAGGCTTCGAGCGGCAACCAGACGGCTGCCAGGCACACCGCCGCGAGCGCCAATGGCATGGCACGCCGCAGCACCTCGGCATAGGGCATCGCGCGGCTTGCGCCCTGGGTCATTTCCGGCAGCGGACGTTCGGCCTCGCGCCACCAGGATCCAACCCAGAACAGCGCGAGGATCACGACGCCGAAGAAGAGCCAGCCGTAAATCAGATGGTCTATGCCGGTGGCAATCTTGTTGCCCGACAGATGGCCGAGCAGCACAATCAGATAAGCGCGCAGCCAGTTCGCGACGAGCGGCACGAGAATGGCCGCGAGCACGAAAAGCAGGCGTCGCTTGAGGCTGTAATAGTTCAGGTAGGCGAACAGCACGCCGACCATGACGGATGCAATCAGATAGCGGATTCCGCTACAGGCTTCGACGACCGACCAGCGGCCGCTGGGAATGATGAACTGCAAGCCTTCCCGATAGACCGGGATGCCCGAAAGACTCAGCGCGCGTACCGTAAAATCCGCCGTATGCTGCATGAGTAGCGGAACGAGGAACTCGCCGAAGGGCACGCCGAAGAACAGGAAGCCGAGCGGGAAGATCGCCGCACGCGTGAGCGCATGGCCCCAGACAGCCCAGAGCGCGCAGATCGTCATCGCGACAAGGCCAAATTGGGACACGGCGGCGACGCCCGCCGCTGCGCCGACGAGCCAGGCTGCGCCTGCGCAAAACAATGCAATCAGCGGGCTCCAGGCCGGTTGCAGCGGCAGGCGTTCGAGCCTCCGACGCAAGCCCCAGAGCAGCCAGAGACTGATGGGCACGACGACAAAGCCGTGGGCGAACGTCTCCGAATAGCTCCAGATCCGAACGATCTCGGCTGCCGTTTCGCGAAAAATCAGCAGAATCAGGACGACGACGCTAAACCCGAGCAAGGCGGCGCTACGTAAGCCGTTTGCGGCGAATGCCAGAGGCGCTTGGGCAGGCACGACGCTCATGCCTGCCCACCGGCGAGCAGCGGATCGAGTTTGGCCAGATGCGCCTCCCAGCCGTAGCGGGCGAGCACGCAGGCGCGTGCGGCGGCGCCGAGCGCGGTGGCGCGTGCGGGCTCGGCGAGCAGCAGCGCGATAGCATCTATCGTCGCCGATGCGCTGTCGGCGACGACGAGTTCGCGGTTTGCCTCTGCGGCAATACCGGTTGCCGCCGCCGTACTGGCGACGACAGCGCATCCCATTGCCATTGCTTCCAGTACCTTGTTCTGGATGCCGCGTGCGATTCGCAGCGGCGCGACAATGACCGAGGCATGCTGGATATAGGGCCGCACGTCGGCCACCGTGCCGGTGACGCGCACGCGTGGGTCGCTGGCTAGCGCGCGCACAGCGGGCGTCGGATTCATGCCGACGACGACAAGACGCGCGCTATCGTCGCGTCGGCGGATTTGCGGCCAGACCTCGGCTGCGAACCAGCAGATGGCATCGACATTCGGCCAATAATCCATCGCGCCGGTGAATACCACCGTTTTTTCGCCGGCCGGATACGGCGACTCGCGCAGTGGATCGACGCTGAAAAAATCGGCGTTGACGCCATTGCTTACCGCATGGGTCCGCGCGGCAAGTTCGGGCGCGAGTTCGCGAAAAAGCCGCGCCTCGTCCTCGGAGACAAAACTGATCGCTGCCATTTTTGCACCGGCCGCGCGCTCGTGCGCGAAGAGATGCGCGCCCTCACGCCGGTAAAGCCAGGCTGCTGGGCCACGCTTGCCGTTTGCATAGGCGCTCCATTTGGCCGAATCGACATCACAGTAATCGGCGAGTTTTCGCACGCCGCTCAGTCGTTCGAGGTATTGCGCCATCGGCGAAGAAAAGACGAATGCATGGCGCAGCGAATGCCGCTGCGCCATCTCGCCGACCCAGCGTGCAAGTCGTGGGCTGCGATAGTAAGGCAGCGACAAGGCTTCGCCCCGTGCGAAGCCGCGCAGGCTGGCCAGGCGCGCCGCGCGCGGATTCAAGGGCTCGCAGTGGACTTCCTCGCACCACTGCCCGAGCTTATCGATGTGCTGGCGATCGGCCGGATCGTCCACGAAGCACCCGAGCATGACGCGGTAATTCGTTGCGAGGTGGCGCAGGAGATTGAAGGAACGGACCTTGTCGCCCTTGTTCGGCGGATACGGTATCCGGTGGGCGAGATAGAGCAGCGGCGGTTTTTCCATCAGCCAAGACCGCGCACGATCAAGGGGCCGAGCCGGTTCGCGACCGCCAGCGGCAGGTGCCGCCAGAGCGCGATGAAGGCGCGGTACTTCGGATTTGCCGGGTTGTTCTGCGGAATCGCATCGCCTTTGAATAACCGGTATTCGTACGAGAGCGGCTGCGCCTCGAACCCCCAGTTTTTCTTGAACGACCACGGCCCGCTGCCGACCTTCGAGCGGCCGTAGTCGAAGATGCGGCAGCCGCGCCGCGCGGCGTGCTGCATCAGGCTCCAGTATTTGAAATCGTTGGCCGCAAGATCGCGCGCCGCCGGAATGTCGCCGGCGTAGTACGGCAGGATTTCGTCGCGGAAGTAAAAACTCAGCACGCTCGACAACGGCTGGCCGCGTTTGTCGGTCACCGTCAGCACTTCGCAAGCGTCGCCGAAAGCCTCCATAAGGCCAGCGAACCAGCGCGCGGATAGCGCCGGCGTGCCATGTCGGCGTACGTTGTCGGCATAAATCGGAAAGAAGCGCCGGGTGTCCACGTCGATGTGGCTGCTCAATTCGTTCTTGATGCTTTTGCGCACCATTGCGCGCTGCTTGCGCGGAATCGCAGCAAGGTTGGTCTCGTCGTCCTGCGCGATTTCGCGCCGGAAGCTCACGTAAAGATCCTGGCGCGGCCAGTCGGCGTGGCGCTGCTCGCGGTTGCGCAACTCCAGATGTGCGGCGCCGCAGCGGGTGGCGATGCGCTCGGCCTCGGTTTCTAGCGCCCGTGCGGCGGCCTCGTCGCACGCAATGACGCCGCCATAGGCACAGAACGGTAGCGAGGAAAGCGAATGGCCGAACAGGCGGCTTTTGACTTCGGCCAGCGGCAGCACGCCGACGATTTCGCCCGCGCGTTGCGCGAAGATGAAATGCGTGCGATGCCCCTGGAATTCTTCGAGCAAGCCTTGCCAGGCCGTCAGATGAAAGAAGGTCGCGGCCGGCGTCGCGCGCACGAAGGCGTCCCAGCGCGGCCTCTCAGTGTCGGTCAGGCTGTGTACTAGCACCGGCTCGAAAGGGTATTCACGCTGCATTGCTGCCACGCTCCGCGAGAAAGATCTCGTCCATGCGCCCCCAGCGGAAATCGCCGAGCAGGCGCAGAAGCCGCGCCTCCATGCGCTCAATATTTACGTAGTGGCGAAAGCGCGTGCGCGCATTGGCCTCCCGCACGCGCGGCTGGCCCGGGTCGATCTCCCAGGGATGGAAGTAGAAGACGCCAGGCCTGCAATCGCTGCGGTTGACGCGGCGGATCGACCAGCGCGAAACCGGGTAGGGCAGGAGGCGAAAATAGCCGCCGCCGCCGGCGGGCCAGTTGCGCCCGAAACAGCGCACGGTCGTTACCGGTATTTCGACGAGACCGTTCGGCAGCCGCCAGGCGAAGCGCGGCGCATCCGGCATGCCATAGTGATCGTGGGCGATCGGATAGATCGAAGAGCTGTACTGGTAGCCGTTTTCGCGCAACACGTCGTGGGCCCACAGATTGCGCGCGCCGATCGAAAAGCTCGGCGCGCGATAGCCGCGCACCTCGACGCCGGAAATGTCTTCGAGCACGGCTTTGGCGAGTGCGACGTCGGCGCCGAAGACCTGCGGCGTCTGGTTGCTCGCGCGCTCGTGCTGGTAACCGTGGCTCGCCAGTTCGTGGCCTTCCATGACGATCAGGCGCACGAGTTTCGGATAGCGTTCGGCGATCCAGCCCAGCGTGAAGAAAGTGCCCTTCGCGCCGTATTCGTGCAGCATGGCCAGGATGCGATCGACATTGGCTTCGATGCGGCAGGGCTGCGCCTCCCAGCTCGCGCGCGGAAACCGCTCGGTCAGCGCCGAGACCTGAAAGTAATCCTCGACATCTATCGAAAGCGCATTGGTGAGCGCGTCTGCGGGCAGTTTCGATGCGGAAGTCATGGGGCGCTTCGCTTCCCCAGCCAATCGAATAGATGCGCGGCAATGCGCGCAGCCGCCTTGCCATCCCACAACTCGGGCAGCCGGCCGGCCTTGCCGTGACCCGCGAGCGTGGCGTCGAGCGCGGCCAGAATCGCGCTACCCGCGCGGCCGGTCAGCGTATTCGTGCCTTCTGTTACGGTGATCGGTCGTTCGGTGTTCTCGCGTAGCGTGAGGCAGGCCACGCCGAGCGCGGTCGTTTCCTCTTGTATGCCGCCTGAATCGGTCAGCACCACGCGCGCGGCCGCCATCAGCCCGAGCATTTCGAGATAGCCCTGCGGTGGCAGGAGATGGATGGCTCGGCCGCGGAGCCGCGCGAGCAGTCCGAAGCGTTCGAGATTGCCGCGCGTGCGCGGGTGGATAGGAAACACGAACGGAATACGTTCGCTCGCCGCGATCAGCGCATCGATCAGCGCTGCGATGACGACGGGATCGTCGACATTCGAGGGCCGATGCAGCGTCAGCACGCCGAAACCCGCGTTCGATGCGAGCGCGTCGCCGGGCAGGCCCGCCGCGCGCAGCGTGCTTGCCACGGGGGTCGCCTTGGCGAGATTGAAACGCAGCGAATCGATCATTACGTTGCCGACGAAGGCCATGCGTTCGGCGGGGATGCCTTCGCACACGAGATTGGCGGCAGCAGTGCGCTCGGTCGTGTAAAGCAGATCGGCGATCTGGTCGGTCAGGATGCGGTTGATCTCTTCGGGCATCGTGCGGTCGAAGCTGCGCAGACCGGCCTCGACGTGGATGACTGGGATATTCTTTTTGGTTGCGACGAGCGCGCAGGCAATCGTCGAATTCACATCGCCGACGACGAGCACGGCCGCAGCGTCGTTGGTATCGAGAATGGCTTCGAAGCGCAGCATGATCGTTGCCGTCTGCACGGCGTGGCTCGCCGAACCCACTTCGAGATTCACATCGGGCGCGGGCAATTCGAGATCCGCGAAGAGCCTCGCGTTCATCGCGTTGTCATAATGCTGGCCGGTGTGCACCAGCAGGGCGGGGATGCGCGGTGCATGTGCCGCGAAGGCGCGCAGGATAGGCCCCATTTTCATGTAATTGGGACGCGCACCGACCACGCAGATGACGGGTTTCATTACCGGCTCTCTTTGCGGGCTTTGGGCGCGGCGGCCGAGGCTTCGACCGCGACGCCGAGCGCAATGCCGAGCAACTGTTCCAGCCGTGCAATCCGCTCTTCGAGCCGCGCGGCATGAAAGCCGGCGCCGGCATCGAGAAGGCGCGCGAGGACGGCCGGGTCGGACAGAATGGGCGGCAGCGCGGCGGCGTTCTCCTGCCGCGCTGCCAGGCTGGGCGTGATCGACGACGATCCCTGCTCCTCGCGCATTTCGCCGACAACGGCTTCGACATCCTCGCCCGTGAGCGCGTGTTTGTCGGCAAGAAAACCCGCGAGCAGCAGACGGTCGCAGAGCGTGTTGATCCGGCGCGGCAGGCCGCCCGATCCGGTGTGGATGAGGTCGTATGCGGAAGGCTCGATGCGCGGATCGCCCTTCCAGCCGACGCGGCGCAGCCGGTGTTCGATATAGGCGCGCGTCTCGGTCGCGTCGAGCGGGCCGAGATGATAGGAGGCGAGTACGCGCTGACGCAGTTGTTGCATGTGCTCGCTCTGCATCGTGAGGCGGAATTCGGGCTGACCGACGAGAAAGCTTTGCAATAGCGCGTGATCTTCGAGCTGGAAGTTCGACAGCATGCGCAGTTCTTCGACCGCGCGCGGCGTCAGGTTCTGCGCTTCGTCCACGATCAGCAGCGCGCGCTTTCCGCCAGCCGTGATCTTGACGAGGAAGGCTTCGAGCCGCAGCAGCAGATCGGCCTTGTCGACATTCTTGGCCGGCAGGCCGAAGGCCGCCGCCACCAGGCGAAGTATGTCGTCAGCATCGATCTGGGTGCTCACGAGATGGGCAGCAACAACCTTCGATGCATCGAGACGCTGAAGCAGGTTGCGCACGAGCGTCGTCTTGCCGGCGCCGACCTCGCCGGTGATGACGATGAAGCCCTCGCTCTGATGCAGGCCGTATTCGAGATAAGCCATCGCACGGCGATGTCCCCGGCTGCCGAAGAAGAAGCTCGGGTCCGGGTTGAGCTGGAAGGGCTTGGAGTAGAAACCGTAAAAGGATTCGTACATGGGAGGCTCAGAAGCGCATGCCGATATTGGCGGTAATCGAGTTTTCGTCGTACTCGCTGACGCCGCGACTGGTGTTGTATTGATAGATCAGACCGCCGGTCGTATAGGCGCCCAGCGCTGTGCTGGCGGAAAGCGTGGCGTTGCGTCGGCGCGTTTCCTGCTCAGGCGTGCTGATGCCGCCTTCGCCGCGCGAGCGGCTTGCACCGAGGCCGAAAATCACATTGGTGCGCGGCGAGAGCGCATGCGAGGCGTAAAAATTCGCGCCGATTTCTTCGGTCTTGTCGAACATGGCCAGATCGTCGCCGGGCGCGAGCAGGGCGGGATCGGCAAGCCGTTGGCGCTTGCTCTGATAGAGGTTTATTGCCGCCGTGTTGCGGATGCCATTCCAATTTCCGGCGAGTTCGGCACGCTGTTCGAGGAAATAGTTCTGGCTCACATAGGTTGTGCCCTGTCCGATATAGCCGGGCAGGCCGCGCGCCTTCCATGCCTGGTCGGCAAGTTGCAGGCGCTGCAAGGGATCGGTGACATCCTTGGAGACCGAGAGCATGTACGAAAGATAGAGATTGACGAGCGAGTTGGCGTCCAGCGTCGAGGAAGCCGTGCTCACATCGCGCGTCATGCGTCCGCTGATGCCGCTCTGCGGCGAGCGCCAGCTCAGTTCGACGTTGTAGCCGTTGCCGAAAAAGCGCTTCTCGGTTTCCGCATACAGACGCGTGCGTGGCGACGGTGTCCATTCGAAGCCGCCGCCATAGATGATTTGATCGCGCCCGACCGTGCTGACGAAATTATTGCGTTCGTAACCGCCGATGCCGATTACATGAAATAGCGGGTCAATGGCGTAGGTGCCGGTCGCGCGGGCCGAACCGATGTGCGAAGCTTGCGCCGCCTCGTAGGAAGTATCGCTGTACAGCGCCGTCAGCGACCACCCGAACGGCATGGGGTTAGGACCGCTGCCGAGCGAAAAATTTACATCGTGGCGCGTGTTGTTGCTCAGAATGCTGTCGCCGGAATCGGTGTAGGTATAGCGGTAGCGCGCCTCGCCGGAAAGCCCGCCGGCAGTCTGGATCAGGTAGTAGGGGCTCAGCGAATAGCTGCGCAGCATGGTCTGGTTCGCCGGATCGTAGATGCCGCTGGCCGGCGGAGCGCCGAAGATCGACGAGCGCTCGCGCGAGATGTTGGCCGAGCCATCGAGCAAAAGTTTGCGGTTGTAGAGATCGAGCGTGCCGAAGCCGTTTGCGAGCAGCGTATTGTGAGAAAGCCCTTTGTCGCGCGCGTAAAAACTGTTTTCCCAGGCTACTTGCAGCGAACCCGACAGCGTGCCGCTGCGCCCGGAAAGCGAAAGCCCCGGCGTGATGCGGAATTCGTAATCGCTGGCGCGATTTTCGGATGCCAGCGCGGCGTTATCGGTCCAGCGCGCCGACACATCCAGCATCGGCGTCAAACGCCAGCCCACGGCAGGTCCTTCGAGCAGGCCGCCGGATGCGATGCCCGGCAATCCGCTCGCGAATTCCTGCGCCTGGGCGAGCGTGCCGAACCCCGTGCAGGCGAGCATACCGGCCATGACAAGGAGATGGCGTTTCGCTTCAGGCATTCGGCGTCTCGCCACGGCCGTAGCCATAACCATAGCCGTAGCCATAACCGTAGACACCGTAATGCCCGACGCTCCCGCTGCCGCGCAACTTGTTCAGCAGCATCAGCTTGACCGGGCAGTTTTCGATTGTCGCGAGCGCCTGCTTTACCGCCGAGTGCGTCGTGCGCTCGGATTCGACGATCATTACGATCTGGCCCATGTGTACTGCGAGCGCGCGCGCTTCCGTCGTGACGAGCAGCGGCGGGGAGTCGAAAATGATTATTCGATCGGAATAGCGCGTGGCCAACTCGTCGATCAGCCGGTTCATCGCGTCGCTGGCGAGCAGTTCGGTGGCGCGCCGATGCGGCATGCCGGCCGGCATGATCACGAGGTTCTCGATGTCGGTCCGCAGCAGCACGCTGGCGATCGACGGTTCTTCGCCGACGAGAACATCCATCAGGCCGCGTGCCGGCGGTACGCCAAGGGCATTGAGAACCGAAGGCTTGGATACGTCGGCATCGACCAGAAGCACCGTGTGGTCGAGTTCGAGCGCAATCGAAAGCGCGAGATTGATCGCCGAGAAGCTTTTCCCTTCGCCCGGCAACGACGATGTGACCATGATCAGATTGCCGTTATGCAGCGCTGTTGCGCCGCGCGCCTGCAGATTGCGCAAGAGAGGGCGCTTGACGATGCGGTACTGCTCGGCAATCGGGCTGTTGGGCTGGTCTGGTGTTACGAAACCCGTTGCCGCGAGCCGCGCAAGATCCAGCGCGACACGCTTGGCGGGTAGCTCTACGAAGGGTATGTCTTCGGCATGCTGCGGGACGGCCTCCAGCGGCGCGAAGTGCAGCTCGGCGGCAGGCTTGGAATCGACACTGCGCGGCGCGCGCGGCTCGGGTACTTCGATGCCGGCCTGCTTGAGTTGATCGAGGCGCTCGATCGCGCGTTCTATGATGCTCACGTGATCACCCCGCTTAAGCCACGAAGGTCCGCAGGACCAGCGCGACGGTCATCAAACCGAAACAACCCACGAGCGCGCTGCAGCCGCCCGCGAACAGCAATCCCAGGCGTCGCTCGCGGCGTATGCGCTTCGGGTCCGGGATCGTCGTCACTACGCCCAGCACCGGCAGGCCGGAGATTTCGCGCAGCACACGGGCATCGAAGAAGGTTGGACGCACCTGCGACATAACGAAGCTCACTGCGGCGCCCAAGGCGAGCGCGAGCATGCCCGCCAACGGCATCAGCAGCATGCGGTTCGGCGCGGCCGGCTTGCTCGGCACCGACGGCGGGTCGATGAGGCGGAACTCGGCAACCCCGGACGAGGCATCCATTTCAACCGACATATTGGCGGCCTCGCGCCGCGCGACCAGGCTTTCGTAATTCTTTTTATTGATCTCGTAGTCGCGATTGAGCTGGGAATACTCGGCCTCGACTTCCGGCAGCATGCGCTCGGCGCCCTTCATCGAGGCGAGCCTGCCTTCGTATTCGGCGACGCGCGTCTTGAGCGAGGCGACATTCGCTTCCGCCTCGGATAGCGAGAGTTTGAGTTGCTGGTAAACCGGATTCGTATTCACCGAACCCGATGCTCCGCCGCTTTCCTTGCGCCGCGTTTCGATTTCCTGCTTTTTCTGCGCTTCGAGCTGATCGACCAGACGCCGTGTGCTGACGACATCGGGATGTTCGTCGGTATAGCGCTGCAAATAACTGTCGAGCTGCCTTTTGAGCACGTCGATACGGCCGTCGATCTCGGGAATCGTGATGCCGCCCGAGGACATCGACGAATCGGGCAGGAAAACCGGATCTTCGCCTGAGAGCTGACGCCGCAAGGCATCGCGCGAGTTCTCTATTTCGCGCAATTCCAGCCGCGCCTGGGCGAGCTTGGTCGTGCTGTCGCCGATCGCGGAAACCGAGTCCTTGCCGTTCTCGCCGAAGAGATTGAGGTTCTTGAGCTTGAATTCCTTGAGACGGTTTTCCGCGTCGGCAAGCTTCTTCTCGTAGGATTTGATCTGATCCTCGATGAAGCGGCGGGCCTCGTCGGAATCCTTGCGCTTATCGCCCAGCCCCGATTCCACGAAGATCGACACGAGCGCCTGCACGACGCGTTTTGCGCGATCCGGGCGAGTGTCCTTGAAGGTGAGCTGGAACAGATCGTCGCGGCCCGCGCTCGTCACCTGAAGGCGGCGGATCACGTCGTCGACAAGCGTTTCGCGCTGCTCGCGCGTCTTCACGGCCAGATCGAGATCGGCCATGCGGATCAGGCGCTCGACGTTCGGACGGCTGATCAGCGTACGGCTGAGGATTGCGACCTGCTGCTCGACGTTCGTCGGCACGGCAAGCCCCTGCATCAAGGGCTTTAATACCGATTGCGTATCGACGAAGACGCGCGCACGCGCTTCGTACTGATCGGGCAACACCAGCACGACCACGGCCAACACCAGACCGGCCAACCATGCGGCGGCCAGCCCCCACCATTTGTAGCGCCACATCCCTCGCGCGGCGGCGAGGGCGCTTGCAATGAACTCTTCCATGCCAATGCCCCGACTCGATGCTGCTATATGCCGATTGAAATTAGAACCAGCCTTGCGGGATGATCAGCACGTCGCCGGGCTTGACATCGACATTGGCCGACACGTCGCCACGGCGCAGCAGATCCCTGAGCCTGACGCTGTACTGCTTGCCACCTTCGGATGTACGCAAAATCGTGGCCCGGTTGCCGTCCGCGAAGTCGGTGATGCCGCCCACGGCGATCATGACATCCAATAAGGTCATCTTCTGCTTGTAGGCGAGGATCTGCGGTTTGGCCGCTTCGCCGACGACACGGATCTGTTCGCTATACGGGCCGACGAAACCGGTCACGATGACGGTCACGATCGGATCTCGGATGTACTTGGACAGCGCTTTCTCTATGTCGCGCGCCAGGCTCGACGGGTCCTTGCCGATTGCCGACAGGTCTTCGACGAGTGGCGTCGTGATCTTGCCGTCGGGGCGCACCGGAACGCCCATCGACAGCTCGGGATTGCGCCAGACGACGATACTGAGCATGTCGCCCGGCCCTATGATGTAGTTATATTCGTTCGATGCCGCCGCTGTCGGCGCAGGCGGGAAGGAACTTGCACAACCTCCTGTCAGTGCGACGAGCGCGGCCAGCACGATCATCCAAACACCGCCAGAAAAGCGCGAGAAGGCTGCATCCATAATCTCTCTCCGTTGCCGGGTCAGGGGCCGGCCGCTAAAACGTCGAATGGATGCTACGCGAGCGATGCGCCAGGGCAGAGGAACAACGGCACAACACAGCTCTGCAAAATGTCTACCTGACAATGCGACAAATCCGAAATAATTTGCGCCTTAGAAGGGGAGCGCGATGCGAAAAATCCTGTTCGTCGCCGAAGGCAGCACGCTGGCGCATGTCGTACGACCGCTCACGCTGGCCTCCGCCCTCGATCCAGCCAGTTGGGATATCACGCTCGCGCGGCCGGTGCGCTATGCAGACCTGCTCGCCCGCCTGCCGCGCCATATCCGCCAGATCGATCTCGTAGCCTGCGCGCCCGAGCAGTTCGACGCACGGCTCGCGCGCGGCGCTCCGCTCTACACATTGTCGGAGCTGCGCGCGTACTCGGAGCATGACGCCGTTCTGCTGCGCGAGTGCGCGCCCGACTTTGTCGTCGGCGATTTCCGGATATCGCTGGGCGTGAGCGCACGGCTTGCCGGCATTCCCTATGTTTCGCTATCGAACGCCTACTGGAGTCCGGGTTTCCGGCGTCCCGCCATCGTGCCGGCGTTGCCGTTCGCGAAAGCCCTGCCGCTTCCCGTTGCAACAGCCCTGTTCGCGATGGTCTCGCCCATTGCATTCAAACTGCATGCGCATGCAATGGAGAGCCTGCGACGCGAGCATGGCATGGCGGGCTTGGCGCATGACCTGAACCGCGTATACACCGACGCCGATCTCACGCTCTATTGCGATGCGCCGGAGTTCTGCGCCGATATCGCGTTCGCCGCGAACGAACGGGCAATTGGCCATGTGCCCTGGTCGCCCGACGTGGCGTTGCCCGACTGGTGGCATGCGCTGCCGGATTCCGCGCCGCTCGTCTATGTGAATTTAGGCAGTTCCGGCGACACACGGAACCGTGCGGCGATCATCGACGGTGTGCTCGCCCGCGGCGCCACCGTGCTGCTCGCGACTGCCGGGCGCGGCGAAGAACCCGTGCCGCGTCCGGGCCGGTTATTTACGACGCGCTTCATCCCAGGCGACCTCGCCGCGCGCCGCGCCGCCGCTGTCGTCTGCAACGGCGGCAGTCCTTCTACCTATCAGGCATTGAACGAAGGCGCTCCGGTGCTCGGCATTGCATCCAATCTGGATCAACACCTCAACATGTATCTCGTCGCGCGCGCCGGTCTGGGCTTGAAAGTGCGCTCGGACCGCTGCACGGCGCGCACGATCGAGGCCGCGCTGTCCGCGCTTCTCGATGACGGAGAAATACGGCGACGCGCGACGGCATATGCTGCTCAGCCACGCATAGCCGCCAGCACGCTCTTTGTCGCCGCCCTCGAAGATCTGATTTAAGCGCACGCGAAGCGCGAACGAAAAGAACAAGGCCCGCCGGAGAATCGGCGGGCCTTGCGGTCTCGACACGGATGCCGGTCCAGCCTGGCCAAACTTCTGGCCCGGGCCGGCCCAGGTGTCAGTCCTTTAGCTGCGACGGCGGCGGAACACGCCGGCGCCGAGCAGACCGAAACCGAGCAGACCTAGCGTTGCAGGCTCGGGAATATTGAACGACGACGAAGCATCGGCCTGGAAGTGGAAATCGCAGGTCTGGCCGGCCGCGCCCAGTTCGCTCGTGCCGCCGACGGCTTCGACGCCATTACAGATCAAACCGTTGATACGCTGTCCGCTTGCCGTCGTCGAATAGAACGGCGTTTTGCCGACTACCTGATCCGAAGGATTCGTCTGCAGGAACGGCGTATTCAGCGCCGAGGCGTCGAACAGCGACATGATGACCGTCATGACATCGATATTGGTCAGGAAGAAATTCTTATCGATGAAGGTCGTCTGCGCCACCAGCGTGTTGTTACCGTTGCCGACATGGGTCCGCACGCCGTTCTGATTGTCGCTGTTCAAACCATCGAGCAAGACAGGCGGGAAGCCGGTCGGGTTCAGACGGCTGAAGTCTACGAACTGGCCCAGTACAGAAGTCAGCGTACCGCTGTAGATCAGAGTACCGGCACTGTAGCCCGCGCCGGAAATTTCGCTGGCGACGGCCGTCGGGTTGTAATACATCGAAAATACCGAAGGCTTGGACGGATCCAGCGTGAACTGGGTCGTGGTCCCGCCGATGCCGCTCGAAAATTCGTAGAACGAAGTCTGGAACGTGAATTGCCCTGTTGGTGGCAGGTAGGATTGATTGGTATCGGCATTCTTGAAAACACCGAGCTGCGCCTGTGCAACCGTCTGCGTCGATGCATTCGGATTGGGATTCGACAGAGCGCCGATTGCCAGCGCATTACCCGGCGACCAGTCGAACGTCGTAATGTTGATCGCGCCGCCCGTCCCGCCGGCATTACCGGTCGGATCGAACGCGATAGTCGTCGCCTGAGCCGCAAAAGTCGCGCTGGCGAGCAAGGAAGCAAGAATCAGCTTTTTCATGACCTCTCCTGAACCGTTAGTTGAACTCGGCACCCGCGAGAACGAGCCTTCCAAAGCAAACTCGATGCCAATTTAATTGATCCTTATGTTTCAATGCTTTACGCTTGTTTTATGCGGCCCAGCAGATAAAGCGTAAAGAAAGCCGACGGCATGCTGGCAAACTAAGACCAATTATCGATCGAGGAAAATTTGTGATTTGGTTTCTTGAGGGACAGTCGAGTCAACGCGACATCATTCTTGGCGCTCGCGAGGCGCTGCCGCCCGAGGTGCGGATTTACGCTTCTCACCGGCAGGATAGGTCGGAAATTACTGGCTTGGCAGACGTTAGCTTTCAGGAGCCGACAGATAATCAGGAACGTGTCGATTGGGTGCTTGCGACTGCTAAAGATAATGGCATAAAGGTCATTCTGGCCGGCCGGAGCGGGAGCGTCTTCGAAGCCGCTCGCGAGCGCTTCGAGGCGCAAGGTTTGCAACTGGTGACCGGTGGAAGGTCTTTGGAGACCTTCGATCTTGTCGATGACAAGAGCAAATTTACTGCGGAGGCTGCGCGCGCGGGTCTGGCGTGTGTGCCGGCGATTACCGCGACCAGCGCTCCCGAGTTGGCGCGCGCCTACGAAACCTTGAAAAACCAGGGCGAGGTTTGCGTGAAGCCCGCCATCGGCATTTACGGGCAGGGTTTTTGGCGTTTCAAGGTGGATGCCGATCCGTTTAGCTGCTTCGCGAATCCGGATCTGCGCGCGGTCAGTTTCGAGACCTATCTTCAGGCTTACGGCGCGAGTGCTACGCGCCCGACAGTGTTGGTCATGCCTTACATGCCCGGCAGCGAGTGTTCGGTCGATATGGTCTGCGAGGCGGGGCGGCCGGTGGCGTTCGTTGGGCGGCGTAAACAGGGGCTGCATCAGACCTTCGAGAACGATTCGAAGGCAGTGGCGCTCGCTTTGCAAGCGGCGGTTCACTTCAAGTGCGATGGCCTGATCAACGTTCAGACGCGCGACGATGCCGCAGGAACGCCCCATCTTCTGGAGATCAATCCGCGTTATTCCGGGGGGATAGGCTACACCCGTGCAACGGGGATCAACCTGCCCGGTATTTTCGCCACGCGTCGACTAGGGCTTCCCGAGCCTGCGGCCTTCTGGCGGCCGGATGTGCGGGTCAAGCCCATTACCATTGCGGTGCCGGTGGGGGTGGCATCCTGATATTCAAGGCGAAATGGTATTCTTGGCGTGTTTTGTTTGGTTTTGTAAAGAAAACGATACGAAGAGAGGAACGGGGATGATCGTGCTGGCGCCTGGGGCGAACACCGCACTATCTGGCGCACAGTGCGCTTGGACTTTGGAATGTAGTAGCGCCCAGGGTTTCGGGGAATATGCCGCTGTTGCACTGCTTCCGATCGACGAGAAGCACCAGGCAAAGGGCGACCCGGCGCTATTTCAGACCGAGCGCAACTGGATGACGTGGAGCGGTAGCCAGGAAAAAGTGGCCTGCGATCTGAATCTGGCCAAACTCCCTCCCGGCGCGGACAGCCTTCTGCTTGTCGTTTACGCCTTCTCTGCGGCGGGCCCTGTCAGCGAACTGGGCTCTCTAAGTCTGCTCCTCGAAGATAGGATCGACTACAAGCTGAATCTTTCCGAGAACGGTGAGTCCGCCATCGTTATTGGCGAGTTCTATTGCCGCAATCGGCAATGGAAGTTCCGCGCGCTGGCCGAGGGTTCCGCTTACGGATTGGCCGCACTCGGTCGGCGGATCGGTTTGAGCGTCGACGACGCCCATCCGCATAGGCGGAGTGCGGGTTCGGACCGAACTTGCTCAGGCGCCACGGGCACGGGCTTTGCCGTTTCGACTACGCATATCCTCACCTGCGCGCATGTGATCGAAGACATGCAAGAGATCCACATAGCTTCATTCGAAGGACGGCATCGCGCCGATCCGGTCGTCGTCGATTGTCGCAACGATCTGGCGCTTTTGCGCGTGCAAGATGCGCCGGCGTTCCGACCGGTATCCTTCAAGGATGGGGTGGGCTGCGATCTGGGCGAGCCGGTGGTGGCGTTGGGCTTTCCGCTTGCGGGCTTAACTGGCGGCGGTTTGCATGTCACCCAGGGCGGGGTTTCCGCGCTTTTCGGCTTGCATAACGATGCCAGCCTATTACAGTTCACCGCCCCGATTCAGCCTGGATCGAGCGGCAGTCCGCTCTTCGATGGCTCCGGCGTGGTGGTGGGGATGGTGACGTCAACGGTGCCCGATGCGCAGAACATGAACTTCGCGGTGAAGGCCGGGTTGGCGCTGGCCTTCCTTGGCGCTTGTGGGGTTTCGGTCTCGCGCGCGCCGACGGGCAAATCCTTTACGACCGCAGAAATGGCCCGCGAGGCGCAGCCCTCTCTGTGGCGGATCGAGGCGCGTAATCCGTAGGGCTCCTCGAAAAACTCCCGCTCTCGTCGCGATACTGCGTTACTCACGAAAAATTACTCCTCACATATTAGATACATGCGGCATCGCAATTTTCCGTTCGCGCCTTGTCTCGCTTGGAAACCGGGGTTTTCGAGGTGCTCCGTAGTGCTGTTTTTGCTTGAGCCTCAGGAAAGAGGCATTCGTTCTCGATCTCGCGCCAATCTGAAAGTAGTCCATGCATAGCAATGCACCGCCGACATCCCTTTGCGCCCAACTCATGCGGGGGCGACTCGAAGTCAAGGTCGACGCTGCCCTCTATCCGCCCGAATCCCTGTTCGGATTTGCCGAACGGCGCAATCCCAAGCGGGCGTTTTTGTTCGTGTCCAAGGTTTTGGGCCGCCATATACCGGTCCGTCCGTCGGTGATGGCCGCGTGCTTTAAAAGCCTTGCCGAGGAAATTCCGGCCGACCTTCCCGGCCCGGTGCTGGTGATCGGCATGGCCGAAACTGCGGTGGGGCTCGGCGCGGGCGTGCATCGCGCCTACAGCGCGCACCGTTCCGATGCCTTGTATTTGGTCAGTACCCGCCATCCGTTGGGGAGCGAACTGTTCGCCCGCTTCGAGGAGGAGCACAGCCACGCCAGCGCCCACCTGATCCATATGCCGCTCGATCCCGACATTCGCGAACGCATGTTGCACGCCCGGAGTCTGGTGCTGGTCGACGACGAAGCCTCGACCGGCAAGACCTTCGTTAATCTGCATTGCGCTTTGATCGAGGCAGGCTTGTCCAGGATCGAAAAAGTGGTCACCTGCGTTCTGACGGACTGGTCGGCCGGTGCGGTGAGCGAGGCCATCGGCGCGTCGGCCACGCAGGTCTCGTTGATGAAAGGCGCCTACCGTTTTTTTGAGAACGCGAGCGCGCCGCTACCCGATATGCCGGATGTTGCAACTGTCGCGAGCGGCGCGTGGCAGCTCGCGTCCCGCAACGACTGGGGCCGCCTGGGCGTTTGCTCGGTGAATGACAGCCTCGCGCCTGATCTGCGGGTGACATCGGGCGAGAAGATCGCCGTCGTGGGAACCAGCGAATTCGTATGGCGTCCTTTCCTGCTGGCCGAGCGTTTGGAGCGCGCTGGCGCGGACGTTCATTTTTGCGCCACCACCCGTTCCCCGATCGCCTTGGGTCATGCCATCGAACATGTTCTGTCTTTCTCCGACAACTATGGTCTTGGCATCCCCAACTTCCTCTACAACGTCAAACCCGGTCAGTTCGACCGCGTACTGATCTGCAGCGAAACACCCGCGCAGGCAGTCGCCGCCTCGCTCGTGGAAACCCTGAACGCGGAGGTTGTCGTCGATGGGCGGTAATCGACCGTTGGTCTTCGTCGACCTCGACGACACCCTGTTTCAGACGGCCCGCAAGATGGAGGAGGGCGCACCGCGTTATGTCGCCACGCTGGATGCGCAGGGCCAGCCCAATGGCTACATGAGCGCCGTCCAGCAATCGTTCGCCGCCTGGCTGCTCGCCACGGCCGATGTCGTGCCCGTCACCGCTCGCAGCATCGAGGCTTACAGCCGCGTCAAGTTGCCGTTTTCCCAAGGCGCAATCTGTACGCACGGCGGCGTGATCCTCGATGCCGACGGTAAGCTCGACCGGGATTGGAATGCCCGTATGGCCGATGTGCTCTACGCGTTCCAGAGCCGCCTGCCGACCTTAAGCGAGGCGACCCTGGACATCGGCCAGGAACTGGGCTTTTCACTGCGCGGCTGGGTCGTCGAAGAAGAGGGCTTGCGCCACTACGTAGTGACCAAACATAACGCTTCTGATGACGAGGTGCTGACAGCAGTCCTGGCTGAAGTAGAGTCTCGCGGGCTGCTCGAAGGCATGCGCGTTCATGCCAACGGCAACAACCTGGCCTTTCTCCCGAACGGGCTGGCCAAGCGCCTGGCGGTGAGCGAATGGTTGCGGCGGGATCGCGAAATCAACGGCGAGCGTCCGGTGCTGGGTTTGGGCGACAGCATCACCGATCTGGGCTTCATGAGCGAATGCCACCTGTGGGCAACGCCGGCGCGCAGCCAGTTGGCGCAAGTCGTGGAGGGTCTGGTCGATGTCTGATCTCTTCGCGGCCTTGAATACCGTCGGGAGCGGCAGTTATGCTTCCGATGATGTGCATTTTCTTCTGCAAGCCGTACAGATACGCCCGACCGATATCGAGGAAAAAGAGCGACTGATTCAGACGCAGCAGAAGCATTACTCCGAGATGATCGCCACGGAGCATGCGCCCACCGATGTTCACAAGAGCCTGTATGCCCGCGCACTGGAGCAGAACGGCCGCCGCATGGCCGCCGATGTGCAGGCGCTGGCGCTGGCATTGAATGCTACCTATGCCGACTCGACTATTGCGTTGGTGTCTTTCGTGCGCGCGGGACTGCCGCTGGGTGTGCTGCTGCGCCGGGCACTGGTGGAGCTGGGGCGCGACGCCCGCCACTATGGAATCAGCATCGTCCGCGAGCGTGGAATCGACGCTGTAGCGCTCGATGCGATCATCCAGGCGCATGGCGCTAAAAACATTGTCTTCGTCGATGGCTGGACCGGCAAAGGGGCAATCGCCGGGGAGCTTTGGCGCACGCTGGGCGGGGATGAGCGTTTCGCGGATGCGCCGCGCCTTGTCGTTCTGGCCGATCCTTGTGGCTGCGCCTGGCTGGCTGCGTCCGCCGAAGACTGGGTGATCCCGTCGGGTATTCTCGGTGCCACCGTATCCGGCTTGGTTTCCCGCTCCATCTGGCCGGCGCAAGGCGGTTTGCATGGCTGCGTGGTCTACGACCACCTGCACGAACACGATGTCACCCGCGCGTTTATCGAACGAATCGAAACCGAACGTCGGGCGCTGACTGCCGTGCGGCCAGCGGCGCCGTGGACGAAGGCGCAGAAGCAGGCGCTTCAGGGCGAGGCGACGCGTGTTGTCGCCTCGCTGGCGGCCCGTTTCGGCATCAATAACCCGAACCGCGTCAAGCCGGGTATTGCCGAGGCCACCCGGGCGGTGCTGCGCCGCGTTCCGGAACGCGTCCTCGTGCGGGATCGCAGCGACAGTGATGTGCAACTGCTACTCCATCTGACCGAACGCACGGGCGCGAGCGTTGAAGAAGCCGGCTCCGCGCTGGGGCCGTACCGTGCCGTGACTCTCATCCGGAGCGTGAGCCGATGAAAGAAATTTCGCCGTTCGCCCTCGGGGCAACGCTGTATATGCCGGCTACCCGCGACGACATTCTCGATGTCGTCTTTGGCGCCAAGCTGCCGGAGCTGCGTTCGCTGGTGGTGTGCCTCGAAGACGCGGTTGCGGCTATCGACGTGGAAACCGCGCTGTGCAACCTGCAGACGCTGCTTGCGGCGATCGCTGTGCGCGGCGGTCGGTCGAGCGAAGGCCCGCTGCTTTTCGTCCGCCCGCGCGACTCAAGAATGGCGGCCGTATTGAACGACTGGCCGCTGATAAGTCACGTGGATGGCTTTGTCGTACCGAAGCTGACCCTGCACAATTTGACGGCCTGGGAGCGCGCGCTGACCAACCCCGAACTGTTGTTGATGCCCACGCTCGAAACCGCTGATGTCTATAACCCTGGCGCAATGGTGGAGCTGGGGCAGGCCCTCGGTGCCAGGCTCAATCGGCGGATTCTCGCGTTGCGAATCGGCGGCAACGACCTGATGAGTTGCCTCGGCTTGCGCCGCAATCCTGCGACCACGCTCTATAGCACACCGATGAGTTACGTCATTCCGATGCTCGCCGGGATCATGGGATCGCAAGGCTTCGCCCTGACCGCACCGGTGTTCGAGCAGCTCGCCACGCCGCATCTCTTGAAGGAAGAATTGGAGTTGGACATCGCCCACGGCCTGGTCGGCAAGACCGCGATCCATCCGAGCCAGATCGGCATCATCCAGGACATGCTGCGCGTCAGTCTGGACGATCTGAACAGCGCAAAACTGATCGTAAGCGACGCGGCGGCGGCGGTGTTTAGGCACAACGATGCCATGTGCGAACCCGCCACCCACTACAAGTGGGCGAGCAACATCCTCGAACGCGCCAAGTGGCATGGTGTCAAACCTGCCGATGTGGCAGGCGGCGATCTGCCCAAGCGCTTGGCAGAGGCTGGTCGATGAGTCCGGAAACGATAGCGATGGGGGCCAAGGGAGACAGGGTGCTGTCGGTGTTCGACTTCGACGGTACCTTGACCCGCCACGACAGCTTTGTCCCGTTCCTGAAGTTCGCCTTCGGCAAGCGAGTGTTCCTTCGTCGGATGCTCAGCTTGGCGCTGCCTGGCCTGCGTTATATGTTTCGGCGCATGAGCCGCGATGCGCTTAAAGCCTGTCTGATCCGCGCGTTTCTAACGGGCGTGGAGGCGCAATGGCTGGCCCGAAAGGCTCAGGAATTCTGCGAGGTCGCCTGGGCCGAATTGATGCGTCCTGCGGGCCTGCGCGCCGTAGCGGCGGAACTGGAGGCGGGCGCCGTGGTCACGCTGTGTTCCGCCTCGCCGGCCTTGGTTCTCAAGCCATTTGCCGAGCGCATGGGCATCGGGCTGATCGCCACCGAGCTGGAGGCAGTCGACGGACGCCTGACCGGACGGATCGCCGGGAACAACTGCCGCTGCGAAAACAAGGTGCAGAGGCTGCAAGCGGTCTATGGCCCGCTGCTCCGCTACAGACTGAGAGCCTGGGGCGATACGCGCGGCGACCGCGAATTGCTGGCGGCGGCGCAAGACGCCCATTGGCGACATTTTCATCCTGCATGGCGGCGCAGTCCGCTGCTTTTCAAGCACTGAGAATCAAAAAGGAGCGTAACGATGGCACTCACCCTGAGTAAAAACCAAAGCATCTCCCTGGAAAAAACGGCCGGCAGCAGCCTGACGACCGTCAGCCTGGGGCTCGGCTGGGACCCGGTCAAAGCCGGTGGCTTCTTCGGCAAGCTCTTGGGCGGCAAGGACGAGATCGACCTCGATGCCTCCTGCATTGTCCTGGACGGCGATAAGGCCCCCATCGATCTGGTCTGGTTCCGTCAGCTCAAATCCAAAGACGGCTCGATCAATCACTCTGGCGACAACCTGACCGGCGAAGGCGAGGGCGACGACGAAACCATCCATGTCGATCTGCAACGTCTGCCGAGCAATGTGCAGCATTTGGTGTTCACCGTGAACAGTTTCCGCGGGCAGACCTTCGATAAGGTCGAAAACGCCTATTGCCGCATCCTCGATCAATCCCATAACAAGGAATTGGCGCGTTTCAATCTGTCTGAAAAGGGTGGCCATACCGGCGTCGTGATGGCGTGCCTGAGCCGCGAGAGCAGCGGCTGGGAGTTCAAGGCAATCGGCCGGTCTACCAACGGACGCACGGCGGACGACCTGGTCAGCCTGGCGATTGCGGCGGTGCGCGCATGACGACACTGCAGCCGGGTGGTAATGCGCCGGTTGCGGCCGGCCATGTGCGCGTCGATGTCAATTACTCGCCGATTGCGGGCGTCGACATCGATGTCTCGGCCTTCGTTCTGAACGGAGCCGGCAAGGTGCGTGGGGATGGCGACATGTGCTTCTAC
>JAVBKC010000074.1:0-10990 GCA_031554255.1 Niveibacterium sp.
TCGACGCTCTTCAATCGCCTGACGCGCTCGCGCGACGCACTCGTCGCCGACATGCCAGGCCTCACGCGCGACCGGCATTACGGCATCGGCCGCGTCGGCGAGCGCGATTACTTCGTCGTGGATACCGGTGGGCTGGAGCCCACAGCCAAGGACGGCATCTTCGCCGAAATGGCGCGCCAGGCCGAACAGGCGATCGCCGAAGCCGACGCGCTGCTGTTCCTTGTGGACGGCCGTGCCGGGCTCACGCCGCAGGATAAGGAAATCGCCAATAAGCTACGGCGCGTCGGACGGCCGGTGCACCTCATCGTCAACAAGGCAGAGGGCATGGACCGCGCCGTCGCGGCATCCGAGTTTCACGAACTTGGCTTCGGCGATCCCTGGGCGGTCTCCGCCTCGCATGGCGACGGTGTTACTAACGTCGTCAACGAAATCCTCGCCGGCTTCCCGCAAGACACGCCGGACGAGGATGCCACGGTGCGCGGGCCGCGCGTTGCGATCATCGGCCGGCCCAACGTCGGCAAATCCACGCTCGTCAATACGCTGCTCGGCGAAGAACGCGTCATTGCCTTCGACATGCCGGGCACCACACGCGATGCGATCGAAATTCCGTTCGAGCGCGGCGGCAAGCACTATTCGCTGATCGATACGGCCGGCCTGCGCCGCAAGGGCAAGGTTTTCGAGGCCATCGAAAAATTCTCCGTCATCAAGACGCTACAGGCGATCGAACAGGCGAACGTCGTGGTGCTCGTGCTCGATGCGAGCCAGGACATCTCGGAGCAGGATGCACATATTGCGGGCTTCGCGCTCGAAGCCGGCCGTGCGATGGTCGTCGCGGTCAATAAGTGGGACGCCGTCGACGACTACCGACGCCAGTTGCTCAAGAACGATGTCGCACGCAAGTTGAACTTTCTCGGCTGGGCGCGCTTCCATTATGTTTCCGCGCTGGAAGGCGACGGCATCGGCGCACTGATGCGCTCGGTCGATTCGGCTTTTGCCGCCGCGATGGCCAAGCTGCCTACGCCGAAACTCACGCGCGTGTTGCAGATGGCGGTGACCAAGCAAGCGCCGCCGCGCCACGGCGCCTTCCGTCCCAAGCTGCGCTACGCTCATCAGGGCGGATCTAATCCGCCTATCGTGGTGATCCACGGTAACGCGCTCGAACACATCCCCGCGTCCTACCAACGCTATCTCGAACGCAGCTTCGCCGACGCCTTCAAGCTGCAGGGAACGCCGATGCGGATACAATTCAAGAGCACCCACAATCCGTTCTCGGGAAACCCGTGAGTGCAGTTTTACCTTCCCGATCTCTACCCTGAGATGCTGAAATACCACTACAACACAAGAGGACAACCGAAATGAGCAATAAAGGGCAATTGTTACAAGACCCCTTCCTGAACACCCTGCGGCGCGAACATGTCCCGGTTTCAATCTACTTGGTCAATGGCATCAAGCTGCAAGGGCAGATCGAGTCCTTCGATCAGTACGTGGTTCTGCTCAAGAACACCGTGACCCAAATGGTCTACAAACACGCGATCTCGACCGTGGTGCCCGCGCGTCCGGTGTCGATCCAGCAAGACGGAGAAAAACCGGATTGAGCCGCCCCTCCACGTCGGGCCGTCCCAGTGGCGGCCCCGATCGCGATCCTGTTAATGTTTGATCGTCCCGACTCGGGCAACCGCGCCCTGATCGTGCAGATAGATTTCGGCGAGCCCGACCAGGCCGAGCGGCTTTCCGAAATCGTGCTGCTCGCGCAAAGCGCCGGCGCCGAAGTGCTGGCGAGCATTCAGGCCAAGCGGCGCGCACCCGACCCCGCCCTTTTCGTCGGTCGCGGCAAGGTCGAGGAAATCGCCGCAATCCGCACCGAGCACGACGCCGACCTGATTCTCTTCAATCACGAACTCGCGCCGGGCCAGCAGCGCAATCTCGAACGCGCCCTGCAGTGCCGCGTCATCGACCGTACGAGTCTGATCCTCGATATCTTCGCGCTCCGCGCGAAAAGCCACGAAGGCAAGCTGCAAGTCGAACTCGCCCAGCTCGAACATCTCGCGACGCGTCTTGTGCGCGGCTGGACCCACCTCGAACGCCAGAAGGGTGGCATAGGCCTGCGCGGCCCTGGCGAAACCCAGCTCGAAACCGACCGCCGTCTGCTCGGCCATCGCGTCAAGACGCTCAAGGAACGGCTCGCCCAGTTCGAGCGCCAGCGCAAGACACGCCGTCGCGCGCGCGAACGCCGCGACGTGCCGACCGTCTCGCTAGTCGGCTACACGAACGCCGGCAAATCCACGCTGTTCAACGCGCTGACCAAGGCCGGCGCCTACGCGGCCGACCAGTTGTTCGCCACGCTCGACACCACCTCGCGTCGCGTCTTCCTGGGCCGCGGCAATGCGGTGATTTCGGACACTGTCGGTTTCATCCGCGCTTTGCCGCACTCGCTCGTCGCGGCTTTCCATGCGACGCTAGAAGAAACCACGATGGCCGATCTCCTCATCCATGTCGTCGACGCGGCAAGCGAGGATCGCGAAGCCCAAATCGGCGTCGTCGATGGCGTACTCAAAGAGATCGGCGCGGCGGATGTTCCGCAGATTATCGTAATGAACAAGATCGATCTGACACCGCTCGCGCCGAGGGTCGAACGGGACGCCTGTGGTAAAATTCGTCGCGTTTTTGTCAGCGCGCGAACCGGCGCCGGTCTTGACGATCTGCGCGAAACGCTTGCCGAAACGCTCCTCGGCGAATCCTCGCTCACGCAAGAGGATACGCATGCAGCTTAACCACGCATTGCAGCACGACGCCCCCGCCATGTATGCGGGATTGGTTGCAACAAGAAAGAAACCAGAACGTCCAAGCGGCGTTCGCGAAAAATTCGTGGCGAGCGCAGGCATATGCCGGCGTCTTCTCTCTTCCGGGCCAAGCCCTTCTCCTTCAATATGCTCATCACCGGAATCCTCATGTCTCTGAACGATCCGCGTTGGGGTAACAATAATCAAGGTGGCGGCGACCGCGGCGGCAACCAAGGGCCGCCGGATCTCGAAGAAGTCTGGCGCGACGTCAATCGCAAACTCAGCGGACTATTCGGCCGCAACAAAGGTAACGGCTCCGGCGGAGGAGGCGGCGACGAAGGCGGGCGCGGCCCATCGGCGCGGCTTTCCGGCGGCATAGGGCTGATCCTCGGGGTTGTGGTTTTGCTCTGGCTCGCGAGCGGCTTCTACATTGTCGACGCCAGCCAGCGCGGCATCGTCCTGCGCTTCGGCCAATATCTGCGCACAACAGATCCGGGCCTGCAATGGCGCTGGCCCTATCCGATCGAAACCCATGAACTCGTCAATCTGACCGGCGTGCGCACGATCGAAATCGGGTATCGCAGCAGCGAGCGCAACAAGGTGCTCAACGAAGCGCTGATGCTGACCGACGACGAGAACATCGTGAACATCCAGTTCGCGGTGCAGTACGTTCTCAAGGACACGCAAGCCTATCTTTTCAACAATCGCGACCCCGACGCCAATGTCATTCAGGCTGCCGAGTCGGCGTTCCGCGAAATCGTCGGCAAGAGCAAAATGGACTTCGTGCTCTACGAAGGGCGCGAGCAGGTTGCGGTCAATGCCGCCAAGGTCATGCAGGAAATCCTCGACCGTTACGATGCCGGCATTTTGATCAGCAAGGTCACGATGCAGAACGCACAGCCGCCGGAACAGGTGCAGGCTGCGTTCGACGATGCCGTCAAAGCGGGGCAGGACCGCGAACGGCAAAAGAGCGAAGGCCAGGCCTACGCCAACGACGTGATTCCCAAGGCGCGCGGCACCGCCTCACGCCTGCAGGAAGAGGCGACCGGCTACGCCGCGCGTGTCGTCGCAAACGCCGAAGGCGACGCTTCGCGCTTCAAGAGCGTCGTCACCGAATATTCCAAGGCCCCGGAAGTCACGCGTCAGCGCATGTATCTGGACACGATGCAGCAAATCTTCGCGAATACCTCGAAGATTCTCGTCGACACCAAAGGCAACGGCAGTCTGCTCTATCTGCCGCTCGACAAAATCATGCAGAACCAGGCCGCGTCCAATTCCGCACCGGTTGCGGTCGAAGGCGCTACCGCCCCGGCCCGCCCGGCGGCATCGACGCCTAGCACCAATTCACCGCCGCAGGTCGATGTGCCTGAACCGACCGACTACAGGAACCGCGAAGCCATGCGCTCTCGCGATCGGGGAGAACGTTGATGCGCGAACGCCTGCCGCTCTTCGCGGGCATCCTGCTCGCCGCGATTGCCATCCTATCGATGGCGCTATTTACGGTAGACCAGCGCCAATACGCGCTTGTCCTGCAACTGGGTGAAGTCAAGACCATCGTCACTACGCCCGGCCTGTATTTCAAGATGCCGCTGTTGCAGAACGTGCGCTACTTCGACCGCCGCATTCTGACCTTCGAAACCGCCGATCCCGAGCGCTACATCACGAGCGAGAAGAAGAACGTACTCGTCGACCTCTACGTGAAATGGCGCATCGTCGATCCGAAGCTCTACTACATCTCGATAGGCAGCGACGAAACGCGCGCGCGCACGCGGCTCGAACAGACGGTGAATGCCGGCCTACGCGAAGAATTCGGCCGTCGCACGGTGCATGAAGTCGTCTCGGGCGAGCGTGAGAAGATCATGACCGACATGCGCGTGCGGGCCGATCTCGACGCACGCAAGATCGGCGTGAATATCGTCGACGTACGACTCAAGCGCGTCGAGCTGCCGGCCGAGGTTTCCGAGGCCGTTTATCGCCGAATGGAAGCCGAACGCAAGCGCGTCGCCAACGAACTGCGTTCGCTCGGTTCGGCCGAAGCTGAAAAGATCCGCGCCGATGCCGACAAGCAGCGCGAGATCATCATCGCCGAGGCTTACCGCGATGCGCAGCGGGTCAAGGGCGAAGGCGACGGCAAAGCCTCAGCGATCTATGCCGAGGCTTTCGGCCGCAATCCCGAGTTCTACTCGTTCTACCGCAGTCTCGACGCCTACCGGCAGAGCTTCAGAAGTCGCAACGACGTGCTTGTGGTCGACCCGAACACCGATTTCTTCAAGTACTACCGGGGCACCGGCGGCTCGGGGAGGAGCGCTGGCAAGTAGCCATGTCCAACACCTTGTTGATGGCCTTCGCACTGGTATTGGTGTTCGAAGGTTTGCTTCCCTTTATCGCGCCGACACTCTGGCGGCGCGTTTTTCTGCGACTCGCCGAACTTGCCGATGGACAGATCCGCTTCGTCGGCCTGACCTCGATGCTGATCGGCCTGGTTCTGCTCATTCTTTCGCACTGACCGACATGGCCTCGCCGCGCTGGGTTTTACCCGATCACATCGAAGACGCCTTACCCGCAGAGGCCGCTCGCATCGAAGCCCTGCGTCGGCGCCTGCTCGACCAATTGCGTCTGCACGGTTATCAACTCGTGATGCCGCCGCTGATCGAATATCTCGAATCGCTGCTCTCGGGCACCGGTAAGGAGATGGGCGAACACACGTTCCACATGGCCGACCCCTTCACCGGCCGCGTGCTCGGCCTGCGCGCCGACATCACGCCGCAGGTCACGCGGATCGACGCGCATCTACTTAATCGCGACGGCGTTGCGCGCCTTTGTTACGCCGCCAGCGTCGTGCGGACCACGCCGCGTTCGCTGCTCGCCAGCCGCCAGCCGCTGCAGCTCGGCGCTGAAATCTACGGCCACGCCGGCATCGAAGCCGACATCGAGATCATTCGCCTGCTCGCCGCAACGCTTGCAGCCGCAGGCGTACGCACCTCGCGGATCGACCTCGGTCACATCGGTTTATTTCGCGCGCTCTGCCACATAGCGGGTTTCACCAGCGAGGCCGAACGCGAACTCTTCGCGGTCCTGCAAAGCAAGGACGTGCCAGCGCTACAGGCCATCGTCGCAGACGTGCCTGCATCGATCCGTAGCGCGCTACTCGCGCTGCCGACGCTTTACGGCGGTCCCGACGTGCTGGAGCGTGCGGCTCTGCTGCTGCCGCAGGATGCGGAAGTTGCCGCCGCACTAGCCGAACTGCGTGCGATTGCCACCGCATTGCCCGACCTACCCTTATCCTTCGATTTAGCCGATCTACGCGGCTACGATTATCACAGCGGCCTCGTATTTGCCGCGTTTTGCGGCAACTCGCCGGCAGCTGTCGCCTATGGCGGACGCTACGACGAGGTCGGCCGCGCGTTTGGCCGTGCGCGACCTGCAACCGGATTTTCCGTAAGCGATTTGCGCGACCTGCTGGAGCGCGACGCCGAAGCCACTTTGCAAACCGCCGTGCTCGCGCCGGCGGCAAACGCCGCCGGCCTAGCCGAAGCCATCGCCGCGTTGCGCCGCACGGGCGAAATCGTCGTACAGGAACTGCCCGGCCACTCTGGCACCTGGGCGGAAGCCGGCTGCGACCGGAAACTGGTTTTGCGGGGCGATCGCTGGATGGTCGAACCGCTCATTGGAGATTGAACATGGCAAAGAACGTCGTCGTCGTCGGCACCCAATGGGGCGATGAGGGCAAGGGCAAGGTCGTCGACTGGCTGACCGATCACACGCAAGGCGTCGTCCGCTTTCAGGGGGGACACAACGCCGGCCATACCCTCGTCATCAAGGGCCAGAAGTACGCGCTCAATATGATCCCCTCGGGCGTCATGCGCGAAGGCGTACGCTGCTTCATCGGCAACGGCGTCGTGCTCAATGCCGAACACCTGCTCTACGAGATCGATAAGCTCGAAACCGGCGGCATCGAAGTGCGTTCGCGTATTCTCGTCAGCGAGGGCTGTCCGCTGATCCTGCCGTATCACCAGAAGCTCGACCAGGCGCGCGAAACGCGGCGCGGCGCGGCAAAGATCGGCACGACCGGCAAGGGTATCGGCCCAACCTACGAGGACAAGGTTGCCCGCCGCGCCTTGCGCGTACTCGATCTGTTCTATCCGGAAGTCTTCGCCGAAAAATTGCGCGAAAATCTCGACTATCACAACTTCGTGCTCGAAAAGTATTTCGGCAGCGAGGCTGTCGAATTCCAGTCGACCTATGACACCGCGATGGCCTCGGCCGAGCGTGTGTTGCCGTTCGTCGGCGATGTTTCCGCCGCACTCTACGCGGCGCATCGTCGCGGCGACAACCTTCTGTTCGAAGGCGCGCAAGGTTCGCTGCTCGACGTCGATCACGGCACGTATCCGTACGTCACATCGAGTAACTGCGTGGCTGGCGCGGCATCTCCGGGCGCCGGCATCGGCCCGAACATGCTGCACTATGTGCTTGGCATCACAAAGGCCTACACGACGCGTGTCGGCGCAGGACCGTTCCCGAGCGAACTACCGATCGAGGACGCCGGCTGCGTCGGGCATCATCTGTCGACCGTCGGCCACGAGCGCGGCACGGTCACCGGCCGGGCGCGCCGCTGCGGCTGGTTCGATGCCGCGCTACTCAAGCGTTCGATCCAGATCAACGGCGTTTCGGGTCTGTGCATCACGAAGCTCGACGTGCTCGACGGCATCGAAGAACTGCAAATCTGCGCAGGCTACCGGCTCGACGGCAAGATCATCGACCTCTTGCCGATCGGCGCTGACCGCGTTTCGCGTTGCGAGCCGATCTACGAGACGATGCCAGGCTGGAAGGAAATAACCGTCGGTCTCAAATCGTATGACGCGCTGCCGCCTAATGCGCGGGCCTACCTGCGCCGCCTCGAAGAGCTTTGCGGCGTGCCGGTAGATATGATTTCGACCGGTCCCGACCGCGAGGAAACCATTGTTTTACGTCATCCGTTCAAAATTTGATCGGTTTGAACAAAAGAGGGAGAGCGTTATGCTTTCCCTCGTTCAGCATTAACAGATTGCTATTGTCCAGTACGACGCGCATGACGGCAGAAAAACAAAAAGCCCGCTCGATGAGCGGGCTCTTCTGCGAAATTCCTGGTGCCCAGGAGAGGACTCGAACCTCCACACCTTGCGGCACTAGTACCTGAAACTAGCGCGTCTACCAATTTCGCCACCTGGGCAATCCATTCACTGCCAAGAGCAGTGAGCGAAAGAGTATAAACTAAGGATAGAACTTGTCAACAACACAAAAAAAACCAAGTCGTCGAAAAGCTGTCGAAGCCACACCCGAGGCTGCACCGCTCGCGAAAACGAAAGCGGCTTCGCCGAAAACGCGCGCGCCACGTCCATCGAAAATACGCCTTAGCGATCCGTTTTTCGAACGGGAACGCGAAAAATACGAATCCCCGCTGCCGAGCCGCGAGTACATTCAGCAAGTCCTCGCCGAGCAGGGCGTGCCGATGGGGCTAGATATGCTTGTCGCGGCGCTCGACATCCGCGAGGAAGAAATCGAGCACTTCAGCCGCCGCCTCTCGGCGATGGTTCGCGACGGCCAGCTTATGCGCAACCGGCGCGACGCCTACATCCTCCCCGACAAGGCCGATTTGATTCGTGGTCGCGTCGAAGGCCATGCAGACGGCTACGGCTTCCTCAAATCCGACGATGGCGGAGACGATTTGTTTCTCGGTCCGCGCGAGATGAAGCAAGTGCTCCACGGCGACCGTGTGCTCGCGCGCGTATCCGGCACCGACAACCGTGGCCGGCGCGAAGGACGCATCGTCGAAGTGCTGGAACGCGCGAACGCGTGCGTCGTCGGACGCGTGGTCGTCGAGCATGGCGTGCTGTATGTCGTTGCCGAAAATAAAAAGATCAGCCAGGAAATCCTGCTCGCACGCGAAGGCCGCACCAAACTCCCGGCCGCGGGCCAAGTCGTCACGGTCGAACTCGTCCAGCAGCCGACGAAGAACAGTCAGCCTATCGGCAAGGTCGTCGAAACGCTGGGCGCCTACGCCGACCCTGGTATGGAAATCGAGATCGCGCTGCGCAAGCACGAATTGCCATTCGAATTTTCGCGCGCTGCAAAAGCCCAAGCCGCGCGGATTCCCGATGCGGTGCGCGAGAAGGACAGCGCGGGCCGCGAAGACATCCGCGCGCTTGCGCTCGTCACGATAGACGGCGAAACCGCGCGTGATTTCGACGATGCGGTCTATGCCGAACGCGTCGGAAAAGGCTGGCGCCTGCTCGTTGCGATCGCCGATGTCAGCCATTACGTCACCGCGCAATCGGCACTCGATGCCGACGCCTACGAACGCGGCAATTCGGTGTACTTCCCGCGTCGCGTGATCCCGATGCTGCCGGAGAAACTTTCTAACGGACTCTGTTCGCTGAACCCGCATGTCGACAGACTTTGCATGGTCTGCGATATGGCGGTTTCGCCCAGCGGCAAGATTCAGCGCTATCGTTTCTATTCGTCCATCATGCACTCTCAAGCGCGTCTGACTTACAACAAGGTCGCTGCCGCGCTGTATGACAACGACGAAGCGGTGCGCGCCGAACTCGCACCGGTGTTACCGCAACTCGAAGTGCTCGACGAAGTTTTCCGCGTACTGCTCAAGGCGCGCGCACGGCGTGGCGCGATTGACTTC
Organism: Niveibacterium sp.; assembly: GCA_031554255.1. Lineage (GTDB taxonomy): Bacteria > Pseudomonadota > Gammaproteobacteria > Burkholderiales > Rhodocyclaceae > Niveibacterium. Next base: position 9,454 of record JAVBKC010000074.1, read on the forward strand.
GAGACAAGCGAGACGCGCATGGTGTTCAATGAGCAGGGCAAAATCGAAAAGATCGTGCCCGAGCAGCGTAACGACGCTCACCGCCTGATCGAGGAATGCATGCTCGCGGCCAACGTCTGCGCCTCCGAGTTCCTCGAATTCAACGAACAGCCTGCGCTCTACCGCATCCACGAAGGCCCGAGCACGGAAAAGCTCGAACGCCTGCGCACCTTCCTGGCCGAGTTCGGCCTCGATCTGGGCGGCGGCGACGATCCGGCCGCCTCCGATTTCGCGCGGCTCATCGAGCGCATCCGGGGCCGTCCCGACCGTCAACTATTGCAGACCGTCATGCTGCGTTCGCTGCGTCAGGCGATGTACAGCCCCGACAACGTTGGCCATTTCGGCCTCGCTTACGAGGCCTATACACACTTCACCTCGCCGATCCGGCGCTATCCGGATCTGCTCGTGCATCGCGCGATCAAGGCCGTGCTGGCGCGCCAGAACGCGCGCAAGAAGAACATCGAGGCCGAAGCGCTCGCCACGCTCGATCTCGACGAGATCGGCGCACACTGTTCGGCGACCGAGCGTCGCGCCGACGAGGCCACGCGCGACGTCGAAGCGTGGCTCAAGTGCTTTTTCATGCAAGACCGCGTCGGCGAGCAATTCACGGGCAGCGTTTCAGCCGTCGTACCTTTCGGTATTTTCGTTGCGCTCGACGATGTGTTCATCGAGGGCCTGGTGCACATTTCGGAACTCGGGTCGGACTACTTTCATTTCGACGAAGCGCGCCACGAACTCGTCGGCGAACGGACCAACCAGCGCTTCCGTCTGGCCGATCGCGTCGGCGTGCAACTCGCACGCGCCGATCTCGAAACGCGCAAGATCGATTTCCGGCTCGTCGAGGCCACGGCACCTGTCACGCAACGCCGTGGCAAGACCGCACGCGATGCCGTCCGTCCTGACGCGGCAAGCGATCCGGACAACGGCGAGCTGCTTGGCTGGCGGGAATTGCAGGGCGTCAAAGCCACCCAAACCCGCCCCGCAAAAGGCGCCCCGACGCAAAGTCGCAAGGCAGGCACGAGCCGCGCTGCGCCGGCAAGCACGAAGAGCGGACGTAAGCCGGGCGGCAAGAGCGTAGCGCCGAAACCAGCCGGGAAGGCCAAGAGCAACAAGAAAAGCGGAGGCCGCCGTGGCTGAGTCGCGTCACATTCACGGCTTCCATGCGGTGAGCGCCAAGCTGCGCCAAGACCCGGAAGCCGTCCTCGAAATTTTCGTCGCCGCGCAACGCGGCGACGCACGCGCCAAGGAATTGATCGCGCGCGCGGAACTCGCCGGCGTGCGCGTGATTCCAGTAGACACGCCGCGTCTCGATGGCATGGCCGGCACGCATCGCCACCAAGGGGTGGTTGCCCGCATCGACGCACGCATGCGCGCGCTCAAGGTGGCCGATGTGCTCGAAGGCTTGAGCGAGCCTGCGCTGCTGCTGGTGCTCGACGGTGTAACCGATCCGCATAATCTCGGCGCCTGCCTGCGTGTTGCCGATGCGGCCGGCGTGCAT
>JAVBKC010000143.1:0-5386 GCA_031554255.1 Niveibacterium sp.
CGCTTCGGTCCGGTCAGAATGGCGTAAACATTCCGGGGTACGCATTGAAGCGAGGCACGACCGACGCGATCGATCGTGAATGACGGGTTGACCAGAGTGGGCGGTCTCAAGTGCCAAGTGCAACTTCCCCAAACTATCGGGCTGAGTTGCTGGGACTCCGGTTATGGCATGTCGGTGCGATGGCTCTGCCCGTAACCCCAAACAAAAACCCGATCGCTGATAAACCGATTTTGTGATTTGGGTGAGGCGACAACTTGCTTGACATGCACCGGCGTGCGTTTGATTTCGCATCGCAATTGCGTGACCTCGTAACGGGAACACGCAGCCAGACCGCAATCGTGTGATCCGGTAGTCGCGTATCCTAGCCAAGTATCGTTCGCATCGTCGGTAGGCCGCTCCGCGCGCAATCGGGCGGGCGCCGTATCCGCCGATAGACAGGATGGACCTTGACCATGAGCGCTGAAATACAAACACCGATTGCCACGCTGGGTCGCGATTACGTGCCTTCGCCCTGGGTTCTTGCATGGATGGGCCAAGTTCGCCAGGGCGGGCGCGTACTCGATCTGGCTTGCGGCAGCGGCCGCCATGCGCGTCTGTTCGCCGCAAATGGCTTCCAGGTGCTCGCGCTGGATAATGATGCGGTCGCACTTGCAGCGCTCGCGGGGCTGGCGAACATCGAGGCGCGTCGCGCCGACCTGGAAGACGGTCCGTGGCCGCTGGCCCACGAATACTTCGACGCCATCGTTGTCACGAATTACCTGCACCGGCCGACGCTGGATCGGCTGTATGCCGCCTTGCGGCCAGGTGGCATCATCCTCTATGAAACCTTCATGCGCGGTAACGAACGTATCGGAAAGCCGAGCCGGCCGCAATTTCTGCTCGAACCGAACGAACTGCGCGACTGGGCTGCACGCCTGGGGCTGGAAATCCTTGCCTTCGAGCAAAGCGAAATCCAGATTCCGCGCCATGCGGTCGTTCAGCGGCTCTGCGCGCGCCGCTCTGACTCCTGATTACGCATTTTCGAACGAGGCGAACCATGAAACTCTGGATAGGCAATATCGATCCTGATACAAGCGACGAGAATCTGCGCGAGTTCATCCAGAAGTATTGCGGCGTCGAGTGCGGCGCGATCGTGCGCGAGGACGGCGACGGCTCGCGCCCTGCCGCCATCGTCGAATTTCCGGGCCTGGGACACGAAGCCATGCTCGAATACCAGCGCCGGCTGCACCAGATGTACTGGCGCGGGCGAACGCTCAATGTTCAGGTCGCGATGAGTTGATTTTCAGTCAGACGCCGCGCGCGAGGATCTCCCGCGCCGCCCCGCGTATGCCTTCGGCATCGAGCCGGCGGATGCCGACAGGCGGCGCGGCATGCATGCTTTTGTAGTGATTGCCTTGCGAGCGCGCATAGAGTGGATCGTAATGCGAGGCGAGTAGTTCGTCGAAGAGCGTCGCCAGGTCGCCGGCCGCGACGAGTTCGTCCCAGCGCGCGAGCATGTCGTTGCTTTGCAATCCCTTGAGCCGCGCGAGGTTCGTCTTGAGTTCTGCGGGGTCGCGCCCGAGATGTGCGTATTCCTCGATGAGGAAGGCCAGCCGCGCCTCACGTGCCGCGTCGAGCAGCACGCAGCGACTCGTATGCATGGCCTGAAAAAGCGCATTGGGCAGATGAATCCGGCCGATCTTGCGGCTTTCGGCTTCGATGAACACGGGCTGCCTGGCGTCGAAGCTGGCAAGCCGCTCGCGTAGCTGCGTCTCGAACCATTTCTGCGTAGGTTGGGCCTGTGCCGGCAAGGCACCGAGCACCGAGCCGCGATGCGCCGCGAGCGCTTCGAGGTCGAGCACCTGGGCGCCAGCCTCGGCGAGCGCTTCGAGCACACGCGTCTTGCCGCTGCCCGTGGGGCCGCAAAGCACGCGAAAATCGAAACGCGCGGGTAAGGCCGCGAGCGCGGTGGTCACGTCCTCGCGATACGTCTTGTAGCCGCCGATCAATTGGCAGGCGTCCCAGCCGATCATGCGCATCCAGGTCGTGAAGCTGCCGCTGCGCTGTCCGCCGCGCCAGCAGTAGAGCAGCGGGCGCCAGCTCTTGGGCCGCTCGCAAAAGCGTTCGCGCAGGTGGCGCGCGATGTTCTCGGCGACCATCGCCGCGCCGAGCTTGCGCGCCTCGAACGCGGAATTCTGCACATAAAGCGTGCCGACCTCGGCGCGTTGCGCGTTGTCGAGTACCGGGCAATTGATCGCGCCCGGAATATGGTCCTCCGCGAACTCGGCCGGCGAGCGCGCGTCGACGATTTCGTCGAAGTCCCGCAGTTCGGCGAGGGGGGCAAAACCTTTGTTGCTGCGCGTCATGTTCAGCGTTTCAGTTGTGGCTTGAGGCTCTTCCAGATCGTCTCGACTATCGTCGGTTGCGCGGCGGCAACCGGATGCAGGCCGTCGGCCTGGAACCAATCGCGTCGTTCGGCGAAGCCTGCGAGCAGGAATGGCACGAAGGCGGCCTTGTTTTTGTGGGCAATCTCGGAAAAGCTTGCGGCGAATTTTTCGGTGTAGTCCGGCCCATAGTTCGGCGGCAACTGCATGCCGACGATCAACACTTTGGCGCCGGCCCGCGCGGCCATGCGCGCCATCGTGTCGAGATTGTCGCGCATAAGGGCGATCGGCAGGCCGCGCAGGCCATCGTTCGCGCCGAGTTCGATCACCACGGCGACCGGTTTGTGCTGTGCGAGCGCGGCAGGGAGCCGGGTGAGGCCGCCGGCGGTCGTTTCGCCGCTGATGCTGGCGTTCACCACGGTTTCTTTGAAGCCCTCGGTCGCGAGTTGTTTTTGCAACAGGCTTGGCCAGGCCTCCTCGCTGCGCAGGCCGTAGCCGGCCGAAAGACTATCGCCGAATACGAGCACCGTCGCGGCATGGCACACTGTGGGCAAGCAAAATAAGAGCACGATCATGGATCGCAACATCGACGCCTCTCCGGTTCTGGAAGTAGAAAAACTCGTTAAACGCGTTCAGGGCATGAACGGACCGTTGACGATTTTGCAGGAGATCTCGTTCGCGGTGGGCGCGGGCGAGACGCTTGCAATCCTCGGCGCCTCGGGTTCGGGCAAGAGTACGCTGCTCGGCCTCTTGGCCGGGCTAGACACGCCGAGTTCCGGCACGGTCCGCCTGCACGGGATCGAGCTATTCGGTTTGTCGGAGGACGCGCGTGCAAAACTGCGCGGCGAATCGGTCGGATTCGTCTTCCAGTCGTTTCAGTTACTACCAGCGCTGAACGCGCTCGAAAACGTGATGATGCCGCTAGAACTGGCCGGCCGCGCCGATGCGCGCACGGTGGCGGAGCGCTGGCTTGCGCGTGTCGGCTTAGCCGAGCGCAGCGGCCACTATCCAAAGCATTTGTCCGGCGGCGAGCAGCAACGCGTCGCGCTCGCGCGTGCCTTCGCGGTGAGGCCGCGCGTGCTGCTCGCGGATGAGCCGACCGGCAACCTCGACAGCGCAACCGGGACTCAGATCATGGATCTGATGTTCGAACTCAATCGCGAGGCGGGCACCACGCTGGTTCTCGTTACCCACGACGAGCGCCTGGCTGCGCGCTGCACGCGCAGGATAGGGCTCGCCGCAGGCAAGTTGGTGGGCGATTCGTTACTGACTGGCTGAACGCAGCCTCGTATGGCGCGTCTTATTTCGGCAGCGGAGCCCGAATCAGCTTCTGTTCGATGAGCGCGCCGATGACGAGCTTGGAAAGTTCGCCGGTGAGTTTGACGACATTCGACGGATCGGTGCTCTCCGATAGCGCGGACCACAGCACATGGCCGTCCGTCACGGGCCAGAGATTCGTCTCTATCGTCACGACGTCGTAGGTATGGATCGTTGGCTCGTTATAGAAAGCGCCCGCGCCATAAAAGCCCCAGAAACTCGTATAGCCGAAGGCCGGCATCACCATGATGCTGCCAGGCGAATACTCTGTTCGCCGCTCGGTCCGCAGCGTACGCGCGACGAGGATGCCGTCGGCCTGGTTCTGCATGACGGCCGCGCGCAATTCTTCGACCGGGCGGTCCGGTTTTTCGGGCAGCAGGCGATAGCCCGGAATCGCATCGACGCCGGCGGCAATGAGCGCTTTCGAGAACTCGTCCTCGAACACCCGGCGCGCCGCAATCTCGTTCGAAACGCCGACCACCACGATTTTTTTGAGCGGCGGCCCCTGATAGCTCGAATCGCGCCAGGCGCTCGTGAGGTGCGTCGTCGAGCAAGCCGCGAGCAGAAGGCTTGCGGCAAACAGAATGCCGCTTCCAAGAAATGGGCTGCGCATGATCCGGTTCCTTCGGTGAGGCTGTCGATAGACGCTCATCTTCGCCAAGCCGCCGCAGTCGCGCAAGCGCCAGCCGCTCAGAATCCCGCGCGCACGGCGATCCGGGCTTGCGCGAACGGGGGGTCAAACCCGGCTACGCAGCCAGCGGCGGCGCCAGAACAGCGCCGTCAGCGATCCGGCGGCGGCCAGCATCAGTAGCATTGCGCGCACGAATCCGTCGGAGCGTTCCAGCCATGGCATGACATGGAAATTCATGCCGAAGATGCCGCTGATCAGCGTGGCCGGAAGGAAGACGACCGATAGCACGGCAAGCACCCTGACTTCCTGGTTCAGGCGCTGGCTTTCCAGCGCCAGGTGCAGGTCCATCAGATCGCCGGCCGTGTCGCGCGTTGCATCGAGCGATTCGACGACCTGTACAACATGGTCATAGACATCGCGCAGATAGAGTTGCGTGGTGCGGCAGATCAGGCGTTCCTCGACGCGCGCAAGACCGGCCAGCACTTCGCGCAGCGGCCAGATCGAGCGGCGTAGTTCGCGTGTTTCGTGCTTGAGCTGGTTGATCGCGCGCATATGGGTGACAGGCGTGACGTCGTTGGCGGCGATATTGTCCTCGATCTGATCGGCCTGGGCTGCAATGGCTTCGAGCGTGCTGAAGTAGTTGTCGACGATGGCGTCGAGCAGTGAGTAGGCGAGGTAGTCGGGGCCGTTTTGGCGCAGCGGGCCGGCGCCCTTGCGCAAGCGCTCGCGCGTCGGCTCGAAAAGCCCGCCCGGTTGTTCCTGGAAAGTCAGTACGAAGTTCGCGCCAAGCACGATGCTGATCTGATCCGAGACAAGTTCGCAGCTTGCGGGCACATAGCGCCAGATGCGCGCGACGACGAACAGGTAGTTGCCGTAGTCGTCGAGTTTCGGGCGCTGATGGGTGTTCAGGATGTCTTCGAGCGTGAGCGCATGTAGCTTGAAGCGGCGACCGATCTCGGCCATGACCTCGGCTTGCTGCAAACCGTAGACGTTGAGCCACAGGACATGGTTTTGCCGTTGATAGTCGCGCGAGGCTTCGATACTGTCGAAACGGGATTCGGCGAAGCCGGATTCG
>JAVBKC010000135.1:0-21296 GCA_031554255.1 Niveibacterium sp.
AACATAGATGTCGACGGGAACGATGCGATCGCAGCCGCGCACCACGGAATAGGCATAGTGGTAATAACCACCGCCGTTGGCGCAGGAACCCATGGAGATGACCCAACGCGGTTCGGCCATCTGGTCGTAGACCTTGCGCAACGCCGGCGCCATTTTGTTGCAAAGCGTGCCCGCGACAATCATCAAATCGGACTGACGCGGGCTAGGACGAAAAACGACCCCAAAACGGTCGAGGTCATAGCGCGAACAACCCGCATGAATCATTTCGACCGCGCAACATGCAAGACCGAAAGTCATCGGCCAAAGCGAGCCCGTGCGCGTCCAGTTGATTACGCTATCTAGCGTCGTTGTCACGAAGCCTTCGCGGAATACACCTTCAATACTCATGATTCCCCCAAACGATAGAGCCTGGACTTACGCCGGTTTATTCCCACTCCAGGGCGCCGCGCTTGCGGACATAGATATATCCAACAATCAGCACGCCCAAGAAGACGAGCATCTCGAAGAAACCGAATAGACGAATCGACTCGCTTGCCGCAATCTCCTTGACGATGGACGCCCAGGGCAACAGGAAAGCGACTTCGATATCGAAAAGAATGAAGAGAATGCAGATCAGGTAATAGCGGACGTCGAATTTGACGCGCGCATCTTCGAAGGGCTCGAAGCCGCACTCATATGCGGAATTCTTTTCCGGATCCGGCTTGTGGCGACCCAGAATACGGCCGGCGACGACCATTACCGCCGCGACGCCAAGCCCCACGAGAATGAACACCAATACGGGGAAATAGTTTTCCAGCATGATCGCGGACGAAATGAGGTAATGCTGAGAAAACGCCCGCAAAAGCGGGCGTCTCGAATCCTACTGGTGCCGACGGTGAGACTCGAACTCACACGGCTTGCGCCACCACCCCCTCAAGATGGCGTGTCTACCAATTTCACCACGTCGGCTCTTTCACAACAGAGCGCTATTATATGATTATTTAACGAAATCGCAAATTTTTTTGCTTATTTCGGAACATCCTGCGGTTTCGATTGCGTCGCAGCCGGAATCGCAGCCGATTGGGCCGACGCGGGCGCAGCCCCTTCCATGACGCTATTAGAGCTGGTCGCGCGATGACTCGCGAGATAGGTCAGGGTCAGACTGGTGATAAAGAAAACGGTCGCCATGACCGCAGTCGTGCGGCTCAGAAAATTTGCCGAGCCGGAGGCGCCGAATAGGCTGCCCGATGCGCCACCACCGAAGGATGCACCGACATCCGCGCCCTTGCCGTGCTGAACCAGAACAAGGCCGATCACAGCCAGCCCGACCAGAACGTGCACCGACAGCACAAGTCCGAAAAACAGTCCGCTCACATGAAGCTCCGTCAATGCCAGAAGCAAAACGGGTTATTGTACCAAGCAGGAAGCCGCTTGTAAAAAGCAAACCCGCAGCGCATTCCGCAATCAACCAAAGCGGCCGGTTATGTAGTCCTCGGTCTGCTTCTTCTGCGGAGAGAGGAAGATCTGGTCGGTGACACCGAACTCGACCATCTCGCCCAGATACATGTAGGCCGTGTAGTCGGAGACCCGCGCCGCCTGCTGCATATTGTGGGTCACGATCACGATCGTGAAATCCGCGCGCAATTCGTGGATTAGCTCTTCGATACGCGCCGTCGAAATCGGATCGAGCGCCGAAGTCGGCTCGTCGAGTAGCAGCACCTCGGGTTTGACCGCGATACCGCGCGCAATGCAAAGCCGTTGCTGCTGGCCACCCGACAGGCCGAGGCCGCTCTGATTGAGTTTGTCCTTGACCTCTTCCCAAAGCGCTGCGCGCGTTAGCGCCCACTGGACGCGCTCGTCCATGTCGGCGCGCGCGAGCTTTTCGTGCAGACGCACGCCGAAAGCGATGTTCTCGTAGATCGACATCGGGAACGGCGTCGGTTTCTGGAACACCATGCCGACGCGCGCGCGCAGCGTATTCAGGTCGGCATCCTTCGCCAGCACATTTACGCCATCGAGCAGGATCTCGCCTTCGGCACGCTGGTTCGGATACAGCTCGTACATGCGGTTGAGCGCACGCAACAGCGTCGATTTGCCGCAACCGGACGGGCCAATGAAGGCCGTTACATGACGATTGAATATATCAAGATCGACATTTTTGATTGCATGGAACTTCGCGTAATAGAAATTAAAGTTCCTGATCTGAATCTGGGCTCGGAGCTTGTCGACGGAAGTCTGCATTTTAGTTTTCGGTAGATTTGGCGAGCAGGGTCCGTGCCACGATATTGATGGCCAGCACGCCAAGCGTGATCAGGAAGACGCCGGCCCAGGCCAGACGCTGCCAGTCCGGGAACGGACTTAGCGCAAACTTGAAGATCGTGACCGGCAGGTTCGCCATCGGCTTGGAAAGATCCATGCTCCAGAATTGATTCGAGAGCGAGGTAAACAGCAGCGGCGCCGTTTCGCCGGCAATCCGAGCAATCGCCAGCAGTATGCCCGTGAGGATGCCGGCGCGCGCGGCGCGCACCGTGATCATCAGAATCACCTTCCAGCGCGGCGCGCCAAGCGCGAAGGCAGCCTCGCGCAGCGTGTTGGGAATCAGCAGCAGCATGTTTTCGGTCGTTCGCACGACAACCGGCATCACGATCAGCGCGAGCGCCAGCACACCGGCCATGCCCGAGAACGAGCCCATGCGCGCAACATAGATTTCGTACATGAAAAGACCGATCACGATGGACGGCGCCGACAGCAACAAATCGTTGATGAAGCGCGTCGACTCGGCAATCCATGAGCGCTGACCATATTCGGCAAGGAAGACGCCGGTCAGCACGCCGACCGGCGTCCCGATCAGCGTCGCAAGCCCGACCATCAGCACGCTGCCCGCAATCGCGTTCGCGAGTCCGCCCTGCACGCCCGGCGGCGGAGTCATCTCGGTAAAGAGCGTGAACTTGAGCGCGCTCGCGCCGATACCGAGGACTGTCACGAGAATCCAGATCAGCCACATGAGCCCGAAAGCCATCGCGCACATCGAAAGGCCGAGCGCGATCCGATTCATCCATTTGCGCCGTTGCGCAAGCGAAAATCCGGCCATGATCAACGCCCGCCCTGGCGCTTCTGTACGCGCACGAGCAAAAGACGCGAAGCCGTCAGAACCACGAGCGTGATCGCGAATAGAACAAGACCCAGATAAATCAGGGCAGCCGTGTGCAGGCCCGCATCGGCTTCGGCGAATTCATTGGCAAGGGCGGAGGTGATGCTGTTGCTAGGCTGGAAAAGCGAAATACCCTGGAACATGTTCGTGTTGCCGATGACGAAGGTCACGGCCATCGTTTCACCAAGCGCGCGCCCCAGGCCCAGCATGATGCCACCGACAACGCCGACGCGCGTATAGGGCAGGACGACCTTCCAGACGACTTCCCAGGTCGTGCCGCCGAGCCCGTAGGCCGACTCCTTGAGCATCGCTGGTGTCACCTCGAAAACGTCGCGCATGACGGAGGTGATGAACGGAATAATCATAATCGCGAGGATGATGCCGGCCGTCAGCATGCCGATGCCAAATTGCGGGCCGGAGAAGAGTTCGCCGAGTAGCGGCACTTGGCCAAGGGTAGCGGCAAGCGCCGGCTGGACATATTTGGCGAACAGCGGAGCAAAAAACAAAAGGCCCCACATGCCATAGACGATACTCGGGATGCCGGCGAGTAGTTCGATTGCGATACCGAGCGGACGACGCAGCCAGCGCGGCGAAAGTTCGGTCAGAAACAGCGCGATACCGAAGCTCACCGGCACGGCGATCAAGAGCGCCAACAGCGAACTCACGATCGTGCCGTAAATCGGAACTAGAGCGCCGAAACGCTCCATCGGCGGATTCCATTCCGACGTCACGAGAAAGCGCAGGCCGAAAGTCTTGATCGCGGGCCAGGCGCCAAAAATCAGCGAAACGATGATGCTCAGAAGGACGAACAAAGCCAGCAGGGCGAAGCCGCGTGTCAGGTTGAAGAATAGCCAGTCCCCCAGACGGCCTGAACGCGACGGGTTCGGGAGCGGTGGCGCGGCAAGCTCGACCGTCTCGAATCGGGTAGCAGTCTGCACTTCAGGGATCTCCGGAAACGAATGACGCGACGGAGAATTCCGCCGCGCCGCAATGATGCCGCAAAGCGGCTTTATTTGACGGTATAGACGGCCTTGCCAGAAGCTTCCTTGATATTGCCCCAAGAGCCATGGATCAGCTTGACGAGGCTGTCAGGCAAGGGCACATAGTCAAGCTCGGCAGCCGTCGTGGCGCCATTCTTGTAGGCCCACTCGAAGAATTTGAGCACTTCGACCGACTGCGCCGGTTTCTCGGCATTGGCTTGCATGACGATAAAAGTCGCGCCTGTAATCGGCCACGCATCCTTGCCCGGCTGATTCGTCAGAATCTGGTAGAAAGCGCTTTTTGCCCAGTCGGCGCCGGCTGCGGCTGCCTTGAAGTTCACATCGTCGGGTTGCACGAAATTGCCATCGGCATTCTGCAACTGAATGTGCGTCATTTTGTTCTGCTTGGCATAAGCGTACTCGACATAGCCAATTGCGCCCGGCAGTTGCTGGACGATTGCGGAAACCCCCTCGTTACCCTTGCCGCCGGTGCCGACCGGCCATTGCAGCGCCGTGCCTTCGCCGACCTTCTGTCGCCACTCGGGGCTGACTTTCGAGAGATAGTTCGTGAAGATGAACGATGTGCCCGAGCCGTCGGCGCGGCGGACAACGGCGATCATTTGGTCGGGCAGCGCAAGGCCTGCGTTGATTTTGGCGATCTGCGGATCGTTCCACTTCCTGATCTTGCCGAGGTAGACATCGGCGAGCAAGGTGCCGGTCAGCTTCATCTGGCCCGGTTTGACGCCGGGTAGATTGACGACCGGCACGACCCCGCCGATGACGGTCGGAAACTGCACGAGTCCGTCCTTTTTAAGATCCTCGGGCTTGAGCGGTGCATCGGAAGCACCGAAATCGACGGTCTTCGCGCGGATCTGCTTCAAACCGCCCGAAGAGCCGATCGACTGGTAGTTGATCTTGTTACCGGAGGCCTTTTGATAGGCATCGGCCCATTTCGCGTAGACCGGGGCCGGAAACGAAGCGCCAGCGCCCGTGATTTCCGCCGCGACCGCAACACCCACGAAACCCGCCAGACCGAAAACAGCGGAAGAAACAATAAGCCTATTACGGAGGAACATGGCGACCTCTTGTGTCCAGAATGCGCGCAGTCTAGTTCCGGCTTATTACGCAACTGTTACATGTCTTGCGAATGCAAGAACTCGACATCCGACGCGATTGCTACAGCTTAGGGCGGGGCGGTCTCAAGAATGAACACTTTGGCGCGCTTTACCATCGCCGCTGGCATGTCGAAGAAGCCTTTAAGCGCATAAAACATCGGCTCGATCTTGAAGCCGTCACAAGCTTTACCCATATGACATTGCAGCAAGACTTTGCCGCCAAAGTGCTCACCGACAACCTATGCGCAGCGCTCGCCTGTGCCGACGCGCCAGACACCGCCGATTCACGTCCCAATCCGACGCGTTGACCTGCGCGAGCCGAAAGCATTCACGCTGCCGACTCGGTGGCTGCAAAACCAAGGCATAGCAGTTCGATCACCCGGTCCGCCAGGGCATCGGGCGACGGATCGGTTCCATCGAGTTGCAGCTCTGGCTGCTGCGGGGCTTCATAGGGAGAGTTGATACCCGTGAAGTCGGCTATCTCACCCCGCCTCGCCTTCAGGTACAAGCCTTTCGGATCGCGTGCCTGCGCGATCTCGATTGGCGTGTCGACATGGATCTCGAAGAAGCTTCCTGCTGGCACGAGCGAACGCGCCATCTCGCGGGCGCTCCGGAACGGTGAGATGAGCGCGACGATGACGATCAGACCTGCATCGACCATCAGCTTAGCCACTTCGGCGACCCGCCGGGTGCTTTCCATGCGATCGGATAGGGAGAAGCCGAGATCACGGTTCAGCCCGCGCCGCATGTCATCGCCATCCAGCAAGCACGTGTCAATGCCTAGTGCACGAAGCTTGATCTCGACCTTGCGCGCGATGGTCGATTTGCCTCCGCCGGAGATGCCCGGGAGACTGACGACGCAGGGGGACCGGCCCTTCAGCCTTGCGCGTTCGGCATTGTTCATGGCGGGCAGGTGTGGCCGGTCGCATGAGGCGGGTCGTGGCGGATCGGGATTTGGGGGACAGAGTTTGCCGGGTGTGACGGCAGCGGAATGCGCGCCAGCACGCCATCGCCGAATGCCGGGTAGAAACCCAGATCCCGCCGATGTGCATAGCCGATGAAGCAGTCGCACTTGAATCGGCTACAAGGCCGCTCCTGCAGCATGCCGTCGAGTTTGTCCGCATAGAGGTTGCCGAGGCGCTGCGGAATGAAGTGACAGCGTTGCACCTCGCCCGCGCCGTCCACGGCGATGGCTTCGGAGCCCGCGCGACAGGGCTTGCCCCGTGAGGACCCCGGTGAGTGCTCGTGCGCGAACCAGGGGTCCACGGCGTCCATCCATTCGAGGTCCACGGCCGTGTAGTAGCCCGGACCTCGCCTGTCGTAGGCGTTGAGCCAGAAAGGCGTTGTCGCCGGGAGCGCGGATTTCAGCGCGCGAATGGCCTCGTTGTGTTCATGCCGGGCCACGATGCCGACCGAGTGGCGAATGCCCAGCACGGCCAGTTGTCGGATTCGATCGACAAAACGCTCCAGGCGCGTCTGATCAGGGTGATAGGTGCACCACAAGGAGACCTTGCCGCCCGGTGCATCGGCGAGCCAGGACAGAGGTCCTGCCAGGTTGGTCTGCACGGCCACCTGGGATACATGCGGCATGGCGGCGAGGGCCAGCATCGCGTGGCGATAGTGGTGTCGCACCAAGGCTTCGCCCCAGGGCGTGAACAGAATCCGGATGGTGCGGGTTTGACTGCCGACCCAATCGACAAAGCGCGCCAGCTCGGTGGCATCGCGCGCCAGTGTGCTGCGGCTGTCCCGCCGCTTGGCAAACGGGCAATAGCCGCAGCTGTAGTTGCAGCTTGACAGGCTTCCCCGGTAGAGAATCGTCAGCACGGAGCGGCCGTCATCAAGCGGTGGACGACCGGCGACGCCAGCCAGGGGCCGATGCTGTCCGAATAGGAAACGCCCTGCGCGTTGAGCGCCAGGAGGCCTGCCTCGTCTGTTGCGAAGCCCAGGGCCATGAGTTCCTGCAACTGCGGCAGATCCTCAAGCACCGGCGCGCCGAAGCGCCGCGTGTAGGCGGCGTGAGAAAGCCCGGGCTCCGTCAGCAGAGACTGAATCACGAAGCGCCGACGCTGCTCGTCGCCATCGAGTTCGAAGCCGTGGTTCGCATACGCAAACTGCGCCTCGTCGCAGGCGATGAAGTCTTCGATAATGCTGCGCGTCGCGCTTCGCTGCACGGCATAGCCGAATGAGTAGTGGAGGGTGCTGGTGTATGAGCGGGCCCCAGCGCCAAACCCCACCATGCCGTCGTCCTGGCAGCAATAGACCGGGCCCGCATCCAGCGGTGCATGCGGTGCGCGAAACATGCGCATCGAGACTTGCCGGTAGCCGGCATCGAACAGACGCGCCCGTGCTGCGGCATACAGTTCCTGCCGGGAATCCGATTCCCCTCTGACCCGGCGGATCGCCAGCTTGCCCAGACCGGTTTGTTCGCGCACGTAGAGCGGGTACAGGTAAAGCTCTTCCGGGCCGAAGGACAAGGCGCTTTCGATGGAGGCCAGCCAGCTGTTGACGGTTTGCCCCTCAATGCCGTAGATCAGGTCGAGGTTCATGATCGGGAAACCTGCGTTCCGAATCTGGCGGATCGCATCGATGACCACGGCATTTTGCTGCGGGCGAGCCAGCGCACGAACCTCGTGCTGGGCAAAGCTCTGGATGCCCATGCTCACACGTTGTACGCCCAAGGCCCGGCACAGCTGCATCCGATCGGGGGTCACGGTTTCGGGCGAAACCTCGATGCCCGATGGCGTGCGATCAAGGTCCACACCGAGGATGCGGTTCGCCGCGAGGTAGAGCCGCTCAAGTTGCGCAGCCGAAAGATAGCTGGGTGTGCCGCCGCCCAGCGCCAGGCGCGCGAACCTATGCTCGCCCAGAATCTGGTTCATGGCCTGCATCTGCAGCACGACGGCCTCGACATAGGACTCGACCAGCGCCTCGGTGGGCCGGGCCATGGCGAAGAGATTGCAGAAACCACAGCGCATCGAGCAAAAGGGCACGTGGATGTAGGCGAAGAGCGCTGAACGCGCCTCCTGGGCCCAGACTTCGCGTAAGGGCCGGGAGGGCAGAGAACGATAAGCGCTCTTGTGGGGGTAGCTGTAGGAATAGGCCTGGTAAGGCCCTTGCCGGATCGACTCGGTGAGCCGCAAGGCGTTCAGCACGCTGCCCCCAGAAAGAAATGAGCATACGGAACGGTCCATACGCAATCGTGGCTGATGCGGTGGCCGTGATAGCCGTCGTCGCCGTAAGCCGTCCCGTGGTCGGAACAAACGATCACGAAGGCCGGTCCGCGCGATGCGCAGGCATCGAACAAAGGCGCGAACGCACCATCCACATAGCGCAGCGCGGCGGCATGGCTGTCGATGCAATCCTGCTCCCGGCCCGGCAGGTACATATGGTTCGGCGTGTGAATGGCCGACACGTTGATGAACAGGAATATGCGTTCCGGAATGGCCTGCAGCCGTTGCACGGCCAGGCGCATCTGGCGCTCGGTGGATTGAGGATGCCCCACGCCGAAGCCGGGATTCCAGTGGCTCTCGGCAAACATCCCGGGAAGCACTTCGCCCAGCGCATTCTGCTTGTTGAAAAACCCCACCCCGCCGATGCAGACGGTGCGGTAGCCGCGTGCGCTCAAGCCCTTCGGGAGGTTGTCCTCCTCGAAGACGAAGGTGGTAGGGGCTGTGGTCTCGCTGCCGCGAAACGCGGTGGCGAAGAGGCGCGGATGCCGGCCCGGTCTGGCCGGCGTCGGCAGGTAGCCGGCGAAGAAGGCGTGATGGGCCGCATAGGTGAAGCTTCCCGGAGTATGCCGTTGCTCCCAACCATGTTCGGGCAAGTGCCGCGAGAGCATCGGCAGCTCGCCTTGCTCGAACGCCGCTTGCGCCACGTCGTAGCGCAGGGTATCGAGCGTAATCAGCACAATGTCGTGGCTGCCGATCAGCCGATTCATGTCGATGATCCCGTTCATCGCATGGCGCCCTCGCAAAAGCCGGTGGCATAGCTGTCCTTGCCCTGCCACAGCCAGCCCGGCAGCAGGTCACCAAAAGCATTTGCCTCCAGCACGCGGGCTTCTCCCCGACGCACCACGAGATCGAAGCCGATGATATTGCTGCGTGGGAACACGTTGGCAGCCAGCTCGACTGTCGTCGCGAGAGCCGTCTGGTCTTCGGTGGCGAGCACGCGATCCGGATCGACGCGTTCGCTGTCCAGATGGAGGTTGGTCATCGGTCCTTGCCCCAGACGGGCCACGCAGTGTGCGATGTGGCCGCCGAAGGTCAGCGCGCGCAGATCGAAATGCCCCGTACCACAGCGTGGCTTGGGTATCCATGCCTCCGCGTACGCCCCTTGGGCGCTCACCAGGTCGATCACGCGGCGCACTTCGTCGTGTCGCGTATAGCAGGACATGCGCTTGACGTTGAACAAGCGTCCGCCCGCGTGAAGCCGGGCGGTGGTAGTGGCCTGCTGCTGCCCGCGGCGATTGCGCCGGAACGCGATCACACCGGCTGCGGACGATCCATAGCGGGCCTTCAGAAAAGCGCTATCCAGGCCATCGCGGTCCAGAATGGAGACAAGATGCGCGTAGTCGTGCACGAGTCCCAACAGCGGGGCGGTCGGTACGGATCGAGACCGCAGCCGCTGCTGGCAGTCCAGCTTGTCGGTCATGGCCAGGATCTCATCGGGCATGTTGACGACCTGCACCTGGGGCCGTCCTGCCAGCACGCGCTCAAGGCGTTTGAGCGCCAGACTGAAACCCTGGAACCATGCGTCCGTATGCGCCAGTTCACCCTGTTCGAGTGGGGCGCAAGGGGCTCGGCCCAGAGATTCGCACCCCATGTGGATGAGTGCCATGTGCACCCGAGGGTCGTCCCCTGGCGGTTCTATCTTGAAGCGACAAGGCTGTTGGAGCTGATCTTCGAGCGCACCTGTATCGGCCAGCCATTCGCGCCACTCAACGAGTCGAACGAGCGTCCTGGCTTCCCGGGCAGCGGCCAGCAAACCGCGCGTGCGCTTGCTCGTAGCAACACCCAGCACCACCCAGGGCAGCATCGCCGAAAGCCTACTCGCCGACGGCCACGTACCGATGGTCATCGTCCTCCGGTTCTTGCGGGTCGTCGAGCACCACCCCGGGGATGGCTGCGCGCAGTTGTGCCTGGAGCGCCGCGCTGATGTAGTGGTACGACAGGTTGAGGCGTTTCAGCTTGGCGAGATAAGGGCTCGCAAGAAGCGCTTTGGCACCGTCGTCGCCGAGCGTGCCGAGCGACAGATCGAGCGTTTCGAGGTCTGCGATCCAGGCTTCGGCTGCCAGCCATTTCGCCACCTCGTCGGCAATCTGGGCGTCGCGAAGCCCTACATGGCGCAGCTTCGACGTGTAAAGCTGCTGCATCACGCGTTTGAACAGATCGATGTCGCCGCTAAAACCATACTCGTCGGTACCTAGCCACAGTTCGAGGTACTCAAGCGAGGGCAGCGTGGACTGTGCCAGCCCTTCGCCGATCTCGCGCGGCAAGCCCCCGCATTCGATGGTGAGCTCACGCAGCCGAGGATGGCTGAATGCAGGCAATTGCAGCGAGCTCGCGCCGCGAATGCGCAACACCTCGATTTGGGGAAAAGCCTGCAGGAGGGATTGATAGTTCCCCTGGATGATCCAGGAGATCTCGCATTCCTCGGAAGTCATGTCGCCGACGAAAAGCGCCTTCAAGTCCGTCAGCCTGGATGCGTGCTTGATCAGGACCTCGAACGCCTCGCCGGGACCGTCTGCGTAGGGTTCTGACCACGCCCCGAAGATAAGGGCTTGGAGCGTGGATGGGTCGATCTTGGACAGGTATTCCTCAAGCAACTCACCCATCGACCTGGCGTCATCGTAGTCGAGAGACAGGCGGTGAACGATGCCGGGGCTGCTTGCCACATCGCCACCTTGATAGTCCTGAATACGCTTGCCGAAAAAGGTCTCAGTGCTCTCCCAAATAGTCATGCCTTAACTCCCCCGGGATTTTAAAAATTGAAGAATACCTGCCAATCGCTCCATCTTTTGTGCCAGCGCACCGGCTGCGGCTCGTCTTCGCGGCTTGATTGATTTAGATTTAGAAACGGAAGAATTACAGTCTTCGATATAAATAGCCCCGCGCTCGGCGGGGCTATTTGCTTGCACTGCAAGACCAGAATCAGGCGAAGGCCGCGCGCACCGTCGCGGCGATGTCCTCGGCCAGTCGCGGTACGAGTTCGCCGTCGCGCCCTTCCACCATCACGCGCAGCAGCGGCTCGGTGCCGGACGGTCGCAGGAGGATTCGACCCGCGTCGCCCAACTGCGCCTCGGCGCGTCGCTGGGCGGCCTCGATCGAGGCATCGGCTTTCCAGTCGAAACCGGCGGGCATCTTCACATTCACGAGTATCTGCGGATAGAAAACGAGTTCTTCGCATGACTCTACAAGTGTCTGATTGGCGCCGCGCAAGGCGGCGAGCACTTGGAGCGCCGAGACAATGCCGTCACCAGTCGTATGCCGGTCGAGGCAGATGATGTGGCCCGAGTTCTCGCCGCCGAGCCGCCAACCGCGTTCGATCATTTTCTCCAGCACATAGCGATCGCCGACCTTGGCGCGTTCGAAAGACACGCCAAGCGCTTCGACGGCGCGCTGGAAGCCGAGATTGCTCATCAGCGTCCCGACGACGCCGCGCAGCTTGCCGGCCGCATGTTGCGCCTTGGCAATGACATAAAGCAGGCGATCGCCGTCGTAAAGTTCGCCGGCGGCGTCAATCATCATCACGCGATCACCGTCGCCGTCGAGCGCGATGCCCAGATCGGCCTGCTCTGCAACCACGAAGCGGCGCAGCGCCTCGGGCTCGGTCGCACCCACGCCATCGTTGATGTTGAGTCCATTCGGTTCGCGACCGATCGCGACGACTTCAGCGCCAAGTTCGTGAAAGACGCGCGGTGCGATGTGGTAAGCCGCGCCATGCGCGCAATCGAGCGCGACCTTGAGTCCGCGCAGATCGAGTTCGTTCGGGAAGGTGCTTTTGCAAAATTCGATATAACGGCCAGCCGCATCGTCGATCCGCCGCGCGCGGCCGAGTTTGGCCGATTCCGCGCAGCCAATCGGCTGTTCAAGCAAGGCTTCGATCGCAAGCTCGGTCGTGTCGGGCAGCTTCGTGCCCTGAGCGGAAAAGAATTTGATTCCGTTATCGAAATACGGATTGTGCGAGGCCGAAATCACGACGCCCGCATCGAGCCGCAGCGCACGCGTGAGGTAGGCGACGGCTGGCGTCGGAATCGGCCCGGCCAGCATCACGTCGACGCCAGCGGCCGAAAAGCCGGCTTCGAGCGCGGCTTCGAGCATATAGCCCGAAACCCGCGTGTCCTTGCCGATCAGGACGGTCGGCCGCTCATGGCCGCGCGCGCCAAGATTCTCGTTGCAGAGCTCGCATCCGGCCGCATAGCCGAGTCGCATCACGAAATCCGGCGTGATCGGGCCCTCGCCGACCTTGCCGCGCACGCCATCCGTACCGAAATATTTGCGAGCCATCGCGTATCCCCCTGTTTCTTTTTTTAAGTAGCCGCGCCGCGCGGCGCCGAATTTCTCGGCCCCAACGCAGCCCATATCTTCAAACCTGCGATGGTTTCCTCGACATCGTGTACCCGCAGGATCGCAGCGCCGCGCGCGGCTGCGGCAACGGCGGCAACAACGCTGGGCGCCATCCGACGCGCAACCGGCAAGCCGGTGATGGCGCCTAGCATCGACTTGCGCGAAACGCCAACAAGCGTCGGAGCTATCGCGGCAAACGCCGGCAAAGCTTCGAAAAGCGCCACGTTGTGTGCGAGCGTCTTACCGAAACCGAAGCCTGGGTCGATAAGGACCCGCTCGCTTGCGATTCCGGCGCATGCGATTTGAACCAGGCGTCCGCGCAGAAAAGCACCGACCTCCGCGACGACATCGTCGTACTGCGGATTCTGCTGCATCGTGCGCGGTACGCCCTGCATATGCATCACGCAGAGCCCGCAATCGCTGCCAGCCACGGCTTCGAGCGCGTCCGGGGCGCGAAAACCGTTGATATCGTTGATAAGATCCGCGCCTGCCGCCAGCGCGGCGCGCATGACCTCGGGTTTGAGCGTGTCGACCGAAAGCGGCACCCCAAGCGGCCTCAGGATTTCGACAAGGGGGAGAATCCTGTTCAATTCCTCGTCGACGCTGACGGCAGCGGCGCCTGGCCGCGTCGATTCGCCGCCGATATCGAGCATATCGGCCCCATCTGCAATCGCTTTAAGCGCCTTTTCGCGCGCAAGATCCGGTGCGCACGCAAGACCGTCGCCCGCAAACGAATCCGGCGTGATGTTGATTATCGCCATCACAAATGGCCGGTCTAGCGCCAATTCAAAACGGCCGCAGCGGAAAATTTGCGTCATGAAACAAAAAGGCCGGCAGGAGCCGGCCCCTTCGAAGCTACGAGAGAATCAAGCCGGCGCGGGTGCGTTCGGCGCGGCGCCGTTAGAGCCACCCTCGGATGGCGAACGCGGCGTTTGCGACGGCACTTTCGGGGCACGCGGCGGGCGGCCCGCAACGATGTCAGCGATCTGGTCGGCATCGATGGTTTCCCATTCGAGCAGCGCTGCAGTCATTGCCTCGACCTTGTCGCGGCTCTCTTCGAGAATCTTTTTCGCCAGTGTGTACTGCTCGTCCACAATCCGGCGAATCTCCTGATCGACCTTTTGCAGGGTGGCTTCGGACAGATTCTTGTGGGTCGTAATCGAACGACCGAGGAAAACCTCGCCGTCATTCTCGGCATAGACCATAGGCCCAAGCGCTTCCGACATACCGTAACGCGTAACCATGTCGCGAGCTAAGCCCGTTGCGCGTTCGAAGTCGTTCGAAGCGCCGGTCGAAACGTTGCCAACGAAAAGCTCTTCGGCAGCGCGACCGCCGAACAACATGCAAATCTGCGCCAGCATCTGATCGCGGTAGAGGCTGAAACGATCGACCTCCGGCAAGGACCAAGTTACGCCAAGTGCACGACCGCGCGGAATCACGGTGACCTTATGCACCGGATCGCAGCCGGGCAAGGTTGCGCCGATGATCGCGTGGCCCGATTCGTGATACGCGGTTTTCTTTTTGTCCTCGGGCGTGATCACCATGGATTTACGTTCGGCGCCCATGAAGATCTTGTCCTTGGCGCGTTCGAAATCATCCATGTCGACCAAGCGCTTGTTCGAACGCGCGGCGAATAGCGCGGCCTCGTTGACGAGGTTTGCCAGATCCGCGCCCGACATGCCTGGCGTGCCGCGCGCGAGGATGTTCGCGTCAACGTCAGGCGCGACGGGCACCTTGCGCATATGCACACGGATGATCTGCTCGCGGCCACGAATATCCGGCAGCGGTACGACGACCTGACGGTCGAAGCGGCCCGGACGCATCAACGCCGGGTCGAGCACGTCGGGACGGTTCGTTGCGGCGATCACGATCACGCCGGTCTGACCTTCGAAGCCATCCATTTCGACGAGCAGTTGGTTCAGCGTCTGCTCGCGCTCGTCGTTGCCACCGCCGAGGCCGGCACCGCGCTGGCGGCCGACCGCATCGATTTCGTCGATGAAGATGATGCAGGGCGCCTGCTTCTTGGCGTTCTCGAACATGTCGCGCACACGTGCAGCGCCGACGCCAACAAACATTTCGACGAAATCGGAACCCGAGATCGAGAAGAACGGCACTTTCGCTTCGCCGGCAATCGCTTTGGCCAGCAGTGTCTTGCCGGTGCCCGGCGAACCGACCATCAGCACGCCCTTCGGAATACGGCCGCCAAGCTTCTGAAATTTGGACGGATCGCGCAGGAAGTCGACGAGTTCGGCGACCTCTTCCTTTGCTTCGTCGCAACCTGCCACGTCGGCAAAGGTAATCGAATTGGTCGATTCGTCGAGCATCCGCGCACGGCTTTTGCCGAACGAGAAAGCGCCGCCGCGCCCGCCACCCTGCATCTGGCGCATGAAGAAGACCCAGACGCCGATCAGCAACAGCATCGGGAACCACGAGACGAAGAGGCTCATGAGGAAGGATTGTTCTTCCTCAGGTTTGCTTGCGACCACTTTGACGCCGTAGCGCATGAGGTCGCTGACCATCCAGAGATCCTGCGCGCCCGGCGTATAAACAACGACCGGCTTGCCGTCCTGCGTCGTCGCCCGCAGCGTGCGGCCATCAACGAGCACCTTGGCGATCCGCCCAGCCTTGGCATCCTCCATGAACTGCGAGTACTCCAGCGTGGACTGCGCGGATTGGCGACTGTTGAACTGATTGAAGACGGTCATCAGCACGATGCCGATCACCAACCAGATTGCGAGATTCTTGACGAGATTGTTCAAGGTGCTTCCTTATCGGCCCGAAAGAGGCCGCCTCCGGGGTGGACTCTCGAATTGTATGACCGTTCCATGTCAGGCGCCATCGAATGCACGGCCTACATCTTTTATCGGCGTTGCAGGCCCAATAGATACACTTCGGAACTGCGATCGCGCGAGGCTTCGGGTTTGCGCGACTGCACCGTTGCAAAAAGCCCCTGCATTGCCTTGCGGTATTCCATGAAACCCACGCCCTGAAAAAGTTTGATCAGCATGCCGCCGCCCGGGCGCAGATGGCGGTCTGCGAAATCCAGCGCCAATTCGGCCAGGTGCATCATCCGCCCCTGATCCATTGTCGCGATACCCGATAGATTGGGGGCGATATCGGAAAGCACAAGGTCCACCGAACGACCATCCAGACGCGCTTCGAGTTCCGAGAGCATCGCGTCGTCCGAGAAATCGCCCTGAATGAAGTCCACGCCGGGAATCGGTTCGAACGGCAAAAGATCCAGCGCGATTACGCAGCCGCCCGGCAAGACCTTGCGCGCGACGATCTGGGTCCAGCTTCCGGGCGCGGCGCCGAGTTCGACGACGACCTGTCCCTTGTGCAGAAGTTGGTCCTTCTTGTCGATTTCGATCAGCTTGAAGGCCGCGCGCGAACGATAGCCTTCCGCCTTGGCCTTCTTGACCCAAGGGTCGGAGAGGTGTTCCAACATCCACTGCTTGCTTGTCTTGCTAGGCTTCATCGTATGAACAAATTAGAATGCCGGTTTGCCCCAGCGTGAACATAATGAAAGAACCGACCCCTGCCGTGCGCCGCGATCTGCGCGCCCGCGCCCACCACCTCGATCCTGTAGTCAGTATCTCGGCAAATGGCCTGTCGGACTCGGTACTGAAGGAAATCGATGTTTCGCTCAAGGCCCACGAACTGATCAAGATCCGCATCTACGGCGACGACCGCGAAGCGCGCGCCGCGCTGATGATGCAGATCTGCCAGCAGCTTGGCTGCGCACCTATTCAGGCGATAGGCAAGCTCTTGATCATCTATCGCCCCGAGCCGAAACCGTCGGTCGTACCGCTAAAACCCTCCACTGCACGCCCCAAAGCGCTCAAACCGGAATCGGGCCGTACCGCGCGCACGACGCGCGGTACGAGCGAAGTGCGCCGTTTCGGCCCCAAACCCGCGACGAAACTGCGCGCCTCTTCAATTGTCGGTCGCAAGCCGCGTTGAGCGAAACATCACAAGCTAATCGGGCTTGCCCGATTAGCTTGTCGTTTATCTGCGGCGGCCGAACTCCAGCACGACGAGCATCGCGCCGAACACGCTCTCGATTACGTAGAGCACACTCGAAATTCCATGCCAAGCAGCAAAGCGGTCACGCACGACGCTTTGCATGACTTCGCTCGGAAACGCCTGATCTTTCAGGTGGGTGAGAATCGGCTGGATGCCAAAATGCGCGGCCAGCGTCAGCAGAAACATTGCGAAGACGAGCCAGAACGCTGCCGTCTTCAACACCGGCACGCCGCGTTCAAGAATCTGATACAGCATCAGGTAAATCGCGGCTCCGATACCGATCCATGCAACGAGCGTGAAAAGCCGGCCCGCAATCGCACCGGCCAGCGTGCGGTCGGCAAGCGCGCCGAACAGCGTTGGCGCGACGATGCCGCCAATCGCCCAAAGCGCACCGACCCATAGCACCAGGACCAGTGCATAAAGCGGCCGCGCAATACGATCCATATTCAGACGTAACGCACGTCGATGATTTCAAGCTGCCGCTGACCGCCGGGCGCCTGCACTTCGGCAATATCGCCTGCGTATTTGCCGATCAGCGCGCGCGCAATTGGCGACGACACCGAGATCTTGCCCTGTTTCGAATCGGCTTCGTCCTCGCCCACGATCTGGTAGGTAAATTTATCACCGTTGTCGAGATCTTCGATTCCGATGGTCGCGCCGAAAACACAGCGTCCGTCGGCATCGAGCACGCTAGGATCGACGATCAAGGCGTTCGCAAGCTTGGATTCGACCTCTTTTATGCGACCTTCGATAAAGCCTTGGCGATCTTTCGCGGCCTCGTACTCGGCGTTTTCGGACAGATCGCCGTGCGAGCGCGCTTCGGCAATTGCCTCGATGACCGAGGGGCGCTCGACCGTCTTAAGCCGTTGAAGTTCTGCGCGCAGCAGTTCTGCGCCATTTCTAGTGAGCGGGATTTTGTTCATTTTTTTCTATCAGGCAAGTTCTGCGTGGAGCGATTGCAGCGAATACGTTTCGAGTTCCGCCAAGTGGCGCATACCCATGCAGGCCGCGCGGGCGCCTTCGATCGTGGTGAAAACGGTCACCTTGGCCGCCAGCGCGCTGGTGCGGATCGAGCGCGAATCCAGGATGGCCTGGCGCCGCTCTTCCACGGTGTTGATGACGAGTGCGATTTCGTTGTTTTTGATCATGTCGACAATGTGCGGCCGGCCTTCGGTCACCTTGTTCACGATTACCACCTTGACGCCACCTGCCTGCAGATGCGCGCCCGTACCCTTCGTTGCAACAAGTTCGAAACCGAGGTCGGCCAGCGAACGCGCGACTTCCAGCGCCTTGTTGCGATCGTTCGGCTTGACGCTGATGAACACGCGGCCGCCCGTCGGCAGGCGCGTGCCGGCCGCGATCTGGCTCTTGGTGAAGGCTTCGGCAAAACTGCGACCGACGCCCATGACTTCGCCGGTCGACTTCATCTCTGGCCCGAGGATGGTATCCACGCCAGGGAATTTGTTGAACGGAAAGACCGCTTCCTTGACCGAGTAGTACGGCGGCACGACTTCGCCCTTGATGCCCTGATCGGCCAGCGTTCGGCCGGCCATGCAGCGCGCGGCGATCTTCGCCAGGGGCAAACCACAAGCCTTCGATACGAAGGGCACCGTGCGCGAGGCGCGCGGGTTCACTTCGAGCACGTAGACCACCGCCTCATCACCCTGACCCTGAATCGCAAACTGCACGTTCATCAGACCCACTACGTTAAGACCCCGGGCCATCAGCTCGGTCTGGCGGCGCAGTTCGTCCTGCAGACTCTTCGATAACGTATAGGGCGGCAGCGAACAGGCGGAGTCGCCCGAATGCACGCCGGCCTGCTCAATGTGCTCCATGATGCCGCCAATCATCACCTGCGTGCCGTCGGACAGCGCATCGACATCGACTTCGGTGGCATCGTTTAGGAAGCGATCGAGCAGCACGGGCGAGTCGTTCGACACCTTGACCGCCTCGCGCATATAGCGTTCGAGATCGGCAAGTTCGTGCACGATTTCCATCGCGCGGCCGCCAAGCACGTAGGACGGACGCACCACGAGCGGATAACCGATCTGCGCGGCCAGGATCACGGCCTCTTCCGGCGTGCGCGCCGTGCGGTTGGGCGGCTGACGCAGACCCAGATCGTGCAATAGCTTCTGGAAGCGCTCGCGGTCTTCGGCCGCATCGATCATGTCCGGCGTGGTGCCAATGATGGGCACGCCATTGGCTTCGAGGTCGCGCGCGAGCTTGAGCGGCGTTTGCCCGCCGAACTGCACGATCACGCCCACGGGTTTTTCGATGTCGACGATCTCCAGCACGTCTTCGAGCGTCAGCGGGTCGAAGTACAGGCGGTCGGAGGTATCGTAGTCGGTCGAGACGGTTTCCGGATTGCAGTTGACCATGATGGTTTCATAGCCATCCTCGCGCAACGCGAGTGCGGCATGCACGCAGCAATAGTCGAACTCAATGCCTTGACCGATGCGGTTCGGGCCGCCGCCGAGCACCATGATCTTCTTCTTGTCGGTCGGCAGCGCCTCGCACTCTTCCTCGTAGGTCGAGTACATGTAGGCCGTCCCCGCCGCGAATTCGGCGGCGCAGGTATCCACGCGCTTATAGACAGGGCGCACGCCGAAGGCATGGCGGCGCGCGCGCACCGTAGCCTCGTTGGTCTTGAGCAGTTTCGCCAGACGCCGGTCCGAAAAACCCTTGCGCTTGAGCGCACGCATCTCGGCGGCGTCGATGGAGCCGAGCGAACGATCGTCGAGACGCATTTCCATGTCGACGATGTCCTTGATCTGGGCAAGGAACCACGGATCGATCCGCGTCAGCTTATGCACTTCGTCGAGCGTGAAGCCGGCCTCGAAAGCGTCGCCCACATACCAGATGCGCTCGGGGCCGGGTTCGCCGAGTTCCTTCTCCAAACGCTCACGGTCGGTGGTTTTCTGGTTCAAACCATCGACGCCGACTTCGAGGCCGCGCAGCGCTTTCTGGAAGGATTCCTGGAAAGTGCGGCCCATCGCCATGACTTCGCCAACCGATTTCATTTGCGTGGTCAGGCGATCGTTCGCGGCGGGGAATTTCTCGAATGCGAAACGCGGAATCTTGGTGACGATGTAGTCGATCGTCGGCTCGAACGAGGCGGGCGTAGCGCCACCCGTGATCTCGTTCTTGAGTTCGTCGAGCGTATAGCCGACCGCCAGCTTGGCTGCGACCTTGGCGATTGGAAAACCGGTCGCCTTCGAAGCCAACGCGGACGAGCGCGAAACGCGCGGATTCATCTCGATGACGATCAGACGGCCGTCTTGCGGATTAACCGCGAACTGCACGTTCGAGCCGCCCGTATCGACGCCGATCTCGCGCAGCACCGCAATCGAGGCGTTGCGCATGATCTGGTATTCCTTGTCCGTCAACGTCTGCGCCGGCGCGATCGTGATCGAGTCGCCCGTATGCACGCCCATCGGATCGAGGTTTTCGATCGAGCAGATGATGATGCAGTTATCGGCGCGGTCGCGCACGACTTCCATTTCGAATTCCTTCCAACCGAGCAGCGACTCTTCGATCAAGAGTTCCTTGGTCGGCGAAAGATCGAGACCACGCGTGCAGATCTCGATGAATTCTTCGATGTTGTACGCGATGCCGCCACCCGAGCCACCCAGCGTGAAGGACGGACGAATGATCGCCGGAAAACCAAGTTTAGCCTGCACCGCCAGCGCATCTTCCAGGCTGTGCGCGATACCGGAACGCGCCGACTCGAGCCCGATCTTGGTCATCGCTTCCTTGAATTTCTGACGGTCTTCGGCCTTGTCGATGGCCTCGGGCTTGGCGCCGATGAGTTCGACCTTGTACTTGTCGAGCACGCCGTGGTGCCACAAGTCGAGCGCGCAGTTCAGCGCGGTCTGCCCGCCCATCGTCGGCAGGATCGCATCCGGGCGTTCGCGCTCGATGATGCGCTCGACCACCTGCCAGGTGATCGGCTCGATGTACGTGACATCGGCGGTTTCCGGGTCGGTCATGATCGTCGCCGGATTCGAGTTGACCAGAATGACCTTGTAGCCTTCCTCGCGCAGCGCCTTGCAGGCCTGGGCGCCCGAATAGTCGAACTCGCAAGCCTGGCCGATGATGATCGGGCCAGCGCCGATGATCAGGATGCTTTGGATGTCTGTGCGCTTTGGCATTTTTTTGCTACCTGATGAACGACCCTCAATGGAACGGGAGTCTCAATTCATTTTCCGACGGCCACCGGCCGCCGGTCTTCAAATCCGGAAGAATTCGGGCTGGCTCAGCGCCACCCCTGCTCCATGTTCGACACGAAACGGTCGAACAAATAGCTGACGTCATGCGGCCCCGGACTCGCTTCCGGGTGGCCCTGGAAGCAGTGCGCCGGCCGGTCGGTCCAGACCATGCCTTGCAGGCTGCCGTCGAACAGCGAGACATGGCTGACCTTGACGTTCTCCGGCAGGCTCGCAGGATCGACCGCGAAACCGTGGTTCTGGCTGGTGATCAG
>JAVBKC010000110.1:0-12032 GCA_031554255.1 Niveibacterium sp.
CCCATGTGCGAAATCGACGAATAGGCCACGAGTTTCTTCATGTCGGCTTGAACCAGCGCGACGAAACCGATATAAACGACCGCGATCAGCGATAGCGTGAGGATCAGCGGTGCGTAGCTATGCGCGGCATCGGGCACGATAGGCAGCGTGAACCGCAGGAAACCATAGGCGCCGAGTTTCAGCGCAATCGCGGCCAGCACGACCGAACCGCCGGTAGGCGCTTCGACGTGGGCATCGGGCAACCAGGTATGCACCGGCCACATCGGCACCTTGACCGCAAACGAGGCAAGCAGCGCAAAGAAGATCCACGTCTGCGCTGCCAGGTCAATCTTCAACTGATGCCAGCTGAGGATGTCGAAACTGCCGCCAGCTTCCATGAAGAGCCAGAGGAATGCCAAAAGCATCAACAGCGAACCGAGCAAGGTATAAAGGAAGAACTTCAGTGCGGCATAGACGCGGTTCGCGCCACCCCAGATGCCAATGACCAAGTAGAGCGGAATCAGCGAAGCTTCGAAGAAGACGTAGAACAAAATCCCGTCTAACGCCGAGAAAATACCGTTGAGCAGACCCGACATGATCAGGAAGGCGGCCATGTACTGCGCGACCTTTTTTTCGATCACTTCCCAGCCCGCGATGACAACGATCACAGTGATGAAGCTGTTCAGCAGAATGAACGGCATCGAGATGCCATCGACGCCGAGATAATATTCGATCGAAAACCGCTGAATCCAGGGCGCGCGCTCGACGAATTGCATCGCCGCCGTCGTGGTATTGAATTCGCACCACAATGGAATGGCCACCAGCAAACCGGCAAGCGAAGAGACCAGCGCGACCAGGCGGGCGACGCGCGCGTTTTTGTCCGAACCGCTAGCCAGGGTCAGCAAGCCTCCTACGATTGGAACCCAGATCGCGAGACTGAGATAAGGCAAACCCGTCATCTTTGTTATCCGTTGTGCGCGCCACAGGGGCGCGGATCAATCACAGTTTTCAGCATCGGTTCGCTCACGGCCGCTGCACCCAGAAACACAGCAGCACGACGACGCCGATGATGATCGAGAAGGCGTATTGATAAATGTGGCCGGTCTGGAGCAGGCGTACGGCACGCGAGATCCCGCCGATGAGCCGCGCCGTACCGTTGACGAAAACGCCATCGATCACAGCCTGATCGCCGCCCTTCCAGAGACCGCGACCGAGCAGGCGAGCACCGCCAGCGAAGAATATTTCGTTGAAACGGTCGAAGTAATACTTGTTGTCGAACAAGGTCTGAATCGCCGAGAAGCGTTTCTGAATCGCGGCCGGAATCTCCGGCTTCACGAGGTAGAAGTACCAAGCCATAGCGACACCAGCCAAGGCGAGGAAGAACGGCAGGCTCACGAAACCGTGCAAGGCCATCGCCGCTGCGCCGTGGAACTCCTCGGCCATTTCGCCGAGCACATTATTCGGCTCCGCAATGACGACAGCATCGCCAAACCAGTCTGAGAAGAGCATCGGATCGATCGTCATGAAGCCGATCACAACCGAAGGAATCGCCAGCAGCACAAGCGGCAGCCAAACGACCCATGGCGACTCATGGGGTACTAGCGGTCCATGATGGTGACCATGATCATCATGGCCATGCGCAGCGTCCGCCGAGGCATGGTCGTCATGGTGTGAAGCATGGGTAGCGTTGAACCGCTCCTTGCCATGAAAGACCAGGAAATACATGCGGAACGAATAGAAGGCGGTGACGAAAACGCCCGCAATCACGCAAAAGTAGGCATAAGCAGCGCCCGGCGTATGCGAAAGCTGCACCGCCTCGATGATCGCGTCCTTCGAAAAGAAGCCCGAGAAGAACGGAAAACCGATCAATGCAAGCGAACCGATGAGCGAGGTGGCCCATGTAATCGGCATTCGCTTCCAAAGCCCGCCCATGTTGCGGATGTCCTGATCGTGATGCATTCCGATGATGACCGAGCCGGCGCCGAGGAAGAGCAGCGCCTTGAAGAACGCATGCGTCATCAGGTGAAAGACCGCAGCCGAATAGGCCGAGGCGCCGAGCGCGACTGTCATGTAGCCGAGTTGCGAGAGCGTCGAGTAGGCGACGACGCGCTTGATGTCGTTCTGGACGATGCCAAGGAAACCCATGAACAGCGCCGTGGTTGCGCCAATCACGAGAATGAAGCTGCGCGCAGCCTCGGAGACCTCGAACAACGGCGACATGCGCGTAACCATGAAGATACCGGCCGTCACCATCGTTGCCGCGTGGATCAAGGCCGAGATCGGCGTCGGGCCTTCCATCGAATCAGGCAGCCAGACATGCAACGGCACTTGCGCCGACTTGCCCATTGCGCCGATGAAAAGGCAGATACAGATCACGCTCATGAGCGCCCAGGGCACGCCGGAAAAGAGTTCGAGCGATTTGGTCGAAAGCTCGGGGATCTTGGCGAACACTTCGGCGTAATTTAACGAACCGGTAAACGCGGCAATCAGTCCAATGCCGAGCAGGAAACCGAAATCGCCGACGCGGTTGACCAGAAAGGCCTTGAGGTTGGCGTAAATTGCCGTCGGGCGGGTATACCAGAAACCGATCAGCAGGTAGGACACCAGACCCACCGCTTCCCAGCCGAAGAAGAGCTGGAGAAAGTTATTGCTCATCACGAGCATGAGCATCGCGAAGGTGAACAGCGAGATATAGCTAAAAAAGCGCTGATAACCCGGATCATCGTGCATGTAGCCAATCGTGTAGATATGCACCATCAGCGAGACGAAGGTCACGACCAGCATCATCATGACGGTCAGCTTGTCTATCAGGAAACCCACCTCGAAGCGCAGCGAACCCGCGTTAGCCCAGGTGTAAAGCGTGCCATCGAAAGTCTCGCCGGAAGCAACGTCCTGCCAGATGTAGATCGACGCCACAAAGGCAATCGCAACCCCGAGAATCGTGACGATATGCGCACCAGTGCGGCCGACGGCCCTGCCGAACAGACCGGCGAGAATCGCACCGACGAGCGGCGCGAGCGGAACGAGGAGATAGAGCTTCTGCATGTCGGTCATTCTTCTCGCCTCAGCCCTTCAGATTGTCGAGATCGTCGACGTGAATGCTGCGCAGGTTGCGAAACAGCGCAACCAGAATCGCAAGACCGATCGCGGATTCGGCCGCGGCGACGGTCAGGATGAAGAAAACGAATAGCTGGCCGGAGCGATCTCCCAGGAAATGCGAGAACGCCACGAAGTTCATATTCACGGACAGCAGCATCAGTTCGATGGCCATCAGCAAAATGATGAGGTTCTTCCTGTTTAGGAAAATTCCGACCACGCTGATCGCGAACAGAATCGCGCTCAGGATCAGTACATGTGATAGCGAGAGCATGGGCCTCCCTGCCTAATTCTCGTTTTGTCTCGCGGATTCAGTCTTGGCGTTCGGATGTCATCGACACCATACGCACGCGGTCTTCGCGCTTGACCTTGATCTGTGCTGCCGGATCGACGGCCTTGTTTCCGCCGCGCTGGCGCAGCGTCAGCGCCACGGCCGCAAGCATCGCGACGAGTAGCACGAACGAAGCGATCTCGAACGGATAGGCGTAATCGGTAAACAGCAGCCAGGCAAGCGACTTCGTGTTGCTGGCCCCGGCCGCAGCCGCCGCAGGAGCAGGCATGGCTTCGAGGCTGAAATGCTTGCCGCCCACCACCACTGCCATTTCGAACACCATGACGGCAGCAACGACCAGACCGAGTGGCAGATAGCTCCAGAAACCCTGACGCAGCCGCTCGATATTGATGTCCAGCATCATGACCACGAACAGGAACAACACCATTACCGCACCCACGTAAACAAGGATCAGCGTAATCGCCAGAAATTCGGCCTGCAACAGCATCCACACGCCCGCCGCATTGAAGAAGGCGAGCACGAGGAACAGCGCCGCGTGCACCGGATTGCGCGAGGTAATGACGAGCACCGATGCGACCGTCATTACAGCGCCAAAGAGCAGGAAAAGAATGAATGTGAAGTCCATCAGGATGATTTCTCCGGTCGACCGCAAGCCGCGAGGCTCATCGGTAACTCGCCTCCACGGCCCTGTCTTTCGCGATCTGCTCTTCATAGCGGTCGCCGACCGCAAGCAGCATCTGCTTCGTGTAATAGAGGTCGCCGCGCTGCTCGCCGTGATAGTCGAAAATGCGCGTCTCGACAATTGCGTCGACCGGGCAGGCTTCTTCGCAGAAACCGCAGAAGATGCACTTGGTCAGATCGATGTCGTAACGCGTGGTACGGCGCGTGCCGTCGTCGCGCTGATCCGATTCGATCGTGATTGCCATCGCCGGACAGACCGCTTCGCAAAGCTTGCAGGCAATACAGCGTTCCTCGCCGTTCGGGTAGCGGCGCAGCGCGTGCAGCCCACGGAAACGCACGCTTTGCGGCGTGCGCTCTTCCGGGTAGAGCACCGTGATCTTGCGTCGGAACATATGGGTCCAGGTGACGCCCAGACCCTTGGTCAGCTCGCGCAGCAGATAGGTGTTAAGGAATTGATTAATGGCGCCCATGAACGCCTTACCTCCAAATCGACCACGGCGACATCATCCAGACCCCGATCACGAGAATCCAGACTAGCGACAGCGGAATAAAGACCTTCCAGCCCAAACGCATGATCTGGTCGTAACGGAACCGAGGAAACGTCGCGCGGAACCAGAGGA
Organism: Niveibacterium sp.; assembly: GCA_031554255.1. GTDB lineage: Bacteria > Pseudomonadota > Gammaproteobacteria > Burkholderiales > Rhodocyclaceae > Niveibacterium. Next base: position 4,669 of record JAVBKC010000110.1, read on the forward strand.
ACAAAAACAGAACAAACGCAATTTTCATTGCCAGCCAGAAAAAACCATCGGGCAGGAAGGACACCGGCGAGAGCCAGCCGCCCAGGAAAAACACCGAAGTCAAGGCCGACACCAGAATCATGTTCGCGTATTCGGCGAGGAAGAAGAGCGCGAAGGCCATGCCCGAGTATTCGACCATGTGGCCGGCGACGATTTCCGATTCGCCTTCTACGACATCGAACGGCGCACGGTTGGTTTCCGCGACGCCCGAGATCACATAGATGATGAAAAGCGGAAACAGCGGCAGCCAGTTCCAGCTACCGATACTCAAACCGTGCGATGCGAACCAGCCTTTGTCCTGCGATAGCACGATATCCGACAGGTTCAGCGAGCCGGAAACCATCAGCACGGCAACCAGCGCAAAACCCATCGCAAGTTCGTACGACACCATCTGCGCCGTCGCGCGCATCCCACCGAGGAAGGCGTACTTCGAGTTGGACGCCCAACCCGCAATGATGACGCCATAAACGCCGAGCGAGGTGATCGCCATTACATAGAGCATACCAGCGTCGATATTCGCGAGCGCCCAGCCCTTGTAGAAAGGAACCACCGCCCACGCCGCCAGCGCTGGCGCCATCGCCATGATCGGGCCGATGATGAACAGCGCCTTGCTCGATCCGGTCGGAACGATGATTTCCTTGAACATCAGCTTCAAGGCATCGGCAATCGGCTGCAACCAACCGCCGGGGCCGACGCGGTTCGGGCCATAGCGGATCTGCATGGCACCGATGACCCGACGTTCGGCGAAGGTCAGATAAGCCACGCAAAGAATCAACGGCAGTACGATGCAAACGATCTTGACGAGAATCCAGACCAACGGCCATAACGGGCCGAAAAGGTTGGCAACAGGTTGCAGCAGCGCTTCCATCAGATCCGCTCCACGACGAGATTGCCGAACATCGGGCCGAGTGCCGCCGTCAGCGCGTGAGCCACCGCAATGCGCACGCAAGCCTCGGGTACGCCAGCATCGACTTCGACCGCCAGTTCGACGCCCACACCTTCCATTTTGATGCGAGCGCGCCCGCCGATTTCCAGCCCGAGACGCTGCAGCGTGGCGGCATTTGCGCGCAGAGCGGGCACGCGTGCATCGCGTGTTTTCTGCAACGAGGCAGCGCGACGAACGAGCGGGTCAGCAAAGTGAATGGGCACATCGGCGACACGTTCGATGCCAGTGTTCGCGACCGGCGCTGCGAGCGCAACCGCAGCTAGCCGATTCGACAGCGCGGAGTCGATTCCACCGCCAAGCGCGGCGTCGCGTACAGCTTCGCTTGTCTCGAAATGGAAGTCATCGAGTTCGAGCAGATTACCGAGCACGCGCAACACCTTCCAGGCCGGACGCGCCTCCCCGAGCGGCTTGGTTGCCGCATGGAAGCTCTGCGGCAGACCCTCGCAATTGACGTAGGTGCCGGAAGTTTCGCAGAAAGGACCGATAGGCAACATTACGTCCGCATGCGCCTCGACGGCCGAGCGGAACGCGGTTAGCGCAACGACGGTTTCCGCTTTTGCGAGCGCACTAGCGGCGGCTGCACCGTTAGCCAGATCCAGCGTCGGCTCGACGCCGACGAGAACGTAGGCTTTGAGATCGGCGCTCATCATCGCGGCGGCATTCAGCCCGGTTTGCGGAACCGCTTTTGCCACGTAGCCGCCGACGCTGCCAGCCGCTTCACCAATGAAACCAAGCCTGGCGCCGACACAATCGGCGATTGCCTGAGCTATCGTCCAAAGACTTGCGAACACCGGATGCTGAACTGCCGCATTGCCGATCAGGATCGCCCGCGATTCGCCACCGACCAGGCTAGCGGCCAGCGCGCGAATATCGTCGGTCGATTCTGCGGCCAGTGCGGTGATAGCAGCATCCAAGCTCACGCCACGCAGTGCGGCGAGTTCGCCAGCCAGCGCGGCAAGCTGCCCAACGATTGCGGAAGGTGCGACCGCGATGTTCGCCTGTAGCGGCATCAATTGATCGTCCGCCGAGAAACCGATCAGGCTCACCTGGCTGCCGCGCTTGGCACCCTGACGCAGGCGCTGGGCGAGAAGCGGATGATCCTTGCGCAGAAAACTGCCGATCACGAGCACGCGATCGAGCTTGCCGATTTCGGCAACCGGCATGCCTAGCGAAGGAATGCCCGCACGCGCGCCATCGGCCGAAAAATCGCTCTGACGCAGACGAAAATCGACATTATCCGAACCTAGCCCGCGCATGAGAGCTTGGGTCAGATATTGTTCTTCCAGCGTCGCATGCGGCGAAACCAGCGCGCCGACTGCAGTCGCGCCATGATCGGCAATGACGCCACGCAGGCCTTTGGCAGCATATTCGAGCGCGCTTTGCCAATCCGTCGCGATCCACTGCCCACCTTGCTTGATCATCGGTTGGGTCAGACGGTCGTCGGAAGCGAGCGCTTCGTAGGAAAAGCGATCCTTGTCGGAAAGCCAGCACTCATTGAGGCTTTCGTTTTCGAGCGGCAGCACACGCTTAACCTGATCGTGCTTGGTCTGGACGACAAGGTTGGCGCCGAGCGAATCGTGCGGGCTGATCGAACGGCGGCGCGACATCTCCCAGGTCCGCGCCGAGAAACGGAACGGTTTGGAAGTCAGTGCACCAACCGGACAAAGATCGATCGCATTACCCGACAGCTCGGAATCGACCGTGCGATCGACGAAGGTCATGATCTCGGAAAGTTCGCCGCGATTTGCGACGCCCAGCTCCATGATGCCGGCGATCTCCTGACCGAAACGCACGCAACGCGTGCAATGGATGCAGCGCGTCATGTCGGTGGCAATCAGCGGACCGAGGTTCTTGTTGACCACGACACGCTTTTCCTCGGCATAGCGCGATGCGCTACTTCCGTAGCCGACGGCCAAATCCTGCAATTGGCATTCGCCGCCCTGATCGCAGATCGGACAATCGAGTGGGTGGTTGATGAGCAGAAACTCCATCACCCCCTTCTGCGCCTTGACCGATTTGTCGGAATGCGTGAGTACCTTCATTCCGTTCGTCACCGGCGTCGCGCAGGCCGGCAGGGGCTTGGGCGCTTTCTCGACCTCGACGAGGCACATGCGGCAACTAGCCGCAATCGAGAGCTTCTTGTGGTAACAGAAGTGAGGGATATAGGTTCCGCTCTTGTTGGCAGCATCCATCACGGTGCTGCCATCCGGAACCTCGACCTTCTTGCCGTCGATTTCGATCTCTAGCATGTTCAGCCTACGTAAATCTTGCTGCCTTCACGTTGAAGATCGAGCGGCACCTGGCACCGCTTGTTTTCGACGTGAAATTGGAATTCGTCCCGGAAATGCTTGACGAAGCTCTTCACCGGCATGGCTGCTGCGTCGCCAAGCGCACAGATCGTGCGACCCATAATGTTGTCCGACACGCTGTCGAGCAGGTCCAGGTCGTCTTGGCGCCCTTCGCCGTGCTCGATCCGATGGATGACGCGGTAAAGCCAACCCGTGCCTTCGCGGCACGGTGTGCACTGACCACAGGATTCCTCGTGATAGAAGTACGCAAGACGTTCGAGCGCCTTGACCATACAGGTGCTCTCGTCCATCACGATAACCGCGCCGGAACCGAGCATCGAGCCCGCCTTGGCGATGCAGTCGTAATCCATCGTCGCATCCATGATGACCGACGCCGGCATCACCGGAGCCGACGAACCACCGGGAATCACGGCCTTGAGCTTGCGCCCGCCGCGCATGCCGCCCGCCATTTCGAGCAATTCGGGAAATGGCGTGCCAAGCGCGATCTCGTAATTGCCGGGGCGATTCACATGCCCGGAAACCGAAAAGAGCTTGGTGCCCCCGTTGTTCGGCTTGCCGAGATTAAGAAAAGCTTCGCCGCCGTTCGTTATGATGTACGGCACCGAGGCGAAAGTTTCGGTGTTGTTGATCGTCGTCGGCTTGCCGTAGAGACCGTAGCTCGCGGGGAACGGCGGCTTGAAGCGCGGCTGCCCCTTCTTGCCTTCGATCGATTCGAGCAACGCGGTCTCTTCGCCGCAAATGTATGCGCCGTAGCCGTGATGACCGAAGAGATCGAACGAAAACCCGGAACCCAGAATATTCTTGCCGAGCAGATTCGCTTCGCGCGCTTCAGCCAGTGCGGCCTCGAAGCGTTCGTATACGTCGAAGATCTCGCCGTGGATGTAGTTGTCACCGCGCTCGCAACCCATCGCATAACCGGCGATGATCATGCCTTCGATGACCATGTGCGGATTAAAACGCAGCAGATCGCGATCCTTGAATGTACCCGGCTCGCCTTCGTCCGAATTGCAGCAGACGTACTTTGCACCGGGGAATTGACGCGGCATGAAACTCCATTTGAGCCCCGTCGGAAAACCCGCACCACCGCGACCGCGCAGCGATGATTTCTTGAGTTCGGCAATGATTGCGTCGGGCGTGATCTGTTCGCGCACGATCTTCTTGAGCGCTTCGTAACCGCCGCGCTTGATGTAGTCGGCCAAACCCCAACTGCGATCGCCGTCGAGGCCGGCAAGCAGATATGCCTTGTCGCTCATTTATCCAACTCCGTCAGCAGTTGGTCGATCTGCGCCTCGGTCATCTTGCAGCACATCCGATGGTTATTGACAAGCATGACCGGGGCATCGCCGCAAGCGCCCATGCACTCGCCTTCCTTGAGCGAAAATTTGCCGTCGGCGGTCGTCTGGTTGTAATCGATGCCGAGCTTTTTCTTCAGATATTCGCCAGCGTCCGCACCGCCCGAAAGCGCACAAGGCAGATTCGTACAGACCGTGAGCTTATGGCGGCCGAGTGGCTGCAGGTCGTACATGTTGTAGAACGACGCGACCTCGAAAACAGCGATTGCCGGCATACCAAGATAGCCAGCCACGATCTCTATCGTTTCGCCCGACAGCCAGCCTTTTTCCTGTTGCGCGATACGCAGCGCCGACATCACGGCCGACTGCTTCTGATCGGCCGGATATTTCGCCAGTTCCCTGTCTATTTTTTGGAACGATTCCGTGCTCAACATGATTTCTATTTCTCTCGCAAACCTGGTGGGTTCAGCGGTCGATTTCGCCAAAAACGATATCCATTGTGCCGATGATCGCAACGACGTCGGCCAGCATATGGCCACGGGCCATCGCATCCATTGCCGACAAATGCGCGAAACCCGGTGCGCGCAATTTCACCCGATACGGTTTGTTCGCCCCATCGGAAATTGCATAGACGCCGAATTCGCCTTTCGGATGCTCGATTCCCGCATAGACCTCGCCGGCCGGCACGTGAATGCCTTCGGTAAAAAGCTTGAAGTGGTGAATCAGCTCTTCCATGTTCTCTTTCATCTGAACACGCGAAGGCGGCGCCACTTTGTGATTGTCCGAAATAACCAAACCCGGATTGTTTCGCAACCACTCGATGCACTGGCGAATGATCCGGTTCGACTGACGCATTTCCTCGATGCGCACGAGATAGCGATCGTAGCAATCGCCATTCACGCCGACCGGGATATCGAAATCGACACGATCATAGACCTCGTACGGCTGCTTCTTGCGCAAATCCCACTCGACGCCCGAACCGCGCAGCATGGCACCGGTAAAACCGAATGCCATCGCCTGTTCGGGCGAAACGATACCGACATCGACCGTGCGTTGTTTCCAGATCCGGTTGTCGGTCAAAAGCGTTTCGTATTCATCCACATAGCCTGGGAAGCGCTGCGTGAAATCGTCGAGGAAATCGAGCAGCGAACCCTCGCGCGCGCCATTGAGCTTGGCGACGCTCGCGGCATCGCGAAATTTCGAGGTTTCGTACTTCGGCATCTGCGCCGGCAAATCGCGATAAACGCCGCCCGGCCGGTAATACGCCGCATGCATCCGCGCGCCCGAAACCGCCTCATAGGCGTCCATCAGATCTTCGCGCTCGCGGAAGGTATAGAGCACCATCGTCATCGCGCCAACATCGAGCGCGTGCGTGCCGATATTGAGCAGATGGTTAAGTATCCGCGTGATTTCGTCGAACATCACGCGAATGTATTGCCCGCGCAAAGGCACTTCGATTCCGAGCAGACGTTCGATTGCGATGCAATAGGCGTGCTCGTTGCACATCATCGAAACGTAGTCGAGCCGGTCCATATAAGGAACCGACTGAATCCAGGTACGGGTTTCCGCAAGCTTTTCGGTGCCGCGGTGCAGCAAACCGATATGCGGATCGGCGCGCGCGACGACCTCGCCGTCAAGTTCGAGCACCATGCGCAAAACGCCGTGGGCCGCCGGATGCTGCGGGCCGAAATTGATCGAGTAATTGCGAATCTCAGCCATATCTCAAACCTGTCCGTAATTCTCTTCGCGCACGATGCGTGGCGTAACTTCGCGCGGCTCGATTGTCACCGGCTGATAGACGACACGCGCCTGCTCGGGGTCGTAACGCATTTCGACAAAACCGGAGACAGGAAAATCCTTGCGGAACGGATGGCCCACGAAACCATAGTCGGTGAGAATCCGGCGCAAATCCGGATGCCCCTCAAACATGATGCCAAATAGATCGAAAGCTTCGCGCTCGAACCAGTTCGCGCTCGGCCAGACATCGACGACCGATGCCAAAACCGGAAACTCCTCGCGCTCGGCAAATGCACAGACACGCAAGCGCCAATTGTATTTGATCGAAAGCAGATGACTTACCGCAGCGAAACGCAGACTGACCCCACCCCGGATCGCATGCGTCGAATAATCGACGCCACACAGGTCGATCAATTGCTCGAAATGCAGTGAGGGAGAATCACGCAATAGCCTTGCAACGGCCGCATAGTCGGCAGCGGCGATTTCGATCGTCAATTCGTCGCGATCGCAAACGAGCCGGCGAATACGTTCACCGAGATTTGCCTGCAAGGCTTCCTGTAGGCGTTCGAGCTTGGCGGTCATGATGAAATCCCGATCTCAGCGGGCAATAGTGGTGGTGCGCTTGATCTTGTTTTGCATCTGGATGATGCCATAGATCAATGCTTCGGCCGTCGGCGGGCAACCCGGTACATAGACGTCCACCGGCACAATGCGGTCGCAACCGCGCACAACCGAATAGGAGTAGTGGTAATAACCGCCGCCGTTCGCGCAGGAACCCATAGACATCACCCAACGCGGCTCGGCCATCTGGTCGTAGACCTTGCGCAACGCCGGCGCCATTTTGTTGCAAAGCGTGCCCGCGACAATCATCAAATCGGACTGACGCGGGCTTGGACTAAACACGACCCCAAAACGGTCGAGGTCATAGCGCGAACAACCCGCATGAATCATTTCGACCGCGCAACATGCAAGACCGAAAGTCATCGGCCAAAGCGAGCCCGTGCGCGTCCAGTTGATTACGCTATCTAGCGTCGTTGTCAC
>JAVBKC010000106.1:0-9976 GCA_031554255.1 Niveibacterium sp.
TTGCCCGCTTCCATCGCGCACCCAAATAGGCAGGAAGCTACACAAAATAGTGGCGCGTGAACAGCGCTATCGCAAGTGATTGAGTGTCAACAACATTTACACTGCGTCTATGTCAAGTGCGTAGCTGCGGGAGCCCTGGCCTCGGATCCGAAAGCGACAACCGCAGGTCGTGGCGATTCCAGTGCCCGAGATATTGTTTGTCGATGAAATCGTAGGTATCGCAAATATAAATCGCGACGGCGGGGATTCGAATTCTTGCGCTGCCATCGGTCTGCGGTTCCACCTGCACGCGGGCCGGCGCGGCGTATAGCGCGAAGCTGCCCAGCGCCGCGAACAGGTCGTCCATCCCGCCCGCATAGTGCTTCGCCTGGCTGGAGAGGCCATCGTTTACCTTTATGTATTGAAACTGCCACTGCGCGTGCAGCGCGGGGGCATTCTGCATAGCCGTCTGCCGCTCAGGGAGGAGCGCCGGCTGGAAAAATCCATTTTTGACCAGCTTCTTCAGCAGTACGGATCGCGCCAAGGGCGAGAGTAATTTGTCCGGCCGAATCAGCGCCTGGTAGGCGGCGGCGACTTCCGGAAACTTCAGGGCCCAGGCGAATTTAACCAATTGGGTTTCGGTCAAATCGGCGGGGTAGGGAGTTTTTTTTTCTTTCTCATCAACGTTCATGGCATAGGCGCGCCCTGCAAACCAGCGCTCCATCAGGGCTCCCGCCACGTGCCAGCCCTTTCTGTGCATTACAAACGAGATGTCCGTTAACCTGAACGCGACCCATTGCCTAGAATTGGGCGCATAGTCGGCCGGGGTTTCATGGGTGCAGGTGCCATCGGGCTCGCATGTCACGGTGCGCAGTCCATGCATTTGGCTATCCCGGTCGATCCGGCCTCTTATTTCGATTCTGCCCATTTGGGTCTCCCTTGTTGCGTTTTGTTGATCGCGCTATGAGTACAGAATCTCCACGCCTTCCGGGCTCAGGCTTTCGCGCAGTTGTTCGAGCAGCGATTCTTCGAGCCGCACGCGCCAGTTGCTGCCGAACGGCAGCTCGCCTTGGGCGTGCGCGTTGCGGTACGACAAACGAATCGGACAACCAGCGGACTCGGCGTCACCCTGGTAGGCGGCGAGCATTTCTTGCAGCCGCACGGCCGCTGCGCGTGCGCCCTCGGTGGCGGCTTCGCCGTTCATGCGCAGCACAAGCGCGCGCGCATAGCGGGCACGCGCTTCGCCGAGCGTCATGAGCTTGTCGGCGACGATACGCAGGCCGCCGGTGAAATCGTCATGGCTGATCTTGGCTTCGACGATCAGCACTTCATCGGTGACGATCCTGTTTTTGTTCATTTCCAGCGCTTCGGCGAAGACCGAGACTTCGAGTTGCGCGCTGCCGTCGTCCAGTTGTATGAAACACATTTTGCCGCGCTGGCCGATCTTGATTCGTAGCCCTGCGACGACGCCGGCAATGACTTGCGGTTCCTTGCGCGGTTCCAGCTTGGCGAGCGGCGTGCGGATGAAGCGCGCGACCTCAGCTTTGACCGCGTTGTACGGATGGCCGGAGAGGAAGAAACCTATCGCGGTTTTTTCCTCGACAAGCCGCTGGCGCTCGATCCAGGGTTTGGCCTCGACAAGCGCCGGCGAGTGCTCGGCCGCCATGTCCGGCGCATCGAAGAGACCCGCTTGTGCGGCATTTGCGGCCTGGTGTTCGGCCCAATCCATCGCGATGCCGACGCTTGCGATCAGGCGTGCGCGATGCGCGTCCAGCGTATCGAAGGCGCCTGCGCGGATCAGCGCTTCGACGACGCGGCGATTGACCGAGCGGCGGTCTATGCGCGCGCAAAAGTCGAACAGATCCTTGAACGGCCCGTCTGCGCTGCGCGCGGCGAGAATCGCCTCGACGGCCGGCGCGCCGCAGCCTTTTACCGCGCCGAGGCCGTAGCGGATCGTCTTGGCATCGGTTGGCTCGAAGCGGTAGTTCGAGGCGTTCACATCCGGCGGCAGCACCTTGACGCCGTTGGCGAGCGTGTCCTCGAAGAAGATTTTTACCGTGTCGGTGTTGTCCATGTCGGACGACATCGTTGCCGCCATAAAGGCCGCGCAGTGATGGGCTTTGAGCCAGGCCGTGTGGTAGGTGACAACGGCATAGGCGGCGGTGTGCGATTTGTTGAAACCGTACTCGGCGAACTTCGTCATCAGGTCGAAGAGCTGCTCGGCGAGCGCCGGGTCGTAGCCGTTTTTCTTCGCGCCCGCCGCGATGGTCTCGCGGTGCTTGGCCATCTCTTCAGGCTTCTTCTTGCCCATCGCACGACGCAGCATGTCGGCGCCGCCGAGCGTGTAGCCGCCGATGATCTGCGAGATCTGCATCACCTGTTCCTGATACACGATCACGCCGTAGGTCGGCGAGAGGCACGGTTCCAGGTCGGGGTGGAAATAGTCGATGGCCTGCTGGCCTTTTTTGCGCAGAATGAAGTCGTCGACCATGCCCGAGCCGAGCGGCCCTGGGCGATAGAGCGCGAGCACGGCGATGATGTCTTCGAAGCGATCGGGGCCGAGCTTCTTCAAGAGCTTTTTCATGCCGTCCGATTCGACCTGGAAGATCGAGGTGGTATTCGCGTCCTTGAGGATCTGGTAGGCGGCGGGGTCGGTGAAGCCGAGCGACATCAAATCGATCTTTGCGCCCGTGAGGCGCTCGACGTATTCGAGCGCGAGCTGAATGATCGTGAGGTTGCGCAGGCCGAGGAAGTCGAATTTCACGAGGCCCACGGCCTCGACGTCATCCTTGTCGAACTGCGACACCGGCGTCGCATCTTCGCCGTCGGCGATGTAGAGCGGGCAGAAGTCGGTGAGCTTGCCCGGTGCGATCAGTACGCCGCCCGCATGCATGCCGACGCCGCGCGTCATGCCTTCTAGCGGCAGCGCGAGTTCCCACAGTTCGCTGATCGACTCGCCGTCGCCGGGGTCGGCCATCATCTCGCCGATGGCAGGTTCCTGCTCTTTCGCGAGCGCAAGACCGAGCGGCTTGTTCTGGACCACGGGGATCAGCTTGGAGAGCCGGTCGCACAAACCATAAGGCAGATCGAGCACGCGGCCGACATCGCGCACCACGGCTTTGGAAGCCATCGTGCCGAAGGTCGCAATCTGGCTCACCGCATCGCGGCCATAGCGTTCGCGCACGTATTCGATGACGCGGTAGCGGTTGTCCTGGCAGAAGTCGATGTCGAAGTCGGGCATCGACACGCGCTCGGGGTTCAGGAAACGCTCGAACAGCAATGCGTAGGCGGTTGGGTCGAGGTCGGTGATCTTGAGCGAATAGGCGACCAGGGAACCCGCGCCCGAGCCGCGTCCGGGGCCGACCGGCACACCGTTGTTCTTGGCCCACTGAATGAAATCGGCCACGATCAGGAAGTAGCCGGGAAAGCCCATCTGGATAATCGTGTCGGTCTCGAACTTAAGCCGTTCGTAGTAACGCGGCCGTTCGCGCTCGCGCTCCTCGGTATGCGGATAGATTTGCGCGAGCCGGTCTTCGAGCCCGCGCTTCGCTTCCTGCACCAAAAAGTCGTCGAGACCCATGCCGTCCGGCGTCGGGAACAGGGGCAGAAAGTTCTTACCCAGCGTGACGGTCAGCGAGCAGCGGCGCGCGATTTCGACCGCGTTTTCGAGCGCTTCGGGGAGGTCGTGAAAAAGCGCGGCCATCTCGGCCTGACTCTTGAAATACTGCTCCTCGGTAAAGGGCTTGGGCCGCCGTGTATCGGCGAGCACATAGCCCTGCGCGATGCAGACGCGCGCCTCGTGCGCGCGAAAATCCTCGCGCCTGGCGAACTGCACCGGATGCGTCGCGACCACCGGCAGATCGAGCGCGTCAGCGAGTTCGAGCGCATCGCGGATATAGCGCTCGGTGCCGGCATGGCCCGCGCGTTGCAGTTCGATATAGAAGCTGCCCGGAAAGCGCTCGGCCCAGTCGGCTGCGAGCCGCTGAGCCGATTCTCTATTGCCGGCCGCGAGCGCCGCGCCGATGTCGCCGTTCATCGCGCCCGAGAGGCAAATCAGGCCCGAGGCGGTGTCGCTGGAAAACCACTCGCGGCGGATCTCGGCGCGGCCGCGAAACTTGTTTTCGAGATAGGCGCGCGTGATCAATTCGCAAAGCTGGCCGTAACCGTCGCGATGCTTGCAGATCAGCAGTGCGCGATGCGGTTTCTCGCGCGCGGCCTCGTTGGTGAGCCAAGTGTCGACGCCGACGATGGGTTTTATGCCGGCATCATGGCAGCCTGTATAGTGCTTGACCATGCCGAAAAGATTGGCAAGATCGGAGATGCCGAGCGCGGGCATGGCGTCGGTCGCGGCGAGTTCTATGGTGTCGTCTACGCGCGCGATACCGTCCTCGATGGAGAACTCGGTATGCACGCGCAGATGAATGAAGCGGGGGTCTGCGGCGGAGGTCATGGGCAGAATTTTACCCCGCCCAACACCCGCTCACCGCCCGCCGTCGCCTGCCGATGTGGCCCGTCGCAACTGCATCGTCTGCAAGATGTTTTCCGCTTGCAGTTTCCAGTTGATGGCCTGGTCAAGCCAGCGGCGATCCTGTGTGCGGATCGCACGCGCGAGCAGTATGGCGGTATTGCGCCGGGCTTCGGCATAGCGTTGCAGATCGTCGTGCGCAGGATCGCCCGTGCCTTGCGAAGCCAGCGCGTCGATCTGTTCGTCCCATGCCGGGATCAATTCGTGCTCGATCACCGACAGCGCGGCGGACTCACTGATTTCGCCGTGCTGGAATGCTTCGAACACATTCGTCGTGCGCCGCGTCAAGGCTTCGTCGGCAAAGGCGAAGGCGCGCACCGAGCGTGCTGCCGCGTCGGCGCGTTTGAAGGCCGCCGCCGCAGGCTGCACGGCAAACCACGCAGCCCCGCACAGCGCGCCGGCAACGCACAGCCCGACGAGCGCGCGCGTCAGATCGGCAAACCGCTCGGGGCGGTCGAGCGGACGCGCAAAGCCCGCGCCGAGCACGATGCCGCCAGCGAGCCCGCCTATGTGAGCGGCATTGTCGATGCCCGGCAGTGCAAAGCCCGCGAAAAGCGAAAAGCCAACGAAGGCGAGCGCGCTCGAACGCAGCTCGCGCATGAGTCCGCGCGGCATCGCGGCATGCTCGGCGAGCATGAAACCGAACCGCGCGCCGTAGAGTCCGAAAATCGCCCCCGAAGCGCCGACCGAAAGCACTGCGGGCTTCCACCACAGACTTGCGAACGAACCGCAAAGCCCGGCGCCAAGGTAGATGAGCAGATAGTTGCGATGGCCGAAGAGGCGTTCGACGAATACGCCGACCTGCCATAGCGCGAACATGTTGACTGCGATATGCAGCAGGCCGCCGTGCAGGAAAATGGCGCTGGCCATGCGCCACCACTGGCCTTGCAATACGACGGGCCCCGACAATGCGCCGGCCGCTATCAGCCGCTGACTTTCCAGATGCATGGCATTGCCGCCACGCAGCACGAGATAGCCGAAGGCCGTTACGTTGGCGGCGATCAGGATGAAGCTTACCCAGGGGCGGCCGATGCGACGGAACAGAAGTTCGATGAAATGCTGTTCATTCACGCTGGGCCGCCTTTATTCAATATGAATGTGGCATGAGTTTTAGAGACTGCGGCGTTCGACCATCGCCTGCGCAATCGTGCCGACGTCCGTGTGTTCGAGTTCGCCGCCGACCGGCACGCCGCGCGCGAGCCGGCTGACCGCCAAGCCGCGCGTGCGCAGCATCTCGCCGACGTAGTGGGCGGTCGCCTCGCCCTCGTTCGTAAAGTTGGTGGCGAGGATCACTTCGCGGACAACGCCGTCGGTCGCGCGCGCGAGCAGGCGATCGAGCTTGAGTTCGCGCGGGCCGATGCCGTCGAGCGGCGAAACGCGGCCCATCAGTACGTAATAGAGTCCGCGATAGGCGTGGGCTTGCTCCATCATCGCAAGGTCGGCCGGCATTTCTACGACGCAGAGCAATTGCGGGTCGCGCGACGGGTTGGTGCAACGCTCGCAGATTTGTTCTTCGGCGAAGCTGTTGCAGCGGCTGCAATGCTGGAGCCGTGTGAGCGCATCGCCCAGCGCCGTCGCGAGCCGTTCCGCCCCGTTACGGTCGCGCTGCAATAAGTGGTAGGCCATGCGCTGCGCGGATTTTGGCCCCACGCCGGGCAGGCAGCGCAGGGATTCGATCAGGACTTCGAGCGGAGCGGGCATCGCGTACCAGCGGATTCGTGCGTCATCAGAACGGCAGCTTCATGCCCGGCGGCAGATTGAGCCCGGAGGTGAAACCCGCCATTTTTTCCTGTGTCGTCGCCTCGACCTTGCGTACCGCGTCGTTCACGGCGGCGGCGACGAGGTCTTCGAGCATTTCCTTGTCGTCCATGACGGACGGATCGATCGCGATACGCCGCACGTCGTACTTGCAGGTCATCTGCACCTTGACCATGCCGGCACCGGAAGCGCCTTCGACTTCGATGGCACCGAGGCCGTCCTGCACTTTTTTCATGTTTTCCTGCATCTGCTGGGCCTGCTTCATCAGCCCGGCCAGATTGCCCATTCCACCGCCTTTGAACATTTTGCTGCTCCTCGAAAAAAAGAGGTTCGACCACGCGTTACAGCGCAAGTCCCGCCATTTATGGCGGGGGTGAGCTGCAACAAGACTGGACCAGAACGCCCCAAAGGGCGTTTGTTCTAACTCGTGGGAAGTCCGGCGTTACTGCCGGGACCTTCACCACACGTTGCAGCGCAAGTCCCGCCACGGGGGACTTGCTGCAACAAAAATGTCTCCTGGCTCAAGCCAGGGGTTTTACGGATGCCTCGATTAATGTCGCATCGAATCGTTCGATGACTTCGCGCACAAACGGATCGGCCTGGAGTGCGGCGATCGCATCGGCTTGCCGGCGCGTCTTCTCGACCTGATTGCGCTGGGCCGGTGTTTCGCTCGCGACTTCGCCGGCTTCGATCACGAGTTTCACGGGCCGTTCCAGATGCGTCGCGAGTGCTTCTTGCAGTTTGTCGCGTGTATTTTGCATGGCGGCCAGATGCTTTTGCGCATCGGGCAGGCGTAGCCGTACGCGGCCGCCGTCGATTTCAAGCAACTCGCATTGCTGCGCCAGTTCGCGCACGAGGCCGCCGATCCGCATCGAGGCGACGATGACATGCCAATCGTCCGGGCTGTCCACGCTTGTTGCGGCAGGTGCACCCGCGGGTGCGACGAAGGTCTGAACTGGCGCAGGTTCTTCGGCGCGGATTTGCGTGCGTGGTTCGGCAAAGGCTTCGTCGCGCGTCGAATAAGGCAGATCGAATGGCGGCGCTGCGATGCTGGCGTGTCCAGTGTTCGGGCTGCCGGTGAGCGTCGGCGGGGGCGCTTCGGTCAGTGCATCGAGGCTTGGCGCTGGCGTGGATTCTTCGACCTGGAGTTGCGTGCGCGGTTCGGCCGTGGCCTCGCTGTGTGTCGGGTAAGGCAGGTCGGACGGCTGCGGTGCTTTGGTTTTGGCTTGCGCGGCAGGCGGCGGCTCGGACGGTTTGCGTGTTACTGGCGCGGCAATCGGCCGCACGGGTGCTGCCGTGTTTACGGACGGTGCCCGGCCCGCAGCGCCCGGATTCTCGGGCCGGAATGCATAAAGACGCAGCAGCGTCATCGTAAAGCCGGTGTAGGGATCGGGCGCGAGCGCGAGTTCGTCGCGGCCGTGGATCGCGATCTGGTAGGCAAGTTGCAGGAATTCCGCCTCGAAGCGCGCGGCTAGTGCTTCGAGCTGCGCGCGCTCGCTAGCATCGCTGATCGCCTGCGCCGCGTACTGCGCGAGTGCGAGCCGTTGCAACAGGCTTGCGAGCGCCTGCAACGCGGCAGCGAAGCTGAGGCTGCGCGCCTGCATCGCATCGGCAATCGCGAGCATCGCGGGCAGATCCTGCGCGGCCAGCGCTTCGAGCAATTCTTGCAGCTGGTCTTCGCCGACAGAGCCGAGCATGTCGCGCACGTCGGTTTCCTCGACGCGGCCCGCGCCGTGCGCGATGGCCTGGTCGAGCAAGGACAGCGCATCGCGCATCGAACCGTTCGCGCCGCGCGCAAGATGCCGCAGCGCACCGGGTTCGAACGGCACGCTTTCGGCTTCGAGAATGCGCGCGAGATGTTCGACGATGTGGCCAGGCGGCATCTGCTTCAGATTGAACTGCAGGCAGCGCGAGAGCACGGTAACCGGGATCTTCTGCGGGTCGGTCGTCGCGAGGATGAACTTTATATGCGCCGGCGGCTCTTCGAGCGTCTTGAGCATTGCATTGAACGCGTGCCCGGTGAGCTGGTGCACTTCGTCGATCATGTAGACCTTGTAGCGCCCGCGCGTCGGCGCATAGGCCGCGCGGTCGAGCAACGCGGCCATGTCGTCGACGCCGCGGTTGCTTGCCGCGTCCATTTCGACGTAATCGATAAAACGTCCGGCGTCGATTTCCTGGCAGGCCGAGCAGATGCCGCATGGCGTGGCTGTCACGCCGGTTTCGCAGTTGAGTGCTTTGGCGAGTATTCGCGAGATCGTCGTTTTACCGACGCCGCGCGTACCCGTGAACAACCATGCGTGATGCAGGCGGCCGGTGGCCAGTGCATGCGACAACGCGCGCACCACATGCTCCTGCCCGACCAGGGTGTCGAAGCTCTTGGGGCGCCATTTGCGCGCCAGCACCAGGTAACTCATGCGGCGGATTCTAGCAGAGGGGGTGGCGCCGTCCCGTGCAATGCACGGAGCGAAAAAATACGGGCGGGGCATCCTTCGATGCCCCGCCCGTTCGGTATTTGGGGTGGCGAGCCTGACCCTCGGCACTTACAGGAAGCGGTTATGGCTGCTTCCTTCCGGACCTGACCAGATTCCCACGCTGCAATGCGAGGAGACCCGCCACGCCGGATCATAACACGGCGAATCGATGCTGCCGGTGAAGCCCCTGCCATGAATGGCGGAACAGCGCACGCTGCAGAATCTGCCTTTGCAGTCGAGGTCTGACTTGTAATGCATTGCGCTTACTTCGGATTTATCCCGAGCAGCACGCATGGCTTGCGTTGTAAAAACGCACTGACATGCAAGGCCAACGCACCCTTTCCGTGTGAATCGCAAACCGTTGAGCCGATGCATGATCACCGTAACCATGATCGTCCTCGCCAGCGTCGGGCGAGAAACATCCAATCTTTTGGAGCGTGTGCCATGAAACATTCGTTTGCTGTTTTGCTGATCGCAATCTGCCTCGGTTCCGTCGCCCATGCCGCAACACCAACTGCTTCTGCCTCGAAACCCGCAACCAAAACCGCACAAGGCCCTGCGCCGGGTGGCGGTGCCGGCAAGGTATGGGCGAACACCAGCAGCAAGGTCTATCACTGCCCAGGCTCCCCCCATTACGGCAAAACGAAAAACGGCCAATACATGAGCGAAGCCGACGCTAAAACCAAGGGTTTGCATGCTTCGCATAACAAAGCCTGCGTCTCCTGATTGGGCTGCCACGAAAACTGGCCCGCTGTCGGCGGGCCAGTTTCTATTTCACAGCGTCGTGGAAAAATGCGCAGATGGCCGCCAGATCGTCCTTCTCGGCTGTTTCGTAATGCCAATTCCTCACGCCTTGTGCCTCTGCCGCCTTGCCTCGAATAGACAAATTCCGCTTGCGACCGAGACGTTGAGGCTTTCCACCGCGCCATGCATCGGAATCTTTGCGAGTTCGTCGCAGGTATCGCGCGTGAGCCGGCGCAGGCCGTCGCCCTCGGCGCCGAGCACCCAGGCGAGCGGGCCGCTCTGGTCTGCCGCGTAGAGTTCCTTGTCGGTTTCGCCGGCTGCGCCGATGCACCAAATGCCGGCGTCCTGGAGTTCGCGCAGGGTGCGCGCAAGATTTGTCACCGTGATGTACGGCACCGTGTCGGCGGCGCCGCTGGCGACCTTCATCGCGGTTGCATTGAGCCCGACCGCGCGATCCTTCGGTGCAATCACCGCGTGTGCGCCGGCGCCATCGGCAACA
>JAVBKC010000068.1:0-4458 GCA_031554255.1 Niveibacterium sp.
ACGAAGGTCAGCGTGGCGCGTCTATCGCTCAAGTGAGGCCCGATGTCGCTCGATAAAGCCGTTCCCGCGCTAGCTGCCGCGCGCCGCGCGACGCGGCAGACGCGTATCGGACAGGTACACGTCGGCGGCGATGCGCCTATCGTTGTCCAGTCGATGACGAATACCGACACCGCCGACCACATCGCCACCGCAATCCAGATTGCGCAGTTGGCGCGCGCCGGTTCGGAACTCGTACGGATCACGGTCAACAACGAGGAATCGGCCGCCGCCGTGCCACGGATTCGCGAACAGTTGCTCAAAATGAACGTGGATGTGCCGCTCATCGGCGATTTCCACTACAACGGCCATCGCCTGCTCACGCAGTATCCGCAATGCGCCGAAGTGCTCGATAAATACCGCATCAATCCGGGCAACGTCGGCGCCGGGCAAAAGCGCGACCCGCAGTTCGCCGCCATCGTCGAACTCGCCTGCAAATATGACAAACCGGTACGCATCGGTGTTAACTGGGGCAGCCTCGATCAGAGCGTGCTCGCGCGGATCATGGATCAAAACCATGCCCGCGCCGAACCGCTGGACTCCGGGGCGGTGATGCGCGAGGCGCTCGTCACCTCGGCGCTGGAATCGGCCGCCAAGGCCGAAGAGTTCGGGCTAGGACGCGAGCGCATCATCCTGTCGGCCAAGGTATCGAGCGCGCAGGATCTGATCGCGGTCTATCGGATGCTTGCCGCGCGCTGCGACTATCCGCTGCATCTGGGCCTGACCGAAGCCGGCATGGGTAGCAAGGGCATCGTCGCCTCGACGGCGGCACTGGCCGTGCTGCTGCAAGAAGGCATAGGCGACACGATCCGCGTATCGCTAACGCCCGAGCCGAACGGCGCGCGCACGCAGGAAGTCGTCGTCGCGCAGGAAATTCTGCAAAGCATGGGCTTGCGCGCCTTCACGCCGATGGTGACGGCCTGCCCCGGCTGCGGACGCACGACGAGCAGTTTCTTTCAAGAACTCGCGCAGTCGGTTCAAGGCTATGTTCGCGACAAGATGCCGGAGTGGAAAAACCAGTTTGACGGCGTCGAGAACCTGACGCTCGCGGTCATGGGCTGCATCGTCAATGGCCCCGGCGAGAGCCGCCACGCGAACATCGGCATCTCGCTGCCCGGCACCGGCGAGAGCCCCGCCGCGCCGGTCTTCGTCGACGGTCAAAAAAGCGTGACGCTGCGCGGCGAAAACATTGCGCGCGAGTTCATAGCCATCATCGACGACTACGTCGCAAGAAAATACGTAAGGAAAGGCTGAACCGGCTTCAGCAGCGCGGCGCGACGGAATCCGAACCGCCGCCACACCGACAAGAACGGAATCTATGGCACAACAACTCATTTCTGGCGTGCGCGGCATGCACGACATCCTGCCCGAAGAAGCCGAACGCTGGGAGCTCTTCGAAGAGCTCGTGCGTAGTTGGCTGTGCGATTACGGCTACCGGCCGATCCGCACGCCCATCGTCGAATTCACGCCGCTCTTCGTGCGCGCGGTTGGCGCCGACACCGATATCGTCGAGAAGGAGATGTACGCCTTCGAAGATAAGCTCAACGGCGATGCGCTCGTGCTGCGGCCCGAAGGCACGGCCTCCTGCGTACGCGCGGTGCTCGAACACAATCTGATCAACGCGGCTGGGCCGCAGCGGCTCTACTACCACGGCCCCATGTTCCGCCACGAACGCCCGCAGAAAGGCCGCCTGCGCCAATTTCACCAGGTCGGCGTCGAAGCGCTCGGTTTTACCGGGCCGGACATCGATGCCGAGCACATCGTCATGTGCGGGCGGCTGTGGCGCGACCTGGGCCTCGAAGAAGACATCGCGCTCGAAATCAACTCGCTCGGCTCGCCGGACGAGCGCGCGGCGCCTCGCCGCGCGCTGATCGCATACGTCGAAGCCAACCGCGAACAGCTCGATGCCGACGCGCAACGCCGCCTGCATACGAATCCGCTGCGTATCCTCGACACCAAAAACCCGGCGATGCAGGCGCTCGTCGAAGCGGCGCCGCAACTCATCGAACATCTCGGCGAGGAATCGCGCGCGCATTACGAAGGCGTGCAACATCTGCTGCGCGAAGCATCCCTGCCCTATCGGATCAATCCGCGCCTCGTGCGCGGGCTGGACTACTACAACCGCACCGTGTTCGAATGGGTCACCGACAAGCTCGGCGCGCAAGCCACCGTCTGCGCGGGCGGCCGTTATGACGGGCTGGTCGAACAACTCGGAGGCAAGCCGACGCCAGCCTGCGGTTTTGCGATGGGCATGGAACGTCTGATGCTTCTCTGGGCCGAAATCCAGGGCGATGCGGCGCGTTCTGCGCCCGACGTTTATTTCGTCCACCAGGGCGCGGCGGCCGCACCGTACGCGTTCCGCCAGGCCGAAGCCCTGCGCGAACAGGGTTTTGCCGTCGTGCTGCATTGCGGCGGCGGCAGTTTCAAGTCGCAAATGAAGAAGGCCGACGCCTCAGGCGCGGCCGTCGCGGTCATCGCGGGCGACGATGAAGTCGCCCGCGACGAACTGAGTTTCAAACCGCTGCGCGAAGACGGCGAACAAGGCCGAACACCGGCGGCTCTACTCGGCGATACGCTCGCCGCTATGCTCTACAACATGGAAGAAGAAGATGGCAGCGTTTGACCTAGAAGAACAGGAACAACTCGCCCAGATCCGCGCTTGGTGGGACAAATGGGGCAACACGCTCACGTTGGCCGCCGTCGTGCTGGCCGTCGCCGTCGTCGGCTGGCGCGCCTGGAACTGGTATGGCGAGAGCAAAGCCGGCGAGGCCAGCGGCGTCTATAGCGCATTGGTCAAGGCGGTCGAGACAAACGACGCGCAGAAGATCCGCGAAACATCGGGCCTTCTTGCCGAAAAATACAACGGCACCGCCTACGCCGATCTTGCAGCCCTGCTAGCCGCCAAGGCGCAATTCGAAGCCGGCGACAAAGCGAGCGCGAAGAGCAAACTCGAATGGGCGGCCGACAAGGCCAACGATTCGCTGATTCGCGACCTTGCGCGCCTGCGACTAGCGGCACTTCTGATCGACGAAAAAGCTTACGACGCGGCGCTCAAGCAGCTTTCCGTCAAGCCTGCCGAGGCCTTCGTGCCGCGCTATGCCGATCTGCGCGGCGATGCGCTCGTTGCCGCGGGCAAGCCGGCCGAAGCCAAGCTTGCATACAAGGAAGCAATCGACGCCCTGGCGAAAGACCAGGGCAGCCAACAATTGAAGGGCATGATCGAACAGAAGCTCGACGCGCTCGGAGGGGTTTGATGTTCAAGTTCCGTTTTTCGCTGCTTTTGGCGGCAGTGCTAGGGCTTTCCGCGTGTTCGTCGTGGAAGTTCTGGGATAAGGACGACGCCGATCGTCCGGCCGAACTCAAACCGATCGCGGCAACGGCGCGGATCGATCAGACCTGGAAGGCCGGCGTCGGCAAGCGCGATACCGCCTTCCTCGAACCGGCGCTCGTTGACGATGCCGTATTCGCGGCGAGCCAGGACGGCGATATCTACCGGCTCGAAAAGGGCCGTAGCACCTGGCGCGTGAAGACGGGCGTCGATCTCGTCGCGGGTGTCGGCGCCTCGCGCGATCTGGTCGTCGTCGGCGGCGTACACGGCAGCGTATTGGCCTTCGACGCGGTAACCGGCGCCGCACGCTGGAAGGTCGATCTGCTCGGCGAAATCAGCGCGCAGCCGTTTGTCGATGCGAGCGGCGTACTCGTGCGCGTCGGCGACTCGCGCATCGTCTCGCTCGCCACCGCCAACGGAAGTACCCAATGGACTTACTCGCGCGCAACGCCGCCGCTGTCCTTGCGCACCTACGACGAACTGGTGCGTTTCGACAGCTACGTCTTCGGTGGTTTTGCGGGCGGCAAACTCGTGGCGATCACTGCCAACAACGGTCAACTCGCCTGGGAAGGCTCGGTCGCTTCGCCGCGCGGCTCGACCGAACTCGAACGTCTGGCCGATGTCGTCGGCGCGCCGGTACCGGTCGGCAAGCAACTGTGCGCCGGTTCCTACCAGGGTAAAGTCACCTGTTTCGATGTGACGCGCGGCGTCGCCGTATGGGGGCGCGAAATCTCGACGGCCGTCGGCATCGACGCCGATGACGCGCGGCTCTATGTCAGCGACGATCGCGGCTCGGTGTATGCGCTCGATCTGCGCACCGGCGCAACGCTGTGGAAGCAGGATGGTCTGAAGCTGCGCCAGCTCGGCCGCCCACTCGCGCTCGACGAGAACGTCGCAGTGGCCGACTTCGAGGGCTGGGTGCATCTGCTCGACAAAAAGGACGGCCGCTTTTCCGGGCGGGTCAAAACTGACGGCTCATCCGTCGGTGCACCGCTGCTGCGCACCGACGACGGTTTCGTCGCCCAGACCGCGGACGGCGGTGTCTTTGCCTTCCGCGCTCGCTAAAGAATCGAACTTAAGTGAAACCCACTCTC
>JAVBKC010000056.1:0-22747 GCA_031554255.1 Niveibacterium sp.
GGCATACGGCGAATTTCTCTATTTGGATTAAAATTTCTGTTTTTTTATTCAGCATCGGGGGCACGCGTTTCCCGAGCACTAATAAGGAAATACATGCTTACCGGCGAGCTTCGCAGTCAAATCGATGGCATCTGGAATGCCTTCTGGTCGGGTGGCATTTCCAATCCCATGGAGGTGATGGAGC
This sequence comes from Niveibacterium sp., assembly GCA_031554255.1. Classification (GTDB taxonomy): domain Bacteria; phylum Pseudomonadota; class Gammaproteobacteria; order Burkholderiales; family Rhodocyclaceae; genus Niveibacterium. The sequence goes on from JAVBKC010000056.1 coordinate 185, forward strand.
AAATCACCTACCTGCTTTTTCTGCGTCGGCTGGACGACCTGCATACACTGGAAGAAAACAAGGCCCTGCGTCTCAAGAAGCCGATGGCGCGGCGCATCTTCCCTGAAGGTCATGACGCCAAGGATCGCAGCTTCGAAGACCTGCGCTGGTCCCGCTTCAAGAATTTTGCGCCGAGCGAAATGTATAGCGTGGTCGGCGAACACGTTTTCCCCTTCCTGCGCACCATGGGTGGCGATGGTTCAACCTACTCCCACCACATGCGCGACGCGCGCTTCACCATCCCCACGCCCAGCCTGCTCGCCAAGGTGGTGGACATGCTCGATGGCGTGCCGATGGTAGACCGCGACACCAAGGGCGACCTCTACGAATACATGCTCGGCAAGATTGCCGCAGCCGGCCAGAACGGCCAGTTCCGCACGCCGCGCCACATCATCCGGCTGATGGTCGAGCTGACCGCGCCCACGCCCAAGGACGTGATTTGCGATCCGGCCAGCGGCACCTGCGGCTTCCTTGTCGCGGCGGGCGAATACCTGCGCGACAAGCACCCGGCGACGTTCCGCGACGCAGCCGCGCGCGAACACTTCCACCACGGCATGTTCCACGGCTACGACTTCGACAACACGATGCTGCGCATCGGCAGCATGAACATGGCCCTGCACGGCGTCGACAACCCGGACATCCGCTACAAGGATTCGCTCGCCCAGGACCACGCCGGCGACGAGGAAAAGTACTCCCTGATTCTCGCCAATCCCCCCTTCGCGGGTTCGCTCGACTACGAGAACACCGCCAAGGACCTGCTCGACATCGTAAAGACCAAGAAGACCGAGCTGCTCTTTCTCGCTCTCTTCCTGCGCCTGCTCAAGCCCGGCGGGCGGGCCGCCGTCATCGTGCCGGACGGCGTGCTCTTTGGCTCTTCGAAGGCGCACAAGGAGCTGCGCCGCATGATTGTCGAAGACCAAAAGCTCGACGCCATCATCTCCCTGCCCGCCGGCGCCTTCAAACCCTACGCCGGGGTTTCCACCGCCATCCTCCTATTCACCAAGACCAACTCCGGCGGCACCGAGCGGGTCTGGTTCTACGACATGGACGCCGATGGCTGGAGCCTCGACGACAAGCGCCAGCCGCTACTCGATGAAGCCAAGCTCGGCGTCACGCCGACGCAAGCGCTGAGCGAAGCCGAGCACGCCAAGAACAACCTGCCGGACGTGTTGGCGCGCTGGTCGCAGCGCGACGGTAGCGAGCGCGAACGTCCGCGTACCGCGCAGAGTTTCTGCGTGTCCAAGGCCGATATCGTTGCGCAGGGCTATGACCTGTCCATCAACCGCTACAAGGAGGTTGTGCACGAAGCCGTTGAGCATGTGCCGCCGCTGGAGATTCTGGCTCGGCTTGCCGAGTTGGAGGAAGAGATTCAGGTGGGGATGCGGGAGTTGGAGGGCATGCTGAAGTGACCTACAAGCTTGTGCCGCTGGGTGATTTGGTCTCGTTGAAAGCGGGTTTCGGCTTCCCGATCGAACTTCAGGGGCGAGCCAATGGTGACTATCCGTTCGCAAAGGTCGGTGACATATCTAAGTGTGGTCGCTCAAACAACCGCGTACTGGCACGTGCGGACCACTTCGTTGATGCGGAAGACTTGGAGCGGCTCCGGGCGAAGCCAGTCCCAAAGGGAAGCGTGCTCTTTGCAAAGATTGGCGAGGCCATCCGTCAGAACCACAGAGTGATTGCCGGATGCGAAATGCTCATCGACAACAATGCGATGGCAGCCATCCCCAACGAAAAGATTGATGGAAGATTTCTTTTTCACTTTCTAAGAACTGTTGATTTCTACGCATTAGCGCCTGCCACCACGGTTCCTGCACTTAGAAAAAGTGATTTAGAAAAACTGCTCACGCCCTGTCCTCCACTCCCCGAACAACGCCGCATCGCCGCCATCCTCGACCAGGCCGACGCCCTCAGAGCCAAGCGCCGCGAAGCCTTGGCGCAGCTCGACAGCCTCGCGCAGTCGATTTTCATTGAGATGTTTGGGGACCCAGTTTCCACAGGCCTAGACGAAACACACGTTCCCTTTGAGTATGTTACCGACCGTATTACATATGGTTTTACATCGCCAATGAAGCATATTGACTCAGGGATTCCAATTCTGACTGCGAAGAATGTGAAGCATGGCTTTCTTGACCTTGAAAACGTTCATTATGCAGACAAGAGAGAGTTTGACGAGTTGACAGCCAAGTCAAAGCCCAAGAAAGGCGATATTTTGGTTACGAAGGATGGGACGATTGGTCGAACGGCGGTAGTAAATACCGACGAGAAAATATGCATCAATCAGTCTGTTGCCTTAATTCAGATTAACCATAAAAAGGTGATTCCTGAGTATGTCGCGGGGTATCTGTGCACAGATGCGGTGCAAGACATCATGAAGAATATGAGCAAGGGAAACTCTCTCGCTCATCTTCAGATTACCGAACTTGCGAAATTGCCCTTTCCTCTCCCCCCAATTGAAAAACAAATCCAGTTCAACAATCGAGTGTGTCAATTAAAAATGCTGCGAGCAGTACAACAGGTTTCAGCTGACGAACTCGATGGCCTTTTCGCTTCCATTCAACACCGTGCCTTCAACGGAAAACTCTAAATGAGCAACTTCGCCTTTCTCCAAACCGAATGGGCCCCGCTCTTCGAAGCCGCGAGCAAGGCGGAGAGTACAGCGCACAACGATGCGCGAACGTCCTGTTTCTATGCCCGGCGTGCGCTGGAAATAGCCGTCGCCTGGCTCTACACCCACGACAAGTCCTTCAAGCTCCCGTACCAGGACACTCTTTCCGCGCTGATTCACGAGCCGAGCTTCCGGGCCAACGTGGGCGAAGCCTTGTTCACCAAGGCGCGGCTGATCAAGGATCTTGGCAATCTGGCCGTGCACGGCAACAACAAAATGGCTGCGAGCGACGCGCTCGGTGCGCTGCGCGAGCTTTTTCACTTTTGCTACTGGCTGGCGCGCAGCTACGGACGCAGTGCTCGCCCGGCGCCAGGTATTACGTTTTCGCTGGAGCTACTGCCCAAGCCGGCTGCGAGCGCGCAGCAGACGCAGGAGCAGTTGCAGAAACTGAACGACGCCTTGCGGACGCGCGATGCGCGCCTGTCCGAAGTGCTCGGTGCGAAAGCTGCGCTGGACGAAGAACTACAGCTTTTGCGCAAGCAAGTCGCCGCCGCAAAGCAGGCCAACAGCGTGCAGCCGGACACGCACGACTATTCCGAAGCTCAAACCCGTAAGGCTTTCATCGACCTGATGCTGCGCGAAGCCGGCTGGATGCTCGACCCCGCCAAGGATCATGAAGTCGAAGTCTCCGGCATGCCCAATGCGCAGAATACGGGCTATGTCGACTACGTGCTGTGGGGCGACGACGGCAAACCGCTCGCCCTGATTGAAGCCAAGCGCACGACCAAGAGCCCTCTGGCCGGGCAACAGCAGGCCAAGCTCTACGCCGATTGCCTCGAAACGCAGTACGGGCAACGGCCGGTGATCTTCTATTCGAATGGCTACGAGAACTGGCTGTGGGACGATCTGGCCTACCCGCCACGCGCGGTGCAGGGCTTCTACACCAAGGCCGAACTGACGCTCATCATTCAGCGCCGCAGCAGCCGCAAGCCCTTGGCGGCGACGCCCATCGATAGCGCCATCGTGGCACGCTACTACCAGACTCGCGCCGTGCGCCGCGTGGGCGAGAGCTTCGAGGCCGGCCGCCAACGCAAGGCGCTACTCGTGATGGCGACCGGCGCCGGCAAGACACGCACGGTCATTGCGCTGGCCGATGTGCTGATGCGCGCCAACTGGGCCAAGCGCGTGCTCTTTCTGGCCGACCGCGTGGCGCTGGTGAATCAGGCCGTGGGTGCATTCAAGAAGCACCTGCCGGACGCGGCGCCCGTGAATTTGGTGACCGAGAAGCACACCGAGGGCCGCGTTTATGTGTCGACCTACCCGACGATGATGGGGCTGATTGACGAAGCTCAGGACGGGCAGCGCCGCTTCGGCGTGGGGCATTTCGATCTTATCGTCATCGATGAGGCGCACCGCTCGGTGTACCAGAAGTACCGCGCCATCTTCGATTACTTCGATTGCCTGCTGGTGGGCCTGACCGCCACGCCCAAGGACGAAATCGACAAGAACACCTACGGCCTCTTCGATCTGGAGTCCGGCGTGCCGACCGATGCCTACGACCTCGAACAGGCCGTGGCCGACAAGCATCTCGTGCCGCCGGTCGGCATCTCGGTGCCACTGAAGTTCCAGCGTCAAGGCATCAAGTACGACCAGCTCTCCGAGGAAGAGAAGGAGGAATGGGATGCGCAGGAGTGGAACGAAGAAGGCTCCACGCCGGATGAGGTGAATGCCGAGGCGCTGAACAAGTGGCTTTTCAACATCGACACCGTCGACAAGGCACTCGCAGTGCTGATGGAAAAGGGCCAGAAAGTCGCCGCCGGCGACCGCCTGGGCAAGACCATCGTCTTCGCGAAGAACAACGACCACGCGGAATTCATTGCCGAACGCTTCAACATCAACTACCCCGAGTACAAGGGCCATTTCGCGCGCATCGTCACGTACAAGACCGAATACGCGCAAAGCCTCATCGATGCCTTCTCGAAGAAGGAGCAGATGCCGCACATCGCGATTTCGGTGGATATGCTCGATACCGGCATCGATGTGCCCGAGGTGGTGAACCTGCTGTTCTTCAAGCCGGTGCGCTCGAAGACCAAGTTCTGGCAGATGGTGGGACGCGGTACCCGGCTGTGCCCGGATCTCTTCGCACCCGGCGAGCACAAGCAGAATTTCTTCATCTTCGACTTCTGCGAGAACCTGGAATTCTTCGGCGCCAATCCGGAAATCTCGGAAGGCGCCAGCACCGAACCGCTCGGCAAACGGCTTTTCAAGGCGCGCCTGGAGGTGATTGGCGCGCTCGACCAGAAGCTCAAAAATGTAGCGGGCGAACCGGTGCCCGCGCCTTACGGCGGTCACCTCACGGATGCTCAGCTGCGGGTGGAAACGGCGACCTTGCTGAACGACCAGGTGGCTGCAATGAATGTGGATAACTTCATCGTTCGTCCACACCGGCAGTTCGTCGACAAATTTGCCGAGGCCACAGCCTGGAGCAAGCTCTCGTCGGAAGACTTCCACGAACTGAGGGACCGCGTCGCAGGCCTGCCGACCACACTTAGCGACGAGGACGAAGAGGCCAAGCGCTTCGACATGCTGGTGCTGCGCGCCCAGCTCTCCATCTTGCAGGCAAAGTCGGATTTCGTGAGCCTGCGCGAGAAGATTCAGCGGCTTGCCGGTGATCTGGAAGAGCAGATCTCGATCCCCGCCATCAAGGCCGAAATCGTGTTTATCGCACAGGTCGCCAGCGACGATTGGTGGGAAGACGTCACCGTGCCCATGCTGGAGACGGCACGCCGTCGTCTGCGTGCACTCATCAAGCTGATTCCGAAGGGCCAGAAAAAACTCGTCTACTCGAATTTTGAGGATGAGCTAGGCGAGTCCAGCATCGTGGACCTGCCGCAGGCCACGGCGGGGCTCAATATGGGCAATTTCAGGGAAAAGGCGCGGATTTTCCTCAAAGCCCATGAGAGTCACTTGTCGCTCCAGCGCTTGCGCCGTAACCAGCCGCTGACTCCGACGGATCTCGAAGAACTTGAGAAGATGCTTATCGAGGCCGGCGGTTCGAGCGAACTCATCACGGCGGCGAGCGCGCAAAACCACGGGCTCGGTGTCTTCATCCGCTCCTTGGTCGGTTTGGAGCGAGAGGCTGCCATGCAGGTCTTTAGCGACTTTATCAACGCCAGCACCGCCACATCCGACCAGATCGAGTTCGTCGAACTCATCATCCAGGAGCTGACGCAGAACGGCGTCATGGAGGTGGACAGGCTCTATGAGACCCCTTATGTCGATATCAACTCCTCCGGACCTGAGGGTATCTTCAAACCAGGAGAACTTAACCGACTCGCGGAAATGCTGGAGCTCATACAGGCCCGCGCCGCAGCGTAATCTCTAATATTTGATATTTCGTATTGAAAAATGAGGCATACACCGTGGGCGAATACGATCTGAGCTACTACAAAACGGAAGCCGAGCGTCTGGCGACCGAGATTCAGCGCAAGCTTGTGATTCTCGACATCGACTGGAAGTCGGAGAGCGATATGCGCGATCTGGCGTCGCGGGTCTTGGCGAAAGAGCAGAAAGTCAGTGCGTCACTCGATCATCGTGCAATTGCGTGGTTCGAGCTTCGTGGGATGATCGGGCTCATGAATACGTTGATGGCGGAGTCGGCGGACAAGAATGTCGAGCTGCATGGGGATGATTGCTGGAAGGCGATTGCGAAGGCGCTTTGGGCTTGAAAATCCAAGGTGGTTTAGTGAATCACGTTTCACGTGAAACAAGGTTGAACGCATGGAGTGGATGATTCTTTCGGCCGGCGCTTTTTTCGCTGGCTTGGTGGATGCTGTCGTTGGCGGTGGCGGTTTGATCTTGATTCCGTTGCTTCTGACGACATTTCCTAACGCACCGATCCCCCTCCTTTTTGGAACAAACAAGGCGGCCGCTGTCGTGGGTACGTCATCGGCATGTTTGCAGTACGCACGGAAAATTTCGATTCCGTGGAAAATTGCTGGATGGGCGGCGCCTGCGGCTTTCGTGGGCTCATGGTTCGGTGCGCATTCGGTTTCCGCTTTGCCGAAGGAGACGATGAAGCCTTTGGTTCTTGGCTTGCTTGTGCTCGTTGGGATCTACACCTTCGTCAAGAAGGATTTCGGTCATATGGAGCGGCATCCGATGCCGCAGCGGTGGATCGTTCCGGCTGCACTTGGTTTCGGTGGGTTGATTGGTTTTTATGATGGTTTTTTCGGTCCTGGGACGGGAAGCTTTCTAATTTTCATCTTTGTTCGTTGGTTTGGTTTCGATTTTCTGAAAGCATCCGCGACGGCGAAATTCGTTAACGTTGCAACCAATCTGGCTGCGATTATTTTTTTCGCAAGCCACGACGGTATCTATTGGAAACTTGCCGCAAGCATGGCAGTTGCGAATCTTCTCGGTGCGCTTGTCGGGTCGCATCTTGCTTTGCGCCACGGCAATGGGTTTATTCGGTGGTTGTTCCTGGGTGTGGTGGCAGTGCTTGTCGGGAAATTGAGCTGGGAAATGATGGCTCACTGAACATGTTCCACGTGAAACAGAATCGAAACCCCCGATCTGACTGGGCTTTTCGGTAGTCGGCGAGTATGATTTCGCCCCTCTGTCCGATCTTCTTCCCGAGCCGAAATGCTGTACCCAACCCGTTTTGATGTGATCGTCGTCGGTGGTGGCCATGCCGGCACCGAGGCTGCGCTGGCTTCTGCCCGCATGGGTTGTGCGACGCTGCTGCTCACGCACAATATCGAAACGCTTGGGCAGATGAGTTGCAATCCGTCGATAGGCGGTATCGGCAAGGGGCACTTGGTCAAGGAGGTCGATGCGCTCGGTGGCGCAATGGCCGAGGCCACGGACGAGGGCGGCATCCAGTTCCGCATTCTCAATGCAAGCAAGGGGCCGGCTGTTCGTGCGACGCGCGCTCAGGCAGACCGTGTGCTGTACAAAGCGGCGATTCGCCGTCGGTTAGAGAATCAGGCGAATTTGACCTTGTTTCAACAGGCGGTCGACGACATTACCGTCGAAGGCGACAGGGTGACTGGCGTCCTGACGCAGATTGGTTTGCGCTTTGAAGCGCAGACCGTGGTTCTGACGGCGGGCACTTTTTTGAATGGTCTGGTGCACGTCGGTTTGCAGCATTACACGGCAGGACGTGCCGGCGACCCGGCTGCGGTAAGTCTTTCGCATCGACTACGCGAACTTGCGCTGCCGGTCGGCCGGCTCAAAACCGGCACGCCGCCACGAATCGACGGCAAGACGATCGATTTCTCTGTCATGGAAGAGCAGCCCGGCGACGATCCGGTTCCGGTATTCAGTTTCCTTGGTAATTCAGCCCAACATCCGGCGCAACTACCATGCTGGATCACGCGCACAAACGAGCGCACGCACGAAATCATCCGCGTGAACCTAGATCGTTCGCCCATGTATACGGGCGTTATCGAAGGTGTGGGGCCGCGCTACTGTCCATCGATCGAGGACAAGATCCACCGTTTCGCGGACAAGGATGGACATAACGTTTTTCTCGAACCCGAGGGTCTTACGACGCACGAGTTCTATCCGAACGGAATCTCGACTTCCTTACCTTTCGACGTACAACTCGCAGTCGTGCGCTCAATTCGAGGCATGGAAAACGCTCACATTCTGCGGCCGGGCTATGCGATTGAGTACGATTACTTCGATCCCTGCAATCTCAAATCCAGTCTCGAAACGAAGTCGATTGCCGGTTTGTTCTTCGCTGGCCAGATTAATGGCACGACAGGTTATGAAGAAGCTGCCGCTCAAGGTTTGCTGGCGGGCGCGAATGCAGCGCTCCGAGCGCAAGGCCGCGAAGCCTGGTGTCCTGGCCGCTCTGAAGCCTATTTGGGCGTGCTTGTCGACGATCTGATTACGCGCGGCGTCTCCGAGCCTTACCGGATGTTCACTTCGCGTGCGGAGTATCGCTTGAGCCTGCGCGAGGACAATGCTGATCTACGTTTGACCGAAGCCGGTCGCAAGCTCGGCCTCGTCGATGACCGTCGTTGGGATGCCTTTTGTCGCAAGCGCGACGCCGTGGCGCGTGAAACCGAGCGCTTGCGTGCGACATGGGCGGTGCCGCACAAGCTCGTCGAAGGCGAGGCCGAAGCCTTGCTAGGCGAAACGCTATCGCGTGAAGTTCGGCTATTCGATCTATTGCGTCGGCCTGGGGTTGCGTACGCCGATCTCATGAAGCTGTCGATTGCGCCGGGCGATCCGCTGGACGATCCGCAAGCGGTGGAACAGATCGAGATTTCGGCCAAATATCAGGGCTACATCGACCGCCAGCAGGACGAGGTTACGCGCCAGGCCGCGCAGGAAAACCTGCGTCTGCCCGAGAATCTTAATTATGGCGACGTCCGCGGCCTGTCTATCGAAGTCCAGCAGCGGCTTACCCGGCATCGTCCAGAAACTCTGGGGCAGGCGGGTCGGATTCAAGGTGTGACGCCAGCGGCGATATCGATGTTGATGATTCATCTGAAGAAATTGCAACTCACGCGCGTCGCATAATTTTCGCTACCCGAATAAATAAAATAAACGTGACTTCCGAATCCCTGCTCGTTTCAGGTCTCGCCGAACTTGGCCTGGAGTTACCGCCCGATGCCTGTGCGAAGCTGCTCGCCTATGCAGCGTTGATCGCAAAATGGAACAAGGTCTATAACCTGACCGCGATTCGCGACGCCGCCGGCATCCTGACGCATCATCTGCTCGATTCGCTGACCGTGCTGCCGCATATCCAGGCTGGCCGGATCGCCGACATAGGCGCTGGCGCCGGTTTGCCGGGGATTGTGCTTGCCATCGCGCGGCCGGATCTCGAAGTGCATACGGTCGATACCGTGCAGAAGAAGGCAATCTTCATGCGTCAGGCTGGAATCGAGCTCGGGCTTACGAACCTCACCGCGCACCACGAACGCGTCGAGATCTGGCAGCCCGATGCGCCGTTCCCCGCGATCATTTCACGTGCTTTTTCGGCCTTGAACGACTTTGTCGAACTGACTGGCCACCTGCTCGCACCCGGTGGGCGTTGGCTCGCCATGAAGGGCGTGTATCCTCACGAGGAAATCGCCCAACTCCCCACGGGTACGCGGATGGTCGAGGCGATCCCGCTGCGCCTGCCCGGCGTGCAAGCCATCCATAGACATTTGATCGTTATCGAGCGCACCTGAATGGCCCGAATTTTTGCAGTCGCAAACCAGAAGGGCGGCGTCGGCAAGACGACCACCACCGTCAATCTCTCGGCCGCCCTGGCGGCGCATGGACAGCGTGTATTGCTCGTGGATCTCGATCCGCAGGGCAATGCGACGATGGGGTCGGGCGTCGATAAGCGTAGCTTGCAGATTTCGGTCTACCACCTGCTCGTTGGCCTCAACGGGCTTGCCGAAGTGCGTGCGCGTTCGGAGGCCGGCGGCTACGACGTGCTGCCTTCGAACCGCGATCTCGCGGGCGCCGAAGTCGAACTCGTCGATCTGGAAGAGCGCGAAAATCGCCTCAAGCAGGCGCTGCAAGCGGTCGATTCCGACTATGACTTCGTTCTGATCGATTGCCCGCCTTCGCTCTCGATGCTTACGCTCAACGGTCTGTGCGCCGCGCATGGCGTAATCATTCCTATGCAGTGCGAGTATTACGCGCTGGAAGGTCTGTCGGATCTCGTCAATACGATCAAACAGGTCCACGCCAAGCTCAATCGCGATCTCAAGATCATCGGCCTTCTACGTGTCATGTACGATCCGCGCAGCACGCTCTCGCAGCAGGTCAGCGCGCAGCTCGAAAGCCACTTTGGGGACAAGGTCTTTCGGTCGGTGATTCCGCGCAATGTGCGGCTTGCCGAAGCGCCTAGCCACGGCTTGCCGGGCGTCGTTTTCGACAAGGGCGCGCGGGGCTCGCAAGCGTATCTCGCCTTCGCCGAGGAAATGATCAGCCGTCTCGCGGCGAGTTGAGCGTTCGTAATATCAAAGGATTCGACAATGGTGAAGAAACCCAAGGGCTTAGGACGCGGACTCGAAGCGCTGCTTGGCGCCGATAACGAGGACGACACGGGCCGGCTGGCTACGCTGGACGTGGCGCTGCTAGCGCCCGGCAAGTACCAGCCACGCACGCGCATGGACGCGGGCAGCCTTGAAGAGCTCGCAGCCTCGATCCGCGTCCAGGGCGTGATGTCGCCGATTCTGGTGCGGCCTATCGGCGGCGGACGCTACGAGATCATTGCCGGCGAGCGTCGCTGGCGCGCGGCGCAGATCGCCGAGCTCGCCGAAGTACCGGTGCTGATCCGCGAGATCCCCGACGAAGCCGCGCTCGCGATGTCGCTGATCGAAAACATCCAGCGCGAGGATCTGAACCCGCTCGAAGAAGCGCTCGGCATCCAGCGCTTGATCGACGAATTCGGCATGACGCATCAGCAGGCCGCCGACGCCGTGGGCCGTTCGCGGCCGGCGACCACGAACCTGCTGCGCCTCTTGGGCCTGACCGAACCGGTACGCGAACTCCTGATGGCCGGCGACATAGAAATGGGCCATGCGCGCGCCACGCTCGCGCTGGAGGGCGCGCAGCAGGTCATGCTCGCGAATCTCGTGGTGGCCAAACGGCTTTCCGTGCGCGAAACCGAAAAAGCCGTCCAACACGCTTTGCGCCCGCTAGCCGAGAAACAGGCCAAACCGGTCGATCGCGATGTCGCGCGGCTTGAAGAAGATCTTGCCGACCGACTTGGTGCGATGGTCAAGATTCAGGCCAACAAGAAGGGCGCCGGGAAGCTCGTAATTGCCTTCGGTAGCCTGGATCAGCTTGACGGTATTTTGGGGCGTTTGAATTAGGTTCGAGGTAGCAAAACCCGTACCTGCAAGCCACCTTCGGCGCGATTGGCAAGCAGCAGTATTGCACCGTGCCGTTCGGCGATCCGTTTGACGATCGCAAGGCCGAGTCCGCTGCCCGGCTGCTCGGCTCCCGCAAGCCGGTGGAAGCGCTCGAAGACTTTCTCTTGCAGCGCTTCGGGGATGCCCGGCCCGGTGTCTTCCACGCGCAGTTCCGGGGCCTCTCCGTCGACCAGCACCGAGACATCGACGCGGCCGCCGCTGGGCGTATAGCGCAGCGCATTGTCGACGAGATTGTTCAGCAGCATGCGCAGCTCAAAGGGGTAGGCCAGTACCTGCGCGAAGGCAGCCTCGGCGACACCCAGATCGATGTCCTTTGCTTCAGCCTGCGCCGAATGTCCGCTTACGACATCGCGCGCGAGCGCGGCTAATTCCACGCTTTCCAAGGGCTTCGTCTGCTCGGGTTCGAGGCGCGCGAGCGCCAGCAATTGCTCGACAAGGTGGGTTGCGCGGATGCCGGCGTCCTGGACGCTGCGGATCGCGGCCGAGCGTTCGGCAGGGTCGTCGCTGCGTTCGGCGAGCTGGGCATAGAGCCGCACGGCGGCGATAGGCGTGCGCAGCTCGTGCGCGGCGTCGGCGACGAATTCGCGCTGCGCGCCGAGCAGGCCGTCGATGCGGCCGAGCAGGTGATTCAGCGTCGCGACGAGGGGTTTAAGCTCCTGCGGCTGCGTCGTTGTCGGCAGTGGATCGAGCGAATTGGCGTCGCGCTGCAGGAGTTCGTCGCGTAGCGTCGAGAGCGGTGCGAAGGCAAAGCCGGTCAGGCGCCAGCTCAATAGTGCGAGTCCAAAGGTCAGCAGCGCGAGGATCGCGAGCATCGGTAGCGAAAGCTCGCGCAGCAGCCACAGCCGCGCGCCCTGCTCGCGCGCGACGACGATCACGAGTCCGCCATAGTTCTGGGCGTGAGCGTGCCAGGTGCGGCCGTCGTATTTCAGGTCGTAGCTGCCCATTTGGGCCGGCTTCGGAATTGCCGGCACATGGCTTGCATAGACGAGGCCGCCGTCGGCTTCCCAAACCTGACTTAGAAAATCGCCGGGGCTGTCGTCATCGGTGTCGTCCGATTCGTCCTCGATGCCGTGGCGCGCGATGGCGTTGGCAATTTGCGTGAGTTCGAGATCACGCAGCGCATTGAAGGAGCGCTGCGCGAGGCTGAATGCGAGCGTCGAAGCCATGATGCCGAGCAGGAGCAGCGCGCCGATTTGCCAGACGATCAGGAGGCGGCGGATCGATCCGCGCGTCGGCGCTCTCATGCGACAACCTTGTAGCCCACGCCGCGTACGTTGCGAATCCGGTCCGATCCCAGCTTACGCCGCAGATTATGCAAATGAACTTCAAGCGCGTTCGACGAGGGTTCCTCGCCCCAGCCGAACAGCCGTTCTTCCAGCGCCTCGCGCGAGAGCACGACGCCAGGTTTTTCGATCAGGATTTCGAGCAGAGCAAGCTCGCGCGCCGAAAGCGGCAAGAGTTCGCCATCGATCCGCGCCTCGCGCTTTTCCGGGTCCAGCGTCAGGCTGCCACACTGCATCAGGCTTTGCGCGCGGCCGGCGTTGCGTCGCATCAGTGCGCGGATGCGCGCGATCAACTCGTCCAGATCGAAAGGCTTGGTCAGGTAATCGTCTGCGCCGGCATTCAGACCGGCGATCCGGTCGCCAACCGCGTCGCGCGCGGTCACGACGATCACGGGCAGCGGATTTTCGCGTTTGCGCAGCTCGCGCAGTACTTCCATGCCGTCGCGGCGCGGCAGGCCCAGATCGAGCACGCCGGCGGCGTACTGGTTGGCTTCGAGCGCGAGTTCGGCGGCGCGGCCGTCGCGCACCCAATCGACCGTGAAACCCGCGTTTGCAAGCCCCTTGCGAACCGCGTCGCCAACCATGGGATCGTCTTCGACGAGCAATATGCGCATGTTGTGTCACTCCCTATACCGCGCGAATTATCCTCCGCTCGCGGGTTAACGAAAAAAAGCCCCGGATACCGGGGCTTTTTCGGCCAGATCGCGAAAGCTTACTTGGCTGGCGATGCGGCGGCAGCGGGCGCTGCCTTGTCCATCTTGTGACTGTGCTGCTTCTTGGCCTTCTTCGGCGCCGGCTTGGAGGCTTCCGCAGCCGGCTTCGCATCGGCGGCCGGGGCATCGGCGGCGAAAACGCCAGCAGCGAAGGTCATGGCGAACAGGGCGGCAAGTAGCTTATTCATGGTCGTTTCTCCGTTTTCGATAAAGAGCCTGTTGAACAGGGCAGATGCATCTTGCGCTGTCGAAGATTAAGCGCTGCTTAAGACGGATTGCGGCGACGAACTACGCCGGATGGCGCACGGATTCAGCCCAGTAGCAAGGCGTCGTCGTCTATCTCTTCGCCGCGCACCTTCTCGAACATCGCGAGCAGATGCTTCACGTCCAGGCCACGCCGCTGCTCACCTGCGACGTCGAGTACGACCTGGCCCTGGTGCAGCATCACCGTGCGTTCGCCGACGTCGAGCGCCTGGCGCATGCTGTGCGTGACCATCATCGTCGTCATCTTTTTCTCGGCGACGATGCGGGCGGTGAGATTAAGAACGAAGTCTGCTGTGCGCGGGTCCAGCGCCGCCGTGTGTTCGTCGAGCAAGAGGATGCGCGACGGTTGCAGCGTGGCCATCAAAAGGCTGACCGCCTGGCGCTGGCCGCCCGAGAGCAGGCCGATGCGGTCGGAAAGGCGGTTTTCCAGTCCGAGGCCGAGCTTGGCGAGGCTTGTGCGGAAGCCTTCGCGCATCGAAGCCTTGACTGCGTGCGAGAGGCCGCGCGGTAGCCCGCGCTGCTGGGCGAGCGCCATGTTCTCTTCTATCGTCAGATCTTCGCAGGTACCGGCCATCGGGTCCTGGAACACGCGCGCGACGCGGTTTGCGCGGTCCCAGGCGGGCAGCCGTGTGACGTCTTCGCCGTCGATCAGGATCTGGCCGCCATCGACCGCCTGATCGCCCGATACCGCGTTCAGAAATGTGGATTTGCCGGCGCCGTTGGAGCCGATCACGGTGACGAACTGCCCGTTCGGGATGTCGAGCGACAAGCCGCGTAGCGCACGGGTTTCGATAGGTGTGCCGGGGTTGAACGTGATCTGGAGGTTCTTTGCGCACAACATTTCAAAGCCCCTTGCGAGATGCCAGCAGGCGTTTCTTGAACAGCGGAATCACCAGCGCGACGACAACGAGCAGCGCGGTGACGAGGTTCAGATCCTGTGCTTGCAGGCCGAGAAAATCGCTGTTCAGGGCCAGCGCGATGAAGAAGCGGTAGACGATTGCGCCGAGAATCACGGCCAGCGTTGCCAAAACCAGCCGGCGCGAGGGCAGGATGCTCTCGCCGACGATGACCGCCGCCAGCCCGATCACGATCGTGCCTATGCCCATCGAGATGTCGGCGCCGCCCTGGGTCTGTGCGAACAGCGCGCCGGCGAGTGCGACGAGTGCGTTCGAAATCGCCATGCCGAGCATGATCATGCTGCCGGTATTTATTCCCTGCGAGCGCGCCATGCGCGGATTCGAACCGGTCGCGCGGATCGCAAGGCCCTTCTGAGTTGCGAAAAACCCGTCGAGCGCGAGCTTGGCCACAACCACGATCACGCACAGCAAGGCCGGCCGGAACAGGTAATCGGCGAGCGCCAAGGGTTGCAGCAGCGTAAATAGTGTGGCTTCGGAAATCAGCGGGACATTGGGCTTACCCATGATGCGCAGGTTGATCGAATAGAGCGCGATCATCATCAGGATGCTCGCGAGCAAATCCATGATCTTGAGCTTGACGTTGAGCCAGCCGGTCAGAAGGCCGGCCACCGCGCCGGCGGCGCTTGCGGCCAGCGTTGCGCTGTAGGGGTCGCTGCCGTGCGAGATCAACGTGGCGCAAACCGCGCCGCCGAGCGGAAAGCTGCCGTCCACCGTCAGATCGGGAAAGCGCAGCAGGCGGAACGAAATGAAAACGCCGAGCGCGACGAGGCTGAAGATCAGGCCGATTTCCAGCGCGCCGAATAATGAAAACAAGGACATGAATGGGTTCGCTGTTGCAACAGAAATGGCTGCCAGCAGCCGATTTCAATGTAAAAACGCCCGGATGTTTCACCCGGGCGCGTATCGAGCCGAAAGCTTACTTTACGACTTCCTTGGCCGATTGGATCAAGGTATCGGGCAGCGTGACGCCTTGCTTTAGCGCCGCCCCCGGATTGACGAACAGTTCGAGTTTGTCGCTCGTCTCCGGCTTGATCGCACCGGGTTTCTCGCCCTTGAGGATGCGCACGACGATGCGGCCCGCCTGGCGGCCCATTTCGAAGTAATTGACGCCGAATGCCGCGATGGCGCCGCGCTTGACGCTATCGGTGTCCGAGGCGATCAGCGGGATCTTTGAGTCGTTGCCGACCTTCACGAGCGATTCGTAGGCCGAAACCACGTTGTTGTCGGTGCTGGTGTAGATCACGTCGACCTTGCCGATCAGGCTGCGCGCGGCCGAGCCCACGTCGACCGAACGCGGCGCGGCGGCGGTAACGAGCGTCATGCCCGATTTCGGTAGCAGTGCTACGAGTTCTTTGACCACCACGGTCGAATTGGCTTCGCCGGGGTTGTAGACCATGCCGACGCGCTTGGCATTCGGTACGACGCGCTTGATCAGTTCGATCTGTTTGTCGAGCGCCAGTCGGTCGGAGACGCCGGTCACGTTGGTGCCCGAGGCGTTCCAGCTCGGCACGAGCTGCGCGCCGACCGGATCGGTCACGGTCGCGAACACGACCGGAATGCTCTTGGTCGCTGCCACCAGCGCCTGCGCGGTCGGCGTGGCGATGCCGACGACGACGTCGGGCTGGTCGCCGATGAACTTGCGCGCGATCTGCGCCGCCGTGCCCGGATTGCCCTGGGCGCTCTGGTACTGCCATTTGAGGTTCTTGCCGTCCTCGAAACCGCCTTCTTTCAAGGCCGCCTTGATGCCGTCGCGTGTGGCGTCCAGCGCTGGATGCTCGACGATGGCCGTGACTGCAACCGACTTTTGCTCCGCCGCCCAAATCGTCGACGACACGCTCATGGCAAGCGCCACGGCGCTACAGGACAGCAATTTTCTTCTCGAAATGCGCAGCATGATGATCGATTCTCCCCCGTATAGAACCATTGAATTCATAATTATGCCCCAGCGCGGGGCCGCCCCGGCAAAACGGCTCCTCGCCTAAGCGCACAAGAGTTTGCTTGGCGCTAGCTTTTGCGTTTGAGCAGTCCGCCGCAAGCCGTGTGTTCGAGCACCGGCGTTTGGCACACTCATATCTTGCTTCATAGCGGTACAGCCCGATCTTCCTGGAAATCGCGGAATCCTGCTTCCAGCGCCCATCTCGAAAGGAAAACGCATGATCGCCGTAATCTTCGAAGTGCTGCCGCATCCGGTGCACCGCCAGGCATATCTCGACACCGCTGCCGCGTTGCGCAGCGAACTCGAACGCATACCGGGCTTCATTGGCATAGAACGCTTCGAGAGCCTTTCCGAGCCCGGCAAATTGCTCTCGCTGTCGTTCTGGCGCGACGAGGACGCCGTGGCCGAGTGGCGCAAACTCGAAGCGCACCGGGCCGCGCAAACGGCCGGCCGCGAGCGTTACTTTGCCGACTACCGGCTGCGCGTGGCGAGCGTACTGCGCGATTACGGGCGCGACGAGCGCGCAGAGGCGCCGGCCGATTCGCGCGAGCGTAACGGATAAGCGCAGCGCATATCTTCCGACAAATGGCGGAACCCTGGCGGAATTCGTCGATCCGACCAGGAGCCCCCAAACCGACGGAGCGACCGGTGGATATGCCAGATCCCCTGATGCTCGCGCGCATCCAGTTCGCCGCGAATATCTCGTTCCACATCCTGTTCCCGACGATCACCATCGCGCTCGCCTGGCTGCTGCTTTTCATGCGCTTGCGCTGGCGGGCCACGCAGGATGCCGCCTGGCTGGAATCCTGGCGGTTCTGGACCAAGGTCTTCGCGCTTTCGTTCGCACTCGGTGTCGTGTCGGGCCTGACGATGAGTTTCCAGTTCGGCACGAATTGGCCCGGCTTCATGGAACGCATCGGCAACGTCGCGGGCCCGCTGCTCGGCTTTGAGGTGCTGACAGCCTTCTTTTTGGAGGCGACATTTCTCGGCGTCATGCTTTTCGGCCACGGTCGTGTTTCCGAACGCATGCAGTTGCTTGCCAATTTTCTCGTCGCGTTCGGCACCACGGTGTCGGCGTTCTGGATTCTCGCGCTCGACTCGTGGATGCAGACGCCGGCCGGCGCGCGGATCGAGAACGGCGAATTCCATGTCGATAGCTGGCTTGCCGTGCTCTTCACCCCGTCGTTCCCGTACCGCTTCGTTCATATGCTGTTGGCCTCGGGCCTGACGGCCGCGTTTCTCATTGCCGGCCTGTCGGCCTGGAAGCGTCTGCATGGCGACACTGGCGCGGCGAGCGCAAAGGTCTTGCGCCTCGGCGTTACGCTCGCCGCCATATTGATCCCGCTACAGATCCTCGCCGGCGATGCGCACGGACTCAATACGCTCGAACATCAGCCGGCGAAGATCGCTGCGATGGAAGGCATCTGGCATACCGGGCGCGCGGTGCCGCTACTGCTCTTTGCGCTCCCCGACGAAGCGACGCAACGCAACCGCTTCGCGCTCTCCATTGCACGCGGGGCGAGCCTGATTCTGCGTCACGATCCAGATGCCAAGTTGCAGGGGCTGGCCGATTTTCCCAATGCGCATCCGCCCGTCGCACCGCTTTTCTTCGCCTTTCGCGCGATGGTCGGCATGGCGCTCCTGATGCTCGCGACCGCATGGAGTGCGGCCTGGCTGCTATGGCGGCGCGGCAGCTTGCCGCGAGGCATGCTCTGGTTGCTCGCCGGCATGAGTTTTTCGGGCTGGATTGCCACGCTCGCCGGCTGGTGGGTCAGCGAAATCGGCCGCCAGCCCTTTATAGTTTATGGCCTCGTGCGGAGCGTGGAACTTGCGTCGCATGTGCCGGCCAGCGCTATCGAAATAACGCTCGTCGCTTATCTTGCCGTTTATGCGTTGCTGATCCTTGCCTATATTGCGGTGCTGACCCACATGGCGACGAAGGCTGCTGCCGCGCCGGCCGTGCCGGGCGCCACACCGCTTGCGCGGATTCGCTGAAATGACGCTGCAGAACATCCTGCCCATCCTCTTCCTCGGCCTCATGGGTTTTGCCTTGTTGCTCTACGTCGTGCTCGACGGCTTCGATCTGGGCGTCGGCATGCTGCTGCGGGTGACCGGCGAGGACAGCGAGCGTGACATGATGATCGCCTCGATAGGCCCGTTTTGGGACGCCAACGAAACCTGGCTCGTGCTCGGCGTCGGCCTGTTGCTCGTCGCTTTCCCGCATGCGCAAGGCGAGGTGCTCGGTCGGCTTTACCTGCCGGTTGCAATCATGCTGATCGGCTTGATCCTGCGCGGCGCGGCCTTCGATTTTCGCGTCAAGGCGCAGGACGCGTACAAACCGCTGTGGGACGCTGCCTTCTCCATCGGCTCGCTCGTCGCCGCGCTTGCGCAAGGCTGGATGCTCGGCCGCTACGTTGCTGGCTTTGCCGAAAGCCGGAGCGCGCTGGCCTTTGCGGCCGTCATCGCGCTGGCTCTGCCGGCAAGCTATCTGCTGCTCGGCGCAAGCTGGCTGCTCATGAAGACCGAGGGTGCGCTGCAGACGCGCGCGGCAGGCTGGGCGCGCGCCGCGCTGCCGCTCGTGATCCTTGGCGTCGGGGCGATTTCGATAACGACGCCCATCGTGAGTCCGGCGATCTTCGCGCGCTGGTTTTCGCTACCAGAATTCATCGGCCTCTTGCCCGTACCTCTGGCGAGTGCAGCGGCCTTCGTCGCGCTCTGGCAACTGTTGCGCCGGCCCCAAGGCGTTACCGGCGCGCTCTGCGGGTTGCCGTTCGCGCTGACGCTGCTGTTGATCGTTCTTGCCTTCCTCGGACTCGCCTACAGCCTGTATCCGTGGCTCGTCATCGAACGGATAAATGTCTGGCAGGCCGCCGCGAGCACCGAAACGCTCGTCGTGCTCCTGATCGGTGTGAGCGTCACAATTCCCGCGATCCTCGGTTACACGGTCTTCGTGTATCGGGTGTTCAGGGGCAAGACGCGGGCCTTGAGTTACGGTTGAGCGCCACAGCGACGTTTTGCGTCGTCGCGGAACCAGAGTAAAAAGGCGGACTTGGCGTGTTTGCGCGCCTTAAACTTCGATTGAAAGGAACCCCCGTGCCGCGCCCAGATGCACCCGATACAGAATCCCAAGAACACCCGAATAGCGCCGCCGAACAACTCAGTTTCAAGGCGCGTTTCGTGCTGATTTTTGGCGAAATCACGCAAAAGCTCGCCCGCACGACCTGCGAACGCTTGATCGCACTGGCCGAAGAATCGGAAGCGCCGATCAAGGTTTTGATTTCCTCGCCCGGCGGGCATATCGAATCGGGCGATGCGATTCACGACATGATCCGCTTCGTGCGCGCACCGGTCACCATGATAGGCACCGGCTGGGTCGCCAGTGCGGGCACCCATATTTATCTTGCCGCGCCGAAAGAGCGCCGCGTTTGCACGCCGAACACGCGCTTCATGATCCACCAGCCGGCCGGTGGCATGGGCGGGCAGGCGAGCGATATCGCGATTCAGGCCAAGCAGATTCTGCGCACGCGCGAGCGCATCGCACGCGTGATCGCGCGCGAAACCGGCCAGCCATACGAAAAAGTGATCGCCGATGTCGAGCGCGATTTCTGGCTTGGCCCCGATGAGGCGATTACCTATGGCATCGCCTCGCGCATCGTCGATACGCACGCCGATCTGGCCTGATCGACTGGACGCAACTCGCGGGATGGATCATCAATATCTTGCCGCGCCGCCCGGTTGCGCGGCGCTCTTTCGCGCCTTCCTGAGCGTCGGTTTGCGCGGTTTCGGCGGTGTTTTGCCGTGGGTGCGCCGCATGCTCGTCGAGGAACGCCGCTGGCTCGACGAGCACGGCTTCACCGAGGTGCTATCGCTGGGCCAACTGATGCCGGGGCCCAATGTCGTCAATATGGCAATCGTCGTCGGCTCGCGTTTCGCCGGTGTGCGTGGCGCGGCCGCGTCGGTGGCCGGGCTTATGCTCGCGCCGCTCGTGATCGTGTTGCTGCTGGCCGAAACCTACCGGCACTTCGGCGGCATCGAGATGATCCAGCACATGCTCGCCGGCGTTTCGGCCGCCGCCGCTGGGCTTGTGCTCGCAACCGGCGCGCGGCTCGCGAGCAAACTCGAACGCAGCGCCTGGATGATTACGCTGACGGCGACAACCTTCGTTGCTATCGCCTGGCTGCACGTGCCCTTGCTGGCAGTGCTGGCGCTACTTGCGCCGCTCGGCATCGCGGTGGGCTGGCATACAGGAAAAGGGGCGTGCAAATGACGGCGCGGCCTGGTTTAACGGAAATCTTCGTCAGCTCGCTCGTGCTCTCGCTGATGGCCGTGGGCGGCGCGAACGCAATCGTGCCCGAACTGCACCGCCAGACCGTCGAGCTGCGCCAATGGCTCTCCGGCCCCGAGTTCGCCGCGCTGTTCGCGATTGCCTCGGCCTCGCCAGGGCCGAACGTGCTCATCGTCACGCTGATCGGCTGGCAACTTGCCGGCATACCGGGCGCGCTCATCGCCACCGTTGGTATCTGCGGCCCCTCGTCGATTCTCGCTTTTGCGGTAGGCCATGCATGGGAACGCCTGCGCGGCTCGCCCTGGCGCCGCGCGATCCAGCGCGGGCTCGCGCCGGTCACGATTGGTCTGGTGCTCGGCAGCGGCTGGCTGCTCACCGGCGCGGCGGCCCAGGATTGGCATGGCATCGTGCTTGCCGCGATTGCGGCGGCTGTGTACTGGCGCGCGAAGTTCAACCCGCTGTGGGTG
The DNA here is from genome assembly GCA_031554255.1 of Niveibacterium sp. Lineage (GTDB taxonomy): Bacteria > Pseudomonadota > Gammaproteobacteria > Burkholderiales > Rhodocyclaceae > Niveibacterium. The sequence goes on from JAVBKC010000056.1 coordinate 21,588, forward strand.
CTCGCGGCCGGGGCTGTCGTGGGAGTGGCGTTCTCGCTTTAGGGCGCAGGCTGCGGCAGTTCGCCGCGATGCAGGAAGAGGGCCAGCGGGAAGCGTTCGAGCGCGTCGGCATCCTTCGAGTAGTAGCGGACTTCCGTCGCTGCGGTTTCGCACCACCATGCCTGCGCGTCGCGCGGCCGCGTGTCGGCGAGCGCTGTGGGCGCGATCAGGCCGACATTGATGCCGCCGGCCGGGTCGCGCGCCGAGACGAATTCGAAGGCCTCGACGCCGGCTGTGCGCATCCGCGCGCCCAGCGCCTGAGTTGCGCGGTAGCTGGCCGGATTGGTCAGTTCGGCGCGCAGCGCGTCGAATGGCGGCGCCTGGAGTTTGAGCCCGCGCGTGCAGGCATAGGCGACCGAAAACAAGGTGTGCTGCGTCGTCAGCGGGGCGGGCGGCGGGCTCTTCATGCCTTGCCAAAAAACGCAGCGATAGTAGGCCGATTCGGCAAGTACCGTGGCGCGCGTGTGCGCGCCGTAGAAGATCGAGGGTTCGCTGCGCGCGCCAAAACGCGAGCCGTGGCGCAAGGGTGGATAGCGAAATGGCGTGGCGAGCAGGTAGTGGAGCCGTTCGCAGCCCTTGGGCAGCGGCGGCTTGGAAGTTTCGAGCATGGCTTCGAGCAGCGCTTGGTCGGCCAGATTGGCGACGATGCGGTTCGTGGCGATCTGGGCCTGGCTTTCGACGAGGCGCATCAGGCGGCCGCGTAGCGGAGCCGGTGCAAGTATTTCAGAGTTTTCCACGGATCGCGTCGAGGTATTCGAGCACTTTGACGAGGCCCTGCACGCTGCGCAATTGTGCGGCCGGTACGCCGCCGATATGCAGATTTTCGGTGTGCATCCAGTGATGCATTGCGGCGCTTTCGCCGCCGACGAGGACGAAAAGCGCGCGGTAGCAGCGGATCACGAGCAGCGCGAGTTCGCCGGATTTGCTTGCGGGATCGATGCCGATCTGCAGCGCCCGTGTCGAGAGCGGAAAACCACCGGGCGCCTTGCCGACGCCGAGGTCCACCCGTCCCGGCGCAAGCGCTGCCAGGAGGTTGAATGTTTCGGCGACCTTGTAGGCGCTGTAGTGCTGCAGCATGACTCCGCCGGAGCCGATGCGGATCTTGGACGTGCGCGCCAGCA
>JAVBKC010000019.1:0-4036 GCA_031554255.1 Niveibacterium sp.
GCGACGGATACGGGTGGATCGCCATGTGTTCGTAGCGGCCCGCATCGCTCGGCGTGCGACCGATGACGATGCGTACGTCGACTGCGACCGCCGCCTGATCATCGGCGAACAGCGGCTGGATTTCGAGCGAGCGTATCGACGGCAGCTCGCAGGCGATTTCCGACACGCGCAGCAGAACGAATTCGAGCGCCTGCCGATCCACCGCGGGCAGGCCGTTCCAATTGTCGAGGCGCGGCGACGAGCGGTGGCTGCTGATCAGATCCTGCGCGAGAAAACTATTCAACGGCGGCAGTGCGACCGTGCGCCCGCTTATGCCTTCGGAATCGGGGCCATATTCTCCGAAGGAAATCACCGGGCCGAAAACCGCGTCGCGCGTGACGCCGATCACGACGCCGCGAATGCTCGTCACATCGCTACGCGGTTCGAGCGAAACGCCGAGCGCGGCGGCGGCCGGATCGCGGTTAGCCAGATCCGCGAAAAGCTCTTCATAAGCAAGATGCGTGGCGACCGCGCTGGCGGTGAAGCGTTTCGTGCCCTGGGCGCTGCGTTGGGTCGGCACCGCATTGGGCCGCATCGTGACCGGAAAGCCCAGTTCGTAGGCCATGGCCACCGCGTCGTCGGCGCTGTGTGCGACCAGCGTGCGGCGCACCTGGATATGAAAGGCGGCCAGCACTGCGCGGGCCTCGAAGCGCGTCAGCGTGCTGCGTCCCTCGGACTGCGCCTGTTCGATGATGGCGCGCGCCGCGTCGATGCCGGGTGGCTCCAGGCTCGACAGCGGCGGCGGCGTCTGGGTCAGCAGTTTCTGGTTCGCGTAGTAGGCCGAGATGTGCGAGAACAGATCGATCGCGGGTTCCGGCGTGCGAAAGCTCGGAATCGAGTTGGCTTCGAAGAGCTCGCGCGCGCGCGCGACGAGCGATTCGCCCATCCAGCAGCACAGGATCGGTTTCTCGGCGTGTTTGTCGATTTCGACGATGCGCTCGGCGATCTCGTAGGGTTTGGTCATGGCTTGCGGCGTCAGGATCGCCAGTACGCCATCGACGTTCGGGTCGGCGAGCACGGTTTTGAGCGTCGCCTCGTAGCGCTCGGGGTCGGCGTCGCCGACCATGTCGACCGGGTTGTCGTGCGACCAGGCGCGCGGTAGCAGGCGGTTGAGCGTCGTTACCGTTTCGGGGCCGAGTTCGGCCAGCGGAATATTGAGATCGCCGGCGCGGTCGGCCGCCATTACGCCGGGGCCGCCGCCGTTGGTGATGATCGCCAAGCGGTTGCCGCGCGGGCGCAAACGGGTAAACAGAGCCTTGGTGGCCGCGAACATCTGCGTGAGGTATTTGAGCCGCACCACGCCGGCGCGCCGCAGCGCGGCATCGAAAACGTGGTCCTCGCCGACGATGGATCCCGTATGCGAATGTGCTGCGCGCGAACCGACCGGATGGCGTCCGACCTTGATCACCATGATTGGCTTGGCGCGCGCCGCCGTGCGCAGCGCGCTCATGAAGCGTCGCGCGTCGCGCACGCCTTCTATATAGAGCAGGACGCACTCGGTGCGGTAATCCCAGATCATGTAATCGAGCACTTCGCCGAAATCCAGATCGCAGGAGCCGCCGAGCGAAACGACGTTCGAAAAACCGACGTGCGAGGTCTTGGCCCAGTCGAGAATCGCCGCGCAGAGCGCGCCCGACTGCGAAATGAAGCCGATGCTGCCGGCCTGCGGCGCCGCATGCGCGAAAGTCGCATTGACGCCCGCGATGGCGCGCGCGATGCCCAGACTATTAGGGCCGAGAATGCGAATGTCGTGGCGGCGTGCGAGCTGAACGATCTGCCGCTCCATCTGCGCGCCGTCGGCGCCGCTTTCGGCAAAACCGGCGGAGAGGATCACGGCCGTGCGTACGCGTGCCTTGGCGCAAGCTGCGATGACTTCGGGCACCGTGTGCGCGGGCGTGGCGATCACCGCAAGATCTACGCGTTGCGGCACATCGGCGATTGCCTTGACGCAGGGCACGCCGAGCACCTCTTCATGCTTTGGATTGACGGCGAAGAGCTTGCCGCGAAAGCCCGCCGCGAGCATGTTCTGCACCAGCACCTGGCCAAGCGCGCCGAGGCGCGGCGTGGCGCCGATGACGGCAACGACAGTGGGCTGGAACAGCGGTGAGAGATAGTGTTGCTCGTCCATGGCAGATCCGTTAGTCGAGTATCCTGACGCAAGTATCGTTCAGCATCGCCGGTAGGCCGCTTGCGCTGAATCAGGCGAGCAGTATCCACCGATCTCGAATGAGCCGACTATTTCGATTGCTGAAGGCTGGATTTTCGCCTGAAGAAAGAATAGACGTGAAGGGCGGTCTCAAAAACCAAGCGACTCCGCCCAGATCGCGGCCCGCTTGCTGCATTTGGCCGGTTATATCGTGTCCAGCCACGTCGCGACCGCCAAGCGCGGGGCCAAAACAGCCAAACCCAAGGGCTACACTGCAGCCTCACAATTGTGCACCAACATGTTGCTACGGCGCGAGTTATCGAGGCTGCTAACGAGGGATGATCTTGAAGGGGGCGCGAACGCGCTTTAACTCAAGGTAAACTATTGCAGCATGAATCCGGAATCCATACCCGATTACCATGTCTTTCTGCCGATAGCGTTACACCAGCAGGCCGAAGACTACATCGACTATTTGCGTGCCCTGCCTGACCGGCATCCCACCACATGCCACCGCTGCGGGCATCGTCACCTTGTCCAGATCCACGATCCGAGCCTGCGCCTGCCGTTCTTCCGCTGCAGCATCTGCCGCGCCGGTTGCAATAGCCTGACCGGCACGCCATTTTCGCGCTTTAGCCACATGGAGCTTTGGCCAGACTTCGGCGCGTGCCTGTTGGCAGGGTGGACGGTCGCGCGGACAGGCGCCGCACTGGGTATCGCAATGGCGACAGCTCACACATGGGCGCGCCCGGCGCGGGCCGTTATGGCCGATGACTTCCCGGAACTGTACCGCTGGTGGTCCGCGCGTCAGGATCGGCGCAACCTGAAAGCCGCGCCGCATATCGAAGTGCAAAGGCAGGCGATATGCCTGTGGCTGAACCAACTACTTGCCTCGCAGCAGGCCGCATGCCCGCATTGTCACTCGACGAATACGGCGCGATCGAGCCGCACCCGCCCTAATTTTCGCTGCCGTTACTGCGAGCGCAACTTCACGTTGCTGACGGACACGCCATTGCTCAGGCTGACGCATATCGAACTTTGGCAGCCATTCCTGCAGGGGCTCATGAACGGCGAGAGCGTGGGTGACCTGCAACGCAAGACAGGGCTCGGCGGCTCTACATGCAGGCTCTGGCACAAGCGGTTCTTGCAGCTCATCGAAGCGCAAGGGCACGCCGAATTGGCGCAATGGATTCGCTGGCAACGCGGCCGCCGAGTCTGGGAAATAGCGGTATTTAATCGCGCCGGCGGCCGACTCGAAAAGGCCGGTCATTCGCGCTATTCAAGCCCCTTACAAAAGAAAGCGGGGCGATATCCCGCTAAGTCATGATCTAAATAACCTTGGTAGTCCCCCGCTTTTGCCCATCTCGTTATACAGAAGTCCCCCGCCCCGATGATCGCCCTGTCGTGGTCTAATTTCTTCGGACAGGTAGATCGTGAGTCTGACCAGAATCGAGAAGGAAAAAGAGATGGCGAAGAATGGCCAAAGATTTGATACGGGGTTCAAGCTGGAAGTGGCGCAGATGATTCGCGACCAGGGCCTGTCGGTGCTGGGCGTATGCAGGTCAATGGATCTTGTCGAAACCACGGTTCGACGCTGGCTGGCCCAGTATGACGCGGAACGCACGGGCGGAGCCGGCGTCGGAAGACCCCTTACAGGGCTCCCGCAGCTACGCATTTGACATTAATCGTCATCGTCTTCTTCAGGCGGAAAGCCAAGTAGAACAGTGCGAAACTCGTCCGAAGTTGCCGCCAAAAGGCGCTTGGTCTTAATGCTGGTCTTGACGCTCGTGTCGAGCCGGATAAGGTTCAGCGCGATGTGGCGCACCAGCGCCAGGTTGTGGGCAACATGCCCCG
>JAVBKC010000064.1:0-29352 GCA_031554255.1 Niveibacterium sp.
AGAGAAATTCGCCGTATGCCGTGTTGAGCGCGGACCGACTTGGTATCAAGCCAAACAATGACGGAAAAATAAAACCGGATACTAAATGCTGCATCCCGTCGATCCGGTGACTTCCAGCGCCATCACGCCAAGACGTTCGGATGCCCGGCGCCAACCGATCCGATCCAGCACAGGGTGTTCACAAGACCCATCTGCTCTGGCGTGGCGCACTTGATCGTCATCAGCGCGGGGTTGGCAACAAACACCGCCAGCGATTTCGCCCGCGACACGGCCACATTGAGGCGGTTCTTGCTGAACAGGAATTCCATGAAGCGCGGCAGCTCCGCCTCGCTCGATGTGGTCATAGAAATGAGCACGACTTCGGCCTCCTGCCCCTGGAACTTATCGACCGTCCCAACTCGCGCCTCGGCGGGCAGTGTCTGGCGCAACAGGTTGACCTGCACGTTGTACGGCGCCACGACAAGAATATTCTCGGCGGTTATCCGACGGATGCTTCCGTCATCGGACACGTACTGCTGCCGCAGAAGGTCTTCGTACAGACACTTGATGATTTGCGCTTCCTCGGCGCTCTGCTGCGAGCAGCCTGCATGCGCGACGGGCGCGAAGACAATGCCGGCCGGCTTGATCAACGGCAGAACATCGTCGCGGAGCACCAGCACCCGCTTCTTGTTATTGGCCTCGGGTTCGAGACGCGAGTCGTAGACGGCCTCCGAGATGAAGCTGCAAATGTCCGGGTGCATCCGCCAGCTGGTCTCCAGGAAGATGCCTCGGTTGGGCGCGATCGTGGCGGTACCGTCCAATAGGTAGTCGAGCGACGAGTCTCCCGAGCGGCCTGGATGCACGCCTTGGGTGGGCTGTCCGAGCTGCATCTGGTCACCCAGAAGGACCAAATTCTTGGCGCTGGTTCCAACGGCGATGAGATTCGCAAGCGAGACTTGCCCGGCTTCGTCGACGAAGAGGTAGTCCAGGTACTGGTCGGCTTCCAGGCGCGAAAAGAGCCAAGCCGTGCCGGCGACCAGTTGCGGCTCATCGGAAAACACTTTGTTGCTGTCATAGATGTCTTCGATCCCGTCCCCCTTGTACTTCGAGTCATCGCCTTCGGTGGACTTCTTCACACCCTTGAACGACACCCCCATTTTCTTGGCCACATCAACGATTTTTCCGAGAAGGTGGTTGATGGGCTTGTGGGAGTTGGAGGTGACGCCCACGCGCTTGCCGGCGGCCAGCAGGGCCACGATGATGTGAGAGCCCATATACGTCTTGCCTGCCCCCGGAGGCCCTTGGATGAACAGGTAGCTGTTGTCCATGCCCATGACTGCTGCGCTGCATGCCTCAACGCTAGCCTTTCCGGCGATCACAGGCTCCTCCGGTTTCTTGCCTTTAATGGAGGGCACGTCTCTGCGCAACAGGCTTTCCAGCGCGGGGTAGCGATGGCTCCCGCAGATAAGCGTGTCGGCGAACCGGATTAGCGCGTCCCGAATAACCTCTGTGGAGATGGGTTTGCCAGGCCCGAGGCTCAACCGCAGCGGAGGCGCCTCTTTTTTCGACCCGAGCCTTATGCGGGCCAACTGCGCTTCACTGTCCAGATTCAAGTCGCCAAGGGCATCGCCGTTGTCTGCACGCGTGATGCTGCTGCCATCACGCAGCTTGGTCTCTTGCGGGGGATAGGAATAGGTGTAAATGAACGATCTTTTGTCCGCCACCGGGCGAAACCTTGGATCTGCTTGGAGGCCGGCAAGACACTCCGGATCTTCGATAAGCTCGTCCTCCGTCATTTTCATGCGGTCGAACATGGCCCAGTAGGCCGGCTTGTCGGCTCGCCGATGGAAATCGAGCAGCTGACAGGTCAGCTCTCGCGCTTGCTCATCCACGCCCCAAGCCAGGCGATCCGTCGGCAGCGAATCAAGCAAAGCCTCTCGTCGCAGGTTCGCATCACTGGTTTCAGTAGCGTGTTGCGGCTCCGCCGTATTATCGGCGCCTCCATTTGCGGCTTCAGGCGGCGCCGCCCATGGCAGGCTCGCCGGACGTAACGTGAGCAGCCAGTCGCGCAGCTCCTGGGTGGAGCGAACGTCGTCCTCGTTGTATTTCTTGATGGAATCGAGCAGCGCCTGAATACCCGTCTTCTTCCAATTTTCGTACCAGACGATGCTGCCGCCGGCGTTAGTGACTTCGCCCTCGCGAGCCTCCATGTAGAAACGCTCGATGTCCTTGATCGAGTACCCCGGCTCCGAGACCATGATGCTTTCGCGAACCACCTGATACAGGTCAATGAGCACATTGCGACGAAGCCAATTGTCCACCTCGGCTTCGCGGGTAGCGTGGAACGACATCAGCCTCTTGAGTGCCGTTTCCTCGTACTTGGCGTAGTGGTAGACATGCGCAGCGGGAAACACCTCCAAACGCGCCACGACAAAGTCGATGAACGCTTCGAAGGCGACGCGCTCCTCCTGCCGGTCGTGGGCCAGGAAGCTCTTGAATACCCACTTTCCGTCTTTCCAAAAGTAGAGGCCGAACAGGTACTCCAGACCTCCCTCTTCCCAGGGGTTGCCTTCCATATCAAAGAACATATCGCCAACGTTCGGCTCCGGCATGCGAGAAAAACCTCGGCCCTCCTCTACTGGCAGCAGCTCGACTTTTCTCTGTCCGGTCTGCCTGGCTTCGACTTGAAGAAATGCCTGGCGCTGAAGCCGTTTCAGTATGGCGACCGACACCTTCTCCAACTGCGCGCCATCCGGCAGGCCGGCTAGTTGAGTCATGGTATTCACGCCGGCCGCCTGGAGCTTGAGGATCTGGGTTCGTGCGATGTTGGCAACCTGGCTGAGGTGGTCATCGTCCCGCCACTGCTGCTTGCACAAATGGCTCCATCGGCAGACATTACAGTGCTTGCACGGCTCGGGATAGGTGGCCTTCTGCGCCTGCGCCATGCGTGCCAGGAAGCGCTGAAGCAGCGTATCGAAGTAGTGGGCGTAGTCTGCACAGCGATAGGTTTTCTGCGTCCGGTCGCCGAGGATGACATGCATCGATTGAGGGGCGACACCTTGAACGCCTGTCAGCAACTTCGAATAGAACGACAGCTGCACCAGAAACTTGGCTTTCGGCGAGCGCGACAACTTGGTATCGACCACCTCGTAGCTGTAGTCGCCTAGCGCCGAAGGCCTGGGCACCTTGATCAGGAAGTCCGCGAAGCCCCCCAGTTTGTCCTGCAAGAAAGTGGCCTGGAATACGACGTCGACGCCGCCGCGCATTGCCGCAATCGTAGCTACAACCTTGTCAGCCAGTTCGACATTGCCCTCGGCAATGTCGACAACATTCAGCCCTTGATCGCGCAGGTGTTTAACGTAGGCGTCCTCGTGCTCGTAGCCCTTCTTCTCAAGGAGGACAGTCGACTCGTCCGCCTCGGCCAATGGCAATGGGCTTTCGAGATGCTGCAAGTCGAGCGACGTGATGTGCTCGCACTCGATGAAATTAACCAGATCGTTTGCGGCGTACAGCCGATTCGAATCCCGGTTCTGCATATCCTCTCCCCTTTAGATTAGGTCTGAGAAGACATACGCGAATCGGACAAGCTCAGCGTTTTGCCTTTTTGCTCTTGATGGCGTCTTCCCTCCTTCGTGCAAACACGAAGCCGCTTTTCAGCAGCGAGAAGTACAGCAGGCAAATAGCCTTAGCGCAACTCCTCTCGTCAGGTGTTGAGCATTGCGCGAGCACCTATCCATCCACGGGATAGTCCGGCACACCAAGATGCTGTTCGACGCCCCCTACGACACTTTTTGTTCGAGGATCACTTCCCAATACAAAACCGCGAAAAGATCACCCCCAGCAAATCGTCCGCATCGAATGCGCCGGTAATCCGGTTGATCGCCTCCTGCGCAAGTCGCAATTCCTCGGCCATCAGATCGAGAATGCCGTCCGACGCCTGAGCAATTGCGGCGAGCAGATGTTGGCGCGCTTCCCGCAAGGCTTCGAGGTGTCGTTCGCGCGCGAGAAATACCTGTTCGCCATGCGCTTCCCATCCCGCGATTTTTAAAAGCTCATTGCGCAGCAATTCGATACCGACGCCATTTAAGGCAGAAAGCCGGATTTCGACGCCCGCCGATGTTTCGATCCGGCTGGCTTCGGCCTCGGCCAGATCGATCTTGTTGAATACCCAGAGCACAGGCACGCCACTCGGCAGCCGGCTGTCGATTTCGTGATCCGCAGCAGTGACGCCGACGCGCGCGTCGACAAGCCGCAAGATCAGATCCGCCCGCTCGATTTCCTTCCAGGTTCGCGCGATGCCGATCTTCTCGATGTAGTCCTCGGTATCGCGAAGACCCGCCGTATCGACGATATGCAGCGGAATGCCTTCGATCTGTATCGTCTCGCGCAGCACGTCGCGCGTCGTGCCGGCGACTTCGGTGACGATTGCGCGATCCTCTCCCGACAGCCGATTGAGCAGGCTGGACTTTCCGACATTCGGCTGGCCCGCGAGCACGACATGCAACCCGCTGCGTAGAAGGCTGCCCTGCTTGGCCTGTGCGAGCAGCGCTTCGATATCGCTGCGTAAAACTTCGAGGCGTTCGAAAGCCTTTGCTGCACGCAGAAAATCGATCTCTTCTTCGGGGAAATCGAGCGTTGCTTCGACGAGCATGCGCAGGTCGATGAGCTTTTCGCACCAGGCGTTGACCAGACGCGAAAACTCGCCGGCGAGCGAGCGCAGCGCCGAACGCGCGGCGGCGGTTGTGTCGGCGTCGATGAGATCGGCAACGGCCTCGGCCTGCGCGAGATCGAGTTTTTCGTTCAGAAAAGCGCGCTCGGTGAACTCCCCTGGCCGCGCGAGCCGCGCGCCAAGTTCCAGGCAACGGCCGAGCAGCATCTGCATGACGACGGGGCCGCCGTGGCCTTGCAGTTCGAGCACGTCTTCGCCGGTGTACGAATGCGGCGCGCGGAAAAACAGCATCAGGCCGGCGTCGATTGCACAGCCGTTGCCGTCGAGAAATTTCGTGAGCAGTACCTGGCGTGGGATGGGCGTCTTGCCCGTCAGGTCTTTGGCGAGATCCGCCAGACTTGGCCCGGAAATCCGGACCACCCCGATGCCACCGCGCCCGGGCGCGGTGGCAATCGCGGCAATTCGATCAGGCGCGGGCTTCACCGCCGCCGCCGGTCTTGAACAGGCGGCCGATATACCACTGCTGGCCTATCGACAACAGGTTATTCACCACCCAATAAAGCACGAGCCCCGCCGGGAACCAGGCCATCATGACGGTGAAGAAAATCGGCATGAACAGCATGACCTTGGCCTGCACCGGGTCCGGCGGCGCCGGGTTCAGCTTGACCTGAATAAGACTGGTCACGCCCATGATGATGGGCAGAATGAAGAAGGGGTCCTTGACCGAGAGATCGGCAATCCACCCCAACCAGGGCGCCTGGCGCATTTCGACGACGCCGAGCAATACCCAGTAGAGCGAAATGAACACAGGCATCTGGATCAGGATTGGCCAGCAGCCGCCCATCGGGTTCACCTTCTCCCGCTTGTACAGCTCCATCATTTCCTGGTTCATCTTCATCCGGTCGTCCTTGTGTTCCTCATGTATCCGCTTCATGCGCGGCTTGAGCGTCTTCAGTTTGGCCATGGACTTATAGGACGCGGCGGACAGCGGGAAGAATGCGAGCTTGATCAGCACGGTCAATGCGATGATCGCCCAGCCCCAGTTGCCGACAAGCTTGTGCAGCCACGACAGCACCCAGAACAAGGGCGCGGCGATTACGGTCAGCCAGCCGTAATCGACGACCAGATCCAGGCCCGGAGCCAGTTCGGCAAGCTTCTTCTGTTCCTGCGGACCGGCATAGAGCGGCACCGACACGCTGCCCTTTTGCCCCGGCGCGATTGTCGCGACCGGCAACTTCACGCCCGCCGAGAAAACTTCATTGCCGACATCCTGGACGAAGAATTCGCGCTGGCCAGCCTTGGGCAGAAAGGCCGAGACGAAGTAGTGCTGCACCATTGCCACCCAGCCGTCGGCGGCCGGCGCCGGCAGTTTGGCCTTGCCCTTGGCGATGTCCTTGAAATCGACCTTGTGATACTTGCCAACCTCATCGTAGAAGGCCGGGCCCGTGAAGGTCTGCGCACCGCCGAAGAAACCGTGTTTCTGTTCGAGCGGTTTGTCGTCGCGCGTAAGCTTGAAATAGGCGGCCGTGTTCAACGGTGCGGCGCTACCGTTTTCGATGTCCTGTTCGATGTCTATGACATAACTTCCGCGATGGAAGTTAAAAACCTTCGCAACTTTGACGCCGCTGGCGCTCACAGTTTCGAGCCGCAGCGTGACGCTATCCTGTCCGTCCGCCAGATCGAGCTTGGCTGCCGGCAGACCGAAAATCGTATTGTGGTTCGGCAAGCCCTCGCCAATCAGCCCCGACTGCGCAAGATAAAGATGCTGCGCGCCATCGTCGAAGATCACATAGGGCTTCTTCGGATCGTCGTTCGCGCCATGCTTGAGCAATTCGAGCTTGACGATATCGCCGCCCAGCGCGGAAACCTGAACGCGAAACAGGTCGGTCGTAACCGTTACGCGCGGGGCCGTTTTGCGATCGACACCGGCTGTCGCGGGCACTGCGGTAGCCGTCGGCGCAGCCAGGCTCTGCCCGGCTTGGGGCGCACTCGGAACACCGGCTGTGCCAGGCTGACTCTGCGCCGCGACCGGCGCTTGCGGCGGATGGCTGTACTTATTCCAGGCGTCCCACAACATCACGAGCGAGAACGCAAAGACGAAAAAGAGAATTAAACGGCGGTTTTCCATCGGGGCCTTCTTGGTCGATTTCTTAAGCGGGGATAAATACGGTGAAGCCCCGGCATTCATGCCCACAAGCTAGCGCGAACGCCTCTTGGGCGTTCTGGGCTCCGTCTTGTTGCAGATCGCCCTGCCATGAATGGCAGAGTCGCCGAAACAACGCGTGATCAAGGGACCGGATCATAACCGCCCGGGTTCCACGGATGGCAGCGCGTTACACGGCGCATTGCAAGCCAGCCGCCTTTTATGGCGCCATGACATTGCAGCGCTTCGATCGCGTACACAGAACAACTGGGATGGAAACGGCAATTACGGCCCAGAAACGGGCTTAAAAGAATGCGGTAAGCGCGCAGCAGGAAAATCAGCAGGGTTTTCATCGATCACCCTCGCGGCAGCCTATCCAGCAATGCATCCAGTTCGGACCGAATCATGCGTCGGCTGGCCGCCCGGGGCGACGCTACCAGACGCAGCACGAGATCGTGCGATGACAAATCGGATCTGCGCAGCCGGAAAGCTTCGCGCCCGATCCGTTTGAGCAGATTGCGCAGGACCGCCTGCTTCGCGAGTTTCTTCGCGACAACGAAACCCATGCGGGCGCTGGGCAAACCATTAGGCCGGTAATGCAAACTGAATAAACTTCCCCGCAAAACCCGCCTATGGGAAAAAACAGCTGCGAAATCACCGGCCGTATGCAATCGGAACTCCGGCCCCAGCGATACGGATACTGCTGGCGCTATCGGAGTCGTCGAATCAAACGGAGAGACGATGACGGCCCTTCGCACGACGGGCTGCGATGACCTTACGGCCGCCACGGGTACGCGAACGAACGAGGAAGCCGTGGGTACGCTTGCGGCGGACCACGGAGGGCTGATAGGTGCGCTTCATGATCTGGAATCCTGTGAGTCGGAGAAACGTTCAAAAATAACCAAAGTTTCCATATCTGTCAAGCATTTACGCTTGCCAGCCTCGCCAAGCTGTGGATAAATCTGTAGGTAACGCGTAGAATAACCCCCTTTGCCCCCGTCGCCCATGCACGCCATTCACTGTGACATCGCGCATGCGCCATGCGTCAGAAACTCTAATAAAAACATCGACTTGATTCCAAGTTTGCCGTGCGGACACCGCACGCAGCCAACAAGGGCATTTGCGCGCAAAACGTGAGCCAAGAGTTCTGGTCTACCTGTCTCGCTCGTCTGGAGTCGGAGCTGCCGCCACAGCAGTTCAACACCTGGATACGGGCGCTCGCCTCCAGCCCCATGGAGGATTCGCGCAGCTTCCAACTGCTCGCCCCTAACCGCTTCGTACTGCAATGGGTGCGCGACCGTTATTTGCGGCGCATCGAGGAAATTGGCCACGAGTTCTTCGGCGAACCTGTCAGCGTGAGCATCGCGCTCGGCGCGGCTTCTCCGGCCCCGGCTGTACCTCAAGCCGCGGCCAAAACCCCTGCCCTCCCGCTATCCAATGACGCAAAACCGGCACCAAAGGCTGCGCCCGCTGTCATCGTGCGCGACGGCGCGAACGATGACAGCCCCGCCTACGATCGCACACGGCTCAATGCCGATTTCACCTTCGACAATCTCGTCACCGGCCGCGCCAACGATCTGGCCCGCGCTGCCGCGATGCAGGTCGCCCAAAATCCGGGCACGAGCTACAACCCGCTCTTCGTTTACGGTGGTGTCGGCCTCGGTAAAACCCACTTGATCCACGCCCTCGGCAACGCCGTCTGGAAGGCAAACCCGAAAGCAGTGATTCGTTATGTCCACGCCGAGGACTACTACGCCGACGTCGTGCGCGCCTACCAGAACAAGACTTTCGATGTCTTCAAGCGCTACTACCGTTCGCTCGACCTGCTGCTAATCGACGACATCCAGTTCTTCAACAACAAAAACCGGACCCAGGAAGAGTTCTTCCACGCCTTCAACGCGCTGACCGAAGCGCGCAAGCAGATCGTGATCACGAGCGACACCTATCCGAAGGATGTCGTCGGCCTTGAAGATCGTCTCGTTTCGCGCTTCGACTGGGGTCTGACCGTTCAGATCGAACCGCCCGAACTTGAAATGCGCGTCGCGATCCTCAAGAAAAAAGCCGAGGTCGAACGCGTTGCGCTTGGCGACGATGTTGCCTTCCTGATCGCCAAGAATCTGCGCTCAAACGTACGTGAGCTGGAAGGCGCGCTTAAAAAGGTACTCGCCTTCGCGCGCTTCCACAGCCGCGAAATCAGCCTGGAACTGGCCAAGGAAGCGCTACGCGACCTGCTCGCCGCGCACAATCGCCAGATCACCTTCGAGCTGATCCAGAAGACCGTATCGGATTACTACAAGATCAAGGTTGCCGACATGCACTCGAAAAAGCGCACGCGTGCAATCGCCCGGCCGCGTCAGGTCGCGATGTTTCTCGCCAAGGAACTCACGCCGGCTTCGCTACCCGCAATCGGCGAAGCCTTCGGCGGTCGCGACCATACAACCGTGCTGCATGCCTGTCGCACGATCATGGATCTCCGACTGGCCGACCAGCAGCTCAACCACGATCTGCACGTTCTGACCCAAACGCTACGCAGCTAAACCGAGAATTTGTGGATTTCCGGTGGATAGACAATGGAACCGATTGGGGACAAACCCGCTTTCCGGAGCTTTCCGAAAAACGATCCAAACTTGTCCTGTACACCATACGCAAGTTTCCGACAGGTTTAACCGTGAGCTAAGTAACTGAAGAAAAAAGAATATTCAGGCTTTTCCACAGAAACATGCCGAGCATAGTAAACAGTAGTTATATGTTTACAAGATTAGTTAACAAGACAAAGCAGAAGACGCGAAAGCATCAATCTGCCGTCGAACAAAAAAAAAGTTCTGCCGCAATGTGTGGATGAGTAGTAGAAAAATTTGGGCAGCTTTTGGGGATAAGCCTTGTCAAATCAAAAAGACAATTTTTTATCCCCACTTGTTGTAGACCTCTCAAGCTGTGTTATGCACAGATTTTCATATAGCGTAGTTTCTTGATTCTTAAAAAGAAAATGACTTATCCACAGAAACTGGGCTTGGTTTATTAATAATAGGAGTTTACTTAAATGCTTCTGTTAACAGCTAAACGTGAAGCGCTGCTGGCTCCCCTCCAGTCGGTATCCGGCATCGTCGAAAAGCGGCATACTCTGCCCATCCTTTCCAATGTCCTGATCGACAAGGAAGGGCAAGCACTGATGTTGCTGGCGACCGACATCGAGATTCAGATTCGCACGCAGGGAGAGGCCATCGGCGGCGAGAACGCGACATTGACGGTTGGCGCGCGCAAGCTGCAGGACATCCTGCGGGCGCTGCCCGAAGGCTCCGAGATCAGCTTCAAGCTCGATCAGAACCGTTTATCGCTGCACGCCGGCAAGAGCCGCTTCCAGCTCCAGACGCTGCCTGCGGCCGACTACCCGCGCATGCAGTTCAATGAAGCCGAAGCGGTAACGATCAAGGTTTCGCAGAAGGCGTTCAAACGCCAGCTCGCCCAGGTGTCCTACGCGATGGCCGCGCAGGACATCCGCTATTACCTCAACGGCTTATTGCTGATGGTTCAGGATTCCGAGCTACGCATGGTCGCAACCGATGGCCATAGGCTCGCTTTTTCGAGCGCTGCCGTCGACGGCGAAATGCCGAAAGCCGAAGTGATCCTTCCGCGCAAGACCGTGCTCGAACTCTCGCGCCAGCTCGCCGATAGCGACGAACCTCTGGAAATTGCGCTTTCCGGAAACCAGGCGCGCTTCCGTTTCGGGCCAATCGAGCTGATTACCAAACTCATCGACGGCAAATTCCCCGACTACGATCGCGTGATCCCGAAAAATCATTCAAAGCTGATCCGGCTCGGCCGCCTTGCCCTGCTCGCTTCGCTACAACGCGCCGCGATCCTGACGAACGAAAAGTTTCGTGGCGTGCGCGTCGTTCTCAGCGATGGAAGCCTTAAAATCCTTAGTACCAACGCCGAGCAGGAAGAAGCGCAGGAAGAACTCGAAGTCGACTATGCCGGCGAAGGCGTGGATATCGGTTTCAACGTCACCTATCTGCTCGACGTGCTGACCAACACCGCAATTGACGAAGTCGAGCTGCGGCTCAACGACGGCAATTCGAGCGCTCTTGTAACGCTCCCCAACGACGAGCGATTCAAGTACGTCGTCATGCCAATGCGGATTTAGCGCGCATTGCATTGGCAATTACTCCGAAAGTCACGGATGGCTTAGAGCCCGCGCATGCGTTGTGCGCGGCGCTTTAGTCAATCCGTAATTAGCAGTTCACGCATTCAGAGAAGGTCCATCGATGTCTGATCAGACTCCAAAACCGCCGAGCAGCGACTACGACGAATCCAGCATCCAGCAACTCGAAGGGCTGGAAGCGGTGCGCAAGCGTCCCGGCATGTACATCGGCGATACCTCCGACGGCACGGGTCTGCACCACATGGTCTTCGAAGTCGTCGATAACGCGATCGACGAGGCGCTGGCCGGTCATTGCGATGATATTGTCGTAACCATTCATCTCGATAACTCGATCTCGGTTTCAGACAACGGTCGCGGTATTCCGGTCGGTATCAAATTCGACGACAAACACGAGCCTAAGCGCTCCGCGGCCGAAATCGTCATGTGCGTGCTGCACGCGGGCGGCAAGTTCAACCAGAACAGCTACAAGGTCTCCGGCGGTCTGCATGGTGTTGGTGTTTCCTGCGTCAATGCCTTATCGAAATGGCTGCGGCTGACGATTCGTCGCGACGGCAAGCGACACTTTCTCGAATTTAATCGTGGTCATGTCGTCGATCGTGTGATCAACGTACAAAAAGGCGTCGAAGTCTCGCCGCTCAATGTGATTGGCGATTCCGAGAAGACCGGCACCGAAGTGCACTTTCTTGCCGACGACGAAATATTCGGCACTATTGAATTTCACTACGAAATTCTCGCCAAGCGTTTGCGCGAACTCTCGTTCCTGAACAACGGCGTGCGGATACGCCTAATCGATCAGCGCAGCGGAAAAGAAGAAGATTTTGCTTTTGCCGGCGGCGTAAAGGGTTTTGTCGATTACATCAATCGTACGAAATCGGTACTCCATCCGAATGTTTTCTACGCGGCAGGCACCACGCTTATCACGACAGGGCAAGTGCATAACGTGGAATTGAGCGTCGAGGTCGCGATGCAGTGGAACGACAGCTACCAGGAACAGGTGCTGTGCTTCACCAACAACATCCCGCAATCCGACGGCGGCACGCACTTGACCGGCCTGCGCGCGGCAATGACGCGTGTCATCAACAAATACATCGAAGAAAACGAGATCGCCAAGAAGGCCAAGGTCGAGATCTCCGGCGACGACATGCGCGAGGGCCTGGCCTGCGTGCTGTCGGTAAAAATGCCGGACCCGAAGTTCGCATCGCAAACAAAAATGAAACTCGTCTCCGGCGAAGCCCGCCCGGCCGTCGAAGAAGTCGTTGCTGCCAAGCTTTCGGAATATCTGCTCGAACGCCCAATCGACGCCAAAACAATTTGCGGCAAAATCGTCGAAGCCTCGCGCGCGCGCGAGGCTGCACGCAAGGCACGCGAAATGACGCGCCGCAAAGGCGTGCTCGACGGCGTTGGCCTGCCCGGCAAACTTGCCGACTGCCAGGAAAAAGACCCGGCCCTCTGCGAGCTTTACATCGTCGAGGGCGATTCCGCCGGCGGCTCCGCCAAACAAGGCCGCGACCGCAAGTTTCAGGCGATCCTGCCGCTACGCGGCAAGGTGCTCAATGTCGAACGCGCGCGCTTCGACAAGCTCATTTCGTCCGAACAGATCGCCACGTTGATCACCGCGCTCGGCACCAGCGTCGGCAAGGACGATTTCAAGCCCGAGAAGCTGCGTTATCACCGCATCATCATCATGACCGACGCGGACGTGGACGGCGCCCACATCCGCACGCTGCTGCTCACGCTGTTCTACCGACAAATGCCCGAACTCGTCGAGCGCGGCCACATCTACATCGCCCAGCCGCCGCTCTACAAAATCAAACACGGCAAGACCGAGCGCTATATCAAGGACGATAGCGAACTCGATGCGCACCTCCTGCGCGTCGGCCTCGATGGCGCGAGCCTCCTGCCGCATGCCGGCGCCACGCCAATCGATGGCGATGCGCTCGGCGAACTTGCGCGCAGCTACCTGCTGGCCGAAGCCGTCATCAACCGCGTCTCCGGCTACATCGACGCCGCCGCACTGCGCGCCGTGCTCGAACAAGACATCGGCATAGAACTTGGCGATCAAACCGCAGCCCAGGCGTCCGCCGACCGTCTGCAAACCGCAATGCCGGAAGGCGTGCGCGTGCGTGCGCTTTATGACGAAACCCGCGAAAGCTGGGAACTTGCCGTCGAACGCATACACCACGGCAATCTGCGGCGCGGCATTATCGACGCGGAGTTTCTCGTCTCCGGCGACTATGCACAAATCCACCGCGCCGCTCAGATGATCGCCGGCCTGATCGCAGAAGGCGCGGAAATGCACCGGGGCGAAAAGTCCGCCGCTGTCAGAAGCTTTGGCGAAGCCATGCGCTGGATGTTCAACGAGGTCGAACGCAACCTCACGAAGCAACGCTACAAAGGTCTCGGCGAAATGAACCCCGAACAGCTATGGGAAACCACGATGGACCCAAGCATCCGGCGTCTTCTCAAAGTCCAGATCGACGACGCCATTGCTGCCGACGAAATCTTCACGACGCTGATGGGCGACAACGTGGAACCGCGCCGCGATTTCATCGAGAAGAATGCGCTGTATGCGCGGAATATCGATGTGTAGTGCTGCCAAGTGGTGCGCGCAACCTGAATTAGTAAGACAAACTCCCGTTTTGTGAGACCGAAATTTCCAAAAAGCTGCGACTAACGTGGACAGAGAAGAGGCCCGATTAGGGCCTCTTCCGTTTTGGATTTAGGTTCGTCGGATTTGCCGATGTAGATACAAACGGAACCAGGTGGCCCGCGATAGGCTGATCTAAGTCATTCGCAGTCGGAGGGCAGAGCGGCCGCTGCGATCATCACCGAACATTCACCGGGTAGCAGCTCGTATGACGGCTGCGCGTCCGACGCCGGTCACTCGACACGACGCGACAGTGGGGTGGTCGTTAAGGAGACTCTGATTAACCGGCTGTGGGCGTGGCACCAACGGGCGTTGCCTACTGCCCATCGCCGAAGGCTGCTGCAATGGATTCTGCGGATGTCCCGGCAAGCCTTGACGTCGCCTTGCCGTAGTGCGGCTGGGCCGCCGCCCCCGGGAACTGGAAACCCTACTCGATGTTCTGCACCTGCTCCCGCATCTGCTCGATACAGAGCTTCATCTCGACCGCGATTGCCGAAAGCGAGCCAGCAACCGACTTCGAGGCCAGCGTATTGGCTTCGCGATTGAGTTCCTGCATCAGAAAGTCGAGCCGTTTGCCAGCCGGGCCGCCATGCTTGAGCACGCGAGAAACTTCATCTAAGTGTGCGCGCAGGCGCGAGAATTCCTCGGCAACGTCGGCGCGCTGCGCAAAAACAGCCACTTCGGCGCGGATGCGGTCTTCGTCGAGCCCTGCTGCGGCTTCGCGCAGCCGCGTGGCGAGTTTTTCCTGGTAATCGGCAATCGCTCCGGGCAGGATGGGCTCGGCCTCAGTAACGAGCGTGCGGATCGTTGCGACGCGTTCGCGCAGCATGTCGGCAAGCTTTGCACCTTCGCGCGCGCGTGTCGCAACGAGTTCGTCCAGAGCCGTGGTGATCAAGTTTGCGACATCGGAGATAAGCGCTTCGAAATCGGGGCCCATTTCGGCCAGCATGCCGGGCCAGCGCAGCAGTTCTCCGACCGAAAGTGGCGGCGCATCGGGAAGCCGGGCGCGTAACTCGGCCTGGGCTGCGGCGAGCTTGTCGAGCAGCGGCCCGTTGAGTGCAAAATCGGTGGTGTCGGCAGCCGATGCCTGCCAATACAAACGGCATTCGACCTTGCCGCGCGAAAGTCGGGCGCTGATCGCCTCGCGCAGCGTCGGTTCGGCCAGCCGCAGCTCTTCGGCCATGCGAAACGAGAGATCCAGATAGCGCGAATTGACACTGCGTAGTTCCAGATTGAGTCTTGCGCGGCCTGCATCATGTACGCAGACTGCATAGCCGGTCATCGAGAGGATCATGGGCACAGCTTTCGGGACGAGGCCGGTCGCAGACAGCAGCCGGCGCTAAATTGCAGGGGTCGGCCAAAAAGGACGAAAATCGGAGTTTCCGTGCATCATACGGTTCCCCCGAAGCGGGCTCAAGCAAACGGCCCGCCGCGTATGGATTTGCGCTCGGTTGCCAGACGCTCCATCGAGCGCCGCTATCAACAATGCCATCCGGAAATATTCTAAATGACTAACCATCTTAATCGTAGCGGCAACCGGCTTGCCTCGGCGCTGCGCGAAGTGAAAATTACCCGCGACTTCACGCGCCACGCCGAAGGTTCGGTTCTCGTCGAATTCGGCGACACGCGCGTGCTCTGCAATGCGAGCGTTGAAGACAATGTCCCGCCCTTCCTCAAAGGCAAGAAACAAGGCTGGGTAACGGCCGAGTACGGCATGCTGCCGCGTGCCACGCATACGCGCACCGCGCGCGAAGCCGCCCGCGGCAAGCAGACGGGCCGTACGCAGGAAATCCAGCGCCTGATCGGGCGCAGCCTGCGCGCGGTCGTCGATCTCGAAGCGCTAGGCGAACGTCAGATCACGCTCGACTGCGATGTATTGCAGGCCGACGGCGGCACGCGCACCGCCGCGATCACCGGCGCCTGCGTTGCGCTGCACGACGCACTCGCGGGCCTGGTTGCGGCCGGCAAAATTCCCGCGCATCCGATGCGGGAGATGGTCGCGGCAGTATCGGTCGGTATCGTCGGTGGCAGGCCATTGCTCGATCTGGACTATGCGGAAGACTCGGGCTGCGATACCGATATGAATATCGTGATGACCGCCTCGGGCGGCATCGTCGAATTGCAGGGCACGGCCGAGGGAGCGCCATTCGTACGCAGCGAACTCGACGCGCTGCTCGCGCTTGCCGAACAAGGCATCAAGGCGCTGATTGCGGCACAGAAGCAGGCTCTCGGCCTGTAATCCATTCGGGCATATGGCATGAACAAACTCGTACTCGCATCGAACAATGCCGGGAAATTGCGCGAACTCGCAGCGCTGCTTGTACCGCTCGGCATCGAAGTCATCCCGCAGACAGCGCTGAACGTTTCCGAAGCGGAAGAACCGCACGTCACCTTCGTCGAAAACGCACTCGCTAAGGCGCGGCATTGCGCACGGGCCACCGGTCTGCCCGCGCTCGCCGACGATTCGGGCCTCTGCGTCGAAGCGTTGGCCGGCGCGCCGGGTGTCTAGTCCGCGCGATTTGCGGGCGAACCGAAATCCGATGCGCGCAACAATGCATTACTGGTCGAAAAGCTCGTCGGCGCAACGAATCGGCGCGCGCACTATGTCTGCGTGCTCGCGCTGGTTCGCCATGCCGAAGATCCGCAGCCGATGATCGCCGATGGCGAATGGCATGGCGAAATCATCGCTACGCCGCGCGGCGCGAACGGCTTCGGCTACGACCCGTATTTCCTGCTGCCGGAACTCGGCCAAACAGCAGCCGAACTCGATTCAAAGCTCAAGAACGCGCTTTCGCATCGCGGTGCCGCCTTGCGTCATCTGCTCGACCGATTGACATGATGTGTGGTGCCCGATGAGCGAACGCCGCATCATCCCGCTCGCCAGCCGCCCCATTGCGCCGCTCGTGCGCAGCACGCTTGCCGCGCTGCCGCCGCTTGCGCTCTATATCCACTTTCCGTGGTGCGTGCGCAAGTGCCCATATTGCGATTTCAATTCGCATGCGGTGCGCGAGGAGGGCATTCCTGAGGCGGTCTATATCGACGCATTGCTTGCCGATATCGAAGCCGCGCTGCCGCGCATCTGGGGACGCCGGGTGCATACGATCTTCATTGGCGGCGGCACGCCGAGCCTGATCTCGCCTGAAGGGCTGGAGCGCCTGCTTGCCGGCGTGCGCATGCGTTTACCGCTCGCGCCCGATTGCGAGATCACGCTCGAAGCAAATCCGGGCACGCTCGAAGCCGATCACTTCCCGGCCTTTCGCGCCGCCGGCATCACGCGGCTCTCGCTTGGCATACAGAGTTTCGACGCGGCAATGCTCGCGCGTATCGGCCGTATTCACGACGGCGCACAAGCGCGCCGCGCGGCCGAACTTGCAAGCACGCATTTCGAAACCTTCAATTTCGATCTGATGTACGCGCTACCCGGCCAAACGCTCGCCGAGGCGCTGCGTGATATCGAAACCGCGCTCGAATTTTCGCCGCCGCATCTGTCCTGTTATCACCTGACGATGGAGCCGAACACCGCATTTGGCGCGCGTCCGCCGAGCAACCTGCCTGACGAGGACGCCTCGGCCGATATGCAGGAAGCAATCGAAGCGCGACTTGCCGCAGCCGCTTACCAACACTACGAAACCTCCGCATTCGCACAGCCCGGCCACCGCTGCCGCCACAATCTGAATTATTGGCGCTTCGGCGATTATCTTGGCGTCGGCGCCGGCGCACACGGCAAACTCTCCTCCCATGACGGCATCGTGCGCGAAACGCGTCACAAACATCCGGCCGCTTATCTCGAAGCAGCTACGCGCGGCGATTTTGTACAAGCGCGGCAGGAAGTCGGCGATGCCGCGCTACCATTCGAATTCATGATGAACGCATTGCGCCTGACCGAAGGCGTGCCCGCTACGCTGTTTGCCGAACGCACTGGACTATCGCTTGCCGCCATCGAGGCAAAGCTCGTTGCCGCGCGGCGCGACGGACTACTGGAAACCGACGGCGCAATATTGCGACCGACCGCGCGCGGGCAGCGCTTTCTCAACAGCTTGCTTGAACGCTTTCTCGAAGACTTCTAATTCCGTTGGAGACAGGCCATGACCACAAAGCTACGCATCGATTTCGTGTCCGACGTCTCCTGCCCCTGGTGCGCAATTGGACTCGCCTCGCTCGAAGCCGCGCTTGCGCGCGTAGCACCCGATATCGAAGCCGATTTGCATTTTCAGCCCTTCGAACTCAATCCCGCGATGCCCACCGAAGGTGAAGACGCAATCGAGCATCTGACGGCCAAATACGGTATTTCGGAAGCCCAGGCCCGTGCCAATGGCGAAACAATCCGCGAGCGCGGCGCAGCGCTCGGCTTCATTTTCGATTTTGATCTGCGCAAGCGCGTCTGGAACACGTTCGACGCACATCGGCTGCTTCACTGGGCGGGCCTGGAAGGCGCCGACAAGCAAGGCGCGCTCAAGAAGGCGCTACTTAAAGCCTACTTCAGCGACGGGCTCAATCCCTCTGACCATCAACTGCTTATCCGCCTGGCCAATGAAGTCGGGCTAGACGCAAATCAGGCACAGGCAATTCTCGCCAGCGACGCTTATGCCGCCGAGGTACGCCAGCACGAGCGTTACTACACCGAAGCTGGCATCCACTCCGTCCCGGCTGTCATCATCGACAAGCGCCACCTGATCTCGGGCGGCCAGCCTGTCGAAGTCTTCGAGCAGGCTTTGCGGAAAATTGCCGGGCCCAACATTATGGCTTGAGGGGGCCTGGCTCAAAATTTGTAGCCGCGGTGCAGCGCTACCGCGCCGGCCGCTAGATTGAAATACTGTACGCGCGCAAGGCCCGCGTCGCGCATCATGTCGGCAAGCGTCTGCTGGTCGGGGTGCATGCGGATCGATTCGGCGAGGTAGCGATAGCTTTCCGCGTCGTTGGCTACCTTTTGGCCCATCCAGGGCAGAATCTTGAACGAATACATATCGTAGGCCGGCGCAAACGGTTTCCAGATTTTTGAAAACTCGAGCACGAGCAGTCGCCCGCCGGGACGCAGCACGCGGCGCATTTCAGCGAGCGCAACTTCCTTATGCGTCATGTTGCGCAGGCCGAAGGCGACCGTGACGAGGTCGAAACTGTCGTTTGCAAACGGCAGCTTTTCGGCGTCGCATTGCGCAGTCGGCAGCGCAATGCCTTTGTCGAGTACGCGGTCGCGGCCGACGCCGAGCATCGCGTGGTTGATGTCGGTGAGCCAGACTTGGCCGTTTTCACCGACGCGGCGCGCGAAGGCGAGCGACAGGTCGGCGGTGCCGCCTGCCACGTCGAGTACGCGTTCGCCGGGGCGCACGTTCGCGATCTCGATCGCAAACTTCTTCCACAACCTGTGCATGCCGAACGACATGAGATCGTTCATCACATCGTATTTCTGCGCGACCGAACTGAACACGCCGGCAACCCTGCGAGCCTTGTCCGACTCATCCACGGTTTCAAAGCCGAAATGGGTGGTCTTGTCATTCATGACTTACTTTCAGTGGTGTCCGCATTGGCCCGAGCCGCATCCGCCGGCCGCTGCCGGCTTGGGCGTTTCGACGTCGCGGCTCGCGCCGGCTGCATCCAGGCGGCGCAGGTATTCGGCCCACAGCGGTTCCTGCTGCTGGCCGATTTCGTAAAGGTAATCCCAGGAATACAACCCGCTGTCATGACCGTCGCTGAACACGAGTTTTATCGCATAGTTGCCGACCGGTTCGAGCGCCGTGATTTCGACGTCGCGCTTACCGGCCTGCAGAGTTTCCTGACCGACGCCGTGGCCACGGACTTCGGCCGAGGGCGAATACACGCGCAGGAATTCGCACGACAGTTCGCAATGCATGCCATCCGAGAAGGTGATTTCCAGCCGGCGCGAGCGCTGATGCAGGCGGACTTCGGTTGGGACGGGCGTATCGTGTTCCAGGCCGGACATGATGCGGCAACCTTGAGCGTAGAAACGGCAATTTTACCCCATGCCCCCCAGGCGACCGGCGTTTCCCCGCACCACGCGATCTGGATATTCGATGCGGATGGCACGGCCAGCGGCAAAAGATTCCCCCGTCTGCCACAATCTCGCGCCAGTCGAAACGGAGCGCGCGATGAATAAAGGGCCGAGAGCCGCAACGACGATTTTCATCTTCATCACGGTCGCGCTCGACGTGCTGGCGCTTGGCGTCGTGATTCCTGTGCTGCCCAAGCTGATCGAACAATTCCTCGGCGGCGATACCGCGCGCGCGGCCGAAATCAACGGTGGCTTCGCAACGGCCTGGGCGCTGATGCAGTTCAT
The DNA here is from genome assembly GCA_031554255.1 of Niveibacterium sp. Taxonomy (GTDB): domain Bacteria; phylum Pseudomonadota; class Gammaproteobacteria; order Burkholderiales; family Rhodocyclaceae; genus Niveibacterium. The sequence continues at coordinate 19,893 of JAVBKC010000064.1, forward strand.
CTTCGCACCGCTGCTCGGCGCGCTGTCCGACCGCTACGGCCGCCGCCCGGTGATCCTGATTTCCTGTCTCGGCCTCGGGCTCGACTACCTTTTGATGGCGGTCGCGCCGACGCTTTCATGGCTCTTCGTCGGCCGCGTGATTTCCGGCATCACGGCCGCGAGCTTTTCCACTGCGGGCGCCTATATTGTCGACGTCACCCCGAGCGAGAAACGCGCGGCGGCCTTCGGCATGATAGGAGCTGCATGGGGACTCGGTTTCATCGTCGGCCCCGCTTTCGGCGGCCTGCTCGGTAGCATTTCGCCGCGCCTGCCATTCTGGGCCGCTGGGGTGCTTGCGCTGTGCAACTTCTGCTATGGACTCTTCGTGCTGCCCGAATCGCTGCCAACGGAAAAGCGCAGCACGCGTTTTTCATGGGCGCGCGCCAATCCCGTCGGCGCACTGAGGCTGCTGCGCTCGCACCGGGAGTTATTCGGTTTGGCCGGCGTCAATGGACTCTATTGGTTCGCGCATTACGCGCTGCCCGCAACCTTCGTGCTCTATTCCGGCCATCGGTACGGCTGGGATGCGCAGACGATCGGTTTTACGCTCGCCGGCGCTGGCGTGGCCAACGTGATCGTGCAGGCGTTGCTGATCCGCCGCGTGACGGCTGCAATCGGCGAACGACGCATGCTGATGCTCGGCCTTGCCGCCGGCATCGCAGGCTTTCTGATCTACGGTCTTGCGCCGAGCGGCCCCTGGTTCTGGGCCGGGCTACCGGTCGCGGCGCTGATGGGTTTCTTCACGCCAGCGTTGCAAGCATTGATGACACGCCATGTCGGCGCACAGGAACAAGGGCAATTGCAGGGCGCGAACGGCAGCATCGCAGCAATTGTCGGCCTGGCCGCGCCGGGTACTTTCAGCTTTGTCTTTGCGCGCGGCATCGATCCGGGCTCGGGCTGGAATCTGCCCGGCGCGGCTATGCTGCTTGCATCGATTACCTTGCTGTTCGCGTTGGCGCTCGCATGGCGCGTGACGCGCGCCGGGCACCAGGAAATCTAGGGCACCTCGAAAAACTCCCGTTTTCGTTCGCGCCTTGTCTCGCTTAGAAATCGGGATTTTTCGGGGCGCCCTTTAGGCTGCTATCGTCCGACTCGCCGACTCGACCTGCGCCCAGGCCTCGCGTATCAATCCCGGCCTATCGCTCTTCAGCAGCATGGGGTCGGACAACATGCGGCGAAAGTTGCGCGCGCCCGGCAGGCCATTGGCGAAGCCGAGGATATGACGGACGATGGCGCGCACGGGCGTGGCATGTGCGGCCTGTTCGCGCGCACTGTAGGCGACGAGCGCTTCGATGACGTCGTTGCGCGCTGGCGCCCAGAGCGGATCGAAGAAGCGGCGCTCCCATTCGGTCAGCGCCCAGGGGTTTTGGTAAGCCTCGCGGCCGATCATGACGCCGTCAACATGGCCGAGCTGAACTTCGATCTGCTCGCTCGTCGTGAGCCCGCCGTTGACGAGGATTTCCAACGTCGGAAATTCGCGCTTGAGCCGATGCGCGAATTCGTAGCGCAAGGGCGGGATTTCGCGGTTTTCCTTTGGACTCAAGCCCTTGAGCCAGGCGTTACGTGCGTGCACGACGAAGCTCGTGCAGCCGCCCTCGGCGACGGTCGCAACGAAGTCGCGCACGAAGGTGTAGTCCTCGATTCTGTCGATGCCGATCCGGTGTTTGACCGTGACCGGGATCGTCACGGCTTCGCGCATCGCGACGACGCAATCGCGCACCAGCGCGGGCTCATTCATCAGGCAGGCGCCGAAGGCGCCGCTTTGCACACGTTCGCTCGGGCAGCCGCAGTTAAGGTTGACTTCGTCATAACCCCAATCCTGCGCAAGCGCAGCGCAATGCGCGAGCGCGGCGGGGTCGGAGCCGCCGAGCTGGAGCGCGAGCGGGTGCTCGGCCGTGTTGAAGCGCAGGTGGCGCGGCACATCGCCGTAGACGAGCGCGCCAGTCGTGATCATCTCGGTATAGAGCCATGCATGCGGCGCCAGCAGCCGGTGAAAAAAGCGGCAATGGCGATCGGTCCAGTCGATCATCGGCGCCACGGCGAGGCGGCGCGGCGGAAGGCTTACGGTGTTTTGCGTCATCGCTCCGATTTTAGCGGTGCGCAGAGGGCCGACGGACCTGCCGCACGCTTGCCGGCGAACAAGGCGAGGATGAGCGCGGCAAAGGCGAGCACCCAGACAATAACCGCGCCCGAGGGCAGATCGAAGAGCGCCGAGAGCGCAAGCCCGACCGCATAACCCGCCGCGCCGAGCAGCCATCCGGCGGCGAGTCGCCGGCCGCCGTGCCAGGCGCGTGTGGCAAGCGCCGGCACGATCAGGCTGGAAAAAACCAGATAGACGCCGACGACCTGTACCGACGCCGTTACCGCGACGGCGAACAGCGCATAAAAACCGAATCTGCCGAGCCGCTGACGTAGGCCGAACCAGACGACGAGCAGCACGGCCGTGAGTACGCCGAGCACCGTGATCTGGCGTGGGCTGACCCAGAGGATCTGGCCGACGAGCAGGTCTTTCAGATGCTCGCCGCCGTGCGGGTTGCTGGCCAGCAAGAGCAGGCCGCCGCTGGCGGCGAGCACGAAGAGCACACCGATCAGCGCTTCCTGATGCTGGCCCGCGCGCTTCTCGGTCGCGGTAAGCAGCAAGGCCCCGGCGAGCGCGGCGCCGACTGCGGCGATCTGTACCGCAATGCCCTGCGGCTCCCAGCCCATGAAGTCGGCCGCGATCACGCCGAGGCCGGCGATTTGCGCGATCGCGAGGTCGATGAAAACGATGCCGCGATCGAGCACCTGCATGCCCAGCGGAACGTGGGTCGCAAGCACGAGCAGACCGGCGACAAGCGCCGGACCGAGGATGCTCCAATCGAGCGCGCTCCAGTTCATCTCTTCACTCCCTTCAAAAGCCGCGCGATGGTATCGTCGAAGAGGCCGAACAGATCCTTTGCGGCTGGCGTGCCGCCGACGGTGAATGGCAGTTGCACCGCCTCGATATGCGCGCGCTCGGACAGCCACTGCGAGGCGCGCGGGTCTTGATACGCAGCATAAAGCACGACCTGAGCCGGCCTATCCTTGAGCTTGGCCAGCACTTCCTGCAGGTGGCTTGCAGTGGGCTCGACGCCGGGCTTGGGCTCCAACGCATCGATATTCTGTAGACCGAGCCAATTTTCGAGGTAGCTCCAGGCCTTGTGCTGGACGACGATGGCGCTGCCGCGTAGCGGTGCGGCCTGCGTCTGCCAGCGCGCGATAGCCTCGCTCCAGCGGTGGGTGAAGTCGTTGGCACGCTGTTTGTAGTAGCCCTGATTCGCGCTGTCCACCTGCGCGAGCCGCTGCGCGAGTGCCGCGGCCACCTTTGCGATGTTGCGCGGATCGGTCTGGATATGCGGATTGCCTTCGGGGTGCACATCGCCTTCGGCGCGGTCGAGGCGGCTTGGTACATCGAGCTTTGGCACATAATCGCCGGCCATGAAATAGCCGGGCTTGCTAGGCTGGATCAAAGGGTTGCCGGATTGCTGGAGCAGGATGGGCAGCCAGCCGACTTCGAGTCCGGCACCGGTGCAGGCGAGCAGTTCCGCGTTGCGCGCACGCGCGATCAGGCTGGGTTTGGCCTGAACCTGATGCGGGTCTTGCAGCGCATTCGTGGCGCTGACGACATCGACCTTGTCGCCGCCGAGTTCCTGCACGAGCGCCGCCCATTCGGGCTCGCAGGCGAGCACCTTAAGGGCGGCTGAAGCCGGCGCGGCGGCGGCTAGCGCAAGCACGCCGACGAGAAGGAATAGATTTTTTTTCATGCGTTTATCTCCGGTGGCGGCCGATCAAAACAGGTGCGCGCCGTGGGCGCCGAGGCTCATCTGGTATTGCAGGAAGATCTGGTTGTCCACGAGCCCCTGGCGCGCGGCGTCGTGGCTGTATTGCAGGCGGATGCGCGAGAACTCGCTCGGGCTGTAGTCGAACATCAGGCTGTTGCGGCGCGGGTCGTAGTCGCTTGCGGCGAGATAGGCGCCGTTGGACCCGTAATCGAGCGTACCGCGCGAGAGCATCTCGGTCCGCGCGCCGACGCGCCAGTAAGGCATGAACTGGAAGACGCCCTGCAGATACCAGCCCGACTGATAGCTGCGCGTATCCGCAGTACTCGCGACGCCGGCCGGGTCATAGGTCAGTTCGCCGTCCTGCCTGCGCCACAGGTACTCGCCCTGCAGCTTGAGGTTCTGCCGCGTGGCGTTGCCGTTGGGCGCCCATTTCCAGACGAAATCGGCCAGCGCAAGCTTGGTATTGCCCGTGAAGGCGCTCTTCGCAATGTTGCCGGCAAGATCGGGCGTCGGCAGCTCAAGCCCGGCGGCGCTCGCGCGCAGGAAAGACAGACCGGCGCGCCAACTATTGCTGTCGCCCAGATCGCCGCCGATATGCGCGTGCACCGCCTGCGCGCCCGCACCGTTGCCGCCGGCCGCGTTGCCGGGCCAGTTGCCGCCGCGCCCGAGTTCGGCGCCGAGTTCCAGGTACAGATCGGTCGGCGCGAGCCAGCGCAGTTGCACGCCATCGTCGCCGAACTGGCCGCCAAGAAAGGCTTGGTAGGCGAGTGGGCTATCGACGAAATCCCAGGTATGGGCGTGCTGCTGGTTCAGATAGCCGATGCCGGAGAAGAGACGGCCGGCCTTGACGGTCAGGCCATTGCCCAGTCCTAGCGTCTGGATGTACGCCTCCTCGACCGAGACGCTATTGTCCGAATGCAGCGCCAGATTCAAGGCGCCACGGAAATAAGGATCGATATTCGCGGCGACGCCGAGTTCGGATTCGGCGAGGCTGAATCCGCGTTCGCCGGGGCCGATTTCGGCGCCGCTGCCAACCGGGAAACCCGTGATTGCGTAGTTGGCTGGATCGCGTTGCGTGTTCGTGTAGATGCCCGAGAGGATCAGCGAAATTTCCGGGTTGAACGCGTTGCCGTTGCTCGGCGCGCCGCTGACGACCGCATCCGTAGGCGCTGGGGCGCTTGCAACCTGATTTGCGGCGGCCGTGGCTTGGCTTGCAGCCGTTGTTGCAGCCGCCTCGGCGGCTTTGCTATGCGTCTCGGCTTGTTCAAGACGCTTTTCGAGCGCGTCGATGCGCGCCTGATAAGTGGCTTTCATCGCCTCGATGTCGCGCCGCAGTTGGGCGATATCGTCGGCGTCGGCCGCATGCAGGGGCGCGGCGAACGCGAGCACGAGGCTCGCGCACAGAATATTCTTCTTCATGGGTTCCTCGCGTGATTGGGGATTGGCCGGCGCGCTGGGCCGGAAAATTACGCGAGGTATTGCGGCGGTGCGCGCGAGGCATAAGCGGCGAGCGTGCGCGCGGTAAAACGCGGCAACGGGCCACTTTGCCAGACGAGGTGTTCCTGCGGTAAATCTGTGTGATCGGTGCGAGCCTGGGCCATGCCGCCGGTGATCGCGGCAAAGGCAAGGCAGGCGCTACAAACGCCATTACAAGCTGGAGACCCGGCGTCGTCCGCTATGACGACGGCAGCTTGCGTAACCGCTCGGCCCATGTGCCCGAGTTCGTGCGCCGCCGCCGCCGTCTGCATCAGCGGCAGACACAGCAGCACCCAGCACATCAGGCGGGCAAGCAGTTCCAATTTGCGCGGACGCATGAAGGACGCCGGGACTTAGCCGGTACGCACGCAGGCGCGGCCGTGCGTGAGGCGCAGATTTGTCAGATGCGCGCTAGCGAGGCAAAGCCCGCCAGCCACCGAAAGCGGCATATCGAGCGCATGCAGGTCGAAGAACACCTCGGCGCCGACGGCTGTTGCGCACAATACGATGCCGGTCATCGCCGCAAAAAGCACGAAGTGCGAACGGTGACGCAAAAAGCCCGGCAGGATGCCGAAACCCGCGAGCGTCACGATGGGAATCAGCAGCAGCGTATGCACCTCGTCGTGCCCCATGAGGCCGAGCGCCGGCACGAGCGGAATCAGGATCGGCAGCGCGAGGCAATGGATCAGGCACAGCACCGATGCGGACACGCCGAGCTTGTCCAGCCACGCCGGGTGGCGATGATCGTGGGCGGTGCTCATGCCGCGTGCTCCGGATGATTGCAGTGCGCGCAATGGCCATGCACCGAGAACTCGACCTGGGTCGAGGCGAAGCCCGCAGGCAGTTGCGGCGCGGCCGGCGGCAGATCGTCGAGACAAAAAACCTTGCCGCAGTCGTCGCAGACGAAGTGCGCATGCGCGCCATGCGGCGCGTCGGCGCGCGCGGCGGCCGAGAAACGGAACACGCGCTGTTCGTCGGCGATCTTGTGCGCAAGCCCTTGCTCGACCAGCCAGTCGAGCACGCGGTAAAGCGTGACGCGGTCGACCGGCGTGCCGTCGGCAAGCGCCTGTTCGACATCGTGATGCGAGAGCCCACGGAGGGACGCGCGCAGCAGCGCCAGCACGCGCAAGCGCGCCGGCGTGACGCGTGCGCCGCGCTCGCGCAGCAGGCGTGAAATATCCTGGGTCGGCTTCATGAAGCGAATTGTATTTGCAACAGAATTGCAAAAGCAAATCCGTGCGTATGAAAGGGTCGCACCCAAGCCGTCATTGTCGGAATAGTCGTCACGGAACAGGTTCCGACGCTCATTACACTGATCGGCTTTCCCTTGGCGACTCGCACCATGGCGCTCGCTTCCGCGACAAGCCGCGCAATCGACGGCATCCACGCGCCCGAGGTCGCGGTCGAGGTTCATCTGGGCAATGGCCTGCCGGGTTTTGGCTTGGTCGGTCTGCCCGAAACCGAGGTCAAGGAAGCGCGCGAGCGCGTTCGCGCGGCGCTTGCGACCTGTAACTTCGAGTTTCCTCAGCGTCGTATCACGGCCAATCTCGCACCAGCCGATCTGCCCAAGGAAGGCGGACGCTTCGATCTGCCGATTGCGCTCGGCATTCTTGCCGCCTCGGGTCAAATCAAGCCGGCTACGCTTGCGGGGCTGGAATTTGCCGGTGAGCTTTCCTTGAACGGCGCCCTGCGTCCGGTACGCGGCGCGCTGGCAATGGCGCTGGCAGCACGCCAGGCGGGCCATGCGCTGGTACTGCCGCGCGAGAATGCGGCGGAAGCGGCGCTTGCCAAAGGCGCGACGGTTTTTGCGGCCGGCAGCCTGCTCGAAGTCGTCGCGCATCTTAATGGCGTAGCTTTGCTTACGGCCGTGCAAGGCGACGCCGCACCGGCTGCAGTGGCTTATCCGGATCTTGCCGACGTACGCGGCCAAGTGGCGGCGCGGCGCGCACTCGAAATTGCCGCTGCTGGACGCCACAGCATTCTGATGTATGGGCCGCCCGGCGCGGGCAAGTCGATGTTGGCTCAGCGCCTGCCGGGCCTACTGCCGCCGATGACCGATGTGGAAGCCGTCGAATCGGCGGCCGTGCTGTCGATAGAAGGCAGTTTCACGATAGACGTTTGGCGGCGTCGGCCGACGCGTGCGCCGCACCACTCGGCTTCGATGCCAGCGATGGTCGGCGGCGGTTCGTCGCCGCGCCCCGGCGAGATTTCGCTCGCCCATCACGGCATATTGTTTCTCGACGAGTTGCCGGAATTCGACCGCCGTGTGCTCGAAGCGCTACGCGAACCGCTGGAAACCGGAACGATCACGGTATCGCGCGCAGTGCGGCGGGCGGACTTTCCCGCCCGCTTCCAGCTCGTTGCGGCGATGAACCCCTGCCCCTGCGGCTACCACGGCGGCGCGCGCTGCCGCTGCACACCGGATCAGGTTGCGCGCTATCGCAACCGGTTATCGGGGCCGCTGCTCGATCGTATCGATCTGCTGCTCGAAGTCGCCCCGGTCAGCGCGCACGAGTTACAGGGTGCAGCGGCGGGCGAAACGTCGGAAGCTGTGCGCGCACGCGTCGAAAAGGCCGCGCAGGTGCAGTTGCAACGGCAGGCTTGCCTGAACTCGGCACTGGATTCGGCCGGCGTCGCGCGTTTTTGCACGCCGGAAGCTGCTGGCGCGAAACTCTTGACGAGCGCAATCGAGCGCCTGGGACTCTCGGCGCGCGGCGCGCATCGTCTGTTGCGCGTCGCGCGCAGCATCGCCGATCTGGCGGCTGCGCCGGAAGTCATGCGCGCCCATGTCGCCGAGGCGATACAACTGCGGCGCGAACTGCCTCGGCCAGCCTGAATCGCTTGTACGCCATCCGCTGCGGATTTTGGGCTGCGTCGGTTAACATCGCGGCATCGAAATTCAGGATGCGAAAATGAATACACAGCAAGCGTCGCCGCGCAACATCATGCGTACGATCCGAAACTGGCTGCTGATCGGCCTTGCCCTGGTGATTCTGCTGAGCGGGCTCTACATCTGGAGCGTATTGAGCTTTAGTTATTCGGACGGCGAGCGCAATGGCTATATCCTGAAGTTCTCGCGCAAGGGCTGGATCTGCAAAACCTGGGAAGGCGAGATGCAACTCGTCGCCGTACCCGGCGCGGTGCCCGAGCGTTTCATCTTCACGGTGCGCGACGATGCAATCGCGCAGTCGATCAACGGCATCATGGGGCGTCAGGTTTCGGTCTACTACAGGCAGCATATCGGCATACCGAGTTCCTGCTTTGGAGAAACCGGCTACTACGTCGAGCGCGTTACGCAGACCGGCAATTTAGCGTTGCCGGCGCCTGTTGCGGCCCCCGCCAGGTAGCAATCCCCGGATGTCCTCGGAACGCCCAGACCAACTTCCCCCCCCCGGCCCCGATGCACAGGCCGCCAGCGACGCACTGCGCGCGCAAATCCTTGATGCGATTGCAGCCGCCGGCGGCTGGATCCCCTTTTCGCAATACATGGCGCTGGCGCTCTATAGCCCGGGCCTTGGTTACTACAGCGGCGGTGCGCGCAAGTTCGGGCCGGATGGCGATTTCATCACCGCGCCCGAACTGACGCCGTTGTTCGGCCAAGCGCTCGCGAACCAGATTGCCGATCTTTTTGCGCAGTGCGCGCCGCAAATCATAGAAGTCGGCGCGGGGACGGGTTTGCTCGCTGCCGACCTGTTGGCAACGCTCGTCGAACTCGGCGCCGCGCCGGCGCGCTACTGCATCCTCGAACTCTCGGGCGAGTTGCGCGAGCGTCAGCGCGAAACGCTCGCGGCGCGGGTGCCCGAGCTTGTATCTCGCGTCGAATGGCTGACTGCTCTGCCCGATAGTTTCGATGGCATCGTCATCGCCAACGAAGTGCTGGACGTGATGCCGCTCGAACTCCTTGCCTGGCGTGACGGCGGCGTTTTCGAACGTGGCGTGGCCTGGCGCGACGGCGCCTTCGCCTGGGCCGACCGGCTGGCTGGGGGCGCGCTGGCCACGGCCGCCGCTGCGCTGCCGGTTGCAATCCCGTCTGACGGCGAATACGTCAGCGAAATCTGCCTTGCCGCGCGCGCCTGGGTCGCCGAGTGGTCGCGCCGGCTTGTACGCGGCGCGCTGCTGCGGATCGACTACGGCTATCCGCAGCA
>JAVBKC010000133.1:0-6181 GCA_031554255.1 Niveibacterium sp.
AATCAAAAAGCCTTAAGCGCAGTCGACTTACCGACGGAGGCCGCCATGGAAACACCACTCAAGCACGGTTACGAGGATCTGCTGGGGCATCTTCGCTTCGAGGCGGTTCCGGTTACCAGACCCTTTGTATGGCTGTCGCGCGGTTTATCCGACATGCGCGACAACCTGCCCGCCAGTCTCGCCTGGGGCGCGGCTTTCGCGGTAGTCGGCTATCTGATCCTCGCCTACGCGGCTGACCGGCCCTACCTCTTCACTGCGGCGGTTTCGGGCTTCTTCCTCGTCGGTCCGCTGGCCGCCGCAGGACTCTACGAAATCTCCCGCCGTCACGAACAAGGCATGCCCTGCAAGTTCTCCGATTCGGTCCGTGGTTTGCTCGGCCACGGCGGCTCCTTGCTCTACTTCGGGCTTTTCCTTGCAATAACAATGATTTCCTGGGAACGGATCTCGGCAATCCTGTTTGCGTTATTTTATGACAACAACATTCCATCCGTGGCAAACTTCTATAGCGAATTGCTGAGTTCGGGCGATTATGTGCATTTTCTCGTCGCCTACTGCGTGATCGGCGGCACCCTCGCGGTGGTGCTCTATAGCCTCACTGCCATTGCGCTGCCGCTGATGATGGATCACGACAGCGACATCGTAACCGCGATGCTTGCGAGCATGCGCGCCGTCGGCCACAACCTCGCCGCGATGATCCTCTGGGCCGCCCTGATCGTGGCGCTGATCGCAATCGGTTTCGCAACCTGGATGATCGGGCTGGTAATCACGCTGCCGCTGGTCGGCCATGCCACCTGGCATGCTTATCGCGATCTGGTCACATCGGACTAAAAGCGCGCACTCGGGCCGGACTGTGCTTTCCGGCCCTCGCGCTCAAGCGCGCAGTACCGCTTGCATGCGGCGGCGCTCGGAGGCCGCTTCCGAGGTGATCTGCCGGAGAACGTCGGTGTCGATGCCGACCGTTGCCGCCCCGAGCAAATCGCCACGCGCGCGGTCGCGCACAAGGCTCAAGGGGTTCGGCGCCTCGGCTGCAAGCGTGGCGATGAACAGCACATCGGCCAGCCCTTTTAGCGGGAAAGCGCCGCCGTAGATTTCGCGCTCATCGATTGCGTTGCGGATCTCGGCAGGGACGTTGAGCGCCTGTAGCACGGCACGGCTGACCGGTTGGTGCCAGAGGAGGATCAGATCGGAAAGCTCCGCTTCTCGGTCGAGCAGTTCGGGATAGTCCACTGCTTTCGCCAATAAATAGAACTGACCGATGTCGTGCAGCAGACCGACGAGCATCGCCTCCTCGGGGTCGATCTCGCTGTACTTGCTCGCAAACGCATAACTCCAGGCCGCGACATCGATGCAGTGCTCCCATAGCTTCACTGCATACGGCCGCGCTGCGCCGAGCCGCTCGCCGTGGGCAAGCTGCGCGGTCGACACGACGAGCGCGAGCGTGCGCACCGCCGCCGCGCCGATACGCGCGATGGCCGCGTGCAGATCCTTTATCGGCCCGCCGGCGGCATACAACACCGAATTTGCGAGCCCGAGGATGCGTGCCGCGAGAACGGGCTCGATCCGGATCAGCGCAACCAACTCGTCGAGTCCGGTGGCTTCGGACTCGAGCAAATGCTGGATTTTCATGGGTACGTCGAGAAAAGTCGGGAAATCCAGATGCCCTTCGGCCAGATCCCGCCCGATCTCGTCCGCCAGCGCATCGCGTTGGAGCTGAACTTTATCCATGTCGGCCTCTCCTTAATCGCTTGCATCGGCCTAGATAGCAGGGCACCTAGAAGAACTCCCGCTTTCGTCGCGGTACTGCGTTGCTCGTGAAAAATTTTTTCTTACATATCAATCATATGCGGCGTCGAAATTTTTCACTCGCGCCTTGTCTCGCTTAGAAACCGAGGTTTTTCGAGGCGCCCAGCAGTTGCCGGGACCGCGAAATCGCGAGTCTCGCGCTGCTTTTCGGCACAATAGCACCCAAACTTTTATCCGAGTCGAATATGAACGCAAATCCCCTGCTCGATTTCTCCGGTACGCCGCGCTACGACCTCGTTAGCCCGGCGGATGTCTCCCCCGCCATGTCCTCGTTAATCGAGGAAGGTCGCGCGCTCATCGAACGCCTGACGCACGACGCCTCGGAGCCCGACTGGAACAGTTTCGGGATGCCGCTGGCCGAGATCGGCGACCGGCTCGGGCGCGCCTGGGGCATCGTGCGCCATCTGCATTCGGTCATGGATCTGCCCGCCTGGCGCGAGGCCTATAACGCAGCTTTGCCAGAGATCACACGCTTCTACGCCGAAATCGGCCAGAACGCGGGTCTATTCGAACGCTATAAGGCGCTTGCCGCACGCAGCGATTTCGCCAATTGGCCACGCGCGCGGCGCAAGCTCGTACAAGACGCCGTGCGCGATTTCCGGCTCTCCGGCGCCGAACTGCCGGCGCGCGACAAGCCGCGCTTCCAGGCAATCCAGGAAGAACTCGCCGGCCTTTCTGCAAAGTTCTCCGAAAACCTGCTCGACGCAACCAATGCGTGGTACGCGGATTTCACCGACGCCGAGGCGCTGCACGGTCTTGCCGACGACGATCTCGCCCTCGCGCGCGCCGCAGCCGAGAAGGCCGGCGTCACAGGCTGGCGTCTGACGCTGCAAGGGCCTTGCGTGATGGCAGTGCTGCGTCAGGCCGACTCACGGCCCTTGCGCGAACGCCTCTGGCGCGCCAATGCCACGCGTGCCTCGGAGTTCTCAGTTGCTACAGGCCATCCGGAATGGGACAACAGCCCGGTAATCCGCCGCATTCTCGAACTTCGCCAAGAAGCGGCGCGGCTGCTCGGCTATGCGAATCACGCTGAATTTTCGCTGGTGCCCAAAATGGCCGAAACACCGGCTCAGGTCACAGCCTTCCTGCGCGATCTGGCTGCTCGCGCGCGCCCGTCGGCAGAGCGCGATCTGGCCGAGCTGCGCGCGTTCGCCGCCGAGCAACTGGGTATCGACGATCTGCAGAGCTGGGATATCGGCTATGCGGCGGAGAAGCTGCGTCAGAAGCGCTACGATTTTTCGGCAGAAGCACTGCGCCAATACTTCCCCGAACACAAGGTGCTGGCCGGACTGTTCGGCCTGATCGAACGGCTTTACGGCCTGCAAGTCGCGCCCGATACGACGTCGGTCTGGCATCCGGACGTACGTTTTTTTCGCATCGAGCGCGACGGTGCACTCGTCGGCCAGTTCTATCTCGACCCCTATTCGCGCGACACCAAGCTGGGCGGCGCCTGGATGGACGAAGCGCGCAGCCTGCGCGAAACCGAACACGGCCACGAAACGCCGATCGCCTATCTTGTCTGCAATGCCGCGCAGCCGGCCGAGGGCAGGCCGGCCTTCTACAGCTTCGACCAAGTGCTGACGCTGTTCCACGAATGCGGCCACGGCCTGCATCATCTGCTCACGCGTATCGCGGAACCGGGCGTTTCGGGCATTAACGGTGTGGAGTGGGACGCGGTCGAGCTGCCGAGCCAGTTCATGGAAAACTTCTGCTGGGAGTGGGAGGTTATTTCTGCGATGACCGCGCATGCCGAAACCGGCGAGCCCTTGCCGCGCGCACTCTTCGACCGCGTGCTCGCGGCAAAGAACTTCCATGCAGGCCTCGGCATGCTGCGTCAGGTCGAATTCGCGCTCTTCGACATGCTATTGCACAGCGATTTCGATCCGGCAAACGGCGATCCGCTTGCGCTGCTGGGCGCCGTGCGGCGCGAGGTCGCTGTCATCCATCCGCCGACCTATCAGCGCTTCCCTCAAGGTTTTTCCCACATCTTCGCCGGCGGCTACTCGGCCGGTTACTTCAGCTATCACTGGGCCGAAGTTCTTTCGGCCGACGCCTTCGAAGCCTTCGAGGAAGCCGCGCAGGCGCGCGGCAGCGTGCTCGACCGCATGACCGGCCAACGCTTTCTCGACGAGATTCTCGGCGTCGGCGGCTCGCGCCCGGCGCTCGAATCCTTTACCGCGTTCAGGGGCCGCGCACCGAAACCCGATGCGCTGCTGCGTCATCATGGAATGATCGTGTGATGTTCCGCCTGCCCCGCCAATCATGGCGGGGCTTTACGGACGTCTAATCAGGCATTGACGAAGCGCATTCCCGTTCCGTCATAACGCGCGCCGGCCACGGCGTCTTGCGGAAAGATCGCCGAAATCGCAGCGACTTCCTCGACGCTTAGCGCGAGTTCGGTCGCCGCGACGTTTTCTTCGAGATATCGCTGTTGCTTCGTGCCGGGGATGGGCACCAAATATTCGCCCTGCGCGAGCACCCAGGCGAGCGCGAGTTGCGAGGCTTTGACGCCTTTTTCGGCAGCGAGCGATTCGACCCGCGCGACAAGTTCGAGATTGCGCGCGAAGTTTTCGCCCTGAAAGCGCGGATTGGTGCGGCGGAAATCATCGGGCGCGAAATCGGCCGGACTACGGATCGCCCCGGTCAGAAAACCGCGACCGAGCGGGCTGTAAGGTACAAAGCCGATACCGAGCCGGCGGCAGGTGGCGAGCACGCCATCCTGCTCCGGATCGCGCGACCAGAGCGAGTATTCGCTCTGCACCGCCGTGATCGGATGCACCTTGTGCGCGCGCTCCAGCGTGGCCGGCGAAACTTCGGAGAGGCCCAAATAACGCACCTTGCCCGTGTGCACCAGATTGGCCATTGCACCGACGCTATCCTCGACCGGCACGTCCGGATCGACGCGATGCAGGTAGTACAGATCGAGTTGTTCGACGCCCAGCCGACGCAGGCTATCCTCGGCCGCGCGGCGCACGTAGTCCGGCCTGCCGTTGATACCGCGCGCGCTCGGGTTGGCGGGGTCGCGCACGAAGCCGAATTTCGTCGCGAGAAAGGCTTGGTTACGTTTGCCGCGAATCGCGCGACCGACGAGTTCCTCATTCGTGAAGGGGCCGTACATATCGGCCGTGTCGAGCATCGTTACACCGAGTTCGAGCGCGCGATGAATCGTCGCGATTGCATCGGCTTCATCGAAGTTGCCGGGGTAGAAGTCCGACATGCCCATGCAGCCAAGGCCGATTTGCGAAACCTGCGGGCCGTTCTTGCCGAGTTGGCGAGTTTTCATTGTGCTCATCTCCTTAAGTCGAGCAGGCGGCGCCTGCAATCACTGGAGACGAATTCTTCCAGCATCCAACAGATCAATAAACCCGATTAAAATAGCAACACTGTTTCCAATCTAGAAACAAATGGATTTTTGATCATGGATCGTATTCAAGCGATGCAAGTATTCGTACGGGTTGCCGAGTTCGGCAGTTTCACGCGCGCGGCCGATGTCCTGCTCCTGCCGCGCGCCAGTGTGACCAAGCTCGTGCGTCAACTCGAAACCCGGCTCGGCGCGCGGCTCCTGCACCGGACGACGCGTTCGGTCCGGCTTACGACCGACGGCGAGGCTTATTACGAACGCTGCGTGCGCTTGCTGGCGGATTTCGAGGAAACCGAATCGGCGTTCTCGCATGCCATCGCAAGCCCGGCCGGGCGTCTGCGCGTGGATCTTGCACCGTCGATTGGCCGGCTTGTCGTCTTGCCAGCGCTACCCGGCTTCCTCGCGCGTTATCCGGACATCGAACTGGAGCTTGGTTTCTCCGACCGCCAAGTCGAACTCGTGCGCGAAGGCATCGACTGCGTATTGCGCGCAGAAGAATCGCACGACACATCGCTCGTCGTACGGCCAATCGGGGAACTCGAACAACTGACCTGCGCGGCCACGCGCTATCTTGCGCGCTTCGGTGAGCCCAAGACGCTGGCCGACCTCGCTGCACATCGCGCGGTGAACTACATCAGCGCGAGCACCGGCCGAATACTCGATTTCGAATTCATGGTCGCGGGCGAAACGCAATGCGTATCGGTCAAGAGCGCACTCGCACTCAACAACGCGGACGCCTATGTCGCCGCCGCCGAAGCCGGTATCGGTTTGATCCAAACGCCGCGTTATCACATCGAAGATGGCCTCGCGAGCGGCGCGCTGCACGAGGTGTTGGCGGGCTATCGTCCGCCGACGCTGCCGCTCGCGGTGTTCTACCCCATCTCGTTATACAGAACTCACGAATCCTCCCGGAGCGCCAGAATCATGGAGGCTGCGTCCATGGTTCGTTGCATGCCGATCCAGATCGTCTTGGCGCCGGGTTCGCCGTCACTTTTGCGCCCAAGAAAGCCACCCAGG
>JAVBKC010000128.1:0-3844 GCA_031554255.1 Niveibacterium sp.
AAATGTTCCACAACAACCGAAGCGTATGAAAACCTGATAAACGGCAAACAGTATCCGCTTGAGGCGCATTTTGTACATGCTAATGAGAAAGGAAAGCTTGCGGTTGTGGCCGTCATGTTTGAAACAGGAAAAGAGAATCCGGCATTAAAACCGATTATCGACAGTATGCCGCTGACTCGCGATCACGCCGTTTCCCTGGCAAAACAGCTGAATATCAGCGAGCTCTTTCCTGCTGACAGGCACTATTACCGCTTTAGCGGTTCGCTGACTACCCCCCCCTGCACCGAAGGGCTTCGCTGGCTGGTTATGAAAAACAGCATCACGCTGTCGCCGGAGCAGCTCGCCAAATTTCAACGGGCGCTCCAGCACAGCAATAATCGCCCTATCCAGCCTTTAAATGGTCGGATAGTCGTTGACTGATGCATGATACGCGTCTGACATCTCAGGCAAAACGGAGCCCGCAGGCTCCGTTTTTTTAGTCATCATGCAAAATCCGGCTTTAATTAACACTAGGATGAATGTATAACTGTGAAATATAAATTAAAGAAATAAATTGAGCAGATTTTAAAATTTATTTAGCGCTGCTGTAGCACATTCCATTCTTCGACATTAATTCAGGATAAATCCCGATTTTTATATAATGATATTTACAATTCAATCTTGTATATTAATCAGGCAGTTTAAGAATATAACACTGCATAAGAGTCAAAATATAATATCAATACATGTGTTTTTCATGCTGCCGTCATCAGTGACGGCTTTTTTTCAGCTGGTCATTAAAGTAAGCGGCTCATCTGAGCCGTATTGACGTTCATTCAGCAATAAGGTCGACTTTCCATGGCAGCAGATCACGAACCCGATTAGCTGGCCAGTCCTGGATATGGCCGAGGGCGTAACGCAGCCACGCCTCCGGATCCACGCCATTCAGCCGACAGCTCCCGATAAGCGAGTACAGTATTGCTGCTCGCTCACAACCTCTGTCTGACCCTGCGAACAACCAGTTTTTTCGGCCCAGGGCCACCCCACGCAGCGCGTTCTCCGCGATGTTATTTCGATCTCCGTCCACCCGTTAAGGCAGTACAGGTTAAGCGTATTCCACTGTTTCAGCAGGTACGAGAACGCTTTTGCTGTATCTGAGTGGCGCGACAGTTCCTTCATCTGCGCCTGTATCCAAGCATACAACGACTGCATTAGTGGGACGCTTCTGGCTTTTCTGACCGCCAGCCTTGCATCCGCCGGCTGCGGCGGATCTGCGCTTCGATGGCGTACAGCTCACCGATACGCTTCAGCGCTTCGGTTGTGATATCGGTGGGGATACGGGCGTGGACATCCTGGATTTTTCGGCGGGCGTGTGCCATACACGCCGCTTCGGTTATGAGCTCATCCTCGTAATGCGCATTGTAGTCACCGTACGCATCGGCCTGTAGGATACCGAAGGATCAGACTGGCGTGCCGTAACGAGGGGGGTTTACTTAACGGTAAGACCGTCAGAAAATTAATGAAAGAGCTGGGGATTAGCAGTCTGATCCGCGTAAAAAAATACCGATCATACAGAGGGTCAGAAGGAAGAGCCTGCGATAACATCCTGAAACGACAGTTTGATGCAGAGCGCCCGAACGAGAAGTGGGTAACAGATGTCACCGAATTTAAAGTTAATGGTCGGAAACTTTATTTATCACCAATAATGGATCTCTATAATGGTGAAATTATCGCTTACAACCTTGCTGCCCGCCCCTTGCCATCGATGGTGAGTTCCATGCTCACCGACGCACTGAAACTGTTGACTAAAGATGAACGACTACTCCTGCATAGCGATAGTAATAATGCCGGTGTCAGTTTGGTCATCACTCAGTTTGCCGTTTAAACAGATTGGTGTGATTACTGATGCAGTGAAGACCTTCCCGCATCCTGACTCACACAGCGATCGACCTTTTGTGTCTTGCCCTGGACTCGTCGGTTGCCGGAAGCGCCTTCATGCGACGCATCTCCTCACCGGTGCGCGTGACTCAAGAAGGGCCTGACGGCTTGTCTCATTACTGTCCTGTCCGGGTTATCTGTCTGGAGATTCAACTCTGTTTCCTCACTGGAGTTTTGTCATGGCTGATAGCGTTACCGAAGCCACCGTTGTGGGTGGCGTGGATACACATAAAGATTTGCACGTTGCCGCTGTCGTAGATCAGAACAATAAAGTTCTGGGGACCCAGTATTTTTCCGCAACACGACAAGGTTACCGGCAGATGCTGGTATGGATGACCTCATTTGGGGCGTTAAAGAGAATTGGTATTGAGTGCACAGGTACCTATGGCTCAGGGCTGCTTCGCTATTTCCAGAATGCGGGGTTAGAAGTTCTTGAGGTTACTGCGCCAGATCGGATGGAACGACGCAAACGGGGTAAAAGTGACACGATTGATGCTGAGTGTGCTGCTCATGCAGCATTCTCGGGTATCAGGACAGTTACACCCAAAACGCGTGATGGCATGATTGAATCACTACGGGTGTTAAAAACTTGCCGAAAAACAGCGATATCAGCCCGCAGAGTCGCTCTCCAGATTATCCATTCCAATATTATCTCTGCTCCGGATGAATTACGTGAACAGCTCAGAAATATGACGCGTATGCAGCTCATCAGGACTCTGGGCTCCTGTAGGCCTGATGCCAGTGAATACCACAATGTTACAAACGTTTATCGCATTGCATTAAAGTCCCTTGCCCGACGCTATCTCGAGTTACATGACGAAATCGCTGATCTGGATGTTATGATTGCGGCAATTGTCGACGAGCTGGCACCTGAACTGATTAAACGTAATGCTATTGGATACGAAGGCGCTTCGCAGTTGCTGATCACTGCCGGAGACAATCCCCAACGACTAAGATCTGAATCAGGCTTTGCAGCACTGTGTGGTGTCAGCCCTGTTCCTGTATCTTCTGGAAAAACGAACCGTTACCGACTTAACCGGGGCGGAGATCGTGCTGCGAATAGTGCACTTCACATCATCGCCATCGGACGATTACGAACTGACGCAAAAACCAAGGAATATATCGCCAGGCGAGTAGCTGAAGGGCATACAAAAATGGAAGCAATACGCTGTCTGAAGCGCTATATCTCACGCGAAGTTTATACGTTACTGCGTAACCAAAACAGACAGATCAACAGCATCCAGATAATGACTTGACTCTTAGAAGGGCGTCCAAGGCTGGCAATATCAGATGCCGCGATGGCAGCGGTGGTTAAAGAGCAATGGTATAACCCAGAGCATGTCACGTAAGGGAAATTGGCTTGATAATGCCGCAATAGAGAGCTTCTTCGGGACGTTGAAAGCTGAATGCTATTACCTTAATGAGTACAAAAGCGTGGAAGAGTTAAAGCGAGACATCATCAGCTATATTGATTATTACAACAAGCTGAGAATAAAAGAAAAACTTGGAGGCCTTAGTCCGATAGAATACCGACTAAGGCAAGCTGCATAGGGTTGTCCAAGATCTGGGGCGCAGATCAAAAAATGATGGACACTATTTTTCCCGAACCAGAGGCTCCCGAACAGACGGTCTAGATGAGCCGCTCACTCATTAAATGACCGTACGGCAACACTTCCCAGACCTTATCAACCCCCAGCTTTCGGCAAGCGCTTTTTCGATTATGATAAACGGTCTTCTGATTGATACCGCTTTCTCTGGCGATGTCCTGAACGCTGGTCCCCTTCATCGACTCAAGCAGAACATATGTTTCTTTATAGCTCAATGAATAGCGATAGTATGAAGGCCGAGAGCGCTCGGTGATGAGTTTAAGCACGCTGGTCCTGAGTTCATCCAACGGCACCCGGGCGTTAATAATCCACGATGAAGA
>JAVBKC010000139.1:0-2758 GCA_031554255.1 Niveibacterium sp.
GTTATGCGAGCCCGTATGCTGGGGAAAACACCTAGGCCGCGCAGCCTTCCGCCGCCTGCGCCGCGACCTTCTGCGCCATCTGCGCGATAAGCCGCACGGCATGGCTGTCGGGCCCCTGCACCCAGGTCGCCGTGAAGCTCAGCTCGGGCAGCGGATCCGCCTGCACTTGCAGGATGCGCAGCTCGCCGCGCGCCAGTTCCTTGCCCAGGAACACCGGCGCAATAACGCTGGTGCCGATGGCGTCCTGCGTCATCCGGACCACCATCGACATGGAGGCACTGCCGTACATGCGCGGGGAAGTGACCCCTGCCCTCGTCAACATGTCTCGCACCACCCGATACGGCGAGCTGTTGGACGGATAGGTGATGATCGGCAGCTTGCCTATCGTCGCCAGCGTCAGGGGCTCCGGCCCCAGGTCCAGCAGCGGGCTTGCCACCCACGCCAGCGGATAGGTGCACAGCGGCAGGTTTTCCACCCTGGCCTCCAGCACCGGCCCCATCAGGAAGGCCAGGTCGATCTGCCGTGACATCAGGTGCGAACGCAGGACGTGCGTGGTGTCGACCTCGATCTCCAGCACCAGGGCGGGATAGGTCGTGTGGATCAGTTCGATCAGCGTGGGCAACCAGGTCTGCACGATGGTCTCGGCCACGCCGATCCGCACCGTGCCGGTCATGTCGTTCTGTTCGCGCGCGGCCTCGAACATGTCGCGCCGCACCTGCAGCATGCGCTCCGCGTGCGACAGCAGTTCGTGCCCCTTGGCGGTCAGCTTGACGCCGCGCGCGTCGCGTTCGAACAGTTTGACGCCCAGATCCGCCTCCAGCGAGGCGATGCGCTGCGAGACGGCGGGCTGCGTGGTGTTGAGCTTGTCGGACGCGGCGCGAAAGCTGCCCAGCGTGGCGACCCAGAAAAAAGTTTCGACGTTGCGTAGTTCTATCATTGGCCTGTTCCCCCGGCGGGATGAGCGTATCATGTCAGCCGCCTACCGCCCCAACCAAGGAGCTTGTCCATGCCCCCGGCCGATAACGGTCGCTCGCGCCCCGGCGCGCCCGCCGCGCGCGGCCCGATGATCGGGGTGCTGCTCCTGGTACTTTCGATGTGGACGCTGTCCTGCCTGGACGCCAGCGGCAAGTGGGTCATGACCGCGGGTGTGCCCTTGCTGGTGCTGTCCTGGTTCCGCTATGCGATCCATCTGGTGCTGGTGCTGGCCCTGGTGCTTCCCACCCGCGGCCTTCGTGTGCTGCGCAGCAACAAACCGCGCGAACAGCTCATCCGCGGCGGCTCGATGTTCCTTGCCACGCTCATGTTCTTCACGACGCTGAGCTACATTCCGCAGGCCGAGGCCACGGCCATCAACTTCCTGGCCCCGCTGCTGGTGCTGTCGCTGGCGCCCTGGATCCTCAAGGAACCCGCCCGCCTGTCGCGCTTCGTGGCGGCCGGCGTGGCCTTCGTCGGCGTGATCATCGTCATCCGCCCCGGCGGCGGCCTGCACCCGATAGGAACGATCTTCGGCCTGCTGACGGCCTGTTGCTTTGCCGCGCAATTCATCGCCACCCGGCGCGTGGCGGGCGACGACCCGTTCACCTCGCTGATCTGGAGCGGCGCGGTGGGCACGGCCTGCCTCACGCTCGCGCTGCCCTTCATCCTGCCGCCAGCCCTGCCGGTGCTGCAGGCGTTGAGCCCTCTGGATTGGGTCTTGCTGATTTCCACGGGCGTCACGGGCTGCGTGGGCCATCTGTTCCAGATCGCTGCCTACCGCCGCGCGCCCGCGTCCACGCTGGCGCCATTCATCTACCTGCAGATCATCAGCGCCACCTCGGTAGGCTGGCTGGTCTGGGGTCATTTCCCCGACCCGCTGACCTGGCTGGGCATTGCCATCATCTGTGCCAGCGGCATGGGCATCGGCCTGGTCGAGTGGCGCCGCAGCCGCATCCCGGGCGCCGCCCGGGCCCGGTCGGCCTCCCGCTGAACCGACAGCCGCCCGCGCCGCGGCGCGGGGCTGCCGCCTCCCGTACAATGCTCGTCGCCTTTTGCGCTTTCCCGCAGCGGCCATCCCCGGCATCCCCGAAACGAGGTCTTCATGATCATCAAGCCCCGTGTGCGCGGCTTTATCTGCGTCACCACCCATCCCGTCGGCTGCGAGGCCAACGTCAAGAACCAGATCGACTACGTGAAGGCGCAAGGTCCGGTACCCGGGGGGCCGAAACGCGTGCTGGTGCTTGGCGCGTCGACCGGATACGGGCTTGCCGCGCGCATCAGCGCGGCGTTCGCCTGTGGCTCGCAGACGCTGGGCGTGTTCTTCGAGCGCCCCGGCGACGCCGGCAAGGCGGGTTCGCCCGGCTGGTACAACAGCGCCGCGTTCCACAAGTTCGCTGACGCCGAAGGCCTGTACGCCAGAAGCATCAACGGCGACGCCTTCTCCGACGAGATCAAGCAGAAGACCATCGCCGCGATCAGGCAGGACATGGGTCAGGTCGACCAGGTCATCTACAGCCTGGCCGCGCCGCGCCGCACCCATCCGAAGACCGGGGAAGTCTTCAATTCGACGCTCAAGCCCGTCGGCCACGCCGTGAATCTGCGCGGCCTGGACACCGACCGCGAAGTGATCAAGGAATCGGTGCTGGAACCCGCCACGCAGGCAGAGATAGACGCCACTGTCGCCGTGATGGGCGGCGAAGACTGGCAGATGTGGATCGACGCCCTGCTTGCCGCCGGCGTGCTGGCCGAAGGCGCCACCACCACGGCCTTCACGTATCTCGGT
>JAVBKC010000098.1:0-34138 GCA_031554255.1 Niveibacterium sp.
GGCCGCCTCGCGGCGCAGCGCATTGGCAACTGAAGCGGGTACGAACCACGGCTGCGACCAGCCCAGCACGAGTTCCTGGAGTGCGAAGTCGCTGGCGCCGAATTTCGACAGATGCTCGCGCAGCGTGGCCTCGGCCTTCGCCGCGTTCTGCGCCGGCTGCTTTTCGAACGCCACCGATGCGGTGGCCGCCACGCCGTCCTCATCGCGGAGCACGAGCGAAAAGCCGTCCGCCGTCTCGCCCAGCTGCGCCCACACGGCAATGCGCCGCTCGGCGGATTTCTTCAGCAGCGCATGCTCCCAGGCGTGGTCGCGGTTGCGGCTGATCGCCACGCCGGGTTTCAGTCCGGCCAGGCTTGCTACCGGCTCGTTCGGCCACACGCGCCACAGCGCGCCTTCTTCACCGTCACCGATCTTCTCCGCGCGGTTGGCCTGCACGCCGACGACTTCGCGCTTGTGCATGTAGTTGAGCCCGTCGCCGTTGGCCAGCGGCTCTTGCGCCTCGATCTCGAAGTGCTCGCGGCCGACGCGCGTCACGGTGCCCAGCGGCAGGCCGACGAAGGTTGGCGTATCGAAGGCGCCGATGTCGTCCTTGCGGCCGGTGGCGAAGTAGTCTGTCGCGCCGCGATGGAAGGTCTTGTCGGGGTTGGGCGCGAACAGCAGTTGCGTGCGGCCGCTCGATGCCGGAGCCAGTTCCGGCTGCGCTTCCAGGATCTCGTCGAGCAGCAGGCGGTAGTGGCCGGTTATGTTCTTGACGTAGCCCGCATCCTTGTAGCGGCCTTCGATCTTGAAGCTGCGCACGCCAACGTCGATCAGCGCAGAGAGGTTCGCACTCTGGTTGTTGTCCTTCATCGAGAGCAGATGCTGCTCGAACGCAACGACGCGGCCTTGCGCATCCTGCAGTGTGTAAGGCAGCCGACAGGCCTGCGAGCAGTCGCCGCGATTGGCGCTGCGCCCGGTGTGAGCGTGACTGATGTTGCACTGGCCCGAGAAGGCCACGCAGAGCGCACCGTGGATGAAGTATTCGATTGTCGTTGCGGGTGGCACGGCAGCGCGGATAGCGGCAATTTCGTCGAGTGCGAGTTCGCGCGCGAGCACGAGCTGCGAGAAACCGGATTCGGCGAGAAACTTCGCCTTGGCGAGCGTACGGATATCGCATTGCGTGGAGGCATGCAATTCGATTGGCGGGATATCGAATTCGAGTAAGCCCATGTCCTGCACGATCAAGGCGTCGACACCGGCGTCCCAGAGTTCGTGCACAAGCCGGCGCGCGGGTTCCAGTTCGGCATCGTGCAGGATCGTATTGAGCGTAACGAAGATGCGCGCGCGAAAACGGTGCGCGAATTCCACGAGATCCGCAATCGCGCTGACTGCGTTACAGGCATTGTGGCGCGCGCCAAAACCCGGCCCGCCAATGTAGACCGCATCGGCGCCGTGCAGGATCGCTTCACGGCCGATCTCTGCCGTGCGGGCCGGCGCAAGCAGTTCAAGTTGATGGGAGAGCAGGCTCATGAAAATCTCTTACGGCAGGGGTGGGTGCGCCGCTTTTGTTCCGGCGAGCACGAAGCCCTCATTTTAGCTGCCCTGGCGCGTACGACGCGCTTGCTTACTGGAGCAAGTCGGCCAACTCGTCGGCGTGCTCTTCCTCCTTCGCAAGAATACTTTCCAGCATCCGCCGCGTGGTCGGGTCCTTTTCACCGAAGAAGCGGATCAGGTCGCGGTAGGTTTCGATTGCGATGCGTTCGGCGATGAGGTTTTCGCGCACCATGCCCGGCAGATCCTCGACGGCGATATATTCAGAATGCGCGCGCGAAGCCAGTTGGGATGGCGACCAATCGGGTTCGCCGCCCATCTGAACGATCCGGCGCGACAGCCTATCGGCATGCGCGAGTTCCTCGTTTGCGTGGGCGAGAAACTCGGCCGCGATCGGCTCGGAATTTAACCCGTGCGCCATGAAGTGATGGCGTCGGTAGCGCAAAACGCAGACGATTTCGGTCGCAAGCGCGCCATTGAGCAGGTTGACGGCCAAGTCGCGATCGAGCGGGTAGTCGGGCGTAATTGCGCCGCCCAGAATGTCTTCTCGAACGCGCCGGCGAAGCTCGCTGCGATCTTCGCTTCCTGGTATTTCATGACTATGGGATGGTTTGCTCATAACGGACTCCTTGCCGGAAGGTGGCCGGCCATGCCGATGAGATTTCGGCATGACCCGCGCTTGCCACGAATGATTCGAGCGAACGCCCAGAAGGCGTTACGATGCCTACTTTTACAAGCCACCCATCATGAAAAATGGGTAAGCTGTAATGTGCGATCACATTTTTTTCTGAACGTCCTTTGCCGTGTCCTGAACCTTTTCGCCGCCCTTTTCGATGTCCTGGCCGGCACCGTGAATCGTATTGCATGCTGTCAGCAACCACATCGAAGCGAGTAATGCCGAGATCAGTTTCATGATGTCCTCCGTAGTCTGTTTGCATCAAGCTTAAGCTCTGAGCGCAATCCCAGATTAATACCGAAACCGGCGCAATACTGTCGGATGGTGGCGGATGCATTTGTCGGAGGAATCCTGCATGTGCGATAACTCAGGGTGATGCCATGAGATTGGAAAGCTTGAAGGTAGCGACCGCCGCACGCGTAAGGCATGCCTTGCCGCACCTGATCTTCGCGCTCGGCTGTGGCATCGTGCTGACGCTTTTGATCGTCGGTTTTGAGCAGCGCCGGCTCGCGCTGCGCGCGGTCGACGTGGCAAAGGAAAATGCCCAGCTCGTACGCCGGATCGATACGATTCAGTTGCTTCTCGTCGATGCGGAAAGCGGTGTGCGCGGCTACATCTTTGCACGCGACCCGGTCTTTCTCGACAGCTACCATGACGCGCGCAAAAAACTACAGGAAGCGATCAACGAGGTACGGCTGCGCTATCCGACCGATGTACAGCGTCAGGTGGAGGTGAACGATTTGCTCGATCACGTCAGCGCCAAGGTCGAAATCATGACGCACGCGGTCGAAACGGTTCAACGCGGCGAACGGGTGCCTGTCGATCTGCGTGGCAAGCAGGTGATGGACAAGATCCGCGTTCTGCTCGACGTGATGCGCAATCGCGTACGCGGTATCGGTGAAGATATCGTGGCCGATTTTCTCGCGCGTTACCGCGACGCCTGGCTTGCAACGCTGGGTCTATCGTGCCTTACGCTGATTCTGATGCTGATGCTGTTTTCATCGATACAGCGACGCCTGGCCTTGCAGGGCCGGTTGGCGATGTTCCTGCGCACCGAGACCGAGCGGCTCGAAAGCACAGTGGGGGTGCGCACAGCGGAGCTTGCGGAACTCGCCCGTCATTTGAACGAGGTCCGCGAAACCGAGAAGCTTGCGCTCGCGCGCGAGCTGCACGACGAACTCGGTGCGGTGCTGACCGCCGCAAAGATGGAAAGCAATACGATCCTGCGCCGCGCCGGCGAGCACTTCGAGCCCGATACGCACGAACGCTTCAAGCGCCTGATCGGATTACTCGACAATGGCATCGGCATCAAACGGCGCATCATCGACGATCTACGACCGCCGCTGCTGATTGAGCTTGGCCTTGTCGTGGCCCTGCGTTCGCTGGGCGAGGAATTCTCTCATGCCCAAGGCATAGAGCTTGTGCTGGAGCTACCCGAAGAAGACCCGCCGCTGTCGCCCGACGCCGCGCTCGCGCTGTTCCGCATCGCGCAAGAAGCGCTGACGAATGTGCACAAATATGCGGCAGCAAACAAGGTGAGCCTGTTGCTCAGGGAAACGGAAGACGGGCAGCTCGAACTGCGTATTACAGACAACGGTCGCGGTTTTGACCCGGCCATGACGCCGCTGCGCAGCCACGGCCTGCTCGGCATGCGGCACCGCGTGCGCATGCTGCACGGCGCATTCGCGCTCGACAGCGCGCCGGGTGCGGGCACGCGGCTCGCTGTGCGGATTCCGCCGAGCGCGGGCGCTGAAGAATCACGCCCGCAGCAGCAATGACAAAAGCCTAAAGCACGTAACGCGCAAGATCCTCGCTGCCCGCCAGCGTTTCCAGCGTCGCGTTCACATAGTCCGCATCGATTCGCAGGCTGTCGACGCCGGGCTTGCCAGCTTCGAAACTGATGTCTTCGAGCAGTTTTTCCATCACTGTGTAAAGCCGCCGTGCGCCGATATTTTCGGTCTTTTCATTGACCTGGAATGCGATCTCGGCGAGCCGGCGGATGCCTTCCGCAGTGAAGTCCAGCGTCACCCCGTCGGTGGCCAAAAGCGCTTCGTACTGCCGCGTGAGACAAGCGTCGGTCGAGGTCAGGATGCGCTCGAAATCGTCTACCGAGAGCGAATCGAGTTCGACGCGAATCGGAAAGCGCCCCTGTAGCTCGGGAATCAGATCCGAGGGCTTGGCCAAATGGAAGGCACCGCTCGCGATAAACAGAATGTGATCGGTCTTGACCATGCCGTACTTCGTCGTGACCGTCGTGCCCTCGACGAGCGGCAGCAGGTCGCGCTGCACACCCTGGCGCGAAACGTCGGCACCGCCGATTTCGGAGCGCGAAGCGATCTTGTCGATTTCGTCGAGGAAAACGATGCCGTTCTGCTCGACGCTTTGTACGGCGTCGAGCTTGACCTCCTCGTCACTGACCATGCGCGCGGCTTCCTCGTCGGCAATCAGCTTGAGCGCCTCGCGGATCTTGAGTTTGCGTAGTTTCTTGCGCTGATTGCCGAGATTTTGAAACATGCCCTGAATCTGCGAGGTCAGCTCCTCCATGCCTGGCGGCGCGAAAATCTCGGCCGTGGGTGTTTGCACGGCGGCCTCGATCTCGATTTCCTTGTCGTCGAGTTCGCCCTCGCGCAGCTTCTTGCGGAATTTCTGACGCGTCGCATTGTCCTCGGGCGTCAGCGGTTCGCTCTGAAAACCCACCGGCCGGGCCGCCGGCAACAAGGCGTCGAGCACGCGATCCTCGGCGGCATCGCTCGCGCGGTCGCGCACGCGGCGCATGGCCTCGATCCGCGCATCCTTGACCGCGGTTTCGACAAGATCGCGGATGATCGTTTCGACATCGCGACCGACATAGCCGACCTCGGTAAACTTCGTCGCCTCGACCTTGATGAAGGGCGCATTGGCGAGCCGCGCCAGGCGGCGCGCGATCTCGGTTTTGCCGACACCGGTCGGGCCGATCATCAGGATGTTCTTCGGCGTGATCTCGTGCCGTAGCGATTCGTCAACCTGCGCGCGCCGCCAGCGGTTGCGCAGCGCAATCGCGACCGAACGCTTGGCGCGGTCCTGTCCGACGATATGCTTATCGAGTTCGGACACGATTTCGGGGGGAGTCATCTGGGTCATATCAGCAATACCGCCTCAAATTCGGAAGTAAATCGGCGCTTACCACTCGAGCGTCTCGATCGTGTGGCTTTGATTCGTGTAAATACAGATATCGCCCGCGATCGCCAGCGATTTCTTGACGATTTCATCGGCCGCCAATTCGGTGTTTTCCCACAGCGCGCGCGCGGCGGACTGCGCAAACGCGCCGCCCGAACCGATCGCGGCAATACCCAGTTCGGGATCGAGCACGTCGCCGTTGCCGGTAAGGATCAAGCTCGCTTCGCGGTCGGCGACGATCAGCATCGCTTCGAGCCGGCGCAGCATCCTGTCGGTACGCCAGTCCTTCGCCAGATCGACGGCGGAGCGCAGTAGATGGCCCTGATGTTTTTCGAGCTTGGCCTCGAAACGTTCGAACAATGTGAAGGCATCGGCCGTGCCGCCAGCGAAACCGGCCAGCACTTTGCCGTGGTAGAGCCGGCGCACCTTGCGCGCAGAACCCTTGATGACAACGTTGCCGAGCGTGACCTGCCCGTCCCCGCCGAGCGCGACCTGGTTAGCGCGACGGACCGAGAGGATGGTGGTGCCGTGGTATTGCTCCATGGAATTCCCGCCTGAGTGCTTGGTGCGACGCACCAACGATATGTCCAGTGTGGGGATGGAAGCGAAGATTGCAAGTGTGCTCGCCGGCAGCCGTTTTGGCGCAATCAGCCTCGGCGCAATTCCATTTGCGCCACGCGATGCACCCCCATCACGCGCAGCAGCGCAGCAACCATGCCGTTGAGCCCCCGGATGACACAGGGCTTGCCCTGGCTGCGAAACGCCACGAGTACATTGAACAGATTCCCCGCCGAAACGAAATCCATGCGGCGCAGGCGCAAGGCGTCGATTTCAATCCTGCCACGCTCGGCGCCGTACTTGGTCAGCATGCGGATAGGCTCGGCCCGCGCGCTCGTAAGTTCGCCCTCGAAAACATAGTTCGCCGTCGCGTTGGCGGGCTGCGCAAGCCCTAAAGTACCGTCGATCAGCGCGACCGCCGGAGCGCGTTGCACCGGCGCCTCGTAGGACGGCGGAGACTCTTCGAAGGTGATCGCATAATCGAGCGCCAGCGCCTCGAAGCGTTCCTGCTCGGCGAGCGCCTGAAGAAGTTCGAACGTCACGAGCCAAACGGCCTGCCCTTCGCGATGCCCGCGTCGCAGATGGCCTTCCAGCATCGGCAGCAGGTTGCGCGCATTCGCGAGGCGCACCGCTACCCGCGCCTGCCGCAAACCTTGCAGCAATACGACGAGCTTTGCGCAACCGGCCGCGTCGGCACCGCGCAGCCGGGCAAGATCGATCTTGAGCCTACCTGCCTTCAGCGCGACCTTGCCGATCTGCTCGAATTCCGCGCCCGCCCGCTCGTCGAGCGTACCTTCAAGGCTGATCGAAGGCATCACCTCGCGTACCAAGAGTTTAGTCGCCGCGCCAAGTTCGCTCCACGCCGGCGGCGAACGGCTGAACTGCCTTGCATAAGCGAGACCGTACTGTTCGAAAAGATCCCTACGCCGCGTCAGCCGGCACAAGTCGAACAGCATGATCCACAAAGTTTCGTTGCCAACGCCGCTGCCATCGATTGTCTCGCACAGGACGGCCAAGGCGGCAGCGTCGCTGCCATTGGCAAACAGGATCGCGGCCTCCTCGACAGCCGGGTCCTCGGCGTCGGAAACTTCATCGACATGAATTTTGCCGCTCGCAGGCACACGCGCGTCATCGGCGTAAAAATCGAACCTCGCCGCTGGCAGATCGGCAGGCTTCGAAGCGGGCAGCGCGTCGCTACCCTTGCGAAAGAATGGAATGACCACGTTGCAGCAGCTTCTCTTAATGGAAACGAAGTCGAGCAACGAGTGTAGCCGGGGCGTGTCGCACGCGCCGAGTCAATCGGCACGCTTACGCCACTAAATCATGGCAAACGCCTGGATTCAGAAAAACGCCCACTTCGGGATTGCTGCCGACGTCTTTCGCATACACGCCGGCCCGGAAAATGTTCAAGCTCGGCGATCCCAATCCAATAAAAAATCCCGGCAAACACGAGGTTCGCCGGGATTTCCATTTACGAGAGCGCGCGAGTTATATCCTAGAACGGAATATCGTCATCGAAATCGCTGAGACCGGACGGTGCGGGTGCAGAGGCTGGCGCCGGGCGTTGCTGCGCGGGGCGATTACCACCACTGTTCTGGCGCGGAGGCGGAGCGAAGTCGTCGCCACCGCCACTGCTCTGATCATAGCCGCCGTCAGTATTGCCGCCGCTGCGCTGGTAATCGCCGCCGCCCTGGCGCGAGCCTAGCATCTGCATTTGGTCGGCGCGGATCTCGGTCGTGTATTGGTCGCGGCCGTCTTTGTCCTGCCATTTGCGCGTGCGCAGGCTGCCTTCGACATAGATTTGCGAACCTTTCTTCAGGTACTGGCCTGCGATCTCGGCGAGCTTGCCGAAAAAGACGATGCGATGCCATTCGGTGGCTTCGCGCTTTTCGCCGGAGGTTTTGTCGCGCCAGGAGTCGGTCGTCGCAATACGGATGTTGCAGATTGCATCGCCGCTCGGGGCGTAGCGGGTTTCCGGGTCGGCGCCGAGATTGCCGACGAGAATCACCTTGTTCACAGAAGCCATCGGGCTCTTCCTCCACTAGAACGCCGTCGCTTATGGGTTCGACTCGCGACGGTGCGATTTAAGTCTTGCTCGCCACCGCATCGAAAGCAAAAACGGCGGCGAAATTCAGCGCCCGAGTATACCGCCGCCGCACAATGGCAGAACTCGGAATCGGCGCATCGGGTGTTCAGGGCTGGACGACGCCCGCGACTCCGGCCAGCGCGGCCTCGCTCCAGCGTTCGGGATTGACCTTCAGATAGGCCATGCGGCGCTCCGGCATCACGACGGCTTCGCGCACGCCGGGCAGAGCGAGCAATTCGCGGCGGAAGCTCGCGATTTCGATGTGCGGATCGATTGCGATCTCGCGTTCGGCCAGCAGCGGCGGGTTCTTCATGCCGCCAGCCCAGAGCCACCAGACGAGCGCGAGTAGGGTCGTGAAACAAAAGACAGCCGGCGGGCCGAAATGCGCGGCGATTGCGCCTCCGGCCGCACCGCCGAGCGCCGCGCCCATCGATTGCGAGGTGTTATAGACGCCGAGCGCCGCGCCGCGCGCCTGCGGTGGCGCGATGCGCGAAACCAGCGAGGGCAGCGAAGCCTCGATGATGTTGAAGGCCGAGAAGAACAGGAACAGCAAGGTAACGATGGGCCAGAAGGCATTGCCCGCGAGCAGGAGGCCGAGTTGCGTTGCGCCGAGCAGCGCAATCGCGCAGAGCAAAACACGACGCAACTGGCGCTGGCGTTCGGCGTAGATGATTGCCGGCACCATGACGAGGAAACTTGCGAGCACGACCGGCAGGTAGATCTTCCAGTGCTCGGCCAGCGGCAGGTGTTCGGCTTCGACAAGCATGCGCGGCACGAGCAGGAACATGCCCATCTGCACCACATGCACCACGAACACGCCGAAGTGCAGGCGCGCAAGCTGCGCGTCGCCGAGCACGCTGGCCAAGGGCACGCGCGGCATCGCGACGGCCAGCCGTTCGGACGCCGGCACCGCACGCAGCAACAGCGGAATCGCGAGCAGCGAGAGCGTGCCGGTCAAGAGGAACATGCCGTGCATGCCGATCCAGCGGTAGAGCGCCGGCGAGAGCACGAGCGAAGCGGCGAAGACGAGGCCTATCGTCGAACCTATCATCGCCATCGCCTTGGTGCGGTGCTGCTCGCGCGTAAGGTCGGCCGCGAGCGCCGAGACGGCGGCCGAGATCGCACCCGCGCCCTGCAGCGCGCGCGCCGCGATCATCCAGCCGATGTTCGGCGCCCAGGCGGCCATCGCGCAGCCGGCGGCGAACATCACGAGGCCGAAAACGATGACGGGCTTGCGCCCGAAACGGTCGGAGGCGATGCCGAACGGCACCTGGAAGATCGCCTGGACCATGCCGAAAGCGCCAAGCGCGATGCCCGCCCACATGAGATTGTCGCCGCCGGGCAGGGTTTTCGCGAAGACCGAAAAAACCGGCAGGATCAGGAACAGCCCGAGCATGCGCAGCGCGAAAATGCCCGCGAGCGTGACGCTGGCGCGGCGCTCCTCGGGGCTCATGCGGTCCTTGAACGGGGATGACATCTGGAAAATGGCTTTGAATCAGAGAGTTGCGTATATTAGCAGGTTGCCTTTTCCGGCCGTTCGGGGCGGCAGGCAAAGTGTTCCGTGCAGATTGTTGCGGAAGATGTCCGCTGGAACCTTGCGTTACGCCAAATCCTGGTGAACGGCTGTCTTGCTGCGAGCACCTGGCGGAGCATAAGCGCATCAGCGCGGTGAAAGAAATCAATCGAAGTGACCCACAACGACATCAAGATTCGCGGTGCGCGCACCCACAACCTGAAGAACATTTCGGTAGACATTCCGCGCAATCGGCTCACGGTGATCACGGGGCTGTCGGGTTCGGGCAAGAGTTCGCTCGCTTTCGACACGCTCTATGCGGAGGGCCAGCGCCGCTATGTCGAATCGCTTTCGGCCTATGCGCGGCAGTTTTTGCAATTGATGGAAAAACCCGACGTTGACCTGATCGAAGGTTTGTCGCCGGCGATTTCGATCGAGCAGAAGGCGACGAGCCACAACCCGCGCTCGACCGTCGGCACCGTCACCGAAATCCACGATTACCTGCGCCTGCTCTATGCGCGTGCAGGCCAGCCTTACTGCCCGGAGCACAAGCTGCCGCTTGCGGCGCAAAGCGTGGCGCAGATGGTGGACACCATGCTCGCCCTGCCCGAGGACACCAAGCTCATGGTGCTCGCGCCAGTCGTCACGGAACGCAAGGGTAGTTTCGAGGATATGTTCGCCGAATTGCGCGCACAGGGTTTTGTGCGCGTGCGCATCGACGGCGCGCTGCACGAGGTCGACAGCCTGCCCAAGCTCGACAAGAATCAGAAGCATTCTGTGGACATTGTCGTCGACCGGCTGCGCGTGCGGCAGGACGCGCGCCAGCGGCTTGCCGAGAGCTTCGAGACCGCGCTCGCGCATGCCGAGGGCCGCGCGCTCGCCGTCGAGATGGATACCGAACGCGCGCATCTGTTCTCCGCGCGCTTTGCCTGCCCGCTTTGCAGCTACGCACTGCCGGAACTCGAACCGCGACTCTTTTCGTTCAACAATCCGGTCGGCGCCTGCCCGCAGTGCGACGGGCTCGGCACGGTGGACTTTTTCGACCCGCAACGCGTCGTTGCCTATCCGCATTTGTCGCTCGCCTCGGGCGCGATCCGTGGCTGGGACCGGCGCAACCAGTTCTACTTCCAGATGCTGCAGGGCCTCGCGCAGCATTACGGCTTCGACATCGACACCAGCTTCGAGGAATTGCCCACCGACGTCCGCCAAACCGTGCTCTACGGCTCGGGCAAGCAGAACATCGCCTTCAAATACCTTTCGGAGAACGGCCGCAAGCTCACCAAGCAGCATCCGTTCGAGGGCATTGTGCCGAATCTCGAACGACGTTATCGCGAAACCGATTCTTCCGTCGTGCGCGAGGAGCTCGCCAAATATCGTAGTCACCAGGCATGCCCCGCCTGTGCGGGCACGCGGCTGCGCCAGGAAGCGCGCCACGTTTATATCGGCGACAAGACCCTACCCGAAATCGGCCACCTGGCGCTGGCCGATTGCCGCGCCTTTTTCGACACGCTGCAACTGGACGGCACACGCGCACAGATCGCCGACAGGATCGTCAAGGAAATCACCGCGCGGTTGCAGTTCCTGATCGACGTCGGCCTCGACTATCTGATGCTGGAACGCTCCGCCGACACGCTCTCGGGCGGCGAGGCGCAGCGCATCCGGCTCGCGAGCCAGATCGGCTCGGGCCTCACCGGCGTCATGTACGTGCTCGACGAACCCTCAATCGGCCTGCATCAGCGCGATAACGACAGACTACTTGGCACGCTGGCGCGGCTGCGCGACCTCGGCAATACAGTGATCGTCGTCGAACACGACGAGGACGCTATCCGCGCCGCCGATTTCGTCGTCGACATGGGCCCTGGCGCCGGCGAGCACGGCGGCGAAATCGTCGCCCAGGGCTTGCCGGC
Organism: Niveibacterium sp.; assembly: GCA_031554255.1. Taxonomy (GTDB): domain Bacteria; phylum Pseudomonadota; class Gammaproteobacteria; order Burkholderiales; family Rhodocyclaceae; genus Niveibacterium. The sequence continues at coordinate 11,427 of JAVBKC010000098.1, forward strand.
CGAAATCGAGGCCAACGCGCAATCTCTGACCGGCGCCTTCATGTCGGGCCGCCGGCGCATCGCGCTGCCCGGCGAGCGGCGCAAGCCCGACCCGCAACGCCAGCTCGTGCTGCGCGGCGCGCGCGGCAACAACCTCAAAAACGTCGTACTCGAACTACCGGTCGGGCTGTTCACCTGCGTCACCGGCGTTTCGGGCTCGGGCAAGAGCACGTTGATCAACGACACGCTCTACGCCATCGCGGCCAAGCATCTTTACGGCTCGGCCGCCGAACCCGCACCTTACGACGAAATCGAAGGGCTCGAATTCTTCGACAAGGTAATCAGCGTCGATCAGGCACCCATCGGCCGCACGCCGCGCTCGAATCCGGCCACCTATACCGGCTTGCTGACGCCGATCCGCGAACTCTATGCCGGCGTACCCGAGGCGCGCGCACGCGGCTACGGGCCGGGGCGTTTCTCGTTCAACGTCAAGGGCGGGCGCTGCGAAGCCTGCCAGGGCGACGGCATGCTTAAGGTCGAGATGCACTTTCTGCCCGACGTTTTCGTGCCCTGTGACATCTGCCACGGCCAGCGCTACAACCGCGAAACACTGGAAATCCGCTATCGCGGCAAGACGGTTGCCGAGGTGTTGAACATGACGGTCGAGGAAGCGCGCCAATTCTTCGACGCGGTGCCGCCTGTCGCGCGCAAGCTCGAAACCCTGCTCGACGTCGGCCTCGGCTATATCCGGCTCGGCCAGAGCGCAACCACGCTGTCGGGCGGCGAAGCGCAGCGCGTCAAGCTCGCGCTCGAACTCTCCAAACGCGACACCGGCCGCACGCTCTACATCCTCGACGAGCCGACGACGGGGCTACATTTTCAGGACATCGAAATGCTGCTGCGCGTGCTCGCGCGACTGCGCGACCACGGCAACACGATCGTCGTCATCGAACACAACCTCGACGTGATCAAGACCGCCGACTGGCTCATCGATCTCGGCCCGGAAGGCGGCGGCGGCGGCGGCCAGATTCTCGTCGCCGGTCCGCCCCAAACCGTGGCAGCGCACAGGGCGAGCTACACGGGCAAATACCTGAAGCGGATGATGAAAGCGGGCGCTGCGCCTTAACCGCCCGACAGCGCCGCCACGATCATGACTTGCGCATCGGGACGCAAACGCGTGGCGATTTCGCGCACCTGCTCGCCGTCGACGAAGAATTTGATGTGGCGTCGTACGCCGTCCTGTTCGTCGACGATTCGAAAGCGCAAGCCGCGCCACTGCTGGTCGAGCGCGACGAGCAAATCGGCCAGCGAACTGCCCTGCGGCAGATCGAAACCAAGCTCGACGCAGCCACCGGTGTAGTCGGACAAATGCGTGGGCAGACGGACGCGGATCATGCGGCGAACTCGACGGCCTCGACCGCGTAGATTTCGGGCAAATGGCTAGCCAGGCACAGCCAGTTGTCGCCCTCGTCGCGGCTACCCCAAAGTTCGCCATTCGTCGTGCCGAAATAAACGCCGGCAGGATCGAAGACGTCTGCGCATAAAGCTTGCCGCTTGACGGTGTACCACCCCTGTTCGGTCGGCAGGCCGTGCGTAAGCCACTGCCAGCTCTGCCCGCCATCGCGCGAGCGCAGAACACCGGGATACCCGTCGGGCGAGACGCGCGGCCAGACGTTCGTCGCGTCCATCGGAAAAGTCCACAGCGTATCGGGATCGCGCGGATGCAACGCGAGTCCCAGCCCGATGTCGCGTCGCGGCGTCTTGACGGCGAGCTGTGCGCCGATTTCCGCCCACACCGGATCGCCCTCGTCGCGCCTAAACAGACCGCAATGGTTCTGCTGATAGAGCCGTCCGGGGAGCGCGGCGGCCATCCGCACGCAATGCGGATCGTGGCCATACTCGGGGTCCGGATCGGGCATGAAATCGGCGCGCACGCCACGGTTCACCGGTGCCCAGTCGGCGCCAGCATCGAAAGATTCGAACGTGCCGCCGCTCGACAGCGAAAGAAACATATGCGCCGGATCGCGCGGATCGATCAGGATCGAGTGCAGCTTCGGACCATCCGGCGTACCGTCCTGATCGCCGCCGCACCAATTCTTGCGCTGCGGATGCGCATTGAAGCCAGCCACCCCGCGCCAGGTGCGCCCGCCATCCTCGCTGCGAAACAAGCCCTGCGGGCTGCTGCCGGCCCACCATTCGCCGGGCCGGTCGGCATGGCCCGGTTCGAGCCAGAACACATGATCGAGCACACGGCCAGCGGGTTCCTTGTCGAATGCCGGTGGCGCCTCGGCTTCGCGCCAGTTCGCGCCACGGTCGTCCGAGCGGAAAACCGTGGGCCCGAGATGGCCGGTGCGCGCCGCAACGAGCAGCGTGCGCCCGTCGCGCGGGTCGAGCCGCGCATGGTGGACCAGATTACCGAGAAAATGCGGGCCTTCGAGCGACCAGCGCGCACGCGCCGCATCGGCATGCAGCATCCAAAAGCCCTTGCGCGTCCCGATCAGAAGCGAAATCGCCATGCGTCCCTCCTCGATCCGACTCAGCCTTCAGGATAGCTGAACGGGATACCGATGCCAGTCAGGGCGGCAAGCATGCCAACGAGATGCGAAGGCGCAAACGGTGCCGCAAGTGTTTTTGGGCGACATCCGGACAATAAGCGTTCTCCGATTGTGTTTGCGAGCACATATCGTTATCTTTGATTTAAATGAGAATAATTCTTATTTAAATTTTCGATTCGAATAAAGGAAAGCAATCCATGTTCGTAAGCGCCCGGCGCCGTGTTCGCTACCCACACGCCTTCCGCCTGACCGCCCTTGCCCTGAGCATGCAAACCAGCCTTGCGATTGCCCAGGAACAAGTATCTACCAGCACTTCTGCCGACCATGAATTGCCGGCCGTTACGGTTAGCGCCAGCGCCGCCGATGAGTCGCCCACGGGGCCGGTTCGCGGTTTTGTGGCCAAACAGGCGGTAACGGCGGCCAAGACCGATACGCCGGTCGTGGAAACACCGCAGTCGATCACCGTGATCACGCGTGACCGAATGGAACTGCAAGGCGCCCAGTCGGTGGCGCAGGCTGCGGGCTACACCACTGGCGTGTCGAGGGCCGGTTTCAGCACCGACAACCGCATCGATACCATCAAGATCCGCGGCACCGATTCCACCCAGTACCTGGATGGCCTGCTTAACGCAGTGGGTTTCTACAACGACACGCGCGCCGATCCTTATGCGCTCGAACGCATAGAAATCCTGCGCGGGCCGTCGGGCATGCTCTACGGCCAGGGCGCCGTGGGCGGCATCGTGAATCTGGTCTCAAAGCGCCCGCAACCCGAGGCCGCACGCGAGATCGGCGTGAGCTTTGGCAATTTCAACCGCAAGCAAATCCAGGCCGATTTCACAGGCCCGCTCGACACCGATGGAAAGTGGCTGTATCGCTTCGTGGCCATGGCGCGCGACAGCGATGCGTCGGTGGACTACGTCAAGGACAACCGATATTTTATCGCGCCATCGCTGACATGGCGCCCGAGTGCCGATACGTCGTTCACCCTGCGAGCGAATTTCCAGAAAGATGACACCGGTTCGATGATCGGCTTCTTCCCATGGCGCGGCACACTGATCGAAAACCCGGCCGGACAGATTCCGCAGAACTTCTTCGTCAGCGAACCGAGCTTCGACAAGTACACGGCCGAACAGCGCGCCATCGGCTACCAGTTCGAACACAAATTCAACGATAGCTTCACGGTGCGCCAGAACCTGCGCTACTCGCACAGCACGGTCGACTACCGCAGCATTTACACAGCAGGTTTTACCGGTGCAACACACGGTTGGGTACCGGGTAGCGACACCTTGTTGCGCCGTACGATCTACCTTAACCAGCCAACGCTTAACCAATTGGCCGTCGATACCCAGGCGCAATCGAGATTTCGCACCGGCCCGATCGGTCACACACTGCTTTCCGGCTTCGACTACCAGAACAACGAAATCACCGGCCGCACTGGCGTGGGCGGCTTCGCTGCGCCGATCAACGTGTTCAATCCAGTCTATGGCAATTACCGAGCGCCGACATCCACGCGCGACCTCGAACCTGCCAAGCAAATCCAGAGCGGCTTCTATTTACAGGACCAGCTCAACTGGAACCAGTGGCTGCTGATGTTGGGGCTGCGCTACGACAGCTCGCGCGCATCGCAGAACAACACGCCGTCGGGTTCGCGTAATGACAACGAACTGACCAAGCGCATCGGCATGCTGTACCGCTCTGATTTTGGCCTGAACCCGTACATCAGCTATTCGGAATCGTTCCAGGGTCAAGCCGGTTTCAACAAGGCCAATCAGGCTTTCAAGCCGCTGCGCGGCAAGCAGTTGGAGGCTGGGATCAAGTATCAACCTCCAGGAAAAAATACGACATTCACGGCAGCCGTGTTCGACATGCGCGAAAACAACCGTAAGGTGGCTGGAGCGGTCAATGGCGTGGCCGACCAAGTTCAGGTAGGCGAGGCGCGCACGCGCGGGTTGGAACTGGAAGCACTGGCGTCCGCAGGACACCTGGATCTGGTGGCCGCGTACACCTACCTCGATGCGAAGGTGACCGAAGGTAGCACCGCCGAAACAGGCCAACAGCTCGCCGGTACCCCATCGAATACGGCATCGCTATGGGCCAACTATCGCTTCAACCTGTTCGACACACCGGGCTTCCTGGCCGGCGCAGGGGCACGCTACAGCGGACCGAGTTACGACGGTACGGGCAACAACCGCGTAGGCGGCGTAACGCTATACGACGCGGTGCTGGCTTATGACCGTGGCCCGATGCGCGTAGCGCTGAATATGAACAACCTGCTCAACAAGCAGTACATCACCTTCTGTATCGCACGCGGCGACTGCTTCTTCGGCACACAGCGCACAGTCATCGGCAGTCTGACCTATCGCTTCTGAACTTCTGAGTAACTACAGAAACGAAACAAGGGCCCGCAAATACGGGCCCTTGTTTTTGCTGAAGCATTTCCGCTTAACGTTCGTTCGAACCGAACACCACGTCGACCCACACGGCAAGCAGCAGGATGCTGCCCTTGACGATCATTTGCCAGTAAGTTTCGACGCCCATCATCGACATACCGTTGTCGAGGCTGGAGACGAGCAGCGCGCCGACGAGCGCGCCGGGAACCGTGCCCGAGCCGCCGCGCATCGAGGTGCCGCCGATGAAGCACGAGGCGATTGCGTCGAGTTCGCCGTTGATGCCCGAGGACGGCGAACCGGCCGCAAGACGCGCCGTCGTCGTGATGCCGGCGAGCGCGCACATGAGGCCCATGATGGCGAAGATCGACATCTTCACGAATTGCACATTGACGCCCGAGAGCCGCGTGGCTTCGAGGTTCGAGCCAATCGCGTAGATGCGACGGCCGAATACCGTGCTATTGGCGACGAAGCTGAAGACGCCGAGCAGTACGAGCAGCACGAGCACCGGGATCGGAATTCCCTGATAGGAATCGAGCACATAGACGAAGCCGACGATTGCAACGGCCGCCGCCGCGAGTTTTGCGCTTTCCTGCCACATCGGTGCGACGGCAAGCTTGTACTTGGCGCGATTCGCGCGCGCCTTGAAGGCCACGAACGCCAGCAATACGAACAACGCCAGCGCGAGCAGCCAGCCCAGCGCGCGCGGCAGGTAGGCTTGACCGAAGCCGACGAAGCCTTCGGATTCGATCGGCACCGTCGAACCCTTGGTCACCGCAAGCAGAATGCCACGGAAAGCGAGCATGCCAGCCAAACCGACGATGAACGACGGTACCTTGAGGTAGGACACCCAGTAACCGTTGAAGAGACCAAGCAGAAGACCCGCGAACAGCACGATCGCGAAAACGCCGGCGAACGGTACGTGAAAGACGGCATCGAGCACCGCCGCGATACCGCCTAGCAGGCCGAGCAGCGAACCGACCGAAAGGTCGATCTCGCCAGCGATGATCACGAAGACCATGCCGCAGGCGAGCATGCCGGTGATCGCCATCTGGCGCAGCAGGTTGGAGAAGTTACGCGAGCTCAGGAAGGCGCCTTCGGTCAGATAACCGAACAGGCCCCAGATCACGGCGATTGCGATGATCAGCGACAGCACCTTGTATTGCGCGAAGAAGTGCTTCAGCGACTTGCCGAAGGATTGCATTTTTATAGCCTCTTATTCGTTTTATGCGCCTAAGCCGCGAGCGCTTCGGTCTTGCCGAGCGCCGCCGCCATGACCTTTTCCTGGCTCAAGCCCTGATTTACGAAATCGCCGCGCAACCGGCCCTCGCCCATCACGAGAACGCGATCGCTGATGCCCAGCACTTCGGGCAGCTCGGAGCTGATCATGATGATCGACAGCCCCTGCTTGACGAGTTCGAACATCAGTTTGTAGATCTCGTACTTGGCGCCGACGTCGACGCCGCGCGTCGGCTCGTCGAGAATCAGTACCTTCGGGTTCGGCAACAGCATCTTCGAGACCACCGCCTTCTGCTGGTTGCCGCCCGAGAGGCCGCGAATCAGCAGATTCGGCGAGGCCGTCTTGATGCGCATGCGACCGATCGAGGCATTGATCGTCTGCAATTCGGCTTCGGCGTTGACCTTGCCGAAATGACTGTAATCGGCGAGCACCGACATTGTGATGTTCTGGCCCACGCCCATCAGCGGCACGATGCCGTGGCGCTTGCGGTCCTCGGGCACCATACAGATGCCCTGGTGCACCGCGTTCTGCGGCGAGCGCACGCGCAGCTTCCTGCCTTCGAGCACGACATCGCCTTCGGAGCGGCCCGGATAGCAACCGAAGATCGCCATTGCAAGTTCGGTGCGGCCCGCGCCGACAAGGCCGGCGACGCCGAGGATCTCGCCACGGCGCAACGAGAACGACACATTGTCGACACGCTTGCGCAGCGGGTTGTTGACGTCGTAGCAGGTAAAATTTCTGGCCTCGAAGATCACATCGCCGATCGGATGTTCTTCGCGCGGAAACAGATTCTTGATCTCGCGGCCGACCATCATCGTGATGATCTCGTCGGTATTCATGCCGGCCATCGGACGCGTGCCGACATGCGTGCCGTCGCGGATCACCGAAATGGTGTCGCAGACCTCGGCAATCTCGTCGAGCTTGTGGCTGATCATCACGCAGGCGACGTTCTTCTTCTTCAGATCCTTGATGATGTCGAGCAGGATCTGCGTCTCGGTTTTAGTCAGCGAGGACGTCGGCTCGTCGAGGATCAGGAGCTTGGCCTTCTTGTTCAGCGCCTTGGCGATTTCGATCAACTGCTGATGGCCACCGCCGTAATTCATCACCGGCTGCGCCACATTGATCTCGGGCATCTTGAGTTCGTGCATGAGTTCTTCGGCGCGCTGGTACATCGCCGCGTAGTTCATGCGACCGCCGGGCAACGTGATTTCGTTGCCCATGAAAATGTTCTCGGCCACCGAGAGCTTGGGCACCAGCATCAATTCCTGGTGAATGATGACGATGCCGGCTTCTTCGGTCTCGCGGATCGATCTGGCCTTGAGTTCCTGGCCTTCCCAGAAAATCTGGCCTTCCCAGGTGCCATACGGATAAACGGCCGAGAGTACTTTCATCAGCGTCGACTTGCCGGCGCCATTTTCGCCGCAGAGGCCCACGCATTCGCCGGGACGCACCTTAAGGTCGATTCCGTCGAGCGCCTTGATGCCGCTGAAATCCTTGACGATGCCCCGCATGTCCAGAAGATATTCGGACATGGCATTCCTTCCGATTACAAAGTGTGACACTGCGTCCGGTCAGCAGGCCGGACGCAGCGGGACAGCGAGCGGGACCTCTCGACCCCGCTCGCCAGCGCAAACGCGGCTTAGATACCGATTTGCTTGGCGGTGTAGAAGTTGTCGTCCACCAGCACCTTGACGTTGCTCTTGGTGATCGTGGTCGGCGTCAGCAGCAACGAGTCGACCTGCTTCATGCCATTGTCAAGTTTGGCGGTGAAGTTGACTTTCGTGCCCTTAACCAGTTCGACAGCCAGCTTGGCCGCTTCCGAAGCGATCAGCTTGAGCGGCTTGTAGACCGTGAGCGTCTGCGTTCCGGCGACGACGCGCTTGACGGCGGCCAAGTCGCTATCCTGACCCGAAATCGCAACCTTGCCGGCCAGACCTTGCGCTGCCAGCGCCTGAATCGCGCCGCCGGCAGTGCCGTCGTTCGAGGCAACGATTGCATCGATCTTGTTGGCGTTCTGTGTCAGGGCGTTTTCCATGATCGACAGGGCTTCGGACGGATTCCAGTCCTTCACCCACTGCTGGCCAACGATCTTGATATCGCCCTTATCGACATACGGCTTGAGAACCTTCATCTGGCCTTCGCGCAGCAATTTGGCGTTGTTGTCCGTCGGCGAGCCGCCGAGCATGTAATAGCTGCCCTTGGGCTTGACCTTGACGATTCCCTCGGCCTGCATTGCGCCCACGCGCTCGTTGTCGAACGAGATGTAAGCGTCGATATCGGCGTTCAGGATCAGGCGGTCGTAGGAGATGACCTTAATGCCGGCCTTCTTGGCTTCCTTGATCGTGTTGGTCAGAACCTTGGAGTTGAACGGCACGATCACGATCGCGTCGACCTTCTGCGCGATCAGGTTTTCGATCTGCGAGATCTGGCGCTGCTCGTTCGCATCGGCCGATTGGACGCTGACGGTAGCGCCGAGCTTCTTGGCGGCGTCGACGAAGTAGTCACGATCGCGCGCCCAACGCTCGACGCGCAGGTCGTCGATCGAGAAACCGAGTTTCGGATTAGCCTTGTCGGCGAAAGCCGGTGCGGCCATCAAGGCTACGCTGGCGGCAAAGGCGCCAAGAACGGCACGACGGATCGGGTTGGTTTTCATCTAAGGTCTCCTCAATATGTGACTATCCGGGCCGTGGCCCAGGTTCTTCTCCGCCCCCGTAACCGGAAGTCGAAAGTCTCGTGGATAGCCGGTGCTTTGGCTAAACTCGGGTTAACCCTAAGCCATAGCAGCAGTTTTGCCAATGGGTCAATAAGATTTTTTTCTGACTCTTCGCAAAAGATCTGCGCATCCAGGCAGAAAAATCCTAGCGAACTTCCTCCACGCGAGCGCGTAGGGCCTGCCCCATCGCCTCCGCGCTGGCATGAACCTCCTGCGCCATATTGCCGCGCACGAGTGCCGCAAGCGGCCCGGAAAAGCGCACCACCTGGTCCACGCGGGTGCCGCCGTTGCATACCTGCAGCGCAAAGCCGCACTCCCCGCGCAACAGACCCCCACCTATCAGTTCGGCCTGCCAGCACAGATGGGCCGGCGCGCGAAATTTGAGTATGCGCGCCCAGAATTGGCGCTCGTCGCCCCGCTTCGAGCGGATACAAAGGCTTAACGAACACCCTTCGACCGCCTCGCCGCGCAGCTCGCGCAGGAATGGATTCCATTCGGGATAGGCAGCAAAGTCTGTCAGCACCGCCCAGACCTCGTCTGGCGGCGCCTTGATATCGATTTGGGTTGCGAGGTCTGGCATGGATAGCCGCGGTAAGCGCAAAGTTGGGGGCGTCCGTCTTTTTTAGTTCTTGTAGGCGGCGGAGTCTAATGACTAAGGCCGTCGACCGGTATCCAACTGACGATCAATTGTCGTTAGGGCGCGTTTTGGAGTAAGGCTGCACCGCGCTCGAAACGCTGCGTCGCGCCACCGCGAGCGCCAGAATCGCGCACCGCTCGGTATCGCTCGCATCGCGCCATGCACCGATTTCGGAAAGTGTTCGCAAGCAACCCCGGCAAATGCCGTCCGCATCGACTTCGCAAAGCCCGATGCAGGGCGAAGCAACCTCGCTCATGCGGGCGTCCGCTGCGCCAAAAGCGCACGCGCCACACGGCCCGCAGGGGGACGGCCGAGCACACCGTAAATGTAGTCTGCCGCATCGACGAGCCTATCGAGCGCGACGCCGCTCGCAATACCGAGCCCGTCGAGCAGATAGACCAGATCCTCGGTTGCAAGATTGCCGGTCGCGCCCTTTGCGTACGGACAGCCGCCGAGCCCGCCGACCGAGGCGTCGAAGGTCGCGATACCATGATCGAGCGCGGTCAGCACGTTCGCGAGCGCCTGTCCGTAAGTATCGTGGAAATGCCCTGCAAGCCGCTCTGCAGAAAAACGCGCGAGCAGCGCTTCGAGCAAGCGCGCAGTCGAAGCGGCCGTGCCCGCGCCTATCGTGTCGCCAAGGCTCACTTCATGACAACCGAGATCGAAGAGTTGCGCGACGACTTCGCCCACGGCGGCGGGCGCGATTGCGCCTTCATAGGGGCAGCCGAGCACGCAGGACACATAGCCGCGCAAGCCCGCGCCGGCTTCCCGCGCGGCCCGCGCAACCGGGACGAAACGCGTCAGGCTCTCGGCAATCGAGCCATTGATGTTGCGCTGCGAAAAACTCTCGGATGCGGCAGCGAATACCGCGACCTCGCGCGCACCCGCCGCGAGCGCCGCCTCCAGGCCCTTGAGGTTGGGCACGAGCACCGGAAAGCGCAACCCGTCGCGCTGCGGCAAACCGGCCATCACGGCCGCCGCATCCGCCATCTGCGGCACCCATTTCGGCGCAACGAAGGCCGTCGCCTCGATTGTCGTCAAGCCCGCTTCGACGAGTCGCCCGATCAGGCCGAGCTTGACCTCGGTTGTCACGGGCGCCGGCTCGTTTTGGAGTCCATCGCGCGGACCGACTTCGACGATGCGCACCGCGCGCGGAAAGTGTTTCATTCCATTGTCCTTAATCGAACTTGTCTCAGGGATGGTTCGGCCGTCCCGTTACCGCATAGACACAAGTGTTCCGCAACTCACCTGCAGGCGTAATCCGGTCGTTATGCAAAATGCCTTCGAGGGCAAAACCGGCGTTTTCGGCGACGCGCCGGCTCGCCACGTTCTCCATGTCAGTAAGGATCTCCACCCGCTTGGCGTCCAACGTAGAAAACGCAAAGCGCATCAGCGCCCGCACAACCTCGGTAGCGACACCGCGCCCGTGAAAACGCTTTCTGATCCAATACCCGATCTCGAATTTCGGCACTAACCAATTCACACGATGCAGCCCGGTGCCGCCGATACACACGTTCCCTTCCTTGAGGAAAATGAACATCGGCAAATCGCTGCGCGCCAGAAAGGCAGCCTGGCCGCGCCGGCAGAAAGTCTCCGAAGTCTCGACCGAGGGTTCGATCAGCGCCCAGGGCAGCGAGGCCGGCCATTTGCGCAAATCGACCAGCGTCTCGGCAACGGCTTCAAAAACCGCGGCCCCGTCGCCTGCGCGGGGCGCGCGAAGAATCAAGCGCTCGGTTTCCAGGCGCTCCGGAATGTCGATAAGAATCGGATTCGCGGCGCGGTTGGCAGCTGCGGCTTTCTCGAACATCATCCCCTCTTTGGCAAAACCATCCACAGACGCCACGATATACGATGAATACGCTCCCCGGCTGGTTTCACTGGGCGTTGCTCTCGGCCGTCTTCGCTGCCATGACGGCGATCTTCGCCAAGCTCGGCATCGCGAATATGGATTCCGATCTCGCAACGCTGATTCGCACTTTCGTGATTTTTTTCGTGCTGGCGGCCTTCGTGGTTGCAACGGGCAAATGGACCAACCCATTCGCGCTGCCCGCAAAAACCTGGCTTTTTTTGCTGCTCTCCGGCCTTGCGACCGGCGCATCCTGGGTCTGCTATTTCCGCGCGCTCAAGATCGGCGAAGCCTCGAAGGTCGCGCCGGTCGACAAGCTTTCGCTACTGCTCGTCGCGCTGTTCGCAGTGATTTTTCTCGGCGAACGGCCGAGCCCGCGCGAGTGGGCCGGAATTGTACTCGTTGGTGCGGGCGTACTTGTGCTCGGATTCAAGCGTTAGCCGATGTATCTGGCAAGTCGCCAACCGAACGGCAGCGTACTTAGGCGGCTCTTCAGCGCAAGCTTGGGTGGAAGTCTGTAGCTGAAGAGATCGAACGGCACGTCGCAACAAAAGTTGATATGCCGGCGCGTCAGCGCCGACGGCGTTCTCGGACTGACGGCATGAATCGAGCGCGGCGAATTGAGAAAGAGCACCAGCGTATTGGCCTTGTAGCGAGCTGTCGCTAAGGTCTTCACTGACGCCGGCGCTATTTCGGCAGGAAGCTCCGAAATTCGCACCGAGCGCGCGTCTGGGTAAAGCGGCACCTGCGCCTCGCAAATTTCGAGATCGCCGCCGCTGGACGCATCGGCCGGATTGCGAAAGTAAAGCAGCGCGGCGAAGAGTTCGGAGGGCCGATCTACATGCGGCCCGCGCACGGCTCTGAGTCGGCGCGTGTAGTTCACGTAAAACTGGCATTCCATCGACACATCCGCGCCGTCCGCCAGGCGGTCTTCCTTGCCGCCCGGGCGCATGCCGACGCGAAAATCTTCCAGTGCGCGGCCGATTCTGGGTTCGAGGTCCGGGTACAAGCGGCGCAAGGCATCGCCCGTCAGCGCCACCAGTTCGCGGAAAAATTCGGTCGACGTGTGGTAGCGGAAAAACTCGCGCCAGATCGGGGCAATCGCCTCGTCATGCAGCACCTTGCAAGCCGGATAGTCGAACCAGGTTTCCGCCTCGGGGCGACCATCGCGCACCCGCTCGTCATCGGGGAAACACGACGCCAACTGCGCGAACACCTCGGCGTCGAGCGCATTTTCGATCAGCAAGTGCGGGAAAGGCGTAAGGATCAGGTCGGAGCGGCTTGCGTTCCCGAGTATGCTCAGTCGATTTCCGGATGCCACGGCCAGCTCTCCCGATGAATGCGGCAGCGCACCCGCCATGCATAGCTACGCGGGCAGCGCGAAATGCTCGAACACTAAGCTCGTTCAGCCGCCGCCTCCAGCGTTAATCGACAAGGCGGGTGTCATACGTCACCATCCGCATCCCGTCTGCATTGCTCGCGCAGTTTCGCCCAGCCCTCCGGTCCAAGCTTTTTCATCGTCTTCATATTGACGTCGAAGATCGCCTCTGCCTCGGGAAAGGCGGCAATTGCGCGGTCCAGACTCGCTTCGCGAATCAGATGCAGCGTCGGATAAGGCGAACGGTTCGTCGCGTTCGTGATGTCGTCGGGCTGCGTATCGGCAAACTGGTAGTCCGGATGGAAACTTGCGATCTGCAATTGCCCATCGAGCTTGAGCGCTACTAATGCCGCGTCGGCGATGTCGAGGAAGTCGTTGAAATCGAGAAAGTCACCCAGCACGCTCGGATGGATCAGCAGCGTCGTATCGTGCTGCGCCGGGTCGGCCTCGGCGAGCCGTTCCAATTCGCGACAAAGCTCGGCGACGAGCGTATCGGCGTCCTGCGCTTCCGAGCAAACGTAACGGATCTGCTGCTTGACCTGCACCGACTTCGCAAACGGGCAGAGATTTAGACCGATAACCGCGCGGTCGACCCAGGCGCGGGTTGTGGCGATCACATGTTCGGGTGTGGCATTCATGGGGATTCTGTCGTAGCGGAGAAACCGGCAAGCATAACCTGTGCGGCGTACGGCTCAGGGAACGCCCGCCAACCCGTTTAGAGGGAATCGCTGATCACTAATGTGCTGCTTGCACGCGAACGCCACTTTGCAAGTTCGAGCGGAATCAGCCCTAGCCAACCCAGCAACAAAAACCAGTCCCAGATGCGGAGCCCGCGCCGTAAAACGCCCTCAGGACACCTCGACCGGCAGCATCCGCAAGCGGGTTTCGATTTCGGCAACCTCGCTTTGCAGCGCTTCAATGAAGCGCGCCGTCAGCGGCGTACCCGGTCGGTGGCTCGGCTCGACAACCGACAGCCGGAACGGCACCGACACCGAAAAGCGCCGCACAGCAAGATCCGGCCCCGCGCAGGCAAGCGCGGTCAGCGGGTTTACAACTGCGAGGCCGAGCCCTTGCGCGGCCATTGCGCAGACCGAGATTGCGCTATCGGTATCGACAACGAGTCTGCGCGCGACGCCATGCTCGGCGAATACCGCGTCGAGCATGGCGCGGTAAGGATCGTCGGGCGACAAGCTGATGAAGGGCTGGGCTGCGAAATCGGCGGGTGTAAGCACGGCGTGCGCGGCAAGCGGATGCGCAGCCGGTAGCACGCAGACCTCGTCGGCAACGAGCAAGGGCGTCAGGCGCGTGCCGGGCGGCGCGCTGTCGTGTTCGGTGAGGCCCAGATCGTGCCGCTGCGCGCTAAGCCATTCTTCGAGCAGCGGCGATTCTTGCGGCGTGATCGTGATCCGCACGCCCGCGTGCGTGGCAGAGAAGTTCCGGCAAGCGGCCGGTAGCGGAGAATGCGCGAAAGCCGGCAGACATACGATTGAAAGCAGGCCCTCCTCGAAGCGGCGCAGCCGCTGCGCCGTTAGCACGACGCGTTCGAGCCCGGCATAAGCGCGCCGCACCTCGTCGAATAGCGCAAGCCCACGCGCCGTCGGCGCAAGCCGGCCGCGCACGCGGTCGAAAAGCGCGAAACCTAGTACCTGCTCCAGCCGCGCAAGTTCGCGGCTGACGGTCGGCTGCGAACTATGCAGCAGCGTGGCGGCGGCCGTAACGCTGCCGCCATTCATAATGGCGCGGAAGACTTCGATATGACGGTGCGAGAGGCTCATACAGATAATTTGTGGCGGCAATTCATATCGAAAATGAATTGCTAGCCAAAATATTAGCATTTGAATGAATGCACCCGACAGCGCATCCTTTTACGCGCCGTCCTGTCCTCGAAAGAACAACACCATGACCCGCCTTGCCAAACCCATCGCCAGCCCCGAACTACTGCGCGAACTCGCCGCCCGTCACGGCACGCCATTGTGGGTCTATGACGCAGCCCTCATCCGCGAGCGCATCGCGGCGCTTGGCGCCTTCGACACGATACGTTTCGCGCAAAAAGCCTGTTCGAATACGCACATCCTGCGCCTGATGCGCGCGCACGGCGTGAAGGTCGATGCGGTTTCACGCGGCGAAATCCTGCGCGCGCGCGCTGCGGGCTTCGACGCCGAGGGCGAGTCCTCCGGCATCGTATTCACAGCCGATCTGCTCGACGAAGCCACGCTCGCCTGCGTAATCGAACACAATATCCCGGTCAATGCCGGGTCGCTAGACATGCTCCACCAGCTCGGTACGCGATCGCCCGGCCACCGCGTCTGGCTGCGCATCAACCCGGGTTTCGGCCACGGCCACAGCAACAAGACGAACACTGGCGGGGAGCACAGCAAGCACGGCATCTGGCACAGCGAGCTAGCCGCCGCCCTGGCCGCGATTCGCAAACACAGGCTCGCGCTCGTCGGCCTGCATATGCATATCGGTTCGGGGGTCGACTACCGACATCTCGAACGCGTATGCGGTGCAATGCTCGATCTGGTGTGCCAAACGCAGGCGACGGGCTGCGATCTGCATGCAATCTCGGCGGGTGGCGGGCTGTCTACCCCGTATCGCGACGGCGATCCGATAGTCGATACCACCCACTACTTCGGACTTTGGGACGCCGCGCGCCGCCAAGCCGAGGCCGTCGTCGGTCACAGGCTCGCGCTGGAGATCGAACCGGGCCGCTTCCTCGTCGCCGAATCCGGCCTGCTACTCGCCGAGGTGCGCGCAACCAAGACGGCTGGCAACAACCGCTTCGTACTCGTCGATGCCGGTTTTAACGAGTTGATGCGGCCCGCGATGTATGGCAGCCATCACCACATCAGCGTGCTGCCGCGCGCGCCGCGCGAATACGTAACGCAAGCTACCGTCGTGGCCGGCCCGCTTTGCGAATCGGGCGACGTTTTCACGCAAGGCGACGGCGGTGTCGTACTGCCGCGCGACTTGCCGCAAGCCTGCGTCGGCGATCTCTTAGTGATCCACGATACCGGTGCCTATGGCGCTTCGATGTCCTCGAACTACAATACGCGCCCGCTCGCGGCCGAAGTGTTGCTGGACGGCGAAGCATATCGACTGATTCGGCGCAGACAAACGGTCGAGGAGTTGCTGGCGCTGGAAGATTGAGGCGGAACTGACGCGGCGCAAAACAATCCCATCTGCATTCACTCCGGAAGAATCACGATGAACGCCGCGCTCAATCCGCTTCGTCCGTTCGAATACCTGGAATTCGACGATCTCTTCGTCCGTTCGCTGGCGGGCGACCCGTCGGATCGCATCGTCTCGCGCCAGGTACCCAATGCTGCCTACAGTTTCGTCGCGCCGACGCCGACTGCCCAGCCCCGCCTGCTCGCATGGTCCGCTGCGCTCGGCGACTCGCTCGGCATACAGCGACCGAGCATTACGGGTAGCGCGGTCGAGGTGCTAGGCGGCTCGCGTGTGCTACCCGGCATGAAAACCTATGCCGCACGCTACGGCGGCCATCAGTTCGGCCAATGGGCTGGCCAACTCGGCGATGGTCGCGCGATCACGCTCGGCGAAATTCTCGACACGCACGGCCAGCGCCAGGAGTTGCAGCTCAAGGGTGCCGGCCGCACCCCGTATTCGCGCCATGCCGATGGCCGCGCGGTGCTGCGCTCCTCGCTGCGCGAATTCCTTTGCAGCGAGGCGATGCATCACCTTGGCGTTCCGACCACGCGGGCGCTCTCGCTCGTCGCGACCGGCGAAGGCGTGGTACGCGACATGTTCTACGACGGGCATCCCGCAAGCGAACCCGGCGCCGTGGTCTGCCGTGTCGCGCCAAGCTTCGTGCGCTTCGGCAATTTCGAAATCTTCGCGGCTGAGAACGAGAAGGCGAATCTCGCAACGCTTGCCGACTGGGTGATCCGTCACCACTATCCGCAACTTGGCCAGCCAGGCCCGCGCGCCTATGCTGAATGGTTCGCCGAGATCTGCCGCCGCACAGGTCTCATGGTCGCGCACTGGATGCGCGTCGGTTTCGTGCATGGCGTGATGAATACCGACAACATGTCGATCCTGGGCCTTACGATAGATTACGGCCCCTACGGCTGGCTCGAAGGCTTCGATCTGTCCTGGACGCCGAACACGACCGACGCCCAAGGTCGCCGCTACTGCTATGGCCAGCAACCGCAGATCGCATACTGGAATCTCGCGCGGCTCGCTGAAGCACTCTTCGATCTGGTCGGCGACCCGGACGCGCTGCGCGCCGGGCTGGCAAACTATCACACAAGCTTTTCGCAACACTGGTCCTCGATGCTCGCCGACAAGCTCGGCATTCGGCTGGACACGCAGGAAGACGATGCGGAAGACACGCTGATCGTCGATCTCTTCGCGCTACTGCAGGTTACCGAGACCGATATGACGATATTTTTTCGCCGGCTCGCCGATGTTCCCATCGACGCGAATGCGGACAACATTGCCAGGCTCGCTCCGCTGCGCGAAGCCTTTTATGACGCAAGCGCGCTCGATGGCGATCACGCCGGCATGCTTTCTCAATGGCTGATCAGTTATGTCGAACGCGTGCGCGCGCAATACGAAATTCCGCAGATCCGTCGCGCTCGCATGCTCGCGGCAAACCCGAAATACGTATTGCGCAACTGGATCGCTCAACTTGCGATTGACGATGCAACGCAGGGCGACACCGCGAAGATAGATCGTCTTCTGCAAGTGTTGCAGCGTCCGTACGACGAACAGCGCACGCATGACGATCTTTTCGCCCGTCGTCCCGAATGGGCGCGCCACAAGCCAGGATGTTCGGCACTCTCGTGCAGTTCCTGAAGATTCATTTATTCAGGTCATAATGGGGAAACGAATTAGCGTCCAGAATGGACCGTTTCCTACAACCGCTTACGTAGTGCGACAGGCTACTATCGCTGTCCGGAATCTTGGCTTTTGAGACCTAATTTAAGCTTGCGATGAAAAAATCGGCTCTTCTTTTCCTTCTGGCTATGGCGTTTGCGACGGACTCATTCGGAGGTTTCGACGAAGGGCTCGCTGCTTTCAGGGCCGGGAACGACGCCGAGGCGCTGGTTCAGTTCAGAGCGGCGGCGGCAACCGACGATACGCCATCTCAGTACTATCTTGGCGTGATATACGAACGCGGCCTGGGTGTCGCCCGCAACGACGAGGAAGCGGCCACTTGGTATCTTCTTGCGGCCAAACGTGGATTGGGTGCCGCACAATACAGCCTGGGTTTGCAGTACCGCGATGGTCGTGGCGTCGTACAGAACCATAAGGAAGCGCTCAAATGGTTTGCGAACGCGGCCGATCAAGGCAATGCAGACGCCCAATACAACCTGGGCTGGATGTACTTGCAAGGTCAAGGTGTTTCGCAGGACGGCACCATGGCCATCAAGTACTTCCGCCAGGCGGCCGACCGCGGGCATGTCATGGCAATGAACGACCTTGGCGCGATGTACGAAAACGGTCGAGGCGTCGAACAGAGCTATACCCAGGCAGCAACGTTTTACCGCGATGCAGCACGTATGGGCAATATCACCGCGCAGAATAATCTGGGTCAGATGTACGTCTTCGCCCGAGGCGTCGAGCAGAGCGACAAAGAGGCCGTCAACTGGTTCCGGCTTGCCGCCGACCACGGCGCAGCCGACGCACAGAACAATCTTGGCCTGATGCACGAATACGGTCTGGGCGTCAAAACCAGCAAGATAGCCGCCTATGCGCTGTATAGCATTGCCGCCGCAACGGCCGGTTCGGGCGAACAAGCATTGACAAACCGCCAGAGGATTTCCAAGGAGTTAAGTCGGGCAGAAATAGAATCCGCCTGGGTGCTCACGCGCGAGATGTCGAAACCGAAAAATCTGTTGGGCGCACTAGACCGCTATCTGTCCAGCATAAAGAACTGACCCATCGAACATGGAAACAGCGGCGCAAATAAATACTGCCCCGCTGTTTCATTTAGTACTACCCGCTTACCACATGCGGATGCGATCGGCTCCCGATCTGTACATCTTGTCGCCCGGCTTGGTGCTAAAAGCCTCATGGAAGCCATCGTGATTGACCGCCGCACCGTTGGCGCGGAACTCCTCGGGCGAATGCGGATCGACCGTCAGGCTCTGCACTAGACGTTCTTCACGGCTCTTCGAACGCCATGCCTGCGACCAGCCGAGGAAGAAGCGCTGTTCGCCGCTCATGCCATCGATAGCGGGCGCAGGTTTGCCGCCTAGCGAAAGTTCGTACGCCTTGTAGGCGATCTGCAGACCCGAGAGATCGGCAATATTCTCGCCGAGCGTGAGCTTGCCGTTGATATGCTTGCCCGGAACCGGTTCGTACTGCTCGTACTGCGCAACGAGCCTGGCGCCGAGTACATCGAACGCCTTGCGGTCGGCCTCGGTCCACCAATTGCGCAGCTT
Source organism: Niveibacterium sp. (assembly GCA_031554255.1). GTDB lineage: Bacteria > Pseudomonadota > Gammaproteobacteria > Burkholderiales > Rhodocyclaceae > Niveibacterium. The sequence continues at coordinate 30,575 of JAVBKC010000098.1, forward strand.
GCCGTCGCCGTCGAACTGGCTGCCCTCGTCGTCGAACCCGTGGCTGATTTCGTGGCCGATCACGGCGCCGATCGCGCCATAATTGACGGCATCCTCGGCTTCCATATTGAAGAACGGCGGCTGCAAAATCGCAGCTGGGAACACGATTTCGTTGTAGCTCGGGTTGTAGTAGGCATTGACCGTCTGTGGCGTCATATCCCATTCGCTGCGATCGACCCTCTGGCCAACGCGGCGAACCTGGCGTTCATGTTCGAAGCGGGCGGCGCGCTGTGCGTTGCCAAGCGGGTCACCGTCCCGGATCGCGAGCGTCGAGTAATCGCGCCAATTGTCCGGATAAGCGATTTTCGTCATGTATTTCGACAGCTTCTCGCGCGCCTGAGCCTTGGTTTCGGGACTCATCCACGACAAGCCGTCAATCGACTGCGCGTAGGCTTTCATCAAATTGCCGATGAGTTGCTCCATGCGCGCCTTGTAGGCAGGCGGGAAGTACTTGGCGACATAGACTTGGCCTACGGCTTCGCCGAGCGCGCCATTGAGCTGGTCAATACCTTTCTGCCAGCGCGCGCGATCCTGTTCGAGGCCCTGCATCGCGCGCCCGTGAAAGGCAAAACTCGCCTCGCGCCAGACCGCCGGCAGCATATCGGCGGCGGTGTCGAGCGCACGCACCTTCAGGTAAAGCTTCCAGGTATCGAGCGGAACTGTCTCGAATAGTTTCGCAGCCGCATAGACATAGCTTGGCTGCGAAATTGTGAGGTTGTCGATCTTCGGAAAGGAGGCTGCATCGAGAAAGGCCGCCCAGTCGATTTCCGGTGTCTTCTTTTTCAGTTCGGCAAGCGTAGTCGGGTTATAAATCTTCTGCGGGCTGCGGTTCTCGACTTTATCCCACTGAGCTTCGGCGAGTTGGCGCTCTAGCGCATACACGTTCTTTGCATCGGATTCTGGGTTTTTATTGCCCGATAGCTTCAGCAGGGTTTCGATATATGTCTGATAGGCCATGCGAACCTTCACAAGGCGCGCATCGTCGTCCTTCAGGTAGTAATCGCGGTCGGGCAGTCCAAGACCACCCTGCCAGGTTACGGCAGAGTAGATCGTCGGATTTTTGAAATCGGCAATCGCCAAAAGCGTGATCGGCGTGCCAACCACGCCTTCCATGCGGCCCATTAGTGCCACAAGTTGCTTGCGGTCCTTGAGACCATCAATTTCGCGCAGTACCGGCAAAATGGGCATCATACCGTCGCGGTCGATTGCAGCAGTGTCCGTGTAACTGCGGTAATAGGCGGCGATTTTTTGTTCGACGCTGCCGCGCGCTTGGTCGGAATTCGACAGCGCATCGATGATCGCCTTAACCCGTTCATCGGACAGATCGCGCAGCTTGATGAAGGTGCCATAACGTGATTTGTCGGCCGGAATCTGGGTTGTCGCGTACCAGGTACCGTTCATTGCACTGAACAGATCGTCCTGCGGGCGAACCGAGCGATCCATGCCGCTGGCGTCGAGTCCGGAGGTCAGGGGAGCGGCGATCGCTACGCCGCAGAAGAGCGCGCCAAGCAGCGCGGCAAGCCGGGTGATCTTCAAGTCAATGTCCTTGTCTGAAAACGTTCGAAACGCCGCTCCCATAGCGGATGCCGGAGCTTAGCGGCAGCTAGGTCCGCTCGGCGAGCGCTTTGTATCGCTGTGTATCGTGACACTCTCCAACACAAGCGGAATAACGATTTACGCTCAGAAAAACAGCTTGGCAATATCCGCTGTCGCCCGTCGACCAATTGCGTCGAAATGCTCTGCTAGCCAGAGCTGAGTCTGCTCGCGCCCCGCATCGCGAAGACTTTCGAGAAACGAGAGATGCGCGACAAGCTTGCTTGCGCTGGCGAGTCTGGCAAGCACCGGTTGCGAATCGACAAGGTGAAAGCGCGTCGCGGACAAGCGCTTTTCGAGCCCCCCGAGTGGCTGAACGGATCCCGAAGCCGCTTCCTGCATCAAGGCAAAGATTCGCATTTCGCGCAAGAAGGCGCTATTGAAGGCGAGTTCCGTCATGCGCTCCTGAATTTCCCCAGCACGGCGTGGCGTGCGTTCGTGTTCAAGCGGCGCGAGCATCACGAGCAGAATGTCGTCGCACTCGCAGAAGCTAAATAGCGGAAATACCGCTGGGTTCGCGGCGAATGCGCCATCCCAATATGGCTCGCCGTCTATCGACACGGCTTGATGGACAGTCGGTAAACAAGCTGAGGCAAGCAAGGCATCGGCCGAAAGTTCACGATTCTGGAACAAGCGTAGCCTGCCGCTGTTCGCGTGCGTGGCGGCGATAAAGAGCTTGAACGGACATTCGCTGCGCAAGCGTTCGAAGTCGAACTGTTTTTCAATCAGCTCGCGCAGCGGATTGATACCAAGCGGATTGAGCTGGTAGGGCGAAAACCAGCGCGTCAGCTTGATCGCCATACGCAAACTCGCGGACAACTCACCTTCGTCGTTGATGTTTGCAAGCGACTCCGCCGGAGCGATATCGGCAACGCCGCGCCAGTAGCGCGCAAGCGCCTCGCGGGCGCCATCGCGGCCCCCGCACAGATAACCGTGCGCAAGCGCCACCGCATTCATGGCTCCAGCGCTTGCGGCGCTGATGCCATCGAATGCAATACGCCCGTCTTCGAGCAGGGCATCTAATACGCCCCAGGAAAATGCGCCGTGAGCGCCTCCGCCTTGCAAAGCAAGGCTCAAAAGACGGGTTTCGGAACGGGCGGGCAGGATTGAGTTCATATCGAGCTCGCATTGGTTGTTGCAATGCAGCATTTTAACTCGATAGATAAATACTTAGCATTAATGATTTTTATTAAATTTTTGCTGCATAGCAATAACTTGCGAAACATCCGATTTTCGAAGTTGAGCCGAAACGCAAAAACCCCCTGATCCGATGAAGGTTCAGGGGGTTTAAGGAAAAGGGTAGTCTGACGCTGACCTACTTTCTCACGGGCAATCCGCAATATCATCGGCGCAGCTCTGTTTCACGGTCCTGTTCGGGAAGGGAAGGGGTGGAGCCAGAGCGCTATGGGCGTCAGACTGAAACTGGAAGGCATATATTTTAGGTTGCGGTCGCGGTCGCGCTTTCGCGCTACTTGTGCTGTGTTGCTACTGCTACCTTGATATGTACTCAAGGTTATAGGATCAAGCCGCACGGGCAATTAGTACTGGTTAGCTCAACGCATTACTGCGCTTACACACCCAGCCTATCAACGTGGTGGTCTTCCACGACCCTTTAGCGGGATCAAGTCCCGAGGGAAGTCTCATCTTGAGGCGAGTTTCCCGCTTAGATGCTTTCAGCGGTTATCTCTTCCGCACATAGCTACCCGGCGATGCCACTGGCGTGACAACCGGTACACCAGAGGTGCGTCCACTCCGGTCCTCTCGTACTAGGAGCAGGCCCCCTCAAACTTCCAGCGCCCACGGCAGATAGGGACCAAACTGTCTCACGACGTTTTAAACCCAGCTCACGTACCACTTTAAATGGCGAACAGCCATACCCTTGGGACCGGCTACAGCCCCAGGATGTGATGAGCCGACATCGAGGTGCCAAAC
>JAVBKC010000072.1:0-13691 GCA_031554255.1 Niveibacterium sp.
CGGATCGGGGTTCCAGACTCTGCTGCTGCTCGCGTGTACGCTCTTCCTGACGGCGCAATCCTTCGCGCGCCGATTGGTCGAGAACCGACGTTTGGCCCAATGCCAGCGGGCTGGACAGCAGGAGCACCGCAAGGCCCGAACACCGCCGGATTATCGTAGCCCGGCGCGAGCGTTTGACGGATTTGAGAGACGAAACGACTGCGGCCTTCTGTGTGGGCACAGGCTTGGACATTTGGGAAAATATTCCGTTGAATGCCTCGGCGACCCTTTGATCCTATATTTTGATACAGATTTTTTATTTAAGAAATTTCCCGATTTTGACGATTTTATAATTCGACCACGCGTGACCGCCTTGTCACGGAACAAGGGACACGAATTCACGACAACAAGGAATGTGAATATGGCACGGTTCAAGATAGCCACCCTGATCGGATCGACCAGTCTGGACGGCGCGGCTAGCGAAGGGACGGAAGTGCTGGCGACCCTGGCCCGCGCCCGCCCAGATTTGTTCGGCGCGCAGAACGAGGTGATCGATTTTCATCTTGACCGGTATGTCGTTCTCTTTGCTTCCGATTCGCGTCGTACGGTCGAGGACTGGGCCGCCGCCAATCGAATCGCCCTGCATGGGGCGATTCTCGGCCGGGCGGACGTCCATCAGCTTTATGTGGGCTGGACTGGCCTAATCGATGCGGAACTGGGCGGTCAGGCGGCTTAAGCCTATTGCTCGTGCAGCACGACGAGTTTCGTATCCGCCTGTTGTGCGAGCCGCAACGTAAACTGCCAGTAGTTTTGCCGCCCCTGGCGACCGAGCATGAAGCTGCGGCTGCCGCCCTCGCGCGCGAGCACTTTCTGCGAGCGCCAGGCTTGTTCGAATACCGGGCTGGCCGCGCCAAGTTCGTCGATCAGGGCTCGGTGCCGCATATCCTGGTGCGAGCTGGCGCTGTCGGCGCGGTATTCGGCAACCAGCCGCTGTGCGCGGTCTTCCCAGTCGAGGATCAGTTTTCTCGCGCGAGGGTCGAGGAAGACGTAGCGCAGCAGGTTAGGCGCGGGGTCGGCGCGTGGCTTTGCAACGAGCCAATCGCGGAAAAGTTTGGTGGCCGCGTTATTCCATGCGAATGCGTTCCAGTAGCGGTCGAGCACATAGGCGGGCGAGGCGATTGCTTCGACGAGCGCGACGAGCGGCGCGGCTTGCTCTTGCTGCAGGGCAGGCGTTTGCGGATCGGCGCGGCCGGCGAGTTGGAACAGGTAGGCGCGCTCGGCGACCGACAAACCGAGTCCGCTAGCGAGTCGTGCGAGCGCGGCGACCGAAATGGCCGTCGTGCGCCCCTGTTCGATCCAGGTGTACCAAGTCGGGCTGATTTCGCATAGTGCGGCAGCTTCCTCGCGCCGCAGGCCCTTTGCGCGACGCCTGCCGCGCGGCAGGCCGAACGCTTCGGGAGCCAGCCGCTCACGCGCAGCCCGCAGGAAAGCGCCGAGCGCATCAGATGGTTCGGTTTTATGTGCGCTTTCTGCCATGATTCCCGAGGTTTTTCTGTTGGGTTTTATAACAGGATAAATACTTGTCTTGTAACAGGATAAATCAGCGCTTATCTTGGCGTTTCACTTCTCTGACGGGCAATGCTAAATGAATACGCACGAACAAGCGGTTTTCGAGCAGTTCGATCCACAGGCCAGCGCCTATCTTGCAAGCGCAGTGCATGCAGAGGGGCCGGATTTGGTCCGCGTGCGCGAACTCGTGGCGGCATCGGTTGCGCGCCAGAGCATCGGGCTCGATCTGGGCTGCGGCGCAGGCCACCTCTCTTTTACGCTTGCGCCGCTCGTGGCGCGGATCGTGGCGGTCGATGCTTCTGCCGGCATGCTCGCCACGCTGCGCGATGCGGCCGTTGCGAAAGGCTTGGCGAACATCGAAACGCAGCAGGCTGCCGCCGAGAAATTGCCGTTCGGCGATGCCAGCTTCGGCTTTGCGGCAACGCGCTACAGCGCGCATCACTGGACGGATCTATCGCGCGCGGTGGCCGAGATGCGGCGCGTCGTCAGGCCCGGCGGTTACGTGCTTGTCATCGATGTCGAGGCGCCAGAAAATCCGCTTGTCGATACGCATTTTCAGACGCTCGAGTTTCTGCGCGACCGCTCGCACGTGCGCGATCGCTCCGAGGCCGAATGGCGGCGCGAGTTCGCCCAGGCGGGCATCGAAATGCTGGGTTACGCGCACTGGCCAGTGCGCCTCGAATTCGCGAGCTGGGTCGAACGCATGCGCACGCCAGCCGCCAAGGTCGACGTGCTACGGACGATTCAAGCCGAGGCGCCGCAGGAAGTCCGAGAGGCACTGTCGATTGAGGCGGATGGCTCATTCTGGATACGGACCAGCTTGTTCTGGGGGCAAGTGCCGGTTTGATTGCGAGTACTTCCGCTGCCGGTAGCGCAGGGCTTCGACGAGCAAGGACCGCCTTTTTGCGAACTCCCTGGCGTAGCGCCTGCCATGAGTCTGTAGGCGCAACTCGATGCAGTCGCGATGGACCAGATTCGGCGGGGGCTTTCCCCATCGAGCTTTACGGACTAGATTCTGTTTGTGAAGACCCCGGCATGAATGCCGGGGTGAGCTGCAACGTGTGATCATCAACCCGGCGACAAGGAAACCCGCAATGGACATCAACCGAAGCGGCTCGCAGCCTTCGGGCACAGGGTCGGCCGCCTATTTCACCGGCAGCGTGCGCATCGACGCGCCGTTTCAGCGTAGCGAACCGGCGCGCGTCGGCGGCGCCATCGTTACCTTCGAGCCCGGCGCCCGCACCGCCTGGCACACGCATCCGCTCGGCCAGACGCTGATCGTTACCGCAGGCTGCGGTCGGGTACAGCGCGAAGGCGGTCCGATCGAGGAGATTCGGCCGGGCGACATTGTGTGGATTGCTCCCGGAGAGAAGCATTGGCATGGCGCCTCGGCGACGACGGCGATGACGCATATCGCAATCGCGGAATCGCAGGACGGCAACCCTGTCAATTGGCTGGAGCATGTCGGCGACGACGAATACCGTGGCCAAAACCAGCTCACCGGCAGAGAGGCCAGCGTCTAAGCTGTGGGCACATCGACGGCCGTGTTGCGGGTTCGGGCACGCCACCAGCGGATGCCGGGCAGGCAAAGTATCAAAACCACCAGAGCCCACAGGCAGAGCGTGATGGGGCTGCCCCACAGGATGCCTAGCTCGCCATTGGAAATCGACAGGGCGCGACGCAGATTGTCTTCCATCAGTTCGCCGAGGACGAAGCCGAGGATCAGGGCCGACAACGGAAAATCCAGCTTGCGCAAAACATAGCCGAACACGCCGAGCGCGATCATCAGCACCAGGTCGAACGTAGTGCTGTGCACCGCATAGACGCCGACCAGACTAATGATGACGATGGTCGGCATCAGCACCCAGTTAGGCACTGCGAGCATGCGCGAAAACAGGCCGACCAGCGGAATGTTCATCACCAGCAAAATAACGTTGCCGATAAACAGCGAAGCGATCAGGCCCCACACTACGTCAGGCTGCTGTTCGAAAAGCAGCGGGCCGGGTGTGATGTTGTACAGCGTCAGCGCGCCTATCATCACCGCCGTGGTGCCTGAACCGGGTACCCCTAACGTCAGCATCGGAATCATCGAACCGCAAGCCGAGGCGTTATTGGCCGCTTCCGGTGCGGCCAAGCCGCGCAGGTCGCCGGAGCCAAAACGGCCCGAGGCACCGGCGAAGCGCTTTTCGTTCATGTAGGCTACGGCGCTAGCGATGGTTGCGCCGGCGCCGGGCAGCGTGCCGATGACAAAACCCGTCAGGGAACTGCGGATCGAGGCCCAGAAAACGCTGGCGAATTCCTTGAAATTGAAGAGTAGGCGTCCGCTCGTTTTTATCGCCTGCTGTCCAGTCCCGGTCTGCTCCAGCATCAGGAGGATTTCGCTGACACTGAAAAGGCCGATCACTACGATGACGAACTGAATGCCATCGGACAAATGAACGTTGTCGAAGGTGAAGCGATAGACGCCGGTCGTGGCGTCCACACCGACCGTCGCCAGGCCCAGGCCAATCAGGGCCGCCATCAGGGTCTTTACCGGTTTGTCGCCGACCATGCCGCCTAAGCAGGTGATCGCGAACACCATGAGCACAAAGTATTCCGCCGGACCGAAGGCGACAGCCCAACGCGCCAGCAGCGGTGCGAACAAGACCATGCCGCAGGTCGCGATAGTGCTGCCGATGAAGGAACTGACAGCGGACAGCGATAGAGCGATGCCGGCCTTGCCCTGGCGCGCCAGCGGATAGCCGTCCAGCGTGGTCATGATGGCCGCCGCATCGCCCGGCACGTTGAGCAGGATGGCGGAAATGCGTCCGCCATATTCGCAGCCGAGATACACGGCGGCAAGCAGGATCAGCGCGGTCTCGGGCGGCAGGCCGAGCGCGAACGCGAGCGGCAGCAGTAACGCCACGCCGTTGATCGGGCCAAGGCCGGGCAGCATGCCAACCACGGTACCGACAAAAGCACCGAACAGTGCCATTAGTAGATTGATAGGCCGCAGGGCGACATCGAAGCCCTGGGCGAGAAAGCTCAAGGTATCCATCTTTTATTTCTCCAGCGGCAAATCGAACAATCCGAGCGGTAGCGGCACATCCAGTAAACGATCGAACAGGACATACAGCGAAGCGCCGAGTAAGGCGCCAGCGATCGCGCAATTGCGCGGCCGGCCGCCGAATAGAAGACCGAGCGCAAAAGCCGCCAGCGCAGTGCTGAGGACAAAACCCATTGGCTCGAAGAGCAGCGCATAGGCCAGCAGCGTCAGTATGCAGAACGCCGCGCGCCGCGTTTTATGCGCGCCCAGATGCTGGCGCGACGTGTCGGGCTTGATCAGAATCCAGAGCGCGCCCGCGCCCATCAGGGCCAGCAACAGCAGCGGATAGGCGCGCGGCCCGACGGGTTCGTAGGCAAACGGCGGCAAGAAACCCCAAGCGACGACCGCCAGCACGCTGCAGAGCAGCAGCCAAGTCGCCGCGAAAATGCGGTCGAACATGATGATTCCTTGCGGGGGGGAGTTCCGGACAGGCGTCGCGAAATCGAACGCCGATGCGCTTTTGCTGGCTTCGGACGGATCTACTGGGTCGTCAGGCCGAATTCCTTGGCCAGAGACTTGTATTCGCGCACCTGTTTGAACACGAAGTCGCGCAGTTCATCGCCGGTTAGCGACAGCGGTTGCAGATCGCGCTGCTCGCGCAGGCTTGCGTACTTCGGATTGGCCAGCATCTGCTCGAAGGCATTCTTCCACCAGCTGAAGTCTTCGTCGCCGACGCCCGGCCCCATGTAGAAGCCCCGAATGATCGGCCAACTGATATCGTAGCCTTGCTCCTTGGCGGTAGGAATGTCAGCCAGCTTGCCCGGCAGGCGCGCATCCGCCAGCACGGCAAGAATGCGTATCTTGCCGGCTGCCTGCTGTGGCCTGACCTCGCCAAGGCCGGCGGCGGTGACTTGAATATGACCGCCAAGCATTGCCGTGAGTGTTTCGCCGCCGCCCTCGAAGGCGACATAACGTAGCTTTTCCGGTGCGATTCCGGCAGCGCGCGCGATTAGTGCGGTTTGCATCCAGTCCTGGCCACCTATCGTGGCGCCGGCACCGAATACCACTTTCTTCGGATCCTGCTTGAGCGCATCTACCAAGTCCTTGAGATTGCGGTAAGGCGAATCGGCGCGAACCGAAATGGTGCCGTAGTCGGTGCCGATAGCGCTCAGCCAACGCACCGCCTTCTCGTCGTAACGGCCGAACTTGCCTTGCGCCAGGTTGAGCAGCGAACCGCTGGAGAAGGCAACGAGGGTGCCCGGCCCCTTCGGTCGCTGCGCAATCACTGCGTTGTAGGCCACCGCGCCGACGCCGCCGGGCATATAGGTGACGCGCATTGGCGCCTTGATTTGGCCTGTTTCCCTCAAGCCGCTCTGCGCGAGCTTGCAGGTCAGATCGAAACCGCCGCCCGGTTTGGCCGGAGCAATACATTCCGGACGGCTGGGCTCGCTCACAGCCTGCGACTGGATGGCGAAGAATAGACAGGAAGCCGACAGTACGACCCGGATCAGCGAGGTTTTCATGGGTGGATTTATTCTCTGTTGTTGTAATGACTCCGACATGTGTGCCGGAGCTTGCGCTGCCATGCCCGGAACGTTCGAAGGCGTTCTACATCAGGACACCTCGAAAAATTTCCGCTTTCGTCGCGATTTTTTGCGTCCGGCCTTGTTTCGCTTAGAAACCGGGGGCTTGCGAGGTGTCCATCACCAGATCGGCAGCGCATAGCTAAGAATCACGCGGGTTTCATCGGCGTCGCGCGCGAAACTGGAACGGTACGTGGCATTGCGCAGACGCAAACCCAATCCCTTCAGGCTGCCATCGAGAAAACGGTATTGCAGTTCGCTATTGCGCTCCCATTCGCCACCCACTTCGCTTTTTCCGATTACGACAGCATTGTCGCCGCTAACGTAGCGAGTCATGAAGCTCAAGCCCGGAACGCCGAGCTTCACAAAATCATAGTCGTAGCGCAATTGCCACGAGCGCTCTTCGGGGTTGGCGAAATCGTTGATTTGAATGTAGTTGACCAGGTAGGGATTGCTGCCGTCTATATAGGGAAAGCCGGATTCGCCGATCAGGTACTGATAGGCTGCACCGAACTTGTGTCCGCCAATACCATATCCCACCGACCCATTGAGCGCCTGATTGTCGATCTCGCCCGCGTTGGCATTGCCGGCCTCGCCACTGAGGGAATAGCGCAGATCGAGTTTGAGCTTTCCGGAACCTAATGCCCGGCTGTACTGAAGGCCGAGAAAGTGTTGCCGATAAACGTCCTGAAGCTGGCCGATATGGTATCGGCCAAGCAAACCATCGGCGATTTGATAATCCAATCCGGCGAAATCAAAACGGTCGCTGTTCACACCAACGAAACGCTTATTCTTGGCGTTCAGCGCCAGATCTTCGTAGTTGTCGTCATTGCGCTGCTTCACTTGAGACACGCTTCCGAGCGTAAATTTCAGCTTGTCTATTTCGGGGATGTTTAAAATACCTCCGAGAAAGGTTTGCGGCAAAATGCGGCCATCATTGGGCTGCAGGGTTGGAAGATTGGGAATCAAAGTGCCGATCTTTAGCTCGCTTCTGGATGCCCTGAGCTTGCCGGTCAGGCCGACGAATCCATAGACATCGACGGGCTCGCCATTGTCGTCTACAGGCAATAAACCGGTTCCCGTGCGCGCCTTGCTGGAATCGAGCTTGATCCCGAGTAAACCGAGTGCATCGACGCCGACGCCGACGACACCTTCCGTATAGCCGGAGTCCATGCGCAGGATGAAGCCTTGCGCCCATTCGGCGCGTTGCGATTGCCCCGTGCCCTCGCGGAAATCACGATTGAAGTAGAAGTTACGGGCTTCCAGAGAAGCCTTGCTATCTTTGATGAATTCAGCCTTGGCCACAGGAACGACGCAACAAGCTGCAAGCGTTAACGCAAAAGCGGACGTACGGGTGCCTCTGGCGTGGAACGGCATTGCGATTGTCTCCGTTTATATTTTTTCTTTACCCGGTTGTTACTCTCTGCGGGGTGGGTCATTACGGCTGCGCTTCACTGCTCTGAATGAATGCTAGGATCCGAAACTTTCATTGAGCTTTCGATCTTTCTGCCATTGAATCGTCTGTCTGAGTAAAAATATTGCGGAGATAGTGTGGCTATTTGTGTTCTGCAAATAATCGTACTTTTCCTATTCCTTATTATGACGGGTTACTGTCAGAGCCGAGAGGACGCCCTATGCGGATTTTGTTGGTGGAAGATCATTGCGAACTGGTCGCCAGCATGGCGAGCGCCTTGAAGGGCTCGGGCTGGGCAGTGGATGTGCTGCACGATGGCCTAGCCGCCGATCAGGCCTTGGCCAGCGAGGACTATGCCTTGGCAATAATCGATGTCGGTTTGCCGCGCCTGGACGGTTTTCAGGTGCTCGCGCGTCGGCGCAATCGCGGCAAAAGCCTGCCAGTGTTGATGCTGACCGCCCGCGGCGAAGTCAGCGACCGGGTACGCGGACTGAATCTCGGCGCCGACGATTACCTGGCTAAACCTTTCGACCTGACCGAAATGGAGGCGCGCGTCAAAGCCTTGCTGCGTCGCTCGCGGTTGGACGGCGAACAGCAGCGACATTGCGGCGCGCTGACGTACGATCTGAACAAACGCGGGTTTACGTTGAATGACATCGCACTATCGCTTACCGCCCGCGAACACGCCGTGCTCGAAGCCCTGATCACGCGCCCAGGCCGGGTCATGAGCAAGGAGCAACTGGCCGCTCAAGTGTTCGGTTTCGACGAGGAGGCAAGTCCCGAGGCGATCGAGATCTATGTCCATCGCCTACGCAGGAAACTCAATGGCGGCGTGCGCATCGTCACCTTCCGGGGCCTGGGTTATCTGCTGGAAGCCGCGAGTGCGTAATAGATTTTATGGCGATAGCCTGCACGGCAGGCTGCTACGACGATTGATAATTCCTTTGGCATTGATCCTGCTGGCCGGCAGCTTCTCTGCGTATTGGAGCGCGCGCCGCGCCGCCGACATTGCGTATGACCGCAGCTTGCTGGCCTCGGCGCGCGCGATTGCCGATGGCCTGCATATCGGCGAGGACGGCAACCCTCATGCCGTCGTTCCTTATGCGGCGCTGGATGCCTTCGTTTATGACAGCGCCGAACGCATTTACTATCAAGTGCTCCAACTTGACGGCGTATCGATCTCCGGGCACGCAGACCTGCCCGCGCCGCCACCGGGTACGTCGCGCACCGACGACTATCCGGCCCTGGCGCGCTTTTACGACAGCGAATACCGCGACATGGGCATGCGCATCGTCAGCCTGATACAACCGATCAGCGAGCCGCCCACAAGCGTCGTGGCGGAGATCCGCGTCGCCGAAACCCTGGGCGCGCGCGAGCGTTTGGCGCATGGCCTTTTGCAAGGGACTTTGTGGCGCATGGGCCTTTTGTCGCTCACCGCGCTGCTGCTGGTGTGGTTTGCCGTCAGCGCGGCACTGCGTCCGCTGGAGCGGCTGCGACGCGAACTCGGCGAACGGACCGGCGACGATTTGCGTCCGCTGGCCGAAAACGATTTGCCACGGGAACTGTGGCCGCTGGCGGCAACGCTCAATCAGTTCAATGCGCGCTTGCGCGGTTTTTTCGAGCGGCAATCGCAATTTATCGCCGATGCCGCGCATGAACTGCGTACGCCGCTGGCCGCGCTACGGGCGCGGATCGAATTGGGTCTGCGCGAAAACGAAGCCTTGGCCTGGAAGGAAACGCTGGAAGGCGCGGCGCGCAACACCGAAACACTGACGCATCTGGCCAATCGCTTGCTGTCCCTGGCGCGCATCGAGAGCGGCGCCCGCGCGATTGCCGAAGGCGGCGCGCAGCGTCTTGATTTGACGCTCCTGGCGCGCGAACTTGGCTTGGCGCTGGCACCGCTCGCTCATGCAAAAGGCATTGATTTGGCGCTGGAAGCACAAGGGGAAACCTGGGTCAACGGAGACGCCATTCTGCTCAACGAATTGTTGTGCAATCTGCTCGACAACGCACTGGCACACGCGCCGAAAGGCGGCTGCGTGACCTTGAGAGTGCTAGCGCCGGCCATTCTGGAAGTAGAAGACGACGGACCGGGGATTCCCGCAGAGGAGCGGGAAAAAGTGTTCGAGCGTTTCTATCGACGCGACCCACGGACGCCGGGCGCGGGTTTGGGCCTCGCGATCGTGGGTGAAATCTGCCGAGCCCATCGCGCCACGATCGCTCTGTGTCAAGGCGATGCAGGCGGCGTGCTGGCCCGTGTGGCATTTCCACCTGAAACTATCTAAAGGGCGCCTCGAAAAAACCTCGGTTTCTAAGCGAGACAAGGTGCGAGTGAAAAATTTCGACGCCGCATATGATTGATATGTAAGGAGTAATTTTTTGCGGGCAACGCAGTACCGCGACGAAAGCGGAGTTTTTCGAGATGCCCTAAAGCAGGAACAGCGTCGCCAGCCCCAGGAAGATGAAAAATCCGCCCGAATCGGTGCAGGCGGTGATCAAAACCGAGGAACCGAGTGCCGGGTCGCGGCCCAGACGCAACATCGTCAGCGGGATGATCACGCCCATGAGGGCGGCGAGCAGCAGGTTCAGCGCCATCGCGGTCGTCATCACGAGGCCGAGCCGCCAGTCGCGGTAAAGCGCCCAGGCGATGAGGCCGAGCAGGCCGCCCCACAATAGTCCGTTGAACAAGGCAACGCCGATTTCCTTGCGGAACAGCCGGCGGCCGTGTTGCGGGCTCACTTGGCCCATTGCGATTGCGCGCACGATCATCGTGATCGTCTGGTTGCCGGAGTTGCCGCCGATACCAGCGACGATGGGCATCAGGGCGGCGAGCGCGACGAGCTTGGAAATCGAGTCTTCGAATGCGCCGATGACGCGCGAGGCGATGAAGGCGGTCACGAGATTCGTCGCCAGCCAGCGCCAGCGGTTTTTCACCGAATGCGCAATTGGCGCGAAGATGTCTTCTTCTTCCTTCAAACCGGCCTGCGACAACAGTTCGGCTTCGGACTGTTCGCGCACGAAGTCGAGCACTGCGGCGACGGTGAGCCGGCCCATCAGCCGATGCTGCGCGTCAACGACCGGTGCGCTGACGAGGTCGTAGCGCTCGAATGCCTTGGCCGCATCGTCGGCGGAATCGCCCGGCTCCAGCCGCAGGTGCTCGGTCAGCATGATCTGGCCGACCTCGACTTCCGGGTCGTTGATCAGCATCCGGTTGATCGGCAACACGCCGCGCAGGCGGTCCTTGCGGTCGATTACCATCAATTGATCGGTGTGGTCCGGCAGTTCGTCGAAGCGACGCAGGTAGCGCAGCACGACTTCCAAGGTCACGTCCTCACGCACCGTAACCATGTCGAAATTCATCAGCGCGCCGACCGAATCTTCCGGATAGGACATCGCCGCGCGTAATTGTTCGCGCTCCTCGGCGTCCATGCCGAGATAGACGTCCTCCATGACTGCGTGCGGCAAATCCGGGGCGAGGTCGGCCAACTCGTCGGCATCGAGCTGTTCGGCTGCAGCGACGAGCGCCGCCTGATCCATGGTTTCGATCAGCGATTCGCGAACCGCGTCGGAAAGCTCGATCAGGACTTCGCCGTCGCGTTCCGCGCCGACGTGTTCCCAGACAGTCAGGCGCTCGGGCAGCGGTAGCGATTCGAGGATGTAGGCAATGTCCGCCGGATGCAGCTTTTCGAGCCGTGCATTGAGTGCGGCCAAGTGTTGCCGGTGCACAAGGCTTTCGACCAGATCGTGCTTAGGTCCGTCCTGCCTATGCACCATGCCTTCGACGAGTTTGTGACGCGCAAGCAGATAGCGCACTTCCTTTAAGTGCAGTTGCACGTCGTCGCTGTGCTGATGGGTGTCCTCGGTCTCGGACATCGATGGGTTCCGGGCTGGCTGCGTGGTTTTGCAGTTTAAGGCAAGCGCGCGCTCAGACTTGTGGCGCCACGGCCATCTCTTGCAGCAGGCGCGCCGCGACAAGGCCGTTGATAAGGCCGAACACCAGAGCTGCGGCAGCGAAAATCGGGCTTAACGCGAACACGCCATCATGCGGGACGAGCCAGACACGGGCGAGTACGAGTTGGCCACCGATGTGCGCAAAAGCCGCGATGAGGCTCGCGCTGATCGGCCCGAACAGCTTGCGCGGCAGGATTGATGCCGGCGCGAGCGCCGCGAGGCTTGTCAGCGCTCCGGCCAGGCTCAGGAAAAAGCCGGGCGCCAGGAACTGGCCGAGCAAAAGGCTCGCAGCAAAGACTCGCAGCAGCGCGACCCAGGCCGCTTCGCGCCAACCCCAGCGCCATAGCGCGATCAGCACAACGATGTTACCGAGCCCCGGCTTGACGCCCGGTAGCGGGAGTGGAATCGCGGCCTCGGCGACCGAGAGCAGAATCGCCGCCGTCGCAAAGCGCGCGATCCGCTGGTCTTCCGCAGTCGGGACGAGATCAATAGCCGAGCGAATCATAGGCAGGCGCGCGCCCCGCGAGCGCAATGCTGACCTGGTTCGGCGCGCAGATCGCTACCGCCCCGTTGTAGGCAAGCCAGCCCTGGCGCACGCAATACTGGCGTGGGCCGGGATCGCTGACGACGCGCGCGCGCCCTGGCTGGACCTCGATTTGCGTGAGCCCGAGCGGGCCCGGCACGGCCAGCTTGGCCGGCCGGTCGAGCGGCAGCGTCGCAACGAGGCGGCCGGTGGCGCGCACTTCCAGCCGGTCGGGTTTGTCGGCGCTCCAGAAATGCAGGCCCAACACTACGACTGTGGTGGCTGCGAGGCCAAGCGCGAGCCAGTCGCCCGGCAGAATGACGCCGAGCCAGACATGCGCAAGTAGTTTCATTGCTTGAGCGTGCGATGCCGCAACATGACATGCACTTGCTCGCTAAAGCGCGCGGCCAGCGTTTCGGCGATGAAGACGCTGCGATGCTTGCCGCCCGTGCAGCCTATCGCCACGGTCAGATAGCTGCGGCTGTCGCGGATGTAGGCGGGCAGCCAGCGTTCGATGAAGTCGCCGATGTCGCGCGTCATCGCACCGACCTCCTCGTGCAGACGCAGGAAATCGACGACAGGCGCGTCGCGCCCCGTCAGCGGTCGCAGTTGCGGGTCATAGAACGGATTGGGCAGGCAGCGCACATCGAAGACGAGATCGGCGTCGAGCGGAATCCCATGCTTGAAACCGAAGGATTCGAACAAAAGTGTGAGCCCGGCGCCCGGTGCCGCTTCGATCAGGCTGCGCAGCCAGCCGCGCAGCGTGTTCGGATGCAGATCGCTCGTATCGATGCGCTGGGCGAGTTCGGCGACCGGTTCCAGACGTTCGCGTTCCTCCTCGATGGCTTCGAGCAAGGTTACGCCTTCGGCGGCCAGCGGATGGCGGCGGCGCGTTTCGGAAAAACGTGCGATCAGGCTGGTATTGCGCGCTTCGAGAAAAACGAAGCGCAGATCGTCAACGCTGCCGCGCAAGTGTTCCATCGTGCGCGGCAGATCGCTGAGGCTGGCCCCGCCGCGCACATCGACCGCCACGCCGACGCGCGTATAACCCGCATCGCGCAGGTTTTCGACGAGTTGCGGCAACAGGGTGGCCGGCAGATTGTCGACGCAGTAATAGCCGGCGTCTTCGAGCACGGCAATCGCAATACTCTTGCCGGAGCCCGAAAGCCCCGAAATCAGGATCAACTGCATGGAGGGACCAAGAGTTAGGGGGACTTTCAAGCATAGCGCGCCCACAGCGCCGCAGCGCACGTACGAATCCTAAAGTGTGTGCAGGCGATCGCCGCGCAGAAACCCGCGCAACGGCCCTTTGACGCCACGGCCGAGCGCGAGCACCTTGAAAAGCTCGCCCATCTCGTGCGGCGCGATCAAGCGCTGGGCGGCGCGCGCGGCGCGGATGTAGTCGGCCGTTTCGGTCGGACCGCGCTGCGCCACGCGTTCGAGCAAACCACAATTGATCAGAAAATTCGCCTGATCGCAGTAGCCCAGCACCCCCAGGCCGGCCTCGTGCGCCGCCTCGGCCACTGCCGTGAAATCGACGAAGCCGGTGATGTCGGAAAGCCCCGGCCACAGGAATGGATCGGGATGTGCACGATGCCGGTAGTAGCAGATCAGGCTGCCGGTGCTGCGCGAGGGCAGATAGAACTC
>JAVBKC010000078.1:0-41893 GCA_031554255.1 Niveibacterium sp.
TGAGCAGAGAGCCCTGGGCGCCGGCGCGCAAGGCGTCGACAAGATCCGCCTCGTCCTCGCTGACGGTCAGCATCAGCACGCGCGCCTTGGGTGCCGCGTCCCGGAGCGTTTGCACGGCATCGACGCCGCGTACGCCAGGCAGGTGGTTGTCGAGCAGGATCACGTCGGGCTGGATTTCGGCCGCGCGGCGCAGCGCCTCGCCGGCATCGGCCGCCTCTCCGGCTACATGGAAACGGCCGTCCTGCGCGAGTAGCGCCACGAGGCCACGGCGGAACAAGGTGTGGTCGTCGACGACGAGGAGCCGGATCGGGAATGTAGGTGTCATGTTGGCAAGGCTTGGGATACCCCGCGACGGGTATTCACCGCAGGTAAGTTCAGGACAACGCAGGTGCCGGCGCCGGGAACGGAATCGAGTACGACCTCGGCGCCGATACGCGCCGCGCGTTCGCGCATGATACGCAATCCGATATGGGTTTCGTCGCTGCCGGACGCATCGGCGACATCGAAACCACGGCCATCGTCGCGCACCTCGAAGCGCCAGGCCGGCGCGCGCTGCACATCGAGCCAGACCGCGCGCGCTTGTGCATGCTTGCGGATGTTCGATAGCGCTTCCTGCAATACGTGCAGTACCTGGATCTGCACATCGGCTTCGAGCGGTAGCCCATGCCTGCTGATTTCCAGATGCGCGCGGATGCCGCTTTGCAGCTCGAACTTGTGCAGGGTACTGCGCAGCGCGGTTTCGATGTCCTCGGTATTCGTGCGCGTACGAAAATTCAGCAGCAACTCGCGTACATCGCTCGTGCACTCCTGCAAACCCGTTGCAAGTTCCCCGATGACCCGCTCGACCGCCTGTGCGTCGCTGCGCGCGAGCGCGTTGCGCAGCAACTGAATCTGGATTTTCAGGAAGGCCAGCGATTGGGCAATCGAATCGTGCAGTTCGCGTGCCAAAAGGCCACGTTCCTCGGCCACCGCAGCCTCACGTTCGAGCGCATGCGCGCGCAGACCCTCCATCGCGCTTGCAAGATGGCTCGCGAGCGCGTCGAGCAGGCCGCGCTCCTCGCTTTGCAGCGCGATGTCATGGTGGAAAAACAAATCGATTTCGCCGAGCAGGCGCTGCTGAATCAGGATGGGCACTGTGACTAACGTCTGGTAGCCCGCGCGGGCGCAATGCGTCAGCGGCGCCGTGGCGTCGGCGCGGATCGGGATTACGCGCGTCATCGCATCTGCTTGCGTTGCGCCGCAGAAACAATCGCCGGTGAACACGCATTGCTCGTCGGCCGCCATGGCCTCGGACAAGCCATCCTCGGCCATCAGGACATACCGCTCGTTGGCTTCGTCCGACCAGCGGATCACGGCCGCGTCGGCGTTCGCGGCGCGGCGCATCTGGCGCACGAAGCCCAGGGCAAGTTCTTCGAGCGTGTCGGCGCTGGCCAAGAAGGCGCTCGCCTCGTAGAGCGCCGCGAGCCGCTGCTGCTTGATTTCCAGATTCGCTGTTTTCTCGCGAACCTTGTCTTCCAGGCCCTGATAAAGCGATTGCAAGGTCTGTGCCATGCTGTTGAAGCCGTCGGACAGCTCGCCGAACTCGTCGTGTGAAATAACTGTGACGCGCGCCGCAAGATCGCCGCCCTCGATCCGCTGCAAACCGGAGCGCAGCCGCGCGATTGGATCGAGTACGAAGAGATAACCCGCATAAACCAGCGCGACCGCCGCGCAGATCGCGAGCGCCATGACCGAAAACTGAACGGTGTTGAGGATCGAAGTCCAGCGCGAAAGCTGATGTTCGATCGCGCTCACGAAAACGTCGATCGCACCGACGAAGCGCGTCGCCTGCGCGGCAGCTTCGATTGGCGGTGGCGGTGGGTTCGCGAGCCAGTGCGCACGCAGTGTGTGCCACTGTTTTTCGATATCGGAAAATTCGCGCCGCGTCGCGGCGTCCCAGGGCACGAAGAGCGGGCGCGAAGGATCGCCGCCGCGCAGCAAATCGAGGCTTTCGTCGAAGCGATGGGCGAGTGCCGTTGCGGTTTCCGGTCCACCCGCCTGGAGACTTTGAGCAAAACGCCAAGTCTGCATACGCATGCGCCCGGCCTCATTAACCGCCGCCGCGCCGCCTTCGAGCTGCCAGGTTACCCACAGCGTGAGCCCGATCGAGGCTAAGGCGAGCACGAGAAACGTGCAGCCTATCAGGGCCAGCTTGGCGCTCAGTGTCCAGGATTTGTGCATCCTCGTACTTTAGCCCAGACGGGGCGCGTGGCCTCGGCGGCCAGCCCTGGCGGTGCGAGTGCGCGGCGGGTCGAGAATGCGTGTTGCACTTGACTCTTGAGGCCGCCCACTACGCGGTGTGTGTTTTGTTTGGAACCGGGGTTTTCAAGGAAAGCTGCTTCGCTTCGCTATTAGCGCCGCAAAACCATCCCCAGCCTGATCGCCGCCGCCGCGTTGCGCGCGGCGGCGCGGACGTTGCGGCCGGCATCAGTCAGGGCCTCGTCGAGCGAGCAGATCCGCCGCACCGCAGCGAATACCGCGTCGATGCCATGCGAATGAACGAGTGCGGCGTCGTCGGCCAGGCTCCCGGCGATAGCCATGACCGGGATCCCGCGTGCACGGGCGAGGTGGGCGACGCCGATCGGCGTTTTGCCGTGCACCGTCTGGGCGTCCATGCGGCCTTCGCCGGTAATCACCAAATCCACGCCTTCGAGCATGGCGTCAAGACCAATCATCTCGGTCACGATTGCGATGCCGGGCCGCAGCCGTCCGCCGAGCACGCCGAGTATGGCCGCCCCCATGCCGCCGGCCGCGCCTGCGCCGGGCACCTTGGCCACATCGGCGCCCAAGTCGCGCGCGAGCACTGTGGCAAAACGCGCAAGATTCGCATCGAGCTGGCGCACCATCTGCGGCGTCGCACCTTTTTGCGGTCCGAAGGTTGCCGATGCGCCATGGGGGCCGGTCAGCGGATTGTCGACGTCGCAGGCCACCTCGATGCGCGATTGCGCGATCCGTGCGTCGAGCGCGACGGTATCGATGTGCGCAAGCTGCGCGAGCGCGCCGCCGCCGGGCCCGATCTGGCGCCCCTCGACGTCGAGCAGGCGCACGCCTAGCGCTTGCAGCATGCCGCTGCCGCCGTCGTTCGTCGCGCTGCCGCCGATGCCTATCACGAAGCGCCTGGCGCCTGCGTCGAGTGCATGACGTATGAGTTCGCCGGTGCCGCGGCTCGTCGTCAGCAGCGGGTTGCGGGCTTGCCGTGGCACCAGTTCGAGTCCGCTGGCGGCGGCCATTTCGATGACGGCCGTCGCGCCGTCGCCGAGCAGGCCATAGAAAGCATCCACCGGCTCGGCCAGCGGCCCGCTCACGCGCAGCGCGACGCGGCGACCGCCGGTGGCGGCCACCATGGCCTCCACCGTGCCTTCGCCGCCGTCGGCGACCGGTACCTTGCGGTATTGCGCATCCGGGAAGATCTCGCGAAAACCGGCTTCGATCTCGGTCGCGACATCGAGCGCGGAAAGGCTTTCCTTGAACGAGTCGGGGGCGATCAGGATTTTCACGGGTGCGCCTCTTAGCGATTGACGATCTTGGCGGGAATCCGCATCACGCAGCAGGCGCCGACGACAAGCACGCCCGAGAGGATGTAGAGCGCAAGATCGGTGCTGTGGGTCAGGTCCTTGAGCCAGCCGACGAGGAAGGGGCTGACGAAACCTGCGATCTGGCCCAGCGAGTTGATCAGCGCAAGCCCGCCTGCTGCCGCCGCGCTGCCAAGGAAGGCCGCTGGCAGCGGCCAGAACATCGATAGCGCCGTCAGCGCACCCATCGTGGCGAGCGTGAGGCCGAGCATCGCGACGACGACGTTATTCGCAAACTGGGCCGCGATGATCAGGCCGAAAACGCCCATCAGCATCGGTCCGCTGACATGCCAGCGGCGTTCGCGGCGGGCGTCGGCGCTGCGCCCGGCAAGGATCATGAAGACGCCTGCGACGAGATACGGAATCGCACTGAGCCAGCCGATCAGCGTCGGGTTGTGGAATCCCATCGATTTGATGATGGACGGCAGCCAGAAATTGATCGCATAGACACCCATCTGAATGCAGAAGTAGATCGCACCGAGCATCCATACGCGGCCGTTCGTGAGCACGCTGGCGAAGCTTTGCAGTGCTTCGCTGCTGGCCAGGCGCTTCTTCTCGTCGGCGTCGAGCGCGCCCTGCATGAGGGTTTTTTCTTCTTCGTTGAGCCAGCGCGCTTTGGTGATGCCGTCGCACAGATAGAAATAAACGCCGACACCGAGCAGCACGGTCGGCAGACCTTGCAGTAGATACAGCCACTGCCAGCCCGCCAGCCCGCCCTGACCGGCGGAGAAGTGATTGAGCATCCAGCCCGACAGCGGCCCGCCGATCAAGCCCGAAACCGGGATTGCCGACATGAACAGTGCCATCACCTGACCGCGCCGCTCCGAGGGATACCAGCGCGTGAAATAAAGCACGATACCGGGAAAGAATCCCGCCTCGGCTATGCCGGTGAAGAAACGCAGCACGTAAAAGGACGTTGCCGAATTTACGAACATCAGCGCGGCTGAGAGCAGGCCCCACAGAATCATCAGCGTAGCGATCCAGCGCCGCGCGCCGATGCGGTGCAGCGCGAGATTGCTCGGCACGCCGGAGAGCACGTAACCGATGAAGAAAATCCCCGCGCCCAGACCATAAACGGTTTCGCTCAAGCCTAATGCATCGAGCATTTGTAGCTTGGCAAAACCGACATTCACCCGGTCCAGATAGTTGAACAGGTAACAAACGAAAATGAAGGGAATCAGGTGCAGGGTCGTTTTCCGGTATGCCTGCTCAAGAACGCCCTGACCGGCTAGACCGGGCGCTGTTGCGTTGATTGCGTTACTCATTAGATGCTCCTCGATGCTCGGGACTGCTTTGTGCAACCTGGTTTATGGATTCATAAGGCAAGTCTAATGAGCGATTCCGCGTCTATCACCGTGCACATGACCTGATATTTATATTTTTTATCGACCATAATTGTGCAATGTAACAAATAGCGAAACCGCGAAAATGGCGATTCTCGAAGCAAAACTGGCGCAGGCCATCGTCGAACGAACGATGGAAGTCATCCCGTTCAACGTAAATGTGATGGATGCGCGCGGCACGATCCTTGGTAGCGGCGACCCGGCGCGTATCGGCGAGACGCATTCGGGCGCGCTGCTCGTGCTGCGTCAGGGGCGCGCTGTCGAGATCGACGCGGCGAGCGCCGAGCGGCTTCCCGGCGCCAAGCCCGGCGTCAATCTGCCGCTACGCGTGCGCGGCGAACTTTGCGGCGCCGTCGGCCTGACCGGAGACCCCGCTGCCGTGCACCAATTCGGCGAACTTGTGCGCATCACGGCCGAGATGATTCTCGAACAGTCGCAACTGATCCGGGAATTGCAGCGCGACACGCGCTACCGCGAAGAATTTGTGCTCCAGTTGATCGGCCATCGCGAATCCTCGCCGGCCGAACTGCACGCCTGGGCCGAGCGCCTCGGCCTGGATTTGCAGGGGGCGACCGCCGTCGTCGTCATCGAACTTGCGAGCGACGCGCCCGACCCCGAAGCCGCGCTCGCCACTCAGCAGCGCATTCAGCGCAGGCTTCTGTCCCATCGGAAGGGGATATTCATGGCCGCCGTTTCGCCGTACCGGCTGGCGCTGCTCGAAGCATTTCCCGAGACCATCGCGCATACCGATACGGCTCGCCAGGTTTTGCAGACATTCGCAACGGTCTTGCAGGAAGAAATCGCCGAGACTATCCATTTGGCGATCGGCGTCGCCTTGACCGGCATCGAGGCGGCCGCGCTGTCCTACCAGAGCGCGCAAACCGCGCTGCGCATCGGCCGCGCACGGGCACCGCGCAAGACCGATTTCTCTTACTACGAACTGAGCCTGCCGGTCCTGCTCGCCGGCCTCTCGAACGGCTGGCAGGCCGAACAATTGCGCCGGTACCTGCGCCAGATCGACGCGGGCGACAAATCCAATCGCACGCTGCGAAAAACGCTCGCGAGCTGGTTCGCCCACGACGGCCAAGCCACAGCTACCGCGAACGCGCTCCACATCCACCGCAACACGCTCGACTACCGGCTGCGGCGCGTTCAAACCCTTACCGGACTCCTGCTCTCGCGCACCGACGACCGTTTGCTGCTCTATGCGGCCTTGCAGATCGAGTGACCCGTCAGGGTATGGCATGAGAAAATCCACACTACCTAGTCAGAAGGATCTAATCGAATGCCCTATGTGAACATCAAAATCACCCGCGAGGGTGCCACCGCCGAGCAAAAGGCCCGTTTGATCGAGGGCGCCACGCAATTGCTAGTGGACGTGCTGGGAAAAAATCCCAACACCACGGTGGTGGTGATAGACGAAGTCGACACCGACAATTGGGGGGTTGGCGGCGAATCCGTAACGGTTCGGCGCAAGGCGGGCAAGTAGGCGGCCGCGGTGGCGAGGCAGACCGCTGGCGTCTGGACGATTGCGGGGGCGGGGCTGATATCTCTGGTGGTGGCGATGGGCGTCGGGCGTTTCGCCTTTACGCCGCTCCTGCCGATGATGCTGCACGACGGCAGTGTCAGCCTGAGCGAAGGAGGCTGGCTCGCCACGCTAAATTACATCGGCTATTTCTGTGGCGCCGCGGCCTGTCTATTCATGCGTGCCGATGCGGCGCGCATGGTGCGGCTGGGGTTGGCGGCCACGGTGCTGCTGACGTTGGGCATGGCGCTGCCCGGCGGCATGCTGGCGTGGTCTACCTGGCGCGCCGGCGCGGGCGTGGCCAGCGCAATCGTGCTGGTCTATACCTCCGGCTGGTGCATGCAGCGGCTGGCCGAACTGGGTCGGCCCGCATTGGGCGGGCTGATTTTCTGCGGGCCGGGGGTCGGCATCGTCATCACGGGCGTCGCGGCCTTCGGCATGGTGGGCGCGGGCTGGCATGCCGTTACCGGCTGGTGGGTCTTTGCGGCAATGGCGGCGGCGCTGGTGCTGTCGGTGTGGCGTGTGTTCGTGCCGGAATCGGCACCGAAAGCAGACCCGTCGCGGCATCAGACTTTGGCGCGAACGGCGGCACCCGCTAACCCCGCCCGGCTCGACAAGCAAGCCTGGGCGCTGACGCTGGCATACGGGCTGGCGGGCTTCGGCTACATCGTCACGGCGACCTTCCTGCCGGTGATCGCCCGCCAGGCAATGCCGGGCTCGGTCTGGGCCGACCTGTTCTGGCCGGTATTCGGCCTTGGCGGAGCGGTGGGCGCGCTCGTTGCCACGCGCGTTGGCATGACGCACGACAATCGTAGCCTGCTGACTTGGGCCTACACCATGCAGGCGCTGGGCGTGGGCATTGCAGCGGTGTTCCCGAACGTCGCAGGTTTTGCCGTCAGCAGCCTGCTGGCGGGGCTGCCGTTTACCGCATTGGTATCGTTTGCGATGCGCGAAGCGCGGCGCCTGTGGGGTCCGCAGGCACCGCGCCTGATGGGGCTCATGACGGCTTCATACGGCCTGGGGCAGATCGCCGGCCCGCCGCTCGCCACGGCGCTGGTCGCGCGCAGCGGTGGCTTCACCGGTTCGCTGGCTTGCGCGGCGCTGGCCTTGGCGGTAGGGGCGGTGATGTTCGTTTTGATGCGCCGGGCAATGCCGGTGGGATGAGCAGGGGTAGCCGAGGGCGGCTACCCGGTCGAGCGGTCAGCTTGTCTGGTGCTGAGTCTTTGCAAACCGAAAGCTCGTTCGCGTGTAACCGATGTGTTCGTAGAAAGCGTGGGCCTGGGTCAGGCGCAGATTGCTCGTGATCTCAAGCAATCCGCAGCCGGCTTTAGCGAGTGTCGTTTCGGCAGCAGTGACGAGTGCCCCGCCGATGCCACGACTGCGTTCGCTTTCATCGACTACGAGCGCGCTGATGCGTCCAACCGGGTGGGGTCGGTGCAGCACGTGCATCGTGTGGAGCACGGCGACACCCACAAGCCTGCTTTGCGTGCCTTCTGCCACGAGCGCAGTATTGCCAGCGGCGTTCCAGTTGTGCCAGCGCGCAAGGATGTCTTGCGTGCCGACGGGGAAGTCGAGTTGACCGAGCAGGCGGGCAAGCTCGGATGCATCCTCAAGCGTAGCGGTGCGGATGTGCGGTTTCGATTCGCTCATGTGGGCTCAGACCGACTTCAGACCCAGCCGCTCGAATAGCACCGCGTCGCCTTCGACATCCGGATTGCCAGTCGTCAGCAGCTTGTCGCCGTAGAAGATCGAATTGGCCCCGGCGAGGAAGCACAGCGCCTGGATGCCGTCGCCGAGTTCGCGGCGGCCGGCGGAAAGGCGCACGTAGCTCGTCGGCATCGTGATCCGCGCGGCAGCAATCGTGCGGACGAATTCGAAGGGGTCGATGGGCGGGGCGTCGGCCAGCGGCGTGCCGGGCACGGCGACGAGCTTGTTGATCGGGACCGATTCGGGCGCGGGCTTCATGTTCGCGAGTTGCGAGATCAGCGCGGCGCGCGCGCGACGCGTTTCGCCCATGCCGATGATGCCGCCTGAACAGACGTGGATGCCCGCGTCGCGGACCTTGTCTATCGTGTCGAAACGGTCGGCCTGCGAGTGAGTGCCGATGACTTCGCCATAGAATTCGGGCGCGGTGTCGATGTTGTGGTTGTAGTAGTCGAGGCCGGCATCCTTGAGTTTTGCGGCCTGGCCTTCGCGCAGCATGCCGAGTGTCACGCAGGTTTCCAACCCGAGCGCCTTGACCTCGCGGACCATCTCCAGCACCGGTTCGAGATCGCGTTCCTTGGGGCCGCGCCAGGCCGCGCCCATGCAGAAGCGCGAAGCGCCGTTCTGCTTGGCGATGCGGGCTTTTTCGACGACTTCGGCAACTGCCATCATGGCTTCGCTTTCGACGCCGGTGTGGTAGCGCTTGGCCTGCGAGCAATAGCCGCAATCTTCCGAACAGCCGCCGGTCTTGATCGAGAGCAGCGTGGAGCGCTGGATGGCGTTCGGGTCGAAGTGGTCGCGATGGACCCTCGCGGCACGGTAGATCAGGTCCATGAACGGCTGGTCGAAGAGGGCGACGACCTCGTTGGTGCTCCAGCGGGTCGCGGCTTCGCTGGCGGGCTGAGCATTCAGGGAAAGTGACATGTGCGGCTTCCGGCAAGGGTGGGACAATCGACGGATTATCCGTTAAAGGAAAAACCGGTGCCAAACCCGATTGTCGCGGCGCACAAAATCTTGCGTTCCGGTCTGGCGGCCTTGTTGCCGCAGGCTTGCCATGTTTGTGGCGCGGCGGCGGGTAATCGCGCCGTTTGCCTTGCCTGTATCGCCGAGCTTGTGCCGGCGCCGTTTCCCGCCTGTCCGGTCTGCGCCGAAGCCTCGCCGTGCGGCGAGGTCTGTGGGCGCTGTCTGGTGCGGCGGCCGTATTTCGATGCCACGCATGCGGCCTTCGCTTATGTATTTCCGCTGCGCGAAATCGTCCATGCCTTCAAGTTCGATGCGCGCTTCGCGGCCGGTTGTTTTCTTGCGGAGGCGCTGGCGTCTGCCGGCGAGGGTCTGGTCGCCGACTGTATCGTGCCGGTGCCGCTGCATCCGGCGCGGCTGGCCGAGCGTGGCTTTAACCAGGCGGTTTTGCTTGGCCGGCAGGTTGCCGCCAGGCTTGGTCTGCCGTTTCATTACGATGCCATCGTCAAGCAGCGCAAAGCACCGCCGCAGGCCGGGCTGGATCTTGCCGAACGCAGGCGTAATTTGTCCGGCGCGTTTCGCGTGCGGCGAAATTTTGAAGGGCGGCGCGTGCTCGTCATCGACGATGTAATGACAAGTGGTGCAACACTCGACGAACTTGCGCGCTCGCTCAAGGCGGCGGGTGCAAAAAGCGTTGAAAATCTGGTTGTCGCGCGTGCCGCGCGTTGAACCGCCGCGCTGTGCGGCCGGAAAGAATAAGAAAGGTTCCCAAATGTTCGAGTGGCGCAAATCGCTGGACAGGCTCAAGAGCCGCCGCTTGCTGCGTTGGATCGCCGCTTGCGTGGCGGCGCTCGCCGTTTTGCTGGCATTGATCGCTTTCGCCGGCCCGCCGCTGTTGCACGGTCGTATCGAAGAGGCGCTGTCGAAGCAATTGCTGCGGCCCGTCACGCTCGGTCGTCTGGCGATTAATCCATTGACATTATCGGTCAGCGTTGACGATCTTGCGATCGGCGGCCTGACGGGCCAGCCGAACATGCTCACAGTGGCGCGGATTTACGCCAAGCTGCGAGCCAGTTCGCTGCTGCGCGGCGCCGTGGTGGTGTCGGCGCTCAAGATCGAGCGTCCGATATTGCATGTCGCACGCGTTACCGAGAATCGCTACGACTTCTCGGACATCCTCGACCATTTTGCGCAGCAGCCGCAACCGGCCGAGGAATCGCCGACGCGTTTTGCGCTCTACAACTTCGAACTCTCGGGCGGCGAACTGCTCTTCGACGACCGGCCGAAGCGGACTACGCACAGCATCACGGCGCTCGATTTCGGTGTGCCCTTTATTTCCAGCATTCCGGCCGATGTGGCAATCGAAGTTCAACCGAGGCTCTCGGCTGTCATCGACGGGTCCAGGCTCGTCGCCACTGGCCAGACTCGGCCATTTATCGATACGCCCGAGGCAACGCTGGATTTCCAGCTCGATCCGTTCGCGCTGCCGCCACTGATGGCTTATTTGCCGATTGCCTCGAAGATCAAGCTCGCCGAAGGTCAGCTTGCCGCGAAGTTGCAGCTCAAGTTCCGCCAGCCCAAGGATCGTGCGCCCGAAATGGGCCTGGCCGGCCATGTCGATGCGCTTGGCTGGAAGATTGTCGGCGGCGACGGCCGCGAGATCGGCCAATTCGAGCGACTAGGTGTCGATCTGGCCGAACTGCGGCTCGATGCGCGCTGCGCGCACATCGCGAATATCGAATGGCAGGGCGTGGCGACCACCTTGCAATGGGACAAGGAGCGGCGGATCGGGCTGGTGCGTCAAATCGAGGAGGAAATCGCCGGCTTCAAACCCAGAACGCCGGAGAACGCCGTCGCGACAAAACCTGCCAAACCCGCGGGCGCCTGGGTTTGGCAGATGGACCGCCTGGCCTTGAGCGGCGGGCGGCTCACGCTGGTCGACGAATCGGTGACGCCGACGTTCAAGGCGCTGCTCGAACCGATAGCGCTGGAAGTGAAGGGCTTGTCGCAGGATCTCGCGAAGCCTGCCACGCTGAAGCTATCGGTCAAGGGCGACAGTGGAGAAAGCCTTACGGCCGAAGGCGCGCTGGCGCCCAGTCCGTTCGCATGGGACGGGGTTATCGATTTTGCCGGCATCCAGCCGGCGCGCAGCGCGCCGTATCTTGTCGCGGCCTTGCCGACGCTTTTCGTCGATGCGGGCGTCGTCGAGGGCCACATACCCCTGAAACTGGCCAGCGGCGCGGATGGGCTCGCGACGAAGTTCGCCGACGCGCGGCTTACGATCAGCGACGTGGTGCTGCGGACGAAGGGCGCGAAGCAGCCCTTCTTCAGGGCGGGGCGCTTCGAGGCCGAAGGGCTGAATCTTGAGCGCCATGCGCGCAAGGTTTCGCTCGGCCGGCTGCGGCTGGCCGATGCGCGGATTTCCGCCGAGCGCGGGCGCGACGGACGCTTCGACCTTGCTGCGCTGGCGCCGGCTCCCGCTGGCGAAGCCGAGACGAAAACCGCCGCGCCAGCGTCCGGGGGAGGGCGCTGGCAGTACGCCTTGGGCGAACTCGTCGTCGAACGCAGCGCGCTCGATTACGCCGATTTGTCGGGCAAGCTACCGCTCAAACTCGCGCTGGCGCCGCTCGATGCGAAGCTCTCGAACCTGTCGAGCGATGCGTCGAAAGCGGCGGTATTTTCGCTCAAGGCAGGCTGGAACAAGAAGGGCGCGTTCAATGCAACGGGCCAGGTATCTCCCGCGCCATTGCATGCGAGCGTAAAAATCGAGGCCAAGGGGCTCGATGTCGTGGCACCGCTGGCGCTGTTCACGCAGGACTACCAGGTATCGGTCACGCGGGCGCAGTTCGACGCGCACGGCGAACTCAAACTCGACCAGCCGGCCGAAGGCCCGCTTCTTGTCGCCTGGAAGGGTGACGCCGCGATTGGCAACATGAATTCGCTCGATCTCATCAACGATACGAATTTCGTGCGCTGGCGGAATTTCTCGTTCAAGCAGATCGTGGCGAAGTCCAAGCCGCTCTCGCTCGATGTCGGCGAAATCGCGCTCGACGATTTCCAGACGCGCTTGATTCTCGACGCCGATGGCAATCTGAATCTGCGCGAAATCGCGCGCGGACGCCAGGAAGGTGCAGCCGTCAAGCTGGCCGGGCAGGGCGCGCAAGCCAAGTCCACGCCGTCGCTGCCGCCGATAAGAATCGGCCAGATCAAGCTCTCGGGCGGCGACATCCGCTATAGCGACCGTTTTGTGAAACCGAATCTCGACGCGAACCTGCGCAAGGTCGGCGGCACGATCACGGGTTTTGGCACCCACCCTGCCGCAATGGCTCAGATCGCGTTACAGGGCGCAGTCGACGGGCTGGCGCCGCTCGAAGTCAGTGGCCAGGCCGCGCCATTCCGGCAGGATCGCTATCTCGACATCAAGGCTTCGGTGCGTGGCTATGAATTGAGCGGGCTTTCGGCCTATTCGGGCAAATACGTCGGCTACGGCATAGAAAAAGGCAAGCTCTCGCTCGACCTGCGCTACCAGATCAAGGACAGGCAATTAACGGCCGAAAACCGGCTCCTCCTCGATCAACTGACGTTCGGCGACAAGATAGAAAGCCCCACCGCAACGACCTTGCCGGTACGGCTGGCCGTGTCGCTACTCAAGAATAGCCGGGGCGAGATCGACATCAACCTGCCGATCGCGGGCACGCTCGACGATCCGGAGTTCTCGTTCGGCGGCCTGATCTGGACAATGATCGGCAACTTCTTCAAAAACGTCGTCACTTCGCCTTTTGCGTTCCTGGCGGGTGGAGCCAAGCACGAGGATCTGGCTTTCGTCGATTTCCCGGAGGGCAGCGCGAGACTCGACGCAGCCTCCGAGAAAAAGCTCGAAACCGTGGCCCGCGCGCTGGCCGACCGACCCGGCCTGAAACTCGATGTGACCGGCCGTGCCGGCAGCGACGAACTTGAAGCGCTCAAACGCGCGACCGTGCAACGCCGGTTGCGGGCGCTCAAGTCGAAGCAGGTGGCCGAATCGGGCGGCTCGGCAGCTTCGCTCGACGACGTTGTGATTCCGCCCGAGGAATACGCAAGCCTGCTCGAACGCGTCTACAAGGACGAAAAGTTCGACAAGCCGAGCAACCTGATCGGGCTCGCCAAGAGCCTGCCGCCGGCCGAAATGGAAAAGCTCCTGATCCAGCACGCAGACGTCACCGAGGCCGATCTGCCGCGACTGGCGCAGGCACGCGGCAACGCGGTCAAGAGCTGGCTCGTCGACAAGGGACAGGTGCCGGTCGAGCGTGTCTTTCTACTGGCGCCCAAACTCGGGCCCGAGGAAGGTCGGGAAGGTGCAAAATCCCACGGTGTAAATTTTGGTTTGCGTTAATCGTTACGGAGAAAAAGATAAATGAAAGAAGCCCTCGACGCGACGGCCCTGTCGCAGCTCTTTTTCGATGCCCACACCCATAACGCCTGGCTCGGCACGCCCGTGCCGGATGCCTTGCTACAGCGGCTTTACGAAATGCTGCGCATGGCGCCGACCTCGGCCAACTGCAGCCCGGCCCGCATCGTCTTCGTGAAATCTCCCGCCGCCAAGGCCACGCTCGCGCCAGCGCTCGACGAAGGCAATCGCGCCAAAACGATGGCCGCGCCGGTGACAGCGATCGTCGGCTACGACCTGCGTTTCTACGAAAAGCTCGCCAAGTTGTTTCCGCAGGCCAATGCGCGCGCCTGGTTCGAAGGCCAGGACGAAAAGATATTTACCGCTGCGTTCCGCAACGGCAGCTTGCAGGGCGGTTATTTGATTCTCGCCGCGCGGGCGCTCGGCCTCGATTGCGGGCCGATGTCGGGTTTTAACAACGCAATGGTCGACGAATTGTTCTTTGCGGGCAGCAGCGTGAAGAGCAATTTTCTGTGCAATCTCGGCTATGGCGATCCGGCCGGCGTGCGCCCGCGTAATCCGCGCCTGGATTTCGAAGAAGGCTGTCGGATCGACTGAGGCTGTACGCGAACATCCTGGAGGCTGCAATGACGGTGCCCAAACTCACTCCGACCGAGCGCGAGGACGCGCTGGCCGGCTTGCCCGGCTGGACCTGGGACGCCAAGCGCGACGCCATCGTCAAGCAATGGAAGTTCGCCGACTTCAATGCGGCCTGGGGCTTCATGTCGCGCGTGGCGCTGATCGCCGAACGGCAAGACCATCACCCGGAATGGTTCAACGTCTGGAACCGCGTCGAAATCCTGCTGACGACGCACGACGCGGGCGGACTGTCAGCGCGCGACATACGCTTTGCGCAGGCGGTCGAGACGCTGGGGCGTTGAGCGAGCGGCCGTTCGATCAGGAGGACGGCGGCGCGTGCGATCAGTTCGCGCTCGGTGGTGCGAGCTGCGTGTCGAGCGCACTGGTCGTTGTCGTGGCGCACAACGATCTGCAATTCGTCCTGCGCACGCGCAAGGCAGCGCCTGAAGGCGCGGAGCGCGCAAGTCTGCAAGCCGTCGCTGAGCAAATGCTTGCTGCACTGAACAGCGTGATCGACCGCAACCCCGTGTCCTTCGACATGCTCGACGCCTGCTTGAAGCAGGCTGCTTGCGCAAGGGCGGTACTCGCGGACGATGCGAGCCGGGAACGCAGCGTCGTGCAGGTTTTCGCGTTTCACCGCATGCGCCGACAGTTGGCCGCGCAGCTTTTGCAAAGCGGGCTGCCAGCGATCCAGCGCGAATGAATCGTCCTGGGTCTGCGGACGATCCCTGGACATCCACCCCGCTGATCGAATCGAGCGTGTCGTCGCGCAGGGTCGGTAGCGGATTTGATTTGGCGCAGATGCCCGACCGATCGATCGCATTTCCAGTGACTTCACCCATGCGGCCGTCGAGCACTGTTCCTAATTGTTCAAAAGCTTGAAGACTAAGATCGTTCCAACCGGACAAAAAGAAACGTCTGGATCCAAAAAGGGGAGAACGAAATGTCTTCAGGAATGAGTGAAGTGGGTGTGGGCGATCGGCTGTTGTGCGTTCGCTCCGGTGAATCGCCGGTGCAAAAGAAACTTTGTGGCGAGCCGATGCTGACGAGGTTGGCAAACGGGGTTGGCTCATGTGTCGCGATTGCTTTCGGCGTTACTTCCTGCTCGCTCTGTTTGTCGCTCGTCGGGCCGAACGCCGTCCATGCGCAGGGCATGGTGCCTCCAGCGGCGCTGCAGCTCGAAGCGACCCAGAATGAGGCGAATTCTAAAGCGGGGCCGCGCAGCGTGCCGGCCAAGGTGCTGCCGGTGCCGACCACGGTCTCCAAGGAAATGCAGGCTGCCATTGCCAGTGCGTACCTGATGCCGAAGTGGACGGCCAACCATCCGCAGTCGGCGGCGGATTGGAAGAAAGTCGTCGATGGGGCGACCAAAGTCACCATGGCCGCACTGCCCGGACTGCGCGAGAAGCTCGGCGTGTCTGTCGAGCAGATCTCGCTCGGTGGCGTCAATGCCTACGTCGTGACGCCGCAGGATCTGCCGGCGGCCAACAAGAATCGCGTTGCACTTTATTTCCACGGTGGCGGTTTCGTCTATAACCCCGGCGAGGCGGGAACCTGGGAGGCAATCCTGATGGCCGCATACGGCGGTTATCGGGTGATCTCGGTTGACTACCGCATGCCGCCCGACGATCCCTATCCGGCGGGGCTCGACGACGCGGTGAACGCCTACAAGGCGGTCGTCAAGCAATACGGGGCCGAAAAGGTCGCCGTGTTCGGCACCTCGGCTGGTGGCGGATTGACGCTCTCGCTGATGCTGCGGATCAAAGCGGAAAAACTGCCGATGCCTGGAGCAATCGCGCCTGAAACGCCCTACTCGGACCTGACCGAAGAGGGTGGAGGCGACTCCATGAAGACCAACGAGTGGGTCGACGGCAGCCTGATCAGCTACAACGGCTACATCCGTCATTCATCATTGGCCTATGCGAACGGTCACGATCCGAAGGATCCGTTGATCTCGCCGATCTATGGCGACTGGCATGGTTTTCCACCCGCCATCATTGCTACCGGCACGCGTGATCTCTTCCTGAGTCTCTCCGCGCTCACACATCGCAAGCTACGTCAGGCCGGCGTCGAAGCCGAATTGCATGTGTGGGAAGGGCAATCGCACGCTCAGTATTACGTGCCTTATACGCCGGAAACCAAAGAGCAGTATGCCGAAATAAGCCGCTTCTTCAGCAAGCATCTGGCTCGGTAAGGGCAAACCGAGTCGCGGCAACACCCCGTTGCCGTGCGGCAGAACAACGGAAATCCGCGGGTCGAGCAGACCGCGAAGTGAAATGACATCGTATTCCGAAGAGGAGTTACGGAAATGCAAGCATTGAAGCAGGCGGCACTTGCTGTGGGACTGACTGTTGCTGGCCTGATGGGAACAAGCACGCTTGCCGCCGATACGGTAGACGCGCGCAAGCTCTTCATGGACAACTGTGCCGGTTGCCACCAGGCCGGTCGCGTCGGATCGCGGTTCGCCCCGGCGCTCAAGAAGGAGCGGCTGGCCGCGCTCTCGAACAACGCGGTCAGCACGATGATCATGACCGGCATTCCGGGAACCCTGATGCCGCCGTGGGTCAACAAACTGTCCGAAGCCGAGATCGGTGCGCTGGCGACGCTGGTGCGGAGCAACAGCGCCGAGGACCTCGAATGGTCGATCGAGGACGCGAAGAAATCCGTCACGGTCCTCGTCGACGAGAAGACGTTGCCCGCGGCTCCCAGTTACAAGGCCGACGTCATGGATCTGATGGCGGTCATGCAGCGTGGCCGGCACGCTCAGGAACCGGAATCCCGCGTGGTCTTCTTCGACGGTGCGACAAACACCAAGGTCGGCGAGGTGCTGACGCGCCGTGCGCCGCACATCTTCCGCTACCACCCGACAAATCCGCGCTGGGCCTACGTCAGGACCGACACGTCGGAAATCTACAAGATCGACCTGTATTCGATGCAGGCGGTGCGTAGCGTCAAGACCGCGCTTTCCGGCCCGTTCATGGCAGTTTCGTGGGACGGCAAGTGGATCGCGGCGGGGTCGCTCGTTCCTGGGGCGGTGATGATCCTCGACGCCGACACGCTCGAACCGGTGAAGCAGATTAAGCTCAGCGGCACCGATCCGGCGGGGAAGGAAACCACGAGCTATTCGGCGAGCGTGAGTGCGAGTGCGGTCGGCAATCAGTTCATGGTGGCGGCGAGAACCTTGGGCGAAGTCTGGATCATCGATCCGAACAAGCCGGATATCCCGGTGACCAAAGTCAGCGTGCGCGACGCCGGAGAGAATTCCGCATGGCTGTACGACGGCTTCACCTCGGAAGATCACCGTTATCTCTACATCACGGACCGTGCGCCGAACGACAAGATCAAGATCGTCGACCTGCTTGAAAAGAAATATGTCGGGTCTCTTTCGGCGGGATGTAATCCGCATATCGGCTCAGGCGCGATGCTCAAGACCGATGACGCGGAACTCTACTTCTCGCCCAATGCGGCGGGTTGTCCGAAGGGCAGCGTGGTCACGGTCTGGGACGGCAAGAAGCGCGAACTCGTCAAGCAGATCAAGGTGGGTGGCAGCGGCGGGGTGTCGGTGGCGATTCACCCGAACGCGCCTTACATCGTCGTCGATGCGCGGCAGAAGGGCGGCGGGCATCTCGAACTGATCGACAAGAAGACGCTGGAAGTCGTCAAGACGGTCGAGGCCGGCGGCGCAACGGGGTATCCCGAGTACACGCGCGATGGACGCTATCTCTACGTCGGCGCCGGTTACTGGGGCGATCACTTGCGGATCTACGACGCGAAGACCTTCGCCATGGTTGCCGAGTACCGCATGCCGGCGCCGGCCGGAACCTTTGCACATGCCCGTGTCCTGTGGGGTGGCGTGAAGGGCGGATCGGAACATCCGCTGGGTGCTTTCGCCAAGCTCCAGTAACGAGGCTGAACGGCAGCGGTCGTACGGTTTCGGCGGTCCTGCCCAAGTCTGCAATTTGTCCTGGAGTGTGATGATGAAATTCCCGATTGCCTGGCTGGCCCTCTGCGCACTGTCACCGCTTGGCGCGGCGGCAGCTAAGGCAGAGCCGCTTGCCCTCAAGGCAAAGAATCTCGCGAATACCCTGTGCGTGACCTGTCACGGAACGAATGGTGTCAGCGTCATCGAAAACTACCCGAATCTGGCTGCCCAGAAGGGGCTTTATCTCGAAAAGCAGATGAAGGCTTTTCGCGACGGCGATAGAAAGGACCCGATCATGTTCAACATGGTCGCTTCCCTCGACGACGCGATGATTCAGGCGCTGGCGAAATACTACGCGGCCCAGAGCCGGCCGTGATTTGCGGAGACATGCAACAATGAACACGAGATATTGGCTGCTTCTCATCGCCAGCTTCCTTGTCGCGTCTGCCGCCGCAGCGGCAGGAGGCCCGGCAGCGGCAAAAGCGAAAGAGCTAGCAACGACACTTTGCGTCGCCTGTCATGGGGCGGACGGGGCCAGTCAGGTGGACCTCTATCCCAACCTCGCTCGGCAGAAGGCCACCTACATTGCCAAGCAGTTGAAGGATTTTCGCGACGGTAATCGCAAGGACCCGGTGATGAACGGCATGGCAGCATCGCTCGACGACGCGGTCATCACGGCTCTTGCCGATTATTTTGCATTGCAACCGCAGAAGTAAGGAGCTTGATCGATTCGACTGGGCGGCGGACGGAAAACGTGACGCGAGCATCTTCTGCCTGCCTGAGTACAAGTGCCCCCCGCGACAAGCTCGCCGACCCGCACAGTACTTATCGAGTCAAGGCACCAAGATATTCGGCGAGGATTTGCCTGCTCGACTTAAGGCATTTGATCCGCTCGTCTATTCCACCAAGCTCACGTCTCAATGTCGCAAGCACTTCGGGACATGGTTCGAAGTCTGGACGGTCGCTCAAGATGCATGGCAGGAGATGCCTGATCGTTTCGAGTTTAAGACCGGCATCGCCCAACATTCGAATACGTCGAACCACTTGCTCTTCTGCCGCGCTGTATTCACGGTAGCCCGACTCCCGGCGGTTCGGCTGCAATAGACCTTCCTGCTCGTAGTACCGCAGCATGCGCACGCTGATTCCCGAGCGCCGCGATAACTCTCCGATCTTCACACCCAGCTCCTTGACTCTAACAGTGCTGTCAGAGATTGGCATCCGCCGTTTCTCGATGAAAGACGTAGGAGCCAGTCGAATGAACAGCGTGGATATTGCAGGGGCGCGGGTTGTCTATTGCAAGGATGGATCAGGGCCGGGTTTGGTTTTGCTCCACGGAACAGGGGGGAACTCCGAGAGCAACTGGGGCCACCTGGTGGAACCCTTGGCTGCCCACTGGACGGTTGTACGTCCTGACTATTCAGGGTCTGGAGCCACCCAGGATGAGGGCGAACCTCTTACTTCGGATTTTCTGCGTGGTGTAGCTTGAACCGCTCTCTTCTGATTGCGATGCTCTTTTCAAAACGGACTGGTCAGCTCACGGGGCGGCGCGACGATGATCGTTCGATGGAGCGAGCGTTTCGAGCACGGCTCCGAAGCGTTCGATGTCCTTTACCGAAACGGCTGAAAATCCCAGAAACAGCATTCGCTCATGGTCCGCGATCGTTTCGTGGGAGAAAGCGATCTCGTCTGCGCGATAGACCTTGATTCCCTGCTCGCGAAGGAACGCTTCGATGTGCTCAGCGTTCGGCGACGTAACCGGGAGTTTCCATGCGACATGGGTTCCCGCATCCGATCCGAGGACTTCGCCGCCCCCGCGTTGCAGGACCTTGAGCAGCGCCTTTCGGCGCTCGCCGTAGTGTTGACGGATGTGGCGCAGATGCGAGGCGAATTCGCCACTTTGCATCATTTTGGCCAGAATGCCCTGTTCGAGCCAGGAGCAGCCATTGTTCAGCAAGCTTTTTGCGCTAGCTACGGCCTTTGTCAGCGAAGGAGGGCAGACCACATAGCCCAGACGAAGACTGGGACCGAAAGCCTTGGAGAAGGTCCCCAGATAGATCACCTGTTCGCCGTCGAGCGACATGATCGCCGGCATCGGTGCTTCTGAATAGCGAAAATCGGAGTCGTAATCGTTTTCTATGATGAACGCCCCATGCGCATGCGCCCACTCCAACAAAGCGGATCTCTGCTCGGCAGACAGGGTAATTCCCAGCGGGAATTGATGAGACGGTGTGATATGGGCGAGGCAGTATTCGCCGTCGGGAATCGCCCTCGTATCGATACCGTCGCGGCGTACCGGCAGAAGCGAGATCGTGGCCCCGAAAGCTTGGAATAGATTGGAAACCCCTTTGTGCCCCGGTGCTTCCATCAGCACCTGGCGGTCGGGATTCAGGAACGCCCAGGCCACAAGTGTCAGCGCTTCCTGAATACCGTTGACGATGATGATGTTGTTTTCGTTGGTTTCCACCGAGCGCGTCAGCGCGATATGTTCGGCAATTGCGGCGCGGAGTTCGAGAAGCCCGAGCGGGTTCGGATAAGCCGAATACTTGTTCGAAGCGTGGCGGATCAGCAGGTTGGCCCAATGGCGCCATATTTCGCGCGGGAAAAGTTCGGGCGAGGTTTCTCCAAGACGAAAGTCGATTTCGTATCTGACCGGAACGCCGGGTCTTTGCGCAACGAAATCCCTCGTCAGCGTGGGACGCCGTCTCGTCGGGGGAGGAGGCTGCGCCTGCTTGACTGCAAGATTATGCGCCACCCTGTTTTTTGGCGGATCGGAGGAGACTTCGGTTGCGGCACCCTGCTTGGCGGTCAAATATCCTTCGGCGATCAGCTTTTGAAACGCGAGGACGACCGTGTTTCTCGAAACTTGGCTGGTGATCGAGAGATCGCGAACCGAAGGTAGCGGCGTCCCCGGGCGCAACACACCCTTGTCGATCATCGTGCGGATCTGATCGACGAGCTGGCGCTGCAACGATATTGGCGATTCTCTGACGAGGGTCAGCGGAAACTGGATCAGCCGGTTCTTTTTGGCCATGTCATGTGGGTTTTAATGGTCTGAGAGTCTTCAATCACGACCGATATCGTGAGTAAATCGTGCTTCTCCTGTGGGCAATAATGGATCCGCGCGATGCGTCAGAGAAGCGATGTGCCAGACGCATACTTGCAGCGTATCTACAGAACGTTCCCGAGTTTCGAGAGCGTTTCGAGCGCCTGGGATACCCGCTGGTAGTCTGCGGCGGAAATCGGAAGAAGCGGGCGTGGTGGCTTGGCGTGCGAGAGTTTCAGGATGTCCGCAATGGCGTAGGTGACGCGTATTCCGCTCAACTCCGTGTAGGCGCTCCAGAGCGGCCGGAAGTGCTCGTCGATCCGCGATGCTTCGGCCTCGTTGCCGGCTTGCACGGCATGAGTCAGCATCTGGAATGGCTTGGGAATGGTGCCCGCCATGACGCTGTAGAACGCATCGGCGCCCTCGCGCATGGACTTCATGCAGTTGGGATCGCCGCTATAGCCGATCGAGAAGTATTCGGGCACGCACGGCCGTAGATCCTGGAGTTCCTTCCTGAAGTCGTTGCCCGCCGCCAAGGGGTTCTTGAGCGCCACGACGGTGGGGATCTTTGCCAGCCTTTCGAGCAGGTTCGGGCTGACGGTGAAGTGTGTGGCTCCTGGATTGTTGTAGATGCAGATCGGTAGATCCGTGGCCTTGGAGACCGCCAGGAAATGCTGGTAGACCTCTTCGTCGCCGAGTGCGAAATAGGTTACGGGCGCGATGAGCAGAGCACTTGCTCCCGCAGCCTGGGCGTCGCGGGCAAGATCGACGACATCGCCGGTACGCAAGGCACCGATGCCCGCCATCACGGGGATCTTGCCGTTGGCTGCTTTTACCGCCGTGTCGACGGCACGTCGCCGTTCGGCCCTGCTCAGGTACATGTAGATGCCTGTGCTGCCGAGAGTGGTGATCGAGTCGACCTTCGCCTCGACGAGGCGATGCAGCAAAGAGCCGTAGTTTTCCGTATCGACACGCCCGTCTTCGTCAGCGGGCGTCAATGGAAAGGCGGACAAGCCTTTGAATAGCTCTCGCTTCATTTCAGTTCCGGATTGGGTCTTGCGCAGGTGTGCAAAAGCTGGAGATTCCGATTGCTTGATCGAACAGAGAGCGAGTGACCTGCATCAAACCTCGATAACGGTGTCGCTATAACGCGCCAGTAAGGCGTCGTGGGACATTAAGCGCATCGGTTCGACCAGCGCTTGCGCAACGAGAAGGCGGTCGAACGGATCTTGATGATGCGGCGGCAGGCTCGCGACTGCCACCGCATGCTCGGCCTCGATTGGCAAAAACCGATACCCCGATTCGCGGAAATAGCGCATGGCAGCGTGGCCGGACACGGGCATTTCGCCGCGCCCCAACGTATGTTTGATTGTAATTTCCCAGATGCTGGCGACGCTGATCCACACGGTCGTTCGCGCCGACTGAATCAATTCGCGTGCTGTCTGAGGGAGTCGCGGACTGTCGGTGATCGCCCACAGCGCGACATGCGTATCGAGAAGCAGATTCAAGACGGCTCCTCACCGAAGAAAAGTCGTGCCACCTCGGTATTGTGGGTATCGATGGTGTCGGGCACTTCGAATAAACCTTTTGCGATACCGATGCGACGCGCCGTCGGTACGCTATCGATCGGAACCAGCTTGGCCGCTGGACGGCCATTGCGGGCAATGACGATTTCCCGTTCCTGCCCTGTCTCGATGGCTTCCACCAGGCGCGACAATGATGACTTGGCTTGCAGCATGTTGATAGATGATTGCATGGGCTCCTCCTGAAGGTTAGTCTAGTCTGGCTAATATTTAACATCAAGCCAGTACGCCGGCTCTTGAAAGCTTCGCTTGGGTAGCCTTGGATTTTCTATACGTAACTTGAACGAATTCACGGGCCCGGTTATAATCATCGGTTCCCTTGCCCCACCGGTTTCGCATGCCGGGGGGCTGTGTAAAACCGCAACCGCAAGGAGCATCCATGCGACATTATGAAGTCGTGTTCATCGTCCATCCGGACCAGTCCGAACAGGTCCCGGCGATGATCGAGCGCTACAAGGCGCTCGTTACCCAGCACGGCGGCCAGATCCATCGTCTCGAAGACTGGGGCCGCCGTCAGCTTGCCTATCCGATCCAGAAGGTTCACAAGGCTCACTACGTTCTCATGAACATCGAGTGCGGTCAGGAATCCCTGAACGAACTCGATCACGCGTTCAAGTTCAACGACGCCGTGCTGCGCCACCTCACCATGAAGATGAAGAAGGCTGTGGCCACTCCGTCTCCGATGATGAAGGAAGAGAAGTCCAAGTCGCTCTCCACCGCGCCTGCCGGCGAGGAAGTCAAGAGCGTCGAGGAAGCGAAGCCCGTCGAGCAACAGGCTTCGGCCTGAGCGAGTGAGCCGTAACGCACTCGTCCTCGAAGGCATCGTCGCCGAAATCGGTGCGCTGCGCCGAACGCCTGGCAATGTGGCGGTGCTCGAATTCCGTGTCGAGCACGAATCGCGCCAGAACGAAGCCGGCATCGAGCGCGACGTGCGTTGCGAAATCGCCGCGCTGGCCCTCGGAGACCTCGCGCTGCAATCGCAGCCGCTCCGGCCGGGCAACAGGGTGGCCCTCGCCGGTTTCCTCGCGGCGCGCAGTGCGCGCCACAAGGGGCTGGTGATGCATGTGAATACGATCGAAATACTGGAAGGAAACTGAAATGGCTTTCAGACCGAAAAAGAAGGACGACAAGAAGGGTGGCCAACGTCGCGGTGGCCTGTTCAAGCGCCGCAAGTTCTGCCGCTTCACGGCCGAAAAGGTCGAACTCATCGATTACAAGGATATCGATGTGCTGAAGGACTTCGTTACCGAGACCGGCAAGATCATGCCGGCCCGCATTACCGGCACCAAGGCTGGCTATCAGCGTCAGCTCCAGTCTGCGATCAAGCGCGCGCGCTTCCTCGCCTTGCTGCCCTACACCGACCTGCACCAATAAGCGTCGGAGGACAACAGCATGCAAATCATCCTGCTCGACAAGGTCATTAACCTTGGTAACCTCGGCGATGTCGTCAACGTCAAGCCCGGTTACGCCCGTAACTACTTGATTCCGCAAGGCAAGGCTCGTCGCGCAACGAGCGAGAACCTCGCCGCCTTCGAAGCCCGCCGTGTCGAACTCGAACGCGTCGCCGCCGAAAAGCTGGCCGCCGCGCAAGCCGATGCCCAGAAGGTCGAGGGCCTGACGCTCCAGCTCGTCCGCAAGGCGGGCGTCGACGGCCGTCTGTTCGGTTCCGTCACCAACGCCGATATCGCCGAAGCGATGGAAGCGCAAGGTCACAAGATCGAAAAGGCTGCCGTGCGCATGCCCGACGGTCCGCTCAAGACGACCGGCGATGTGCAGTTGCAAGTTGCGCTGCACACCGACGTGCTCGTCTCGATCACCGTTTCCGTGCTCGGCGAACACTGATCGCGTTGTAAATCAAGTTAAGCAAAACGGCCCGCGTCGCGTAAGCGTCGCGGGCCGTTTTGCTTATGGCTTTGTAGGGCGTACCATACTCCCCGTATTTTTTGACTGGATGGGCAGCAAAATATAGTCGTTTTACTCCTCATGGCGATCGCCGCTAGCCTCGTTTTACCTCATCACTGGAGGATATATGAGCTTGGTCACACCACCATTCGCAACGGCATGGGCTGCTTCACAAAGGATTTATAGTCCGGCTGATTCTGCTGAACAGACGCTGCAACGGGTGGCGAAAGTGATAGGCGGCCAAATCGATGCAAGCATCCATGATAAGAAACATCCGTGGAAAAATACTTGTGCCGTTCGTATGAGCTACATACTGAACGAGTGCGGTCTGGTTATTCCGGCTATATCGAAAAAAAACCCAAAGAGGCGCGGACAATCGAAACTATTTCTTCAGGGTGGATGATGTGATCGCCTTCCTGAAAGTCAGATGAGGCGCACCGGAAGTCGTTGCATATCCACCGTCGAGAGGTGGCGCGCTTGCCGGCAGGAAGGGGATCATTCTCTTCGAGGTTCATGGATGGCGCGATGCCACCGGCCATGCGACGCTCTTCAATGGCACAATCTGTTACGACCATTGCTACTTTAACGAGCCTGGTGCCCAATACCGCACTACCAAAGCCAACTTCTGGGCGCTCCGATGAAAATCGTACACGGATGTGCAGCGCTCTTTCTATGCCTGTCATTGCCGACTATTGCCGGCGAATCCAATGTTATGGCAATAAGCCGTACCAATGCGCAGAACTACAAGGATAGGGCGCTGGCTGCCTGCATATCGGAGGCCTACAAGGGGTCACCAGCCGGTGAGGATGCCAGCATAACCACGAGTGTATTTCTGGAATGGACGTACTACGACGACGACAAAGGCGACCCGGCCACCGACCGACTTGTAGAGAAATACCTGCGGCGGGACTACAGTAATCCGTTTGAAGGTTACGTCGGCGCGAAATTTGACCTGCTTAAATGCCTGGACATGTACCACAGCCGAGAACTTGCTGAACAGGTGCGCAAGTACGTTCCTCACCCAGATTGGGTACGCGATAAACCAGTTAAGCGCAAGCAGAAATGAGTGCCGGAGTTGGCCGCAAGCTGTGGTTAAGCTAACGCCGGAGGGACAACAAGACGAGAGTGTCGCGGCGTATCAGTTCGGTTCGTCGGCATAGCCCAAGACCATCTCGGTTCGTGGTTTAGCAAACAAAACGGCCCGCGTCGCGCAAGCGTCGCGGGCCGTTTTGTCATGAGTGGCGCGATGGGGGGGCGAACAAAATTTTACATAATGATAAAATCGAAAAAATCATGACCTTTACTCGCCTCAATGCTCTGACTGCCTTCGAGGCGCGCTTCGAGGCCCAGAAGATCGCCTTCGGCCCGGTCGTATTCCAGTGCGTGCGGATCGCCCAAAAAAAGGGCTTGCTGGCCGCGCTCGACGAAGGCGAGCCGCTCACGCGTGCCATGCTTGTCGAGCGCTTTGCGTGTTCCGCCTACGCGGTCGACGTGCTCATGGAATCCTGTCTGTCGGCCGGCGTCGTCACGCACAATGAAGCGGGTTTTACGCTGACGAAGATCGGTTACTACATCGTGCGCGACCGGATGACTCAGGTTAATTTCGACTTCGTTCAGGACGTTTGCTACGCCGGGCTCGCCGATCTCGAAGCGAGCCTGGATCGCGGCGAGCCGGTCGGGCTGCGTCACCTGGGCGACTGGGAGACGATTTACCACGGCTTGTCCGACCTGCCCGAACCCGCGCG
Organism: Niveibacterium sp.; assembly: GCA_031554255.1. Lineage (GTDB taxonomy): Bacteria > Pseudomonadota > Gammaproteobacteria > Burkholderiales > Rhodocyclaceae > Niveibacterium. Next base: position 26,344 of record JAVBKC010000078.1, read on the forward strand.
TACCTCATGGTTCGGTTTCGACCAGTATTACTCCGATGGCGCTTTCCCGGCCGCTTTGCCCTACGTGTTCGCGCGTGCACCGCACCGTATCATGGACATCGGGGCCAATACCGGGAAATGGGCGCTCCAGTGCCTGGGCCACGACTCCGCAGTCCGCGTCACCCTGCTCGATTTGCCAATTCAGCTCGCCCTCGCGCGCGCGAACATCGAGGCGGCCGGCCATGCGGCGCGTACCGAGTTGCATCCCATCGATCTCTTCGATGAATCCCGCTGTTTCCCCGGCGAACAGGATGTCGTCTGGATGAGCCAGTTTCTCTCGTGCTTTTCGCTCGCGCAGATCGGCGGCATCCTGCGCCGCGCGCGCGCAGCGCTGGCGCCCGGCGGCTCGGTGTTTGTCCTCGATACCTTCTGGGATCGCCAAGCCTACGAGATGGCCGCGTATTGCCTGATCAATACATCGCCGTACTTCACCGCGCTTGCGAACGGGCGCAGCAAGATGTACCGCGCGAGCGAATATATCGAATGCGCCGCCGCCGAAGGGCTGATCCTGCGCGATACGGTGGACGGGCTCGGGCTTTCTCATTCGTTGCTGCGTTTCGAAGTGGCTTGACGTAAGCATGGATGAAGCGGTTTTCTCTGTTGCGGCCTGGCAGGCATGGAGTCCGCGTTTGCCGGATCGCGCGGCCTGGCTGCGCTGGGCGGACGGGGGCGAACAGAACGCCACGGATAGCCTGCCTGCGCTTGCCTGCCTTGATCCGATGCAGCGGCGGCGGCTCCAGCATTTTGGCCGCATGGCGCTCGAAACCCTGGTCGCGCTCGGTCCCAATACCGGTCAGCCCATCGTGTTCGGTTCGCGTCACGGCGAAGCTGCGCGTTCGTTTGCCCTGCTCGAAGAACTTGCGGAGGGCGGCGCTGTTTCGCCGCAGGCTTTTAGCATCGCTGTGCACAACGCCGTCCCCGGCATTTACACGATAGAGCGGGGTACGCCGGCATCCGTCAGCGCCCTATCCGCCGGCCCTGATACCTTCGCCAACTGTCTGATCGAGGCTGTCCTCCAACTTGCCGACGGGGCGCCCGAAGTCTGGCTCTGCGTTTGCGAAGAGCCCTTGCCCGATGCCTACGCGTGTTTCGCCGACGAGCCTCAAGCCGCCTACGCGTTTGCCTTGGCGCTTCGCAGCGGGGCCGACTTCCGTTTTGGGCCGTTTGCTGGCGCGGCGACTGTTGCGCCCCAAGCGCCGGCATTGACGTTCCTGCGCGCCTTGCTGCGCGGCGAATCGGCAACCATTGCGAGCGCGACTTCGCTGTGGCGACTCGAAGCAACGCCAAGGCCCGCGTAATGCATGTCGGCCGCCTTTGGCGCGTGCTCGCGACGGGGTTTTGTTTCGCCGTGTTCGGGCTCGGCGGCCTTTCGATTTTGCTGGCGGTTTTTCCGCTGCTCGCGCTGGTGCCGGGACAAACGCGGCGCAACCGGATTGCGCGCGCTTTTATTCACCATTCTTTTTCCGCCTTTACGCGGCTCATGATCGGTTGTGGCGTCATGAGTCTCGAAGTCCGCGGCATCGAGCGCCTGCGTCGGCGCGGCCTTTTGATTCTCGCCAACCATCCCTCGCTGATCGATGTGGTTTTGCTGATGGCTACGGTGCCCAGCCCCGATTGCATCGTCAAGGCCGCGCTCTGGAAGAATCCCTTCACCAGCGGGCCGGTGCGCGTCGCGGGCTTCATTCGCAACGACGCCGGCCCGGCGCTTGTCGATGCCTGCGTGCGCTCGCAGGGCGCTGGCAACAATCTGATCATCTTTCCCGAAGGCACGCGCACCCGGCCCGGCGAGCCGCTCGTCTTCCTGCGCGGCGCCGCGAATATCGCCGTGCGCGGCGAGCGCCGGATCACGCCGGTCGTGATCCGCACCAGCGAGCCGACGCTCTGCAAAGGCGTGCCGTGGTACAGGGTGCCGTTGCGGCGGCCTCATTTCCTGCTCGAAGTGCAAGAAGACGTCGCGCTGCCAGATCGGGTCGCCGCGAACGAAGCGCCGGCGCGCGAAGTGCGAGCGCTCACTTTGGCACTGCACGAATACTTCACCGAGAAAATCACTCGTCATGCAAACACTGGTTGAAGAAATCAAGACGCTGATCGTCGAAAGTCTGAATCTCGAAGACATGAGCGCGGCCGACATCGACACCGAAGCGCCCTTGTTCGGCGAGGGCCTGGGGCTCGATTCGATAGATGCACTCGAAATCGGCATCGCATTGCAAAAACGCTATGGCGTGCACCTGGCGCCCGACGCTGCGCAAACGCGCACGCATTTCCGTTCGGTTGCGAGTCTTGCGGAACTCATTGCGGCGCACCGCACGCGTTAGCGAAAGGGGAGGAGGGGGGAGAACATGGACAAACAGCAAATTTTCGACTGGATCGCCAAGACGCTTGCCGAGGACTTCGAGATCGAAGCCGCGCGGATTCGGCTCGAATCAAGGCTCTATGAGGATCTGGACATCGATAGCATCGACGCGGTGGACCTCATGGTGCGGCTTAAGCAGCTCACAGGTCAGCGGCTCTCGCCCGATGCTTTTCGTTCGGTGCGTACCATCGCCGATGTGGTCGACGCGATTCACGGAATAACGCAAGCGGCATGATGGTGAGAGCCTTGCCAGCCACGTTGTTGGGCCCGCTATGCGGCCTTTTGTTACCGCTTGCGTTTTGGTTTTGCCAGTTCCAGGGCTGGCCGTTCTGGTTCGCGGGCGTGTTCCTGTTGCCGCTTTCCTGGTCGCGACGCGGCACAGGCATGGCGCCCTGGGCGGCGCTGGCGACCGGCACACTTGCGCTGTGGGCCTTGCTTGGCCGCGATACCTTGCCGGTGAAGCTCTATCCGGTGCTCGCGAATGTTGGGCTGCTCGCGAGTTTTGGCTTTACGCTCATCCGTCCGCCTTCGATGGTCGAACGTTTTGCCCGCCTCACGGAACCCCAATTGCCGTCGCGCGCGATCACCTACACGCGCCGCGTCACGCAGGTCTGGTGCATTTTCTTTGCAGTAAATGGCACGCTGGCGCTGATCACCGCGCTGTGGATGAGCGAGCGCGCCTGGGCGCTCTACAACGGTCTGATCGCCTATCTTTTGATCGGTACGCTATTCGTTATCGAATGGTGCGTCCGCCAGCGCGTCCGACGTGCAGTACAGGAGGATGCGCCGCATGCTTGAGCCGCGTTTGCGCGATCTGCCGGCAAGGCTGGCCGCGAGCGGGCATATAGTGGGCTGGCGCGCCGGCCAGGCGGTGTTGGCTCGCGACTATGCGGCTGAGATTGCCGGCGCGGCCGCAGCGCTAACAGCCTATCCCGCACGGCCCGTCGCGCTCTGGCACGAAGATGCACTGACAACGGGAGCTTGGCTGCTTGCTGCGCTGACCCTAGGGCGGGACGTCTATCTGCCCGGCGAGCTTTCTTCGAACACGCGCGGCTTGCTACGCACCGAGCATTGCCTTTTCGTCGGCACGATGAGCGAGGCGGATCTTGCGGTCTCTGTGCCGGCTGGCGGTGACGTGGTTCTGGGAGAGGCCTGCGGGCGCGTGCTGATCTTTACCTCGGGCTCGACCGGCGAGCCTGCCGCAATTGCAAAACAGGTATTTCAGCTCGACGCCGAATTGGCCGCGCTCGAAGCGAGTCTTGGCGCGGCCTTGCCCGCCGACTGCACGATTGCCGGCAGCGTGCCGCATCAGCATTTTTATGGGCTGCTATTCCGTTTGCTCTGGCCGCTCGCAAGCGGCAGGCCGGTTTTGGCGCAAGCCTTGCAGCATCCCGAATCGCTGTGGCTCGCACAGGCCTATCGCGATTGGGCCTTCGTCGGTAGCCCGGCTTTTTTGAAGCGCCTGCCCGACAATCTCGATTGGGCGCAGCTCGCGCCGCCGTGCGTCGTGTTTTCCTCGGGCGGTGCGCTGCCGGCCGAGGTGAATCTGACCATTCGCGAGCGCCTGCGCTGTACGGTGACCGAGATTTACGGCAGTTCCGAAACCGGCGGCGTCGCCTTCCGCCGTGCAAGCGATGGCGACTGGACGCCGCTCGTGGGCGTCGCCTGGCGGCTCGGCGAAGATGCTTGCCTGCATGTGCGTTCGCCCTGGACCGCCGCTTCCGAAGGTTTTCAGACCGCCGATCGCGTGCAACTGGAGGCTGGCCGCATGCGGCTGCTGGGCCGTGCCGACCGGCTCGCCAAGGTCGAGGACAAGCGCATCTCGCTCTCGCGCATCGAGGCAATTCTGCGAGCCCAAGCGGAAGTTCGCGAGGCGCGGGCGGTGCTGCTCGAAGGCGCGCGCACCGAAGTAGGCGTCGTGCTTGTATTGAGCGATGCCGGACACAGTGCCTGCGTTGCGCTCGGCAAGCGCGGCATGGACAGGCTTTTGCGCGACCGGCTCACTGCGCATATCGAAGCGGTCGGACTGCCGCGCCGCTGGCGGCATGTTGCGGCGCTGCCGCAGAACGCGCTGGGCAAAATTACCGAGGCCGCGCTCCTTGCCCTCTTCGCGCGCCGCTTGCCGCGCGTGCTACAGGAACGCCGCGACGTGGCTTCGCTCGAACTCGATCTGGCCATCGACGAAGATCTGCTGTATTTCGACGGCCATTTTCCGGCTTTCCCGGTTCTGCCCGGCGTGGTGCAGCTCGATTGGGCGATGCATTTCGCGCGCGCGGCTTTTGCCATGCCGCCCGATTGTCTGCAATTGGAAAGCGTGAAATTCCAGCAGATGATCCGGCCGGGCGCCCTGGTGCGGCTTTCGCTCGTCTTCGAATCTGTGGCGGGACTGCTGCGCTTTGCCTTCGATAGCGAAGCCGGCCGCCACGCGAGCGGCCGCATCAGGGTAGGGAGCGTTTGATGCGCGTCTGCGCCGTCGTGCCGGTGTTCGATCATGCACACGCCGTGGCTGGCGTCGTCGAGGCGCTGCTCGCGTACGATTTACCGGTGCTGCTGATCGACGACGGCAGCGATGTCGCCTGCGCCACCGCGCTCGATGCGCTTGCGCGTCCGGGCCGCGTCGAAGTGCTGCGCCATGCGCAAAACCAGGGCAAGGGCGCGGCGGTCGTTACGGGATTCAAGATGGCGGCAGCGCGCGGCTACAGCCACGTCTTGCAGATCGACGCCGACGGCCAGCACGACACGGCCGACGTGCCGCGTTTCCTGGCGGCCGCAGCCGCCGAGCCCTGCGCCGTCATCGCCGGCTGCCCGAATTACGATGTCAGCGTGCCGCGCGGCCGGCTCTATGGACGCTACGCCACGCATGTCTGGGTGTGGATCAATACGCTCTCGCTGCGCATAAAGGACTCGATGTGCGGCTTTCGGATCTATCCGCTGGCGAGCGTGCTTGCCCTTGTCGAGCGCCAGCATCTGGGCCGGCGCATGGATTTCGATACCGAGATTCTCGTGCGGCTCGACTGGGCCGGTGTGGCGATCCGCAATCTTGCGACGCGCGTGCGCTACCCGGCCGACGGCGTTTCGCATTTCGCGCTGTGGCGCGACAACCTGCTGATCTCGCGGATGCATGCGCGGCTGTTCTTCGCGATGCTGCCGCGCGCGCCGCGCCTGCTCGCACGCCATTTCAGGAGTGCCGCCTGATGCACTGGGCCGCGATCGGCGAGGCCGGTTTTACCGGCGGCATGCGCTTGCTCTTCGGTATCTATCGCGTGTTCGGCCGCTGGCCGTTCCGGCTCGCGCTCTACCCGGTCATCGCCTGGTATGTGCTGTGCAATGCAAGCGCGCGCCGCGCCTCGCGCGAATACCTCGCGCGTCTTTACGCGAACACGGGCGCCTGCTCGCCGGCGCCGACGCTGGCGAACGTGTTCCGGCATTTCTTCGCCTTCGGCGAAACGCTGCTCGACAAGCTGCGCGTCTGGAGCGGCGAGAACGACTGGGCCATCGAAGTGGAAGGCGGCGAGGCGATTTTGGCTCACGCGCGGGCTGGGCGCGGTGCGGTCATCGTGACGGCGCACCTGGGCAATCTCGAACTTTTTCGCCGGCTCGGCCCCGCGCTGCGCGGCCTCAAGATCACGGTGCTGGTGCACACGCTGCACGCGCGCCGCTTCAACGCGCTGATGGCGCGCGTGAATCCGGCGGCCCAGCTCGACATGATCCAGGTTTCCGCGCTCGATCCGCAGACTGCGATCCGGCTCGCCGAGCGCATCGAAGCGGGTGGTTTCGTCGTGATTGCCGGCGACCGCGTGCCGCTGGACCCGCAGGCGGCGACATTAACGCTGGATTTTCTCGGCGCGGGTGCGCGCTTTCCGCTCGGCCCGTACGTGCTCGCAAGCCTCTTGCGTTGCCCCTTGATCGCGCTGCTCAATTCGCGACGCGAAAATCGCTTTTGTCTTTCGATTACGCAGCTTGCCGACGCTGTGACGCTCCCGCGCGGCAATCGGCATGCGGCGGCGGCCGCGATTGCCGCGCGTTATGTGGCGCTCGTCGAGGCCGAATGCCGCGCCGCGCCGTTTCAGTGGTTCAACTTTTTTGCGTTTTGGTGCGCGCCATTCCCGATATGACGATCCACCCAAGCTGGCGGGGCGAAATCGAACTTACGATCCCGTTCCACGATCTCGATCCGATGAACGTGGTCTGGCACGGCAATTACGCGCGCTATTTCGAGCATGCGCGCACCGCGCTATTGCAGGCCATCGACTACGACATCCCGCAAATGCGCGATTCGGGCTTCGCCTGGCCGGTCGTCGAACTTACGCTCCATTACGCGCGTCCGCTCGTCTATCAACAGCGAATCCGCGTCGCGGCCACACTCATCGAATGGGAAAACCGTTTGCGAATTCGCTACGAGATCCGCGATGCCGCAAGCGGCGAGCGGCTTACGCGCGGCCACACCGTACAGGTCGCGGTCGCGCTCGCTACGCAGGAGATGCGCTTGGTCTCGCCGCGCATCCTGTTCGAAAAACTCGGTCTGGAGCCTTCATGCGACGCTTGATCCTCGTGCTAATGCTGGCGCTCACCGCGTTTTCTGCCGGAGCGGCCGACGATCTGCTCCGCGCCGTGCGCAGCCGGCTCGTCGATGCGCCGGTCGTGCGCGGTCAGTTCGTGCAAAGCCGCGAACTCGCAGGCATCAAAAAACCGCTGCGCGCCGAGGGCGATTTTGTCGTCGTGCGCGGGCGCGGCGTGATCTGGCGCACCGCAAAGCCCTTTGCGCAGACCTTGCGCGTGAGCGCCAGCGAAATCCTGCAACGCGATGGCGAGCGCACGCTGATGCGCCTGTCGGCCGACAAGGAACCGGTCGTGGCCACGATCAGCCGCACGCTGTTCGGGCTCTTCGCGGGCGACTTCGATCAGCTCGCCCGGTTTTTCACCGCCGATGGCCGCACCGACGGGCCGCGCTGGCAATTGCGCCTGGTGCCCAAGGAGCCGGCGATTGCGCGGTTGATAGGCGAAATCCGTATCGACGGCGCGCGCACGGTCGAGCACGTACGGCTCGATACGCCGAGCGGCGACAGCACCCGCATCGAGATGCGCAATATCACGACCACTAGCGCGCCGGACGCCGCCGAAGGAGCTTTGTTTGATTAAACGCACCGCCTGGGCCTGGTTCCTGCTCACGCTGATTCTCGCTGGCTGGGCCGCGTTTTCCTACGACACGCTGATCGCGCGTCTGAACGTAGACATCTTCGTGCTGCTGCCGCACGACGAACGCGATAGCCGTGCCGAGGCTGCGTTGGCGCGGCTGGCCGAGCAGGGCGAGCGCCAGCTCGTATTGCTAATCAGCGCGCCCGATCTCGCACAAGCCAAAGCGGCCAGCCGCGCGCTGGAGGCAAGCCTGAAACCGTTGCCGCTCGCAGCGCAGAATAATGCCTTCGATCCTGCCGCGATACGCGACTTCTTCCTGCCGTATCGCGACGGACTGCTCGCGCGCGCCGATGCCGCCGCACTGGCGCAGTTCGATGCCGGTTTCTGGACACAGCGTGCGGCGGCCGCAGCCTTCACGCCGGTCAGCGCGGTCGGCCTGCGCTGGCAACAAGATCCTTATGAACTCTTCACGCGCTGGCTGCTCGAACGCGCCCAGGTAAGCCCGCTGCGGCCCGACGGCGACCGGCTGGTGGTCGAGGAGGGCGGTCGGCACCACGCGGTGCTGATCTACCGGATAGCGGGCAGCGCGTTTTCGCTGGCGTTGCAGGCGCGTGTTCATGATGGGGTCAACGCGGCCATCGTCGCGCTCGCTCAAAGCCACCCACAGGCGCGGGTGCGCCGCGCCGGCGTCGTCGTTCACGCGGCCACGGCCGCGCGGCGCGCGCAGGACGAGGTATCGCTGATCGGCGTCGGTTCGACGCTGGGCGTCGCGCTCTTCTCGCTGCTCGCCTTCCGTGGCTGGCGTCCGCTTGCGCTCTTGATGCTGCCTATCGGCGTCGGCACGCTCTGGGCGGTCATGCTGACCGCCGCGCTGTTCGAGCATCTGCATCTATTGACGCTGGTTTTCGGCTCCAGCCTGATCGGCGTCGCGGTCGATTACGCCGAACACGGACTTTGCGCAAGCCTAGAAGGCGAGAAAGAGCCGCTACAGCGCTACAAGGAACTGGCGCCCGGCATGACGGTTGCGCTCGCGACAACGGTTTTCGCCTATCTCGGCCTTTTACTGACGCCGTTTCCGGGGCTCGCGCAAATGGCCGCGTTCTCGGCCATCGGCATCACGGCGGCCTGGCTTTGCGTGATGCTCTGGTTTCCCTTCATCGCGCCGCGCAGCGTGCGTGCCGGCCCGGCGACGCGGCTGCTCGAATGGTTCGGCGCGCGTTGGCCGCGCTGGCGCGCCAATCGCACGGGCGGGTGTGTGCTCTTGCTCGGCTGCGTGGCGATTGCGGTGAGCCTCGTCTTGCTGCGCACGAACGACGACGTGCGTGCGCTTGCCGGTACCGACGCGGGCTTGCTTGCCGAGCATATCGAGGTCGCGCGCGTATTGCGTCTGCCAAGCCCGGCCCAGCTCTTCATCGTCAGCGGTAAGGATGCCGACGAAGTGCTCGCGCGCGAGGAAGTCTTGAGCACGCAACTGCGCGACATGCAAGCGCAAGGCCATCTTGCGGGATTCGATGTGATCTCCGACTGGCTGCCCTCGGAAGCGCGCCAGCATGCGCGGCAGGCGGCGGTAGCCCCGCTGCATTCGGAGGCCGTGCTTGGCGCTTTGCGTGGCGCGCTCGAACTCGATGCCGACTGGGCGCCGCCGCCCGCGACACAGGCGATCATGCGTATCGACGACGCGCTCGCCTCGCCGCTGGCGCCGCTCTTGCGCGGGCTCTGGCTCGGCCGTGGCGGCGACGGCAAGTATGCAAGCGTGGTATTGCTCAAAGGCTTGTCGGGCGCGGCCGATTCGGCGCGGCTGGCCGCGCTCGCGGGCGAAAGCGTGCGTTGGGTGGACAAACCAGCCGAGATTTCGCGGCTGTTCGGCCGTTACCGTGTGCGCCTGGGCTGGCTGCTCGCGCTCGCTTATGCGGTTACTTTCCCCTTGCTCTGGCTGCGCTACCGCGAACGGACCTGGCGGATCATGCTGCCGGTGCTGCTAGCCAGCGCCGGCACGCTCGCTGCGTTGGCGGTAATCGGCGTGCCGCTGCAATTACTGGTCGTGCTGGGGCTGCTTCTCGTGCTTGGCACCGGCATCGACTACGGCGTCTTCATCGACGAGATGCGCGGTCATACGCATGCTTTTGTGGCGATCTCACTGGCCGCAATCACCACCTTGATATCGTTCGGTTTGCTCTCTCTTTCCACGACGCCGGCGCTGCGCGCCTTCGGACTCACGATTCTGATCGGCAATGGTCTGGTCTGGCTGCTCGCGCCGTGTTTCCGTTGCGAAGCGGAGGCCAAGTCATGAGGTGCATCCTGCTTGCGTGCTGCATGCTTTTCTCCGGCTGTGCGAACTGGTTCGCCCTGCCGCTGCTGCAAATTCCGCCAGCGGCGCTCGGCCCCGCCTGCATGGTGGAACAGCGCGTGAGCTTTACGCGCGGCGATGAGCAGCGCAGCTTCGACGCGGTGCTCGATTTGTCGGCGCAGCGTCTGGATCTTGTTGCCACGGCGGTCGGCGTGCGGCTCTTCACGCTCAATTATGATGGCGCAAGCATTGCGCAGGGGCCGGGCCTGCCCATGCCGGGTGGTTTGCCGCCGGAGTGGATTGTGAACGATCTGCTCTATGTGTTCGCGCCGGTCGCAGCGCTTCAAGCGGCCTTGCCTGTGGGCTGGCAGGTGATCGACGCCGAGGGCGTGCGCCAGATCCTCAAGGCAGGCGAGCCGGTCGTCGAAATCAGTTATTCGGGCGCCGACCACTGGAGCGGTCAGGCGCTACTCGAACAAAAACGGCTCGGCTATCGTCTGCAAATCGATTCGCACAAACTCGAATGAATATTTTCCTCTCCGAACCCGGCATCGTCTGCGCGCTAGGCGGGAGTCTCGCGGAAGTTCGCGAGAACCTCTTTGCCGGCAGCGCGCCCGGTTTTTGCACAACCGATCGTTACAGCCCAGGCCGCGCGCTATCGCTCGGCCTGGTGACGACGCCATTGCCCGACTTGCGCGCCTGGCCGCTGGCCGAGCGCAGCCGCAACAACGCGCTTATCGCGGCGGCCTTCGCGCAGATTGAGCCGGCATTTCGCCGTGCGAGCGCCGCAATCGCGCCAGAGCGGATCGCTGTCGTGATCGGCAGCAGCACATCGGGAATCGCCGAGGGCGAAGCCGCCGTCGCGGCACGCGCGCGGTGCGGCCAATGGCCTGCGGATTTCGACTATGCGCAGCAGGAACTGGGCGCGCCTGCGCGTTTTCTTGCCAGGCTTGCGGGCGCCAAAGGGCCGGCTTACACGATCTCGACCGCCTGCACCTCGGGCGCCAAGGCGCTCGCTGCCGCCACGCGCCTCGTGCGCAGCGGCATGGTGGATCTTGCCATCGCGGGCGGCGCGGACAGTCTTTGCCGCTTCACGCTGGCTGGCTTCTCGTCGTTGCAAGCCGTGTCCGCGACGCGCTGCAATCCGTTCTCAGTCAAGCGCGACGGCATCAATATCGGCGAGGGCGCGGCGCTTTTCCTCGTCGGTCGCGTGGCGGGCGCGGTTCGGCTTGCCGGCTGGGGCGAGAGTTCGGATGCGCACCACATCTCGGCGCCCGATCCGCAAGGCCGTGGCGCGCTTGCGGCCATCGACGCGGCGCTCGCGCGTGCCGGGCTTGCGGCCGATGCGCTCGATTATGTGAACTTCCATGGCACTGCTACGCGTCAGAACGATGCGATGGAGGCCCTGGCGTTCGCGCGGCGTTGTCCCCAGGTGCCCGGCAGTTCGACCAAGCCCTTGACCGGCCATACCTTAGGCGCAGCCGGCGCAATCGAGGCGGCGCTCTGCTGGCTCGCGCTGACCGATCACGCGCAGAGATTGCCACCACAACTTTGGGACTTTGAACCCGACAGCGAACTGCCGCCACTTACCTTCGTCGAAGTCGGCGCGCGGGCCCAGCGTACGCCTCGCCATGCGCTGTCCACCTCGTTCGCCTTCGGCGGCAATAACGCCGCACTGGTTTTTTCGCGCCATGACTGAACCGATCCCGCCTATCGCACAACTCGTGCCGCATGCAGGCCGCATGGTGCTGCTCGACCGCGTGCTGGCCATCGCGGACGAATCGATACATTGCGAACTCGTCATCCATCCGGACAGCCTGTTTTGCGAAGCCGGGCGCGTTGGCGCCTGGATCGGCATCGAATACATGGCGCAAGCCATCGCGGCCTTTGCCGGCTGGCATGTGCGCGCCCACGGAGAACCCGTAAAACCCGGTTTTCTGCTGGGCACGCGACGCTATCGCTGTCACCGCGCCTGGTTCCTTGCCGGCGATGTGCTCGCAATCGAAGCCACGCGCGTACTACAGGCGCCGTCCGGTCTTGCGGCATTCGAATGCAGGATCAGCGTGGGCGGCGCGCTTTGCGCCGAGGCCACGCTGTCCGTCTATCAACCCGAATCGGTTCAGGATTTACTGAGCCTCGACAAAGTATGAGTCAGACAATTCTTGTGACCGGCGCGAGCCGAGGCATTGGCCGCGCGATTGCGCTGCGGCTGGCGCGCGATGGCTACGACATTGCAGTGCATTGCCGAACGCGTCGCGCCGAGGCCGACGCCGTGGCCGAAGAAATTAAGGCGCTCGGGCGCGCTGCGCGCGTGTTGCAGTTCGACGTGGCCGTGCGCGCGGCCGCGCGCGAATGCCTGGAAGCCGACATCGCGGCGCACGGGGCGTATTACGGCGTCGTCTGCAATGCAGGCATCCACGCCGACAACGCTTTCCCGGCGCTTACCGAAGAAGAATGGGACGGCGTGATCCGCACCAATCTCGACGGCTTCTACAACGTGCTGCACCCGGTCGTTCTGCCGATGGTGCAGGCGCGCGCGGGCGGGCGCATCGTCACGCTGTCGTCGGTGTCGGGCATTATTGGCAACCGTGGCCAGGTCAATTACAGCGCGGCCAAGGCCGGCATCATCGGGGCGACGAAGGCGCTGGCCATCGAATTGGCCAAACGCAGGATCACCGTCAATTGCGTCGCGCCCGGCTTGATCGACACCGAAATGCTCTCGCCCGAGCTGCGCGACGAAGCGCTGGCGATGATCCCGATGCGCCGCGCCGGCACGGCCGAGGAAGTTGCGGCGACCGTGGCCTTCCTGGTTTCGCCCGCAGCGTCCTACATCACGCGCCAGGTGATCTCGGTCAATGGGGGCCTCGTATGAGTCTCGTCAAAACTAGACGCGTGGCCGTAACCGGGATGGCGGGCCTGTCCCCATTAGGCGGCGACTGGGCCAGCGTACGCGCGGCCTTGCTTGCGCTGCGCAATGCGGTACGCCGCATGGATGCGTGGTCGGACTACGAAGGGCTCTTGACGCGCCTCGGCGCGCCGGTTGCGCCCTACGAACTGCCCGCGACGGGGTATGAGCGCAAGCGCACGCGCAGCATGGGACCGGTGGCGCAGATGGCGGTGCGCAGCACCGAGCTTGCGCTTGCCGATGCGGGACTCACCGGTGCGGATTGCCTCACCGATGGGCGCACCGGCGTGGCCTATGGTTCCTCGGCCGGCACGCCATCGGCGATCTGCGATTTCGCCCGCATGATGATCAACCGCGATACCGAAGGCGTGAACGCGAACAGTTACATCAAAATGATGTCGCATACGACGGCGGTAAACATCAGCGTTTATTTCGGTCTGACGGGCCGTGTCTATACGACATCGAGCGCCTGCACCTCGGGCAGCCAGGGCATAGGCTACGCCTACGAAGCCATCCGCGATGGCCGCGCGAGCGTGATGGTCGCAGGCGGTGCCGAAGAACTGTGCGTCTCCGAGGCGGCCGTGTTCGATACGCTGTTCGCCACTTCCACGCGCAATGCGACGCCCGAACTCGTGCCGCGTCCGTATGACGCCGCGCGCGACGGCCTCGTGCTGGGCGAGGGGGCAGGGACCTTGATTCTCGAAGAATGGGAGCATGCACTCGCGCGCGGCGCACGCATCCATGCCGAGATCGTCGGCTTCGGCACCAACTGCGACGGCGCGCATGTGACGCAGCCCCAGGCTGCAACGATGGCGCGTGCAATGCAGCTTGCGCTGACCGATGCAGGGCTCGCGCCCGAGGCGATAGGCTATGTGAACGGCCACGGCACCGCGACGGAGCAGGGGGACATCGCCGAAACCCACGCGACCGAAGCGGTCTTCGGCCCGCGCATGACCATCAGCTCGCTCAAGAGCTACATGGGCCACACGCTCGGCGCCTGCGGCGCGCTCGAATCCTGGCTCACGATTGCGATGCAGCGCGAAGGCTGGTTTGCGCCGACGCTGAACCTCGCAACGGTGGACCCGCGCTGCGGGGAACTCGACTACATTGCAGGCGAGCCGCGCAAGCTCGACTGCGAATACGCAATGAACAACAATTTCGCCTTTGGCGGGATCAATACCTCATTGATTTTCCGAAAACTTTAATGGAGTGGCAATGCTAAAACCTAGGCTTCTTCTGGCGCTGTGTACCCTATTGGCCGCACTGTCCGCGCAGGCGCGCGACACCGAATACAAATTGCCGATCGACGATGTTCTCAACGGATCGGAGAAAGCCAAATTCGCCGATGCGAAGTTCTACTTCGGCACGCGCGAAACGCCTGCGGTGGACCAAAAGCTCGGCGAGTTCGTGACCAACCGGAAAACCAATTCCTTTGTCAAAGGCGATACTGAAGCCTGCAAATGGGCCATGGCATCAGCCTTGATCCAGCTTGCCAAACGGGCACAGGAACTCGGCGGCGACGCGGTCGTAAACGTGCGCAGCTTTTACGCTAAAAACGAATTTTCCAGCGAAACCGAATACGAATGCCATGCCGGCGCAATGATCGCCGGTGTGGCGCTCAAGGGTGAGATCGTCAAGCTGAAATAGGTGTTGCAGCAAAACGGGATGCGCAGTTTGTTTGATAGGCCAGAAACCACCGACTTGATTTTAATGATCAATTGCTTGAGTGGCTTTGATCTTCGATAATAACGGCATCCCATTTTCCAAGAGCAATCGATTTTTCAAGCATTCCCAGTGTTAATGGAAATTTTTTTGCTTTTTGCTTTTTGAAGTCGCATTCACTAAAAGAAAAATAATTCCTCCTCCTTCGCCTAGAAAATATCGACCAATATTAAAATCCCATAAATTGACTTTAAAATAATCAAAAAATCTTTCTATAAAAATATTTGCATCATCCCCCGTTATATCCAAATCATCCTCAAGAGAGGTGCTGCGGCATAGCGCTTTCCGAGGGAGGCTCTGATTAACCGGTTGTAGAGAAAATTTGTGCATTACAAATCAATGAGTTACGAGCGCTTGTCCTAAGAATTTTTGGGTTAATCAGAGGTTCCCTAAGGTCACGACGATCGAATTCGATGGGATTTACTTCTTTCGGGTCGGCAACAAATACCCAGACAGGGACTACGTGTCCTGTCGGCCAATCGTGACAACTATGAGCCGTGGACCGTAACGCCCGACATGGATTTTGAAGTGTTCGGGCGGGTTTTGAAGGTCTGGTGCAGCGAAGATTTCTAATATGAAAACAGGAGAGATGATGAAACGTTATATGTTCGCGCTTGCGGCGCTAGTGCTTTCTCACGCAACCCTTGCCGCTGGGCCAGTGATATATGAAAAGAAAAACGCTTCTGTAGAAATCCAGAAACATGGCGATGCTGTCGATTTTTCAATCAACTCGGTAGTTGGCCAAAACCTCTGCGAGTTTGAGGGCAAGGCATTCATGGTGGACGCACATCGGGCGGCCTATACATCAGACGACGAAAATGACATGTGCGTTGTGTTGCTTAATTTTTCCAACAATCAGCTAACGGTTACGACAAAGGATTGCAGCATTTATTGCGGCTTGCATGCCGAAGGCTCGATGGACGGTCGATACAAGAAAGCGAAAAAGTAATTCACGACGCGGCTCTAAGGCATCTCGTTATACAGAACTCACGAATCCTCCCGCAGCGCCAGAATCATGGAGGCTGCGTCCATGGTGCGTTGCATGCCGATCCAGATCGTCTTGGCGCCGGGTTCGCCGTCGCTTTTGCGCCCAAGAAAGCCACCCAGG